>NZ_LSIC01000192.1 GCF_001556045.1 Bradyrhizobium sp. CCH5-F6
GTTCCCGGGTCGCAGTTACCGGGGCGCGATCATAGGTCGTACGTTGCTGCGCCGGCGCGGTGGGCCTTGCGCGCGAATCCGTCGGCGTCGGCGGGATCGCGGCGCGGTTGCCGCCGCCGTCCTTGCGGGAGGAGGCCCGCCTGAACTCGTCGCGGATCGGCCATTTGGCCTTCTCGGCTGCGACCTGGACGCATTCGATCAGCGCCGTGTTCTTGGCCTCACGCCGGTGCGCCTTCATGTCGCCGTCGCGATAGGCATTGAGGATGCGGAACTCCATCGGGTCCATGCCGACGAGGTTTGCGAGCTTGTCCATCTGGCATTCGATGGCGAAGTCCATCGCCGTGACGCCGAAGCCGCGCATGGCGGTCGCCGGCGTGCGGTTGGTGAAGACGCAGTAGACGTCGCCATAGACGTTCGGGATGGTGTAGGGGCCCGGCAGATGCGCGGCGCATTTCACGGCGGCATAGCTCGACAGCCGGGTATAGGCGCCGCTGTCGAAATAGGCGCGAATCTTGCGCGCGACGATGCGGCCGTCGCGCATCACGCCGTCCTTGATGTAGATGCGCTCGGCGCCGCGCGGCGGGCCGTACTGCATCTCCTCCTCGCGGCCGAACACGTAGCGGACGGGACGTCCGGTCAGCATCGCCCCCAGGATGGCGAGCGGCTCGGTCAACGTGTCCACCTTGCCGCCAAAACCGCCGCCGACGGTGCCGCCGATGAAGTGGAACGTGTTGGAGGGTACGTCCAAAATCTTGGCGCAGGTGTCGACCGAGAAGAACAAGGCCTGGGTCGAGGTGTAGACGACGTAGCGGCCGTTGGTGTCGGGCGCGGCGATCGCGCCGTTGGTCTCGGTCGGCGCGTGCTCTATCGGCGACATCTGGTAGCGCTGTTCCAGCACGTGATCGGCGCTCGCGAGCGCGGCATCGGCATCGCCGAAACGCAATCGCTGGTGATCGTAGACGTCGTGATAGATGAAGGCGTTCTTCGGATAGGTCTCGTTGACCACGGGCGCGCCCGGCTTCAGCGCATCCTCGACGTCGAACACGGTCGGTAGCGGCTCGTAGTCGATCCGCACTTTCGCGATGGCCTCGAACGCCGCGCGCTCGCTGTCGGCGACGATGGCGAGGATCGGTTCGCCCTTGTAGCGGACCTTGTCGACGGCGAGCGACGGCTCGTCGTCCTTGCCGAAATTGATCAGGCTCAGCAGCGTGTTGAGGTTGACCGGCACGTCGGTGCCGCGGATGATCCGGCGCACGCCGGCTGAGCGCTCCGCGTCCGTGGTGTCGATGCGGCGCAGCCTTGCATGGGCCTGGGTCGAGCGAACGACCTTCAGGTGCAGCATGCCCTGGAGGTTATGATCGTTGAAATAGCTGGACGTGCCCGTGATGTGGCCGAGCATGTCCTGGCGCTGCGTGCCCTTGCCGATCTCCTTCAGATTATCGTCGCGCTCGTCGGCGAAGATGTCCTTGCGTAGTTCCAGCATGGTTGCACCTCAGGCGCTGGCCCGGCCGCCGGCGGCGGCGAGGATGGCATTGATGATCGGCTCGTACCCGGTGCAGCGGCAGATGTTGCCGGAGATCGCCTCGATCACGTCGGCCCGGGTCGGGGAGGGGCTGCGGTCGAGCAGCGCTTTCGCGGCCATCAGCATGCCCGGCGTGCAATATCCGCACTGGGCGGCGAAATTGTCGGCGAAGGCACGCTGGAGCGGATGCAGGTTCGGTCCCTGCTTGAGGCCGTCGAGCGTCTCGACGGAGCGGCCGGCGACCGTCTCGGCGAGTGTCAGGCAGGAGAGGTGGAGCTCGCCGTCGATCAGCACGCTGCACGTGCCGCAGCCGCCCTGACCGCAGCCGAATTTCGGTGTCATGTCGCCGATCAGCTCGCGCAGGGCGACCAGCAGGTTGGTGCCGCCGTCGACGAAGATGGCGACGTCGCGGCCGTTGTGGCGGAACTGTAGAGGGGTCTTCGACATGGCGGTCCCTGCCTATTCCTGACCGGACAAGAGACGGCGCAGGTGCACGCCGACGATCTCCCGGCGATACCAGGCGCTGCCTAGCGCATTGTCGGATGGGGATGTTCCTTCGGTCGCTGCGGACGCGGCAGCCGCGATGCTCGCGGCATCGAGTGCGCGTCCTTCGAGCGCGCGCTCCGCGGCCCGGGCGCGGATCTGGGTCGGCGCCATGGAGCCCAGCGCAATGCGGGCGCCGGCAATGCGTCCGCCGCTGACCGGAAGATGGGCGGCCAGCGTGATGACCGATCCGCCCTTCGGCTTGATGCGGGCAACCTTGCGATAACGGAAGGCCTCCGCGCTCGCCGGCCGCGTGCACGACACCGAGAGCACCAGCGCGCCGGACTGCCGTTCGCGCGATTGCAGGAACTCCTCGATCGCGATGTCGCGGGCGCTGAGGCCGCCTTGCACGGCGACCGTGGCATCGAGCGCCAGCAGCGCCACGGTGAAATCGCCGTAAGGGGTCGGCGCGAAAAGATTGCCTCCGACGGTGCCCATGTTGCGTACGGCGGGGCCTCCGATCGAACGGGCGGGTGCGTGCAGGAAGGCGAGGTCCCGTTCGGCGAGGACGCGCGCGAAGGTGACGCCGGCGCCCAAGGTGATGCGAGGGCCGGAGGCATCGATCCGGGTCAGCGCCTGGTCGTTGGCGCGGACGACGGTCGAGATCGAAACATCGCCCTCGTTGAGCGCCCGCATCACCAACGTGCCGCCGCCGAGATAGCGTGCGCTGCGATCCGAGGTCAGTGCGCCGGCCGCTTCGCCGGCACTGGCAAAGGTCTTTACGGTTATGGCCATGGCTAGGCGGCCTCCTTCAGATGGCGGCGGATCGCCTCGAACCCCGCCTGGTAGATATCTTCCGCGACCATGTGAGTGATGCGGTCCCTGTCCTCCGGCTTCGTCGTGAAGCGGGATTCCCAATGCCAGAAGGTCCGGTCGCCATCGGTCACCGGCAGCAGGCGGACATGGGCGACGTAGTTGAACATCGGCACGGGGGTATCGAGCAGGCAGTAACTGAACGTCTGTTCGAGGTCGGACAGCGCCAGCAGCTGCTCGCGCAGCTCCGAGCCGTCCTTGAGCTTGAAGCGCCTGACACAACCGATCTTGTCGGAAGCCTGGGCGCGTTCGATCGAGGAAGTCGCCACCGCCGGATGCCACCGGTCGTGTCCGTTGAAGTCGCGCAGCACGCTCCACACCGCATCGGTCGGTGCACTCAGGATCGTGCTCTTGACGATGTGGGGCACGGCTAACCTCCGAACACGCGTTTCAGGGCGTCGAAGCCACCCTGAAACACGCCGCCGCCGATATTGTTGACGAGCTCGGTCTCGCGCTCCGGCGCGCAGTCGAACTCGGCGGTCCATTCCATGAAGGTCTGGTCGCCGTCGGTGACCGGCGTCAGCCGTAGGGTCGCGACGTAGTTCTCGACGCCCATCGGGGATTCCAGGATCGAATAGGTGCAGAACATGTCGTAGTCGGAGAGGCCGAGCAGCTTCTCGCGAATGCGGTCGCCGTTGCGCAGGCGAAAATCCCTGATACAGCCGATCTTGTCCGAGGGCTCGCCGCCTTCGATGCGGCTTTCGGCGATGGCCGGGTGCCAGTTCGGCAGGCCATTGAAATCGCGCACGCGCGCCCAGACGCGGTCGTTGCGGGCATTGACGACGGTGGAGACGTAGACGCGGGCCATGGCGCGACCTCAGCTCTTCTTCCTCGGCCCGCGCTCGGCCGGCGGTTCGCCGCCCTCGGCCGCGGGCGGAGAGGCAGCCGGCTTGTCGCCGCCGCCGCTCTTGCGCGCGGACTCCTTGATGCCCTGCATGTCGCGGGCCTCGCGGATCAGGCCCGGCATTTTCGAGAGACTGCCGCCCTCGACGCCGATATCGGACAGGATGGAGTCGATCAGCGGCGCCTGGACGCGATAGCGCAGCGCCGAGTCGATCACCTCGTCGGTGGCGCTGCGGCCACCATTTCCGTGGCCGTTGCCGTTGAGGCCGTCGACCTGGAGGATACGGATGCCCTCGATCTTCTCCATCGGCTTGACGCTTTCGCGCACGATGCCCTCGATGCGGTCGAGCAGCTTTCTGCGGAACAGCGAGTAGCGCGCCTGGTCGGTGAGCACGTTCTCGGCCTCGTTGAGCAGCCGCTGCGCCTCGGCTTCGACCGCCGCGCGCACGCGCTCGGCCTCCGCGGCGATGCGGGTCTCTTCCGCCTGCTTCTCGGCAAGAAGCACCTCGACCGTCTTGCGGCGCTTGGCGATCTCGCTCTCGCGCGCGGTGATCACGCGCTCGGTCGCTTCTGTCGCTCGCATCCGTGCCTCCTCGGCCATCGCCTTGGCGGCTGATTCTTCAAGCGACTTCTGATGGATCGCGATGGCCTTCTCCATCAGGACGGTCTCGACGTCCCTCTCGCGGTTGACCTCGAGCTTGCGCAGCTCGCGTTCGCGGCCGATCCGGGCTTCGTCGAGGCCGCGGTCCGAGGCGATGCGCGCGCGCTCGACCTCCTCGCGGGAGGCGATCTCAGCTTCCTGCAGGGATTGCACACGCGCGACCTCGAGTTGCTCGATCGCGCGGCGGCGTTCGATGCGGGCGGCTTCCAGCGCCTGCTCGCGCGAGACGTCGGTGGTCTCGACCTCCTTGCGCGCGACGATCTCGGCCTGTCGGACCTGGCGGTCGGCGTCGATCCGCTCCGACTTCTTGGCTGACAGCGCGATGACGCGGTCCTCGTCGGCGATCTCGATCGCCTTCTTCTGCTCGATGTTCAGCACCTCGCGCGTCCTGGACGAGGTGATCCGCTCGGCTTCGAGGGCGAGATCGACACCAATCCGCTGGCGCTCGATCGCATCGCGCCGCTTCAGCTCGGCCGCCTCCAGCACGCCGGTCCGCTCGATCTCAAGCGCGCGGGTGTCGCGCTCGGCCTGGATGCGCTCGGCCGCGACCGCCTTCTCCTGGGCGATACGCGCCGCCTCGATCGCCTCGCGCGAGGCGATGTCGGCCTCCTCGACGGCGCGGTTGCGGGCGATCTCCAGCGAGCGCACGCGTTCCTCCTGGGCGATGCGCGTCGCTTCCGTGGTCTCGCGCGCCGTGATGCCGGCGACGTCGAGTGCCTGGTTGCGTTCGATCTCGAGTTTCCGCGTGCTCTGCTCGGCGGCGATCCGTTCGGCGGCGAGCGTCCGCTCGCGGGCGATGCGGGCGGCTTCCACCGCTCGCTGGGCCTCGATCTCGGCCTCTTGGATCGTACGCACCTGCTGGATCTCCAGCGCGCGAGTGCGTTCGTCCGAGGAGATGCGTTCGACATTGACGATCAACGTCTGGGCGATGCGGGCCTTCTCGGTGGCCTCGCGGGCAGCGATCTCGGCCTCGTCCACCGTGCGCGTGCGCTCGATCTCGCGGCGCCTCGTCTCTTCCTCATTGGCGATGCGGGCGTCCGTGACGACGCGGTCCTGCTGGATCCGTGCTTTCTCGATCGCCTCGCGCGCGGCGATCTCGGCTTCCTCGACCGTGCGCATCCGCTCGATCTCTCGTTGACGGACTTCGCGCTCGGAGGCGATGCGCGCGGTGTCGATCGAGCGCTGGTTGGCGATCCTCGTCTTCTCGATCTCCTCGCGCGCCAACAGCTCCTTCTCCTCGATGGTGCGGGTCCTCTCGATCTCCTTCTGGCGGGTCTCGCGTTCGGAAGCGATGCGGGCCTCCGCGATCGCCTGCTCATTGGCGATGCGGGCGCGCTCGATGGCCTCGCGAGCGGAGATCTGCGCCTGCTCGGCCTCGGTTTCGCGCAGCGCCCGTTCGCGGGCGACTTCCGTGCGCTGAAGGGCGCGGCGCATCTCGATGTCGCGCTCCTGCTCAAGGCGCGCCGTCTCGCTCTCGCGCTCGATCTCCAGGGCCTGCCGCTCGGCTTCGAGATTGCGGGTGCGGATCTTGATCATCGAGTCCTGCTCGATGTCGTTGCGCAGCTTGCGCCTGGCCTCGATGTCCTCCATCAGCCGGGTCAGACCTTCAGCGTCGAACCGGTTCGAGGGGTTGAAGAACTCGAGGTCGGTCTGGTCGAGATCGGTGATCGCGACCGATTCCAGCTCGAGACCGTTCTGGGCGAGGGCTTCCGCCGCTTCGGTCTTGACGCGTGCGACATAGTCGCCGCGCCGCTCGTGCATCTCCTCCATGGTCATTTCCGAGGCGACCGAGCGGATCGCGGAGATGAACTTGCCGGCGAGCAGCGCATGAAGTTGCTCCGGCGCCATGGTGCGGCGGCCGAGGGTCGCCGCGGCGATCGAGACCGCTTCGCGGGTCGGCTGCACCCGGACGTAGAAGTCGGCCTCGATGTCGACACGCATGCGGTCGCGGGTGATCACGGCATCCTGTTTGGAGCGGACGACACCCATCGGCAGCACGTTCATGTTGACCGGCGTGTAGTCGTGGATGAAAGGCAGCACGAAGGCGCCGCCATTGATCACCACGCGTTCGCCGAGGAAGCCGGTCCGGACGAACGAGGTCTCCTTGGAGGAACGATGGTAGAGCCAGTTCACGATGTAGACGCCAACCACGATCACGACGATCGCGACGATCAGCCAGAGGATCAATTCACCGACCAGCATCCCTGACATCTTTACCTCCTTCGAACCTTCGGCGTTACCGCGCGCCGATCGCCTTGAATTGACGCACCTGTTCCGTCAGCGCCCGCTCCACCGGCAGTCGCTCCATCGAGGAGGCACCGTAGAAGCCGTGGCAATGGCGGGTGTTCTTCATGATGAAATCGGCGTCGGCGGGATCCGCGATCGGACCGCCATGGGCCAACACCAGAATGTCCGGATTGACGCTGAGCGCTGCGGAGGCCCAGGTATCGATCTGTGCCGGACAATCCTTCAGCTTCGGTGCCGTCTGCGCACCGATCGTGCCGCCGGTCGTCAGCCCCATGTGACAGACGATGATGTCGGCGCCGGCGATCGCCATCGCGGCGGCTTCCTTCTCGCTGAACACGTAGGGCGTGGTCAGCATGTCCTTGTCGTGCGCCTTGGCGATCATGTCGATCTCGAGCGCATAGGACATCCCGGTCTCTTCGAGGTTGGCGCGGAACGTGCCGTCGATCAGGCCGACGGTCGGGAAGTTCTGGACGCCGGCAAATCCGAGCGCCTTCAACTGGTCGAGGAAAACGTCCATGTCGCGGAACGGGTCGGTGCCGTTGACGCCCGCGAGGACCGGCGTCCTGGTGACCACGGGCAGCACTTCGTTCGCCATTTCGAGCACGATGGCATTGGCGTCGCCGTAAGCCATCAGGCCCGCGAGCGAGCCGCGCCCGGCCATCCGATAGCGTCCGGAATTGTAGATGACGATCAGATCGACGCCGCCGGCCTCCTCGCATTTGGCTGACAGGCCGGTGCCGGCGCCGCCGCCGACGATTGGCTCGCCGCGTCGTGCCATGTCGCGAAAGGTCTTCAGGAGCGCTGCGCGTTCAAACCTTGCCATCGGTCACCTCGCTGCTCTTCGGCGCGCCCTGGTGCGACCGAACAGGGTCCGGAACGCACTGACAATGGCGGCGGCGAACTCGGGATCGTTGATGTTTTTGGGCACGCGAATGAGCTGGCGGTTGCCGGTCTGCCGCACGGTGCGCTCCAGCGCGCGGAACAGCGCGGCGTCGGCGTCCGGATCCCAGAACGGCTGTCCCCGCGCATCGAGCGCGGAAACGCCGCCCTCGGGCAGGAGGAAGCGCACCGGGCCATCCATCTGGTTGAGCCGGTCCCCGATCCAGCGGCCCATGCGCTCGTTCTCTTCGGCCGTGGTCCGCATCAACGTCACCTGCGGATTGTGGACGTGGAATTTGCGGCCGCGGTAGCGTTCGGGAATGGACTCGGGCGCGCCGAAATTGACCATGTCGAGCGCGCCGACCGAGCCGACATAGGGCACGCGGCCGCGGATGACCGCGCCGAAGCGGTCTTCCGTCGCGGGAAACACGCCGCCCATGAGGAGATCGCAGATCTCGGTCGTGGTGAGGTCGATGACGCCGGCGAGCTGGCCGGACTCGACGAGCTTCTCCATCGAGCGGCCGCCGACGCCGGTGGCGTGGAAGACCAGGCACTCGAAATCGTCTTGGAGGCCGGCGGCGATCTTCTGCACGGCCGGGGTTGTCACGCCGAACATGGTGATGCCGATCGCAGGCAGGCCGGCCTCCCGGGTCGTTGCGGCGGGTGCATCGAGCCGTGCCTTGACCATGCCGGCGAGCGCATTGGCGCCATTGGCCAGCACCGCGCGCGAGATCGAATTCAGCCCCTGCACATCCGTGACCGAGTACATCATCGTGATGTCGGCCGGGCCGACATAGGGCCCGACATCGCCGGAGGCGACGGAGGAGACGATCAGCTTGGGCACGCCGACGGGAAGGGCGCGCATGCCCGGCGCAACCAGCGACGCCGCGCCGGAGCCGCCGGCCGAGATCACGCCGGCGATATTGCCCTGGCGTCGCAGCCAGTTGGCGAATGCATCGGCCATTGCCGTCACGGCGGCCCCGCGATCGGGACCGAACACGGCCCCGCCGCCGCGGGCGTGGTTGAGCGCAATCTCCTGCGCGGAGACATCGCAGGTGGAATGTTTGCCGCTCGTCGAGACATCGACGAGACGCGTGCGCAGGCCGCTTGCCGCGATGATGTCGCGAATGAACCGCAGTTCGAGACTCTTGGTGTCGAGCGTGCCGACAACCAGCACGACAGGGGGGCCTCCGGTCTGCGCCGCTGACGGCTCCCGCTGGCGGCGCATCGTGTCGTCGAGCCGCGTCACCTGCGTCGAGACCGTGCGGGCGGCGGCTTCGATGCGGGCGATCGGCACGGGTTGGGACCATCGCGTCGGAGGCGTCGGGTTGGAGATGTAGATGCGGACCGGCCCGTCGCGGCGTGGCGCCGGTGCCGGTGCCGGTTTTGCTTCAGGGCCGGACGGGGCGATGTCGATATCAGCCTCGAGCTCGGCGTGGAGCCCGACGCCGAGCAGGCGTTGCTGCAGCTCGCGGTCGGCGGCGAGGCGCGCGGAATCGATGATGCGGTTGATGCGGCCGTTGACCATGATCGCGACGTTGCGCGAGACCGCGGTCGCAACCCCGATGTTCTGCTCGATCACGAGCACGGACATGTCGCCGTCCTCGCCCAAGCGCAGCAGCATCTCCTCGACCTGCGTCACGATGACGGGGGCCAGGCCCTCGGTCGGCTCGTCCATGATCAAGAGCTGCGGATTGGTGAGCAGCGCGCGCGAGATCGCCAGCATCTGCTGCTCGCCGCCGGAGAGTTGCCCGCCGCCGTGATCCTTGCGCTCGGCCAAACGCGGAAAGGTCTCGTAGATGCGATCGACCGTCCAGGCGCCGGGCCGCAGGCCGCCGGCCAGCCGCAAATGCTCATCGACGCTGAGCGAGCGCCAGAGACGGCGGCCCTGTGGCACGTAACCGACGCCGAGCCGGGCGATCTGGGCCGGCGGCCGCCGCGTGATGTCCTCGCCGCGCACGCGGATCGACCCGCCGCTCACGGGCACCAGCCCCATGATCGCCTTGCACAGGGTGGTCTTGCCCATGCCGTTGCGGCCGACAACGGAGAACACGCCGCTCCCCAGCGTGAGATCGACGCCCTGCAGTGCGTGTGAGTGGCCATAATAGACGTCGAGGCCACGGACCTCGAGCGCGGCGCTGGTGCGGCGGACCTCATTCATGGCCGCCTCCGAGGTAGAGCTCTTGAACCTCAGGGTCGGACTGGATCTCCTGCGGCAGGCCTTCCTTGAAGATGCGGCCGTTGTGCATCATCGTGACGCTCTCGACGACGCGCAACGCCACGTCCATGTCGTGCTCGATGATGATGTAGCCGATATGCGCCGGCAGCGAGGTCAGGATTTCGATCAGCTCCTGCCGCTCGGTCGGGGACAGGCCCGCGGCCGGCTCGTCGAACAGGACGAAGCGCGGCGCGCCGGCAAGCGCGAGCGCGATCTCGAGCTGGCGTTGCTGGCCGTGCGCGAGCTCGGCCACGCGCTGGTCCTTCACGGCGGCCAAATGCACGGCCTGCACGAGATTGTCCGCTGCGTGCATCAGGGCATCGTTCCGACCAGGACGCAGGAACGAGAAGCGTCCCCGCGAGACGCCGCGGCAAGCGAGGTAGACGTTGTCCTGCACGGTGAGGCCGGGGAAAAGCGCCGAGATCTGGTAGGTCCGGCGCAGCCCGCGGCGGATGCGTTCATAGGGCGGGAAGTGCGTGACGTCCTCGCCGAAGAAGCGAATGGTGCCGGAGGTGGGCGGGAAGTCGCCGGTGATGCAGTTGAACAGCGTGGTCTTACCGGCGCCGTTGGAACCAAGCACGGCGCGCCGCTCGCCGGGACGTACGGTGATGGTGACATCGGTCAGCGCGGCCAGCGCGCCGAACAGGCGCGTCACGCCGCGCAGCTCCAGCGCGGCGCCGGCACCGACGGCGGAGAGGCGCCGGGCGATGCTATCCATGGCTGTGCCCTCCGCCGGAACGGTGGGCGCCGCCGCGCTGACGCCAGCGCTGCCACAGCCCGATGACACCGTCCGAGGACCAGAACACGATGGCGAGGAAGCCGAGCCCGATCAGAAGGCGGAAGCGATTGCCGTCGAGCCCGAGCCTTACCAGGAAGTCGAGCGCGAAGGTGCGCAGCAGCACGAAGACCAGCGCGCCAATGAAGGGACCAATCGGTCGCGTGATGCCGCCGACGACGGCAATGATCAGCACATCGATGCAGGCGCCAACGCTGACCGAGCCTGGTGAGATCTGGCGGTAGTTCCAGACCTGGAGTACGCCGGCAAGCGCGGCGACGAAGGATGCGAACGCATAGGCGGCAATGCGATGCGCATTGACGTTGAAGCCGAGCGCGGCCATGCGCCGAGGATTGTCGCGCACACCCTGAAGGGCGAGACCGAAGGGCGCGCGCGCAATGTATTCGACCGCGAAATAGCAGAGCGCGGCGACCCCGAGCACGACGTAGTAGAAGGGAATGTCGGCCCGCCAGTTCACGCCCCAGAAGTGCGGCGTGGCGACGGTGTTGATGCCGGTATGGCCGTTGAAGATCGCCCAGTTCTGGTTGGTGAAATAGTAGAACGCCGCGCCGATCGCGAGCGTGATCATGATGGTGTAGATGCCTTCGGTGCGGACCGCGAGCGCACCGCCGAGCGTGCCGAAGGCTGTCGCGAGTGCCAGTGCCATCGGGACCGCGAGCCACCATGGCCAGCCCAGGCTGATATTGGCGTTGCCGCTGACGCCGAACACGGCGACCATATAGGCCGAGAAGCCGGCGATGGTGAGCTGCATCAGGCTGACCATGCCGCCATAGCCGGCGAGGAACATCAGGCTCAGCGCCATGGTTCCGAGGATCAAGGTGGAGGCGAAGATCTCAATCAGAAAGAAGCCGCTGGCGATCAACGGCATGATCAGGAGAAGGACGGCGACGATCCAGGCCGCGGGGTGATTGATCTCCGGCCATGTCCGTGCAGCGCGCTGTGCCATCGTGGCGGGGCTTACGGCAACGCGGGCATCATGGGCGAGCGACATCTCAGCGCCTCGCCAATAGGCCTTGCGGCCGGATGGCCAGCACCAGCACCATGATCAGGAAGGTCACGACGATGGCGTAGGTCGGGATGTAGACCGAGCCGAGTTGCTCGGCGAGGCCGATGATGAGCGCGCCGAGCGCAGCACCAGGGATCGAGCCCATGCCGCCGACGATCACGACGACGAGCGAGGCCAGCAGGAAGCGGATGTCTTCGCCCGGCGACAATGACTGGAAGGTGCCGCCGACGACGCCGGCGATGCCCGCAAGCCCTGCGCCGAAGGCGAACACCAGCACGAAGACGAGCTGGATGCGCACGCCGGTCGCAGCGAGGATATCGCGATCGTCGACGCCGGCGCGGATGATCATGCCGATCCGGGTGCGGTTGAGCGCGAGCCACATCGCCACGCCGATGACCACGGACGCCGCGAAGATCACGAGCCGCACCGAGGGATATCTGAGATAGACCGGCTCGCCGGTGGATTTGATCGCGGTGATCAGCGGTAGTTCCACCGGCCCGATCAGCCAGTTCGGCGTCTGGATCTGATAGAAATTGCCGCCGCAGGCCCACAGCATGAGGTCGGCGAAGACGATCGAAAGCCCGATCGTCACCATGGTCTGCCTGAGATCCTGTCCCTCCATCCGCCGGAACACGAGAACCTGAAGCAGAACACCGACCAGGGCGGTCAGGATGAATGCGACGATGAAGCTTAGGATCCAGGAGCCCGTCGCGGTGCTGATAGCGTAGCCGACATAGCCGCCAAACAGATAGAGCGAGCCATGCGCAAGGTTGACGTTGCGCATCAGGCCGAAGATCAGCGTGAAACCGCTGGCGACGAGGAAGTAGAGGCCTCCTAGCGTGATGCCGTTGAAGACGGCGTTGAGGAAGACGCGCTTGCGGCCGATCGTCTCTTCGAGGCCGGGTGGCCAGACTGCGAAGATCAGCCAGAGCAGGATCGCAACGGCTATGATCGCGATCAGGGTCCAAGCCGGATGGCGTTCGACAAAACGACTCATGTGCGCCGTCCGCTCGTCCGAACGACGGGCCGAAGGTTCACTGAATGCAGGTCGAACAGCCTTGCAGCGGCTGCAGGCCTCGCCATGGACGTGCGCTCCCGTCGGTCGCGATCATCTCGGGATCGCGTTGGCCACATCCTAGCCGCGCGGCGAGGGCGACGTTTGATCGTGAGTATCTTTTCGTTCAGCGGTCAGGCGCGCAAAACCTTGGCTGCGCGACGATAATCGGTCGGGGCCATGCCCACATTGGCGGCGAAGAAACGGGTGAACCCGCTCTGGGAGGAGAAGCCGAGATCGAAGCCGATATCGGCGATCGGCGCCTCGCTGGCCACCAGCGCCTCGAGTGCCTGTTCCATGATCAGCGTGTTGAGATAGAGGTTCGGCGTGACACCGGTCTGGGTGCGGAACAGACGGTAGAAATGCGGTCGCGACAGGCCGGATTCCCGCGCGATCGTGTCGAGCTCCATCTCGGCTCCCGGACTTTCCGACATCATCCGGATGCATTTGCGGACGCGGAAGTCGGTCACCGCGCCGCCGGCGCGCGCATCGCGTGCGATCTCGGCCTGTTGCCAGCTTTCATCGTAGCAGAGGTCGATCAGGCGCCGCAGCTCGGAATCGAGGCTGGAGAGCGATGGTGCGCCGCATACCAGGGCCGCGGTCCGCCGGATGTGCTTGTCGAGCGCGGCAGTCCGCTTGAACTGGGTACGGCCGAAGCGCAGCCGGTCGTTGCCGGATCCATCGGGCGCAAACCATTCGGCATTGACGTACAGCACGAAGAAGATGGCGCCGCCATCGAGATCGGAAGGGAGGAAGTTATGCGGCTCCCACGGATTGACGGCGACGACGGAGGATTCGGTGAGATCATAATGCCCGTTGGAGACATCGATGCATGCCGGCATCCCGCCGACATGGAAGATCAGATGACCTTCGCGATGGGCGTGGATATTGAAAGGGCGGTTCAACTGATAAACCGTCGCCCGACCGAACCGGCCATGGAAGACGGCGAGCGCGCGGCTCATGCCTTCCCCTCCCGAATGTTCTTGTCTTTTCAGCCAGCGTTCAACAACCGGGAAGAGATTGCAAGAGCGGAGAGCGCCCGCGTCAGCGAGTCGCTCCCCGGTTGCGTGTTGCCGGCATGATGCGTCAGTACTTCTTACATTCCGGCACGGTCCGGCTCGGTAGTCCGATCTTGGCGAACACCGCCGGATCGTAGCCGAGCGTCTGGTTCACGTTCGGAATCACCTTCACGACCTTGCTGAACAGCGCGCCCTTGCCGTCGTCGACCACTTCGGTAACGAAGTTGGTGCCGATCGCCTGGCGGTTGGAGTCGAGCTTGATCTTGCCGTTCGGCGCATCGAGCTCGATCTTGGCCAGCGCCTCCTTGAATTTTGCCTGGTTGTTGGAGAGGTCGCCATTGACCTGGCGGAGCGCGAGGATCAGCGCCATGGTTGAATCATAGTAGTTGGTGGCCAGCAGCGACGGGCTTGGGAAACGTTTGTTGGGCGGGAAAGCGTCCTGATAGGCCTTCACGAACTTCTGCCAGCCTGGATCCTCCCAGGTATCGGCCTGGCCGCTCGCCGCGATGGTTCCGACCAGCGCGTTCTTGGCGTTACCCTTGGACGAGAGGATGGTCTGGTCGATCATGATCGACCCGCCCATCAGATGCGCCTTGCCGCCGGCCTGCTGATACTGATTGAGGAAGTTGACGGCGTCGGCGCCGCCGAGGCCGAGATAGATCGCATCAACGTCATCGGGCAGGGCGGCAATGACCGAGGCGAAATCCTTGGTGCCGAGCGGCACCCATTGCCGGTTGGTGACCTGTCCGCCGAGGCCGCAGAATTCGAGCACGAGGCCGAACACCTGGGTGTAAATGAAGGAATAGTCCTCGCCGACGGTCGCGATCTTGCGATACTTCTTCTCTTCATAGGCATATTTGCCGAGGCCGACCTGCCACTGCGCGCCGTCCATGTTGTAGCGGAAGAAATTCGGGGCGGGATCAACGTAAGTCGTTTCCTGCGCGCCGGACGCCGCGTTGATGAAGGTCAGCTCGGGATGGGTTTTCGCAAAGTTCTTCACCGCGATGCCCTCGTCGCCGGAGAGCGGCGAGAGTAGGATCTGCACCTTGTCCTGCTCGATCAGCTTGCGCACGGCGCGCACGGCGGAGTCCGGCGTTGCGTCGGTCGACGCGACGATGAACTCGAGTTCCTTGTCGCCGACCTTCTTGCCGAGCACGTTGAGGGCCGTCTGATGACCGCGCATACCGTCCTCGCCGAGCACGGTGTATGTGCCTTCGAGCGTTGCAGTCACGCCGACCTTGATCTTCTCCTGAGCGATCGCCGCGCCCGAAAGAAACAGGCTGCTCAACGCGAGCAGTCCCATGCTGCATTTCGACATTTGCTCCTCCCCTTTGTCGTCGTCTTGTTGCCGCGCCGAACCGCGCGATGCCCCGTGGCTATCGAAGCCCGCGGCTTTGGAGGGAAGCTAACCGAAGTCGAATGCGGCGCACGCATCTACGCCTGGTCCGGTTTGACCGGCAGTCTCATTTTGAATGTTGCGGCGCGAGCGCTTTCGCGATGCAGCAGGCACCCGCGCCAAGAGAACGTTCTCGCAGTCGAGCTGACCACGTCCTGTTTCACCGGGCGGGATTGCTATGGTTCCAATACGCTCAAATGTGGTGTGCGACGGGCTGGCCGCTCCTCGAGAATCCGCTTCACAGAGTGGGAGCATAGCCCGCACCGGACGGTGCAGCCGAGGCAGCCGTAGACCTGCGCAGCCGAGCAAAGCTCGCCTTCGGCCGATGCGACATCCCTGATGTCGTGATCGCTGATGACATTGCAGGAGCAGACGATCATATCGGATTCCACTGTGTGATGCGTCGGCGGGTGTGGAGCCTGACGGCGGCAGTGGTCGCGGCGGCAATGGCGCGCCCGCGGCCGTCCGTTCCGGTCCACTGGGCGTCGCGCCCGCGCGGGTCAATCTCCAGCAATTTGACGCCGGCCGGCACTTCGCTCCCATCGCGAGCGATTCCGCGCAGAATTCCGTCCCGGGGGGCGACCACGGGAATGCCAGAGAGATGGCCGAGGACGAGATCCCGGTACACGCGCGTGCCGATCTCGACGGGGGTGCGCCAGCGGCCGGCATGCAGAGAATAGGCAAAGCGTTCCGCGCCGACGTCACCAAGGGAGCTCGCAACGCCGTCGGCGGCGTCGGTCCAGTGCGTGCCGGTGACCAGCCCGATCTTGCCGGGTCGGGTCTCCACCGCGACATCGCAATTGAAGTTCGACGAGAACCCGGGGCCAAGTCCGATGGTCAATCGGGCGAGTTGTCGGAGGTCGGGTGTGATCCGGCGCTTCTGGAGTCGCGCATCGATCAAGAGGTCGATCTGGCGAACTGGAAGCAGGTCGAGCAAGCCGAGCCAGGTGACGAACACCCGAGCCGGCGTGCGCAGGGCCTGGTAGACCTGCACGCCATCGTCCACGCGTTCGGCAACGATGCCCTCGAGCTGAGTGGTGTCGGTAAAGAGGGCGTCGTGAAAAGCCATCTTGCGGCGGATCACCGGCGGATCCGGATCGTGCGAGAGCACCGTGCAATACCCGGCGCGCACGAGCTGGATGCCGATCGCAGACGCGATCTCGTTGGTCCCGAGGATGACGGCAAAGAGACGGTGGTTGTTCGGTTGGGGCATTTTGAACGACGTTGCAGAGATGCATCAAGGCGCAATCGCATTTGCAACGGAAAGAGCAAGAGCCGGGCCATTTGGAATGATTGAAAAGTAGATCTCAACTGCTGGTCAACAATCAGGAAGAAGAAGCTTGCCGAGACAGCTGCATCTGGTCCGGAAGGCCACGCCTGACTGTTGCAAACCCTTCAATGTGTCGCGAAGCTGACATTCGGCCGCGAAAACAGCGAGGATTGACTGGCGACCTGTGGCCCAAATCCTGCAAAGTTGCTCCTGTTGTCATCGTATGGCCCCACCGGGGCGCGGTGGAGGAGCTTTGCGTGATACTCGATCTGCTTGACCGCGGTGATGCACAGAGTGGCACGTCGGCGCCGGATGCTGCGGCTTGTCCGTTTCACGGCGATAGGTCGCGAGCGCAACATGGCGAGCAGAAGACGCTGGTACTGACCGGCGCGTCCCGGGGCATTGGTCATGCGACGGGAAAGCTGTTTTCGGAGGCCGGCTGGCGGATCATCACCTGTTCCCGGCAGCCGTTCGATGGCGATCGGTGCCCCTGGGATTCAGGGACGGACAACCATGTGCAGGTCGAATTGAGCGACCATCGCAGCCTGCCGCGGGCGGTTGCCGAGATCAAGGAGCGGCTCCACGGTGGGCCGCTGCATGCATTGATCAACAATGCCGGCATTTCACCCAAGGCAGCCGACGGCACCCGGTTGAACTCGCTGACGACACCGGTCGAGACCTGGATGAGCGTGTTTCACGTCAACCTGCTCGCGCCGATTCTGTTCGCGCGGGGACTTGTCGACGAGCTGAAGCGGGCCGCCGGCTCGATCGTCAACGTCACCTCGATCGTCGGCTCCCGGGTGCATCCGTTTGCCGGCACGGCGTATGCGACGTCGAAGGCGGCGCTCGCGTGCCTGACCCGCGAGATGGCGCACGACTATGCGCCGTTCGGAATTCGCGTTAACGCCATCGCGCCAGGCGAAATCAAGACCGACATCCTGTCGCCGGAGACCGAGGCCCGGCTTGCGCCGGTCATCCCGTTGCATCGGGTCGGTACGCCCGATGAGGTCGCGAAGGTAATCTTCTTCCTGTGCTCGGATGCGGCAAGCTACGTCACAGGTGCGGAAGTACCGATCAACGGAGGGCAGCACGTGTGATCAGAGGGGCCGCGGCCCGTCACGGAAAAAGCGTTGCGCGTTTGCGCTGGATCAATGCGGCGATTTCGATCCTGGGCGTGCCGCACATCCCGACGTCCAATTACGGGTAGTGGATGACAAAGCGTGCAAGTGCGACGGAATCTTTTTGCAGCAATGCTGACAAGTTGAGCGCGACTCTCGACCCGACATGAATAAGAATATGACAAGTTCAAAGGAATGCGGCCGGGAGGATCTAACGAGCAACGGAGATTCCGTCATGCTGAATGCTGCTCCCTCGGTTGAAGGACACGGGGTTGATCATACGGCGCCGATCGTGCCGCTGAACGAGATCGCGTTGACCGGCATTTTCGAGATTTCCAAGATACTGACCGCGCCGACGCGGCTGGAGATGACGCTCGCCAACGTCGTCAATCTTCTGCAATCGTTCCTCCAGATGCGTCACGGCATCGTCGCGCTGCTATCCGATGACGGAGTCCCCGATCTTGCGGTTGGTGCGGGCTGGAGCGAAGGCAGCGATCACCGCTACCGCGGGCGTTTGCCGCAGAAGGCGATCGACCAGATCGTCGCGACCGCGATGCCGCTGGTCGCGGAGAACATCGCCACCCATCCGGCGTTCAGCTCGGCGGATGTGGAGACTCTCGGAGCCTCGGAGACGACGCGCGTGTCGTTCATCGGTGTGCCGATCCGGATCGATGCCAAAGTCGTCGGCACGCTTACGATCGACCGGGTCTGGGACGAGCGTCCGCTGTACCGGCTGGATTCGGACGTTCGACTTCTGACCATGATCGCAAATCTGGTTGGTCAGACCGTCAAGCTGCATCGCGTTGTCGCGCAGGACCGCGAGCGTCTGATGCATGAAAGCTATCGCCTTCAGAAGGAGCTGTCCGAGCTTAAGCCGGCGCGCGATCGCCGCCGGATTCACGTCGACGGCATCATCGGCGACAGTCCCGCGCTGCGGGGGCTGCTCGACAAGATCGCGGTCGTGGCTAAGTCGAACTCGACGGTCCTGCTGCGCGGCGAGTCCGGTACCGGCAAGGAGCTGATCGCGAAGGCCATTCACGAGCTCTCGCCGCGGGCCAAGCGTCCTTTCATCAAGATCAATTGCGCGGCCCTGCCTGAGTCGGTGCTGGAGTCCGAGCTGTTTGGCCACGAGAAGGGCGCCTTTACCGGCGCGCTCAATTCGCGGAAGGGCAGATTCGAGCTCGCCGACAAGGGCACGCTGTTTCTCGACGAGATCGGCGAGATCTCTGCGTCCTTCCAGGCCAAGCTGCTGCGGGTTCTCCAGGAGCAGGAGTTCGAGCGGGTTGGCGGCAACCAGACCATCAAGGTCGACGTTCGCGTAATCGCCGCGACCAACCGCAATCTGGAAGAAGCGGTGACGCGCAATGAATTCCGGGCTGATCTCTATTATCGCATCAGCGTGGTGCCGATGATGCTGCCGCCGCTACGCGAAAGGCGCAGCGACATTCCGCTATTGGCCAACGCGTTTCTGAAGAACTTCAATTCCGAGAACGGTCGAACGCTGAGCTTCGACCGCCACGCGATCGAGGTTCTGATGAGCTGCGGCTTCCCGGGCAACGTTCGCGAACTCGAGAATTGTGTCCAGCGTACGGCGACGTTGGCACCCGGCCCGGAGATCGTCAGGAACGATTTCGCTTGTTGTCACAGCCAGTGTCTGTCGGCGATGTTGTGGAACGGCGGCTCAGAGGCCGCGACACAACGATCGTTGCCGATCGTGCCGCTTTCCGTCCTGCCGGCTGCCGCTCCGCGCGAGAGGGCCGTGGGCGAAATTCCGACAGCCGTCGAGCCGGCGGCATCGGGGTCTGGCGTTGTTCCGGTCTCGTTGGCCGGGAACGTGACCGACCGCGACAGCGTCATTGCCGCCATGGAAAAATCCGGCTGGGTCCAGGCCAAGGCTGCGCGCCTGCTCGGCCTGACGCCGCGGCAGATCGGCTACGCGCTGAAGAAGCACGGCATCGAAGTCAAGCGACTCTGATGGCGACTGTCGCACATGCGACATGCTGTCGGGCCCACGACAACCGGCTCCACAGAAATAGCCGTTGAATTTCCGACTCTTAGCGATTGGCACGACGCTTGAAGAGAGATGTCCGACGACATCGTCTGCTCAAGGAGTCGGAACACATGGCCTACAAGATTGTCGCCTCGCAATGCACGGTTTGCGGCGCATGTGAGTTCGAGTGCCCGAATGCCGCGATCAGCCTCAAGCGCGACATGTACGTCATCGATCCCAAGAAGTGCACGGAGTGCGAAGGGAGTTTCGACACGCCGCAATGCGCGGCCGTCTGTCCGGTGCCCGACACCTGTATTCCGGCCTGAGGCGGCTTCATGACGCGGTCGAGGTTGGCGGACTGGAAATTTCATTCGCGGACGGAGCGATAGATGGCGGCGGTACAGGAAACCATCGAACGGGTTCGCGGCGTCGACGTCGACCAGTATCGTTATGGGTTTGAGACCCTGATCGAGTCCGACAAGGC
>NZ_LSIC01000193.1 GCF_001556045.1 Bradyrhizobium sp. CCH5-F6
CCCCGGGCGACTTCATATCGGTACACCCGGGCGACTTCGTCGGAATCCGCACTGTGTTCGACATAGTGTTTTCCCGAAACAACGTGTTGCCGCCAATATGAGCGTGTTTCGCCGTTGCGCAACTTCGCCGGGGAGACCCTGGAGCCCTCCCCCTATGCGTATTGGAATGCTGCAATGGGCGTATGGGAATGACGTGTGATTATGCGTATCCTTTTTTGGAGGGCGGGCCGGTCTTCCGGGGGGAAGTGTTTAAAGTCGCCCCGCCTAGATTTTGGGGTCTCCCGGGGGAGACGCAAGGGTCTCGGGGACACCTTGACTTTTAGGACAAAACGTCCTATTTAGGGATCAAATGGATTGGGAATGCTCGATCGGCGCTGGGCCTCGGTGAACACCGGGGCCCTTCGCTTTTTGGGCTAGGGGAAAATCTTCAAGCCGTAGCCCTCGATCTTGCCGTTAGGGCTCGCCCGAAATTTGGACTTCAGGGCATCATAGGCCCGGTTGGGCTGATCTGGCTTGATGACGTGGCGCCCAATGGGGTGTGCGACAAGGTCAGCCAACTGTAGGCCGGTCGAGTTGTGCTTCTTGTCCATGAAGCGGATTTCGAGGTTCTGCATCTTGCCGACGGCGTTTTGACCGTCGCAGATCCTGCGAAACTCCAGCTCCAGCTTCGCATCCTCGGTCTTGCCACGGCATTCGACCTGCAAATGGGTCTGGACGTTCGCCTGGCCCTTGTCGATCAGGAAACGCTGCAGGCGCTCCATGCAGAAGCCCAGGGCAATGCTGTAGGGGTCCGCCGGGTCGCTGTATTTCTTGACGTGCTTAGCCTTGTCGATGACCGCGGCAATGAGTGTGAATTCAGCGTCGCCGATCAGCTGGGTTACCCGGTCGATGAACGATGCCCGCGTGTTAGGATTTAGCAGGATGTTGAAATCGCCGGTCGCCTTGCGGATTTCATGACCGTGCAGCACTATGCTGTCATGGCCCCAGAAGTCGAATTTGAACCGCTGGAAAGCCGGCACGATCTTTTCGATGTATTTGGCCTTTTCGACCACGCAAAAGGCGAGCGCGAAAACCGGGTGATCCGGGTTGATGTTGGTGAGGCCGTGATCGCCGCTTTCGTCGATGTAGACAATGTATTCGCTGTAATTCATGGCGAGACGTTACCCCAAGTCGACGCTGGGGCCAGCTTGGCTGGCTCATAATCGACCGCTATTCGAGCACGGAGCCGTTCGCAGCTTGACCCAATCGAGAAACCAGCGGCCGTTACAGGGACAGGATGTCTCGAAAGGCTAGAGGTTAGACGTACGCCCGCTTGGGTCCTCATTTGCATACTCTCGCAAGTTTTTAGAGAGGCCCGATCGAGCATCCGCTCCGGGCCTCTTTTCCCAATTTAGCCCGTTGAAAATGCGAGCTATTCCGCGATGCACCGTCCATCGTGGGCCGGCCCTTCATGGCGAGCTTTTTGGGACCGCAGTCAAAATTTCGCAACAAAATGGGGAGCCGATTGACAGTTCCATCAAAATTGTCTACATAAATGCCAGCCTGATTGTGGTGACGCCATTTTGTAATCAATTCTGGAGGCCTTTGTGTTCAATCATCGCCATTACGTGCCAATTTTGAAATGGAAAATGGGAGAGTACCAGGCGCTCAGCCGCCTGGCGGGGCCGGTCAAGGACCGCATCACCCCCCTCCTCGAAATCCCCCCGGTCGGGTTCGACTTCGAGACGCAGCGGAACAAGGAGAGCGCAGACGACCACCTGGGCGACTTCGGCAAGCGCCTGAAATCCAAGTGGCAGGCCCGGCCCTGCTTTGTTGACTTGAAGCACCTGCCCGCGGCGACCCGATGCGCTGGGGGACGCCACTGCGTCGAGGTTCTGTTCGAGACTGCCCGCGCCGAAGGCTGCGCGGCCATCCCGGTCGTCAGTTTCGCAAACGACGCCGCATTCCTGGCGGCCGTGGCCACCGTTTCCCGGCAGGACCGGCGCGGCGTCTGCCTGCGCCTGTCCCTTCCCGACTTCGACCGGCACAATCTCCAGGCCGACATCGAGAACCTGCTGCGCCCCATGGCGGACGGCTATGGCGAATGCGACCTGGTGATCGATCTCGGCACGCCGACCTATGTGCCGATCGCGATCATGGTGACGATCATGCAGACGCTGATGGCCCGGGTCCCCATGCTCAACCAATGGCGCACCGTCACCATCGCCGGCACGTCCTACCCGAACTCGGTGGCGAACATCGCCGCGCCGTACCAGTTGCTGCCGCGCCATGAATGGCAGGCTTATCGCGCGTTCATCGCAACCATCGGTCACGAGACGCGGATACCGACCTTCGGGGACTACGCCGTCGCCCACCCTGACCTGGTCGAGCTCGACATGCGGATGATTAAGCCGTTCGCGAAGCTGCGCTACACCATCACCGACCACTGGCATGTCGCCCGCGGGACGCCGGTACGGACCCACGGCTTCGGCCAGTACCAGCAGATGTGCGCGACGCTGGTTGCCCTGCCTTATTTCAGTGGCCGCGCGTTCTCGGCCGGCGACGCCTATATCGCGGACTGCGCGGCAGGCACCGTCACGACGGGAAATCTGTCGACGTGGGTGTGGGTGTCGACGAACCGGCATCTGACGAAGGTGGTCGATGACCTCGCCAGCGCGCACGCGCTTTCAGTCGCTGCCGAATAAGCGGCCGAAGCTCCTGCAGGTCGACGGTTTCGGCCAGGTATTTGTAGAGAACGCCGCGCGGTTTTCTGAGCAAAGCCGGCGGTGCGCCGCGCTCCTGGAGGATTTCAACGACTTCCGGTCGCCAGAGCAATTCGGCCAGGGCGAGCGGATCGATGGTGGGGTTCTGCGCAAAGGCCTGCGCAGTCTCGAAGCTGATGCCGCCACGCGGTCCCGCCGTCACGACCTTGATACCCCACCATTGCGGGATCAGCGGCTTCGCCTTCTCCAAATGGCGCTCGCCGACAACGAGCGTCGCCCGGTCCAGGACGAGCCCATAAGTGGCGATCTGGGCGGGAAGCCGTTCCAGCGTGTCTGAATCGCTTTTGATCTCGTAACCGTGCAGGTAGCCATTTACGACGGCGATATCGACCCGGCAGGTGCCATGACGCAGGCCCAACTCGTCGAGCACCAAAGTGTCGGCGTCGCCGTGATGCTCTTTCAGCACCTTTCGGTGCAGAGCCTGTCTGACATCCCGATCTCGCACGACTAAATCCTCAGGAGGGGCGCGGCCCTAATATGCCGCGATACAGCCCAACAAACCGTTGAATCTTCGCTAGCGATCGACCTCATCGAATCACAATAGCGCCGAAGAAGCCGCGATGACCACCCGCTTTGCGGCCAGAGCGGGCAAAAAGCTGTGACCCGAGTCCTCCCGGCAACAGATGGCGGCAAGTCCCGTCCGCGTACGGCGTATTACATACTTAAGCTTTCATTTAGGAATTGCCCGTATGTTTTGGACATGACCAAGCGCGTGATTTCAGTTCGACTTTCGGACGAACGCCTCAAGCAACTGGATGAGGTGTGCAGCCGGCTGGGCATGAACCGCTCGCAGGTAATCGACGCCGCGTTGCGGCTGGTTCCAGAGGTGATGTCCGGAAAGGCAGAGCTACACTATGACCCCGAACGGTTTAAACGATCCGGGCAAACTGAATAAAGACCGACTGGCGGCCCTGGTAGCCCTGCTGGTGATGGTGATGGTGGCTGCCCACAGCGGCTATCGGCTACACATTGGCCTAACTGGGATCACGTTCGAGCAAAATGCTCAGGTCACCGCCCGGTAGCCTGGGCGATTGTTCCGGAGTGTAGGGGATGGAAAATGCCGGCTCTCCAATTCACTTCGGACTGTTTCACCGATAGCCTCGCTTCTGCTTTGCGCCTATTTTGAAATCATAGCTATGTCGGCCCTTGGGACGAATACGTTTCGATCCGAACAGTGCCGGCACGCCCAATGCGCCTCCACCTTCTCACAAGCGAGCACTCGCCAAACAGCGTGGGCTTAATATCCAGCTTGTAGTAGCGCGCCATATGCCTGCACTCATCGACGCGGGTCAGTATGATTGCGGTCATGTTATTTTCTTCTGTTCTTTTTGGGTTTGCAGTGCCCAGGATTCGGTCGAGGCATGACACAAGAAGAGTGCAGATTTCACGCATACCCTCCTTCTCGCGATCGTTACATCCACCCAGCGCACAAATACGTCATGATGCCTTATGAACTCGACTCTTGTGCAATCGCTTATGCGCTGAAACTGCCTCCGCTGGTCTTTGTGCGATCTGGCGAGTTGCGACAGGCGGAATGGACCGAGTTCAGCCTAGCTGAGGTTGTTTCCTTAAGTCGCACGTCCACTAGTTCGACATGTTGGCGTCAAGGAGCGCCAGAAGTGAGCGCACCAGTACTAGTCGCCGACGTCCGATCGTTGTCGTGACGATACGCCCAGCTCCTATCAACTCATAAAGCTTCGTACGTCCCAAGCCGGTCACTTCGCATGCATCGTCAATCGTGCAGGTGAGCCGCTGGGCGAATGGCATCGTGCTCGATTCTGCGGCTTTCGGAGCGAATAGACTGACTTGTGACTGTTGACCGCCAGTTTTCTCTCGTCGATTGTATCTCACGTAGCTCTCCAATTCGCACAAGGCTCGACAGGACAAGAGTTGATTGTGCAACGAGCAACGTCAATGCGAGCACCCGAGCGCGCTCGCGCACGACAGCGCACGACAGCGATGGTTTGAATATTTCCGGACACCAAGGGCGACGAGGAAATTTTCGCGAATGCGCCAGCCACAGTGAGGCATCGCGCCGAGAATGGTCTGCTGATGTCGGCGGCAAATTCCCCAAGCGTTCGCCGCTGTTCACCAGCGTCTTATTCAACCATTATTCAACGAACGAGGCCGATGGCTACCTAAGTACCTGAGTTTGCTGGCGCTCCCTAGGGGAATCGAACCCCTGTTTCAGCCTTGAGAGGGCCGCGTCCTAACCGCTAGACGAAGGGAGCGTGAGGGCTAGCCAATAACCTCGAAATTTGTCCGCCGCAAGGACCCCGACGGGCCTTTTACGGCTCGTTGGCAAATTTCAGCTTTCCGGCCGGCTTGAGGGTGTGGGCGTCGAAAGTGCGGATCTCGGTGACCCCGCCGACGTCCAGCGTGACCACGAGGCGGTCGCCTGCGACGCCGGTCGAGACGATCCTGGCGCCCTTCGGCAGGGTGGCGGTGACGTCGCCCACCGGTTCGGGCGCCCTTCCCTCGGACTTGAAAAGGCGGTAGCCCACCGCGATCAGCACGGCGCAGAACGCCAGCGCCGTGGTCAACCCCGCGATCAGCATCATCCGCCGCACCCGCGCGAACAGCGCGGCCTGCTCGGGGGTCGGTTCGGGAACAGCGGTATCAGACGTCGTCATGGAAAGTCTCGGCCCTAAGAGTCTTGGCTCTGCGCAAAGGTTGGAGGTCGTGGTCGCCGGCGACGAGGGCTCGGCCCGGCTCGACCGCGTGCTGGCGGCGCGCCTCACCGACCTGTCGCGATCGAGGCTGAAAGCCCTGATCCTGGCGGGCGCAGTGCACCTGAAGGCCTCCGCGGTCCGCGACCCCGCTTATCACGTCAATCCCGGCGATACGATCACAATCGACGTGCCGGAGGCGGCCCCCGCCGAGCCCAAGGGGGAGGATATCGCGCTCGACATCGTGTTCGAGGACGAGGACATCGTCGTCCTCAACAAGCCGAAGGGGCTGGTCGTGCATCCCGCGGCCGGCCACGAGACCGGCACCCTGGTGAACGCGCTGATCGCCCATTGCGGCGCTTCGCTGTCGGGCATCGGCGGGGTGCGCCGGCCGGGCATCGTGCACCGGCTCGACAAGGACACGACGGGGCTGATGGTGGTGGCCAAGAACGACCTCGCCCACGCCTCGCTGACCGCCCAATTCGCCGACCACGGCCGCACCGGCGCGATGCGGCGCGGCTACATGGCGTTCGCCTGGGGCTTGCCCGGCCGGCATCGCGGCACCGTCGATGCGCCGATCGACCGCCATCCGCATGCCCGCGAGAAGATGGCGGTGCGCCAGGGCGGCCGCGAGGCGGTGACGCATTGGGAGATCCTGGAGAGTTTTGCGGGGCGTGACGGTCGGCCGGTCGCCGCCTTGCTTGCCTGCGAGCTCGAGACCGGACGCACCCATCAGATCCGCGTGCATCTTGCCCATATCGGCCACCCGCTGATGGGGGATGCCGTCTATGGCCCGCATTTCAAGACCAAGGCCAACCAGCTCGGCCCCGAGGCGCAGGCCGCTTTGGCGGCGCTGGGGCGGCAGGCCCTACATGCTTACCTGCTAGTGTTGGAGCACCCGAGGACGGGAGAACTTCTCCACTGGGAGGCGCCGCTGCCGGAGGATTTGCTTCTCCTCGAGCGCGCCCTCAAAGCGGCGCTATGACGCAGGCCGCTTCAGAAAGCCTTTACATTACAAAAAGTTATAGCTGCCACACGGGGACGTGACGTCAGCAATCCTTCCCTTTTCGACCCCCGATGGGGTATATTGCGCCTGCGTTGAAATGACCAACGCGGAACATCGCAGCTACGGCTGGCTTTAACACAGCGGTCGTCTGCCTGGCCCGCCGCTGTCGGGGGCCTGAACCTTTTTGGAGGGCGCACTATGGCCCGTACCGCTTCTTTGCCGGTCCTTAATGGGGAATCCGGCCTATCTCGCTACCTCGCCGAGATCCGCAAGTTTCCGATGCTGGAACCCCAGCAGGAATACATGCTCGCCAAGCGTTGGCGCGAGCATGACGATCGCGACGCGGCACATCAACTCGTCACCAGCCACCTCCGTCTCGTGGCCAAGATCGCCATGGGCTATCGCGGCTACGGCCTGCCGATATCCGAGGTCGTCTCGGAAGGCAATGTCGGCCTGATGCAGGCGGTGAAGCGTTTCGAACCCGAGAAGGGGTTCCGTCTCGCCACCTACGCCATGTGGTGGATCAAGGCGTCGATTCAAGAGTACATCCTGCGTTCCTGGTCGCTCGTGAAGATGGGCACCACCGCGAACCAGAAGAAGCTGTTCTTCAACCTGCGCAAGGCGAAGAGCAAGATCAACGCGCTGGACGAAGGCGATCTCCGCCCCGACCAGGTCGCGACCATTGCCAAGCGCCTCGGCGTGACGGTTCAGGACGTGATCGACATGAACCGCCGCCTCGGCGGTGACGCCTCGCTCAACGCTCCGATCCGCGACGACGGCGAAGCCGGCGAATGGCAGGACTGGCTGGTCGACAACACGCCCAACCAGGAAGCCATGATGGCGGAGCACGAGGAATACGATCACCGCCGTGATGCGCTGAATGGCGCCATGGGCGTGCTCAACCCGCGCGAACGCCGCATCTTCGAGGCCCGCCGCCTCGCCGATGAGCCGATGACGCTGGAAGACCTTGCCGCCGAGTTCGGCGTGTCGCGCGAGCGCGTCCGCCAGATCGAGGTCCGCGCCTTCGAGAAGGTGCAGTCCGCGGTCAAGGGCACGATCGCAAGGCAGGAACAGGCCGCGCTGGAAGCCGCGCATTAAGCGGGGCCGGTTCGGCGCAAGAGATTGGCGGATCGATCGAGACGAAAAGCCGGCGGCAACGCCGGCTTTTTTCTTGCTTGCTTGACGCCCGCTCGAGGGATGAGCCTCAAAGCGCAACGCCAGGCTTCGGCGTCATGCATCGGAATGACGCCGTCTCACTCCCCCCAAACCCGTGCCAGCGTCGCGAGCCAGCAGCCTTCGCAATAGCGGGCGTCCTTGTAGTCGATCCAGTTGTGCGCGTAGACGCGATCGAGCGGGATGTCGTAGCGGGCGCGCAGCACCTTCACGAGGATCTTCCACGCCGCGACCTGCGCTTCGGTCGGACCCGTCGCGACGTCGGGAAAGTTGCCGGCGAACTCGACGCCGATCGAGTTGTCGCGCACGACCTGGCGGTAGGTCGACCTGTTGTCGATGTACTTGTTGTCGTTGCGGTTGGCGCCGTCGCCATGGGTCGGCACCAGGTTCTCGTCCACCGCCCAATAGACCGTGCCGTCGGTCTCGACCCAGACCGTGACGCCGCGCCGTGTCGGGTTCTTCGCCTGCGCTTGCGCGCCGCCGCGCGCCGAGCCCGCAGGTCCCTCGGTCTGGTGCACGATGATGTTGCGCCAGGGTCTTGCGTTGCGGACGTCGCCCCATGGCGCCAGCCAGACGATCTTCAGGCCGGGAATGTCGGGCGTGCCGGAGGCACGCGCGAGCCTTGCGAGCTCGGCATCCGTGGCGGCGGCGGGGGCGATCAGAAGGAGAGCGGCCAAAACGGCCGCGGGAAGGCGAAACATCATCATGCGAGGTCCAATGCGACCCAAGCCTACAGCATGATCCGGCAAAGTGTGCAGCGGCTTTCCGAAGAGGTCATGCTCAAACAACAACCTGAAGCGCGACCACGATTCATCCTGATCGCGTCGCGATTTGCCAGGCTTTACGCGAATTTCCTCAGCGCCTCGACCTGGTCTGGCGAAAGCGGCGGGGCGGGATCATAGACCGCGAAATCGTTCTTGCCGTTCTTCTTGGCGGCATAGAGGGCGTGGTCGGCATGGGCCATCAGACGGTCCGGGAATTGCCCGATGCCGCGATCCCACTGCGCGACCCCGATCGAGATCGCGATCGGAATGTCGCTGCCGCCACAGCTGGAGGCATCCTGACGGCAGACCTCGAGCACGCGGCGGGCGATCGCGGCGGCCTCGCGCAGGGAGGAGGACGGCAGCACGATGCAGAACTCGTCGCCGCCGGTCCGGGCGAGCATGTCGCCGGGCCGGAGGCGCGTCTGCGCCATCAGGCTGAAGTGTTTCAGGCAGGCGTCGCCCGCGGCATGGCCATGGGTGTCGTTGATGGCCTTGAAGCCGTCGATATCGATCAGCAGCAGCGAGAACGGCGCGCCGCTTCGCTCCGAGCGGGCGCATTCCTCGGTCAGGCGCTGCAGCAGATGCCGCCGGTTGGCAACGCCGGTGAGATCGTCGAGCAGCGCAAGATCCGCAACCTCGTTGCGAAGCCGCTCGATCGCCATCAGCAGACAGGCGAAATTCCAGCCCATGGCCAGGAACACCAGGAGCAGGATCATCACGGCCTGCAAACCGTTGAAGTTGATCTCGGTGATGGCGCCGCCATAGCCCAGCAGCGCCGCACTGGAGCGGATCACATGAACGGACAGGAGCAGAAATCCAACGATCGCGGCGAGGCGAGCGCCGGGGTTTTCCCGGCCATTCTGCTGACGGAGGAGCAGAGGCAGCGTGAGCACGATCGGCGTCGATTGTGCCAGCGAGTAGATCACGACCCGCATCGGCATGTTGTCGACGACCACCAGGAAGAACGCGAGACCGGCGCTACAGAGCAGCGAATGGGCAATCGCCGCCGGCCAGGACACCGGCCGGTGATAGAAGCGGATCACGCCCATGCAGGCGAGCCACGACGAAAAGATCATCAGGCCGCCGCCGCCGATCAGCGGAAAGCGCGGATCCATCACGTCGCGCAGCATTGAGATGCCCGCGCCTGCTGCAGCCAACACCGCCGCGGCCGTCCAGTACCGCGCCGCCTCGAATTTGGGATAGGCGCGCGCCACATAGGCCCAGATCAGGCCCAGCGCCAGGAAGTTGATGACGATGACGATCCAGAGTGTCGGCACGCTCAGCATGGCGACTGCGGGACGCGCATGCTCCCGCCCTCTTCGTTTGGCAACTGCCCGTACATACCCGCCCCCGTTTTCTTGCGGACGATCATGCGCGCGACGCGCTTAATGGAGTCTCACCGCAATCGCACAAACTCGGGCATTGGTTGGGGATTGATGAATCCCGCGAACGGATTCAGGCATCGTTAAGCAAGCCCTGCTGCGGAGGAGCGGGCCACGCTGCGGGAGCGCTGCGAGGCGGATTCGCGGACAAAAATCACCCGAAAATGCATCTGAGCTGTGGATAACGCGATGACGGAGATATGACAGCGCGGGGCAGCCGGCTCCGAATCTGCTGAGTTTGTCGTCGAGGATGTTGCGAGGCTGGCCCTCCGCCGAGCATCCCTCGTGTCGCGTTCCACCATTAACCCCTAAGAGGATACTATGGCTAAGAAAGCGAAGAAGGCGGTGAAGAAGAAGGCGAAGAAGGCCAAGAAGGCAGCGAAGAAGAAGTAGCAGGCTTCTGTTTCTTTGCCCGGGTGGAGTCTCGCTCCGCCCGGGCGTCGGGCAGCATCGATCGGGTCGAAGATGGCGGGCGCAAGGCCCGCTTTTTTATTGGGTAAGTGTTCGAGGTGCCCGCGCTCCGACAGCGTCATGCCGGGCTTGTCCCGGCATGACGACCTTTCGAGCGGTGAAGGAAGGCCTATCTCTCCGAAAACGCGAGCTTGGCGCCGAGCGCGGCAAATCCTGCCGCGAAACTCCGCCGTAGCCAGGCCATGACGCGCGGACGGGAGATGACGCGCTCGCGCACCGAGGCGGCGCAGAGGCCGTAGACGACGAACACCGCGAGGGTCATGGCCATGAAGGCGCCGCTCAACTCCAGCATCCGCGCCAGCACATGGGCCTCGTCCGCCGCGATGAACTGCGGCAGGAAGGCGAGGAAGAAGATCGACAGCTTCGGATTGAGGATGTTGATCAAAAAGCCGGTGACGATGACACGGCCGCTCGACCGCTCCTTGATCTCACCGCCAACCGCGAGCGTCCCCGTCTCGCGCAGCGCTTGCCAGGACATGTAGAGCAGATAGGCGACGCCGCACCATTTCAGCACGGCGAAGGCGAGCGCGCTGGTGTGGAGCACGGCGGCAAGGCCGAGCATCGCCGCCACCATGTGCGGCACGATGCCGAGCGTGCAGCCGAAGGCGGCCGCTACGCTGGCCCGCGAGCCGCGGGTCAGCGCCGCGGCCAGCGTGTACAGCACGCCGGTGCCCGGCGATGCGACGACGATGAGCGAGGTGAGCAGGAAGGACAGGGTCATGGGCGGACCCTATCATCGCGGCTCGCGGCGAGAAAGCCTGCCCGTGGGTAGCCGTCAGGACAGCTGGGCGATCTCGGCCTCGCGCAGCACGTCGAGCGGCGCCCAGGGCTTGGCCCAGAACTTGGCGCCGTCGGGCAAGGGCTGCTTCAAGGGACGGCCGGAGGTGACGACGACGTCGAGCTCCGGATTGCGGTGCTTGGCAATGTGCGCAAGCTCGACGCCGTTCATGCGGCCGGCAAGCTGGACGTCGGTCATCATCAGGCACAGCGCGCCTGCGTTTTTCTCGAGCACACGTTCGGCCGCTTCGGCGCTCTCGCACTGGATGACCTGATAACCGCTTTCTTCGAGCAGGAGGCTCAGCATCTCTCTCTGCATAGGGTCGTCTTCCACGATGAGTGCCGTTGCGGTGAATGGCGTCGATTGTCCCATTGGCGGCTCCCAATGCCTGCATGTGTCCATTCAAGTAACGTACGTTAAGGAGCCAGGCCGGATACGGTTCGGTTCCATTCTGCAAAAATGTCAGCCATAGTTCCGGTATCGGGAGCTTGACCGGGGAATTCATGACTGCGATTCGCGGCGCCGCCGCCATCACGGGAGCTGCGAGCGGCATCGGCCGGGCGCTGGCCATCGAGCTGGCGCAGCGCGGCTGCGATCTCGCTCTGGCCGATCGCGACGAGGCGGGACTGAAGGCGCTCGCGGCCGAGATCGGAGGAGCGCGCAAGGTCAGCGTGCATCGCGTCGATGTCGGCGAGCCCGCCGACGTCGCGCAATTCGCGAGCGAGGCGATCGCTGCGCATCCTGCCCTCGGCATCGTCGTCAACAATGCCGGCGTGGCGCTCATGGGCTCGTTCGATGAGATCGACCAGGCGCAGATGGATTGGCTGTTCGACATCAATTTCTGGGGCGTGGTGCACGGCACGCGCGCCTTCCTGCCGCATCTGAAGACGCTGGCAGAGGCGCACATCGTCAACCTCTCCTCGATCTTCGGCATCATCGCGCCGCCGGGACAATCGGCCTATGCGGCGGCGAAGTTCGCGGTGCGCGGCTTTTCCGAGAGCGTGCGGCACGAGCTGGCGATGGCAGCAAGCCCGGTGAAACTGTCGGTGGTCCATCCCGGCGGCGTCGCCACCGCGATCGCGCGCAACGCGCGCACCGGGGTCGGCGTCACCGACAATGCCCGCCGCGCGCAATCGATCGATCGGTTCGAGAACGCGGCGAAAACCACGCCGAAGGACGCGGCGCTGCGCATCATCAGGGGCATCGAGAAGAACGAGCCGCGCATCCTGATCGGCAACGACGCCCGCTTCATGGACCTGTTGCAGCGGTTCCGCCCGGGAACGTATTGGGCGCCATTGCAAAGGAAGCTGGAGAAGATGGCGAAGGTGACGGGGAAGTAGTCAGCGTCGCAATGGCAACCCCGCTGTCATTCCCCGCGAAAGCGGGGAATCCAGCACGCCGCAGCTTATCGAGTCAACAACAACCGTCTCGGCGTACTGGATCGCCCGGTCAAAGCCGGCGACACCGAGTATCTGGATCCTCACTGCCCCGCCAGCCGGTCCGCGAAATACCCGATCGTCTTGCGGTAGATCACCGCCCTGTTCCACTCCCGCATGGCCTCGAAATTCGGCGTGCCTTCGCCATAGGGCTGGCCCATCTTGAAGCCGCTGGTGTGCAAGAGGTTCGCGGTCGAGGCGAGCACGTCGGGGATGCTGCGGCGGAGGTCGACATGGCCGTCGCCGTCGAAATCGACGCCGTATTTGATGTAGGACGACGGCAGGAACTGGGTCTGGCCGATCTCGCCGGCATAGGCGCCGATGAGGTCGCGCAGCTGCAGGTCGCCGCGCTGCACGATCTTGAGCGCCGCGAGCAGCTCGCCCTGGAACAGATCGGTGCGGCGGCAATCATGCGCGAGCGTCGCCAGCGTGCGGATCACCGGCATCTTGCCGGTGTCGCCCTTGCCGAAATCGCTCTCCAGCCCCCAGATCGCGACCAGGATATGGCGGGGCACGCCGAACTGCTGCTCGATCCGCGACAGCAGCGCGGCGTGACGCTGCAGCATCGCGCGCCCGCCATTGATGCGGCCGGGGCCGACACGGGTCGAGACGTACTGCTCGAAGCTCTTCTTGAAGGTGTAGCGCTGGCGCCGGTCGAAGGCGAGCACGTCGGCGTCCTGGGTCACGCCGCTGAGCGCCGCATTGGTCACGCTCGCCGAGACGCCGGCGGCCTGCGCCTCCTGCGCCATGCTGGCGACGAAGGCGTTGAAGTCGCCGCCGCAGCGTGCGGCCTGCGCCGTCCCGCCGGCCAGACAAACGACGAGCGCGGCGGCGAGAAGCGGTCTCAGCATGTGGAGCAATCCCCCAGAAAAATCCTTGCGCGAAGCAGCATGCGATCATGCCCGGGAACGGTGCGAGCGTCAAAGCGGCAGGCTTGATCCGCATCAAACTGTCTCACGCCGTGCTTTCTAGATTGAGGCCAACAGGAGAACCGCACATGACCGGAATTACCTTGACGGCCGAGCAGATCCGCAATGCCCCCGCCCCGGTGCGGCAATGGATCGAGCAGGAGGTGATCGCCACACTCGGGCTTGCGCCGCGGACACCGGAGGCCGCGCCGGCGCACGCGGCTCATCTCGTCGCCTGCAGCGTGGAGGACATGGCCGGCGTGCTCGAGCACATCCGCGGCGTGCTTCCCGCGGTGAACGTTCTGTTCGAGCTCGGCCGCCCCGGCATCGGCTTCGGCCGTCCACCGGTGATGACGTTCCGCCTGATGGACATCCTGCATCACGCGCGCCTGCAGGACGTCGGCCAGGTCATGACGTGCCTAGAGATGATCAACAAGGCGTTGACCGAGGTGAAGACGGACCCGTCGGTGCGGTTCTGCGGTTTCGACAATGAGGGCCACTGCCTGATCGCGCCGCAGACGCAAGAAAGCATCGCGACGCTGTGGCAGACCTTGATGGAACGCCAGCACGCGGCGCAGGAGCGCGCCGCCGCCGACCGGGTGGCGCCGGCGGCGTGAGGCGGATGGCATCGCCAGGACCACTGCTCGTCATTCCGGGCTCGCGACTTCGTCGCGCCGTGGAATGACGAGGGAGAGCGTTGGCGCTAGAATACCGATGCCTGAGCAACCGTCAGTCACTGCATCAAAGCCAGCATGAAGCAATCAGCGATGCCCGACCACCAGCCGCCTGCTCGACCCATCCGCTCCCTCCTGCGCATCCCGCTGTTCCGCCTGCTCGCCATCAATCTCGCGATCGGCGCCTGTGCCGCCGCGCTGCTGGTCGGCGGTCTGCTCTGGCTCAATCCCGGGCATCTGCGCGAGCTGATCTTCGCCGACCGCGCGCCCGGCGTTGCACTCTTCCTGCTGCTCGCCTCCTTCCTCATCACCTTCGGCTCGGCGGCAATGGGCAGCGCGATCATGGCGCAGGGGCGCAAGGAGGAGAGCAGCAAGGGCGGCGGACACGGATCTCGTCTCGCCGTCCAGGAAGCGGCGCGGCGCGCGCGCACGCATTGAGAAGCGCGTCGCGACGATGGAACTCGCTTGCACAGCGCGGATCGTATCTGCACGCAAGCGGGAAGACGTGCAGGCTGACGCGCTTTATTGCAGAGTGGCTCGCTCTCGCTGCATTGCAAGCGCACGACAGATGAACAATGTGGTTCGGCAGCCGAAACGATTGCTTCATGCTGCATCACACGTCGCGACCGACGCATATCGAATGCGTTCGCTGCGACATCAACGCCACCACGATTTACCTTGCCATCGCTGGGCGCCTTCTATAGCATTCTATTTTAGGTTGTCGTCCTGCCAGCCCCGGGCGACGCTGGAGAGATAAACGGCGGGCTTCGGCCCGCCGTTTATTGAGACGAGGTCTGCTCCAACGGCCCCAGCGGAGCGCAACAGGCCTCAGCCCCCGCAACAGAATTCCTCCCACAGCCGCGTCAAGCCCTGCCGCCTTCGGTCACGGCAGAGGCAGATCTGCGCCAAACTCATTTGACTGCGGCGCCGTGATCGAGGACAAGCCGCCCATGGCCAAGAAACCCGGAACCAACCCCAAAGGCGAATTCGCCTTCTTCAACGTCGTCTATGAAGACGATTCCCAACGCTCCAACCGCCGCGTGCCCGCCGAGCTGCTCGGCGGCCTCGACGGCGACGAACCCGCGCGCGGCTTCATCATGGAGCAGGACCGCGAGATCGCCGAAAAGAGCGGCCGCCCGGCGCTGGAAATCAAGCGGCTCGAGCGGGTCGGGGCGAAGAAGAAGTAGGATATCAGCTTCTTCAGTCATTGCGAGCGCAGCGATGCAATCCAGAAATCCCTCTGCGAAAAGACTCTGGATTGCTTCGCTGCGCTCGCAATGACGAACAAAAAACGGCGGGCCAATACCCGCCGTTTTGCTTTGGATCGCTGTCTACGATCAGTTATCCAGGAACGACCGCAGCTTCCGCGACCTCGACGGATGCTTCAGCTTCCGCAGCGCCTTCGCTTCGATCTGGCGGATGCGTTCGCGCGTCACGCTGAACTGCTGGCCGACTTCTTCCAGCGTGTGGTCGGTGTTCATGCCGATGCCGAAGCGCATGCGCAGGACGCGTTCTTCGCGCGGGGTGAGCGAGGCCAGCACGCGCGTGGTGGTCTCGCGCAGGTTCGACTGGATCGCGGCGTCGATCGGGAGGATCGCGTTCTTGTCCTCGATGAAATCGCCGAGGTGTGAATCCTCCTCGTCACCGACGGGCGTCTCCAGCGACAGCGGCTCCTTGGCGATCTTGAGGACCTTGCGGACCTTCTCGAGCGGCATGCCGAGCTTCTCGGCGAGCTCTTCCGGGGTCGGCTCGCGGCCGATCTCGTTGAGCATCTGGCGGGACGTGCGCACGATCTTGTTGATCGTCTCGATCATGTGCACGGGGATGCGGATGGTACGGGCCTGGTCGGCGATCGAGCGCGTGATCGCCTGCCGGATCCACCACGTGGCGTAGGTCGAGAACTTGTAGCCGCGGCGATACTCGAACTTGTCGACCGCCTTCATCAGGCCGATGTTGCCTTCCTGGATCAGGTCGAGGAACTGCAGGCCGCGGTTGGTGTATTTCTTGGCGATCGAGATCACGAGACGGAGGTTGGCTTCCACCATCTCCTTCTTGGCCTGACGGGCTTCGCGCTCGCCCTTCTGCACGGAGTGCACGATCTTGCGGAACTCGACGATCTCGAGGCCGGTCAGGGCCGCGAGCTGATGTACCTCGTGGCGAAGGTCCTTGATGCGGTCCTTCTCGTGATGGACGAAATTCTTCCAGCCTTTCGCCGAAAGCTTCGAGACGCGGTTGAGCCAGCGCGGATCGAGCTCCGAGCCGGTGTAGTTGCGCAGGAAGTCCTCGCGCGCGACGCCGTGGCTGTCGGCGAGGCGCATCAGGCGGCCCTCATGCGAGACGAGGCGCTTGTTGATGTCGTAGAGCTGCTCGACCAGGCTGTCGATGCGCGCCTGGTTGAGGCGCAGCGACTTCACCTCGACGATGATCTCGTCCTTGAGCTTCTTGTACTTGCGCTCCTGGTGCGGCGAGAGCGACTCGTTCTGGAGCTGGTTCTGGATGTCCTGCTCCTGAAGCTTGCGCAGCTTCTTGTAGCTGTCGGCGATCTTGTCGAAGATCTCGACCACTTTCGGCTTGAGCTCGGCCTCGATCGCCGCGAGCGACATCTGGTTCTCGAACTCGTCGTCGTCCATGTCGGCTTCGGCGGCGGCTTCGCCCGGATCCTTCTCCTCGACGGCCTCGGTGGCGCCGGCGGCAGGCGCGGCACGGAACGGGGTCGGCGCCGGGGGCGCGGCGGGCGGCGCCACATGCGCGGGCGCAGCGGCGGTGGCCTCACCGCCCTCGGCCGGCGCTTCGCCGTTCTCGCCGTTGGGGCCGGCGATCATCGCATTGTTCATGCCGCCCTTGGCATCGGGGCCGGCATAGGTCGCTTCGAGATCGATGATGTCGCGGAGGAAGATCTTGCCCTCGTTGAGCTCGTCGCGCCAGATGATGATGGCCTGGAAAGTCAGCGGGCTTTCGCACAGCCCTGCGATCATCGCCTCGCGGCCGGCCTCGATGCGCTTGGCGATCGCGATTTCGCCCTCGCGGGAGAGCAGCTCGACCGTGCCCATCTCGCGCAGATACATGCGCACGGGATCGTCGGTGCGCTCGCCCGGCTCGCTCTTCTTGACCTCGGTGACGGCCTTCTGGGTGACCTCGACGAGCTCGTTATCGGTCTCGTCGTCGGCCTCGTCCTTCTCCTCCTCGCCTTCGGTATCGTCGGCTTCGGTGACGTTGATGCCCATGTCCGAGAGCATCGACATGATGTCCTCGATCTGTTCGGGCGAGGTCTGGTCGGACGGCAAGACTTCGTTGAGCTGATCGAAGGTCACGAAGCCGCGCTTCTTGGCCTGCTTGATCATCTTCTTCACGGCGGCGTCGGACAGGTCGAGCAAGGGTGAGGGCGCGTCCTGGGAGTCCTTCTCCGGCGCATCCGCTGCCTTGTCGTCCTTTTCCTTGTCCTTCGCCTGCAGCGTCTTTGCCTTGGTGGCCATCCATTGCTCCTAAACGCGCTTCATGCGAGACGTTCGCCGCGCCCGCGTGAATTCACTTGAACCTGTTGCTCGACGCTCTCGCTTCGGCAGCTCTCGACACGGAAAGGGCGGCGCACAAACCTCTCGCCACCCCCAACTTTCTCTCGCCGGAATTGCCTAACGCTTCGTCAGCCTCTTTGTCGCGGCGGATGCAGGTGTAGTGCCAACAGCAATTGCGCGGATTCATTCCTGACGCGTCTGTTATGCCTGCGACCGCTTCTGGGCCAAAGTGCTACAAGACCGTTAAGCCTCGATTAACCCTGTTTTTGCCGCCAAACCTTGGATTTGGCGAGTCTTTTAGCGGTTCCGGCCCCGGCCGTCCGCATGATTCTTTCATCACACGCTCTTCTGGAGCCGGCCCGACAGCTCGCCGAACCCCTCGATCAGGGCCTCGGTGCCGTCGACTTCCCCTATCCGAGCCTTCACGTCCCGCAGCCACGCCAAATTGGCCTCGCTGGGATCGTCCCCCAAGGCCAGCTCGGCGTCTTTCAGCTCTCTAAGTAGTGAATGCCATTGCCGATGCAAGGCAACCAGCTGATGCCAGGTGGCAAGAACGTCGTCCCTTGCGGCGCCCTCGAGGGCGGCCCACACCGCCTGGGTCGTGATGACGTTCTCAACCCTTTGAAGAACCTGAGAAAATCCGCCCTTTTCGAGGTCACCGCGCATCTTTTCGGCCAGCTCGCCGGGGTCCGGCGAATGGTGATGGTCGTTGGCGAAGGCGGCGATGATGCCGGCCCTGAGCTTATGGGCCTCGGGGTGGGCCAGCTCCAGCGCGGCAACCTCCTCAAGGTGCTCATGCAGCAGCCAGGGGTGGTTGATCAGGCATTTCAGGATCAGGGCCTCGCGGCGGGAGATAGCGCTTCGCTGGCCCCGCATGATCGGGCTTGCCGCCAGCTGCGGGCTCGCGGCCTGGTAGGGGCCGGAGGGCAGCGGGAGGGAACCGGACGGGCCACGGCGGCCGCCGCCAAATCCCTGTCCGCCGAATCGATTCGGCTGGCCCCCTGCCCTCGGCTGGAACGGCCGGCCGTTACCGCCGGAGCGGAAATTGCCCCGGCCGCCAAAGCCGCGCCCACCTTCGGGCGCGAAGGTGCGCTGCAGCCGCTCGACGAACTCGTCGCGATAATAGCGCCGCACCACCTCGTCACGGATGCCGTTGGTGAGCTCCTTGATGCGCGCCTCCAGCGCGGCCCGGCGTTCGGGGGTGGCGAAATTGCCGCCTTCGAGCTCGCGCGACCAGATCATGTCGGCGAGCGGACGGGCAGCTCCGATCACGTCCTCGATCGCGCCGCGCCCGCCCGAGCGGACGAGATCGTCGGGGTCCTGCCCCTCCGGCAGCAGCGCGAAGCGCAGGCTCTTGCCGGGGCTGAGGAAGGGCAGCGCGAGATCGGCGGCACGGTAGGCCGCCTTCTGCCCGGCCCGGTCGCCGTCGAAGCAGAGGATCGGCTCGTCCGCCATCTTCCAGAGCAGCGCGAGCTGGCTTTCGGTCAGCGCAGTGCCGAGCGGCGCGACCGCTCCGGCAAAGCCGGCAGTGACCATGGCGATGACGTCGACATAGCCTTCGACGACGATCAAGGCGCTGCCGTCATGCGTGGCTTTGCGCGCGGCCTGGTGGTTGTAGAGATTGTCGCCCTTGTGGAAGAGCGGCGTCTCCGGCGAGTTCAGGTATTTCGCCGGAACGTCCTTCTCCAGCGCGCGTCCGCCGAAGGCGATGACGCGACCGCGCAAATCCGTGATCGGAAACATCACGCGATCGCGGAAGCGGTCGTACGGCACGGGGATGTCGTCACCGCCGATCAACAGGCCGGTCTCGACCATGTCGTCGACCGAGACGCCGAGCTTGCCGAGATGCTCCTTCAGCGCAAAGCGGTCGGGCGGGGCATAGCCGAGGCGGAACTGCAATTGCGTCGCCGGCGAGATGGCGCGATCGGCAAGGTAGCCGCGCGCTTTCGCACCAACACGCGAGGCCAGCGTCTCCGCGAAGAATTTCGCGGCGAGATCCATGACGTCGTGCAGCGACTTGCGCCGCTGCTCGTGCCGCGCCGCATCCGGAGTCACCGCCGGCAGCGGCAGGCCCGCCATGTTGGCGAGCCGCTCCACGGCCTCCGCGAACGGCAGACCGTCGGTCTCCATCACGAAGGTGATGATGTCGCCGTGCTTGCCGGAGGAGAAGTCGTGATAAAAACCCTTCTGGTCGTTGACGTAGAAGGACGGCGTCTTCTCCTGCTGGAACGGCGACAGCCCCTTCCACTCCCGCCCGGCCTTCTTCAGCTTGACGCGCTTGCCCACGACTTCGGAGACCGAAAGCCGGGCACGAAGCTCGTCGAGGAATTGGGGCGTGAAGCGCATGATCCCGTGTGTAGCGCGAAACCGTCTGAGTCGGGCGAAGGATCAGGGATATAGGTACGGCTTGCCCGAAAGTCAGGTTTGTCCGGCTTATCCGGGTTATTCGACCTATGCACAGGGGCCCTGGTCCGTCATCGGGGCGCGCCCGTCGCCCCGAACGACAAGAACTCTTGAACCGCGCCCGGTTCCACGCTTCCATGGGCTCATGTTCAGGACCTTTCGAGGCGGTCAGAGCGGGGGCTGGCGCGTGACCTCGATTTCATCAGTGACGGGCGAGCCCCTGCCCTTCATGCCGGCGCTGTCGGTCACCGACAGCGAGGCCGTCTCGTTGCCGCTGGTGCCCTCGCGCACGGCCTGGCGGCTGGTCGGCGTCGCGAGCAGCCTGCGCTACACCGAGCGGCCCGAGAAGCAGCAGCTCGTCGCCGTGCAAGCCGGCCTCGGCCGCATCGAGGCGACCAGCGCAGCGCTGATCCCGATCCGCAAATCGCAGGCGTGGTGGGAGCTGACGCAGGAAGAGCGCCGCAGGATCTTCGAGGACAAGTCGCACCACATTGCGAGCAGCCTGCGTTTCCTGCCGGCGATTGCGCGCCAGCTCTATCACTGCCGCGACCTCGGCGGCCCGTTCGACTTCCTGACCTGGTTCGAATTCGCCCCCGCGCACGCTTCGCTGTTCGAGGAGCTGGTGGCGATGCTCAGGCAGACCGAGGAGTGGACCTATGTCGAGCGCGAGGTCGACGTGCGCGTGGTGAGGGAAGTGCTGTCGGCCTAGCGCGTGATCCGGACGCAACGCGTGGCGCAAGCGGGAGAGGTGAACGAGCCGCGGCGATTGATTCAAACCATTCGGCTTCAATGATCGAGGAAGCGCCCGGACTCGATGTGCGGCAGGCCGGTGACGGGCCAGTTGTAGACGTAGGTCCAGGCCTGCGTGATGGCGCCGCCGGGCAACGTGACCTCGATCAACTGCCGCAGATATTCGGTCGGTTCCGGAAAGCCCTCGCCGCAGGCCTCGTACATGTCGAGCTCGCGCAAGAGCTCGTCGGGCACGCGCAGCTGGAAGAGCTCGCCATGGACGATATCCGCCGGCGCGTCGGAAAGCAGCAATCCCGGATAGTGCTTCACCAGAACGAGCCGGCCGCGGCAGGTCGCTTCGCCCAGAAATTCCGCATGGCCCGCCAGCAACCGCGCCATCGGATGATCGAAACCACGCATCAGGGTGCCGTAAACGAAAAGTCGATCGGAGCTCATGGTCTTCCAACGTTGCGACGAGGGCGCAATACCGCTACTCCGTTTACACAGGATATTGTTCCCCACGCAAACGAGGATGGCTTTGGACCCAGCCGAGGCGACCGATCAACTGCTCGGCGAGGGCGACATTCCGCCCGTGCATGAGGTGAATGCGGGCGGTCAATCGCCGTTCCTGCTCACCGCGGATCATTACGGGCGGGTGCTGCCGCGTGCGCTCGGCGATCTCGGCGTCGCGGAAGGCGAGCTCGTCAGGCACATCGCCTGGGACATCGGCATCGCCGGCGTCGCCGAGCGGCTGGCCGGGATGCTCGACGCGCATCTGATCGCGCAGCGCTATTCGCGCCTCGTGATCGACTGCAACCGTCCGCCGGGCGTCGCGAGCTCGATTCCCGTGATCTCCGAGGCGACGGCAATTCCGCGCAACGAAGGCATTTCGGAGCAGGAGCGGAAGGCGCGGAGGCGCGAGATCTTCGAGCCCTATCATCGCCGCATCGACGCCGCGATCGATCGCCGTTTGCACGTCGAGCGGCCGACCGTGCTGGTCTCGCTGCACAGCTTCACGCCGGTCTATGCCGGCGTCGCGCGGCCATGGCACATCGGCGCGCTCTACAATCGCGACAGCGTGCTGCCGCAGCTGCTGCTGAAACATCTGCGCGCCGAAGGCGACCTCGTCGTCGGCGACAACGAGCCCTATGCGGTGGACGACCTCACCGACTACACCATTCCCGTGCATGGCGAGGCGCGCGGCCTCGTCAACACCGGCATCGAGATCCGCCAGGATCTCATCGCGGACCAGTCCGGCCAGCAGCAATGGGCCGAACGGCTGGCGCGGATCTTTTCCGAAATCGAGGTGGAGCTGAAGGCTCAGCTGCTGGTGTAGGGCCTCACTTCGCCCTGGTCAGCGCCAGCCAGATGCCGCCGCCGATCATGAAGCCGCCGGAGATGCGCGACATCATGCGGGTGCGGCGCGCCGAGAAGAATTTGCGGGCGCGCCCGGCGGCGATGGCGTAGAGCGCGTCCGTCATCACGGCGGTGACCATGAAGGTGGCGCCCAGCAGCGCGACTTGCGGGAAGTGCGGCTGGTTCATGTCCATGAACTGCGGGATGAAGGCGCCGAAGAACACCAGCACTTTCGGGTTCGACAGCAGCACCAGGAATCCCTGCAGGAAGAAGCCGCCGCGCGGCGGCGGTGGCGGCGCGTCGAGATCGACACCCTCGACCGGCGCCCAGATCAGCTTGATGCCGAGCCAGACCAGATAGGCGGCGCCGGCGAAGCGCACCCAGTCGAACCAGTAGCCCATGGTCGCCATCAGCGAGGTCAGGCCGACCGCGACGATGCCGATGACGATGGCAAGCCCGGCCTGCGCGCCGGCAACGTTGATGAGCGCCGCGCGCGTGCCGTGGCGCAAGCCGTTGGCGATGACCAGCGTGACGATCGGTCCCGGCAGCAGCGCCAGCGCAATGCAGGCGGCGACGAAGGCGAAATAGGCTTGCATAGACATCATGGCGGAGACTCAGCTGAAGACGCGGCGGCTCATTAATGCACGCCGGCGGCAGGAACGGAAGCCGGGCGCGATGCTTCGCCAAGGCGGATTGACATGCAACCATTTGGTTGCTTATTATCATCCTCATGGATGAGGTCTTCAAGGCGCTCGCCGATGCGTCACGACGCTCGCTCCTGGACAGGCTTCACGCCAGGAACGGCCAGACGCTGAACGAGCTCTGCGAGGGCCTTGCCATGACGCGGCAGGCCGTGACCAAGCATCTCGTCATTCTCGAAGAGGCCAATCTCGTCACCGCCGTCAGGCATGGCCGCGAGAAGCTGCACTATCTCAATCCGGTGCCGATCCATCAGATCGGCGAACGCTGGATCAGGAAATTCGAGCGCGGCAAGCTCGCTGCGCTCGGCGAGTTGAAACGCCAGTTGGAGAAGCGCGATGAGTAAGCCCGCTCAACAAAAGGATTGATGCGCGATGAACCTCGAGCAATTCAAGCCTCTCACCGTCTACACCATCTACATCGCGTCTACGCCGGAGAAGATATGGGAAGCTCTGACCGCGGCCGAGTTCAGCCGCGAGTACTTTTCCGGTTTCGCGGTGGAGATGGAGCCGAAGCTCGGCGGCACCTTCATCGTGCGCGCCCCTGACGGTTCGGAGCACATCTCCGGCAAGGTGTTCGAATACGATCCGCCCAGGAAGCTGACGGTGACGTGGGACGTGAACTGGCCCGGCCTCGTCGAAAAACTCGGCTCGACCGTCGTCACCTATGAGATCGAGCCGGCCGGCGAAGCCGTCCGCCTTACCCTGAGCCAGCGCCATGATCGCCCGCTCAGCGACGACATCCTATCCGGCGGCCGCACCGGCTGGCCCGCGATCCTGTCGGGGCTGAAGAGCCTGCTGGAGACCGGCAAGGCGCCGCAGATCACGATGTCGCCTCCAGTGAAGCTGCTGGAAGCGCTGAAGGCGATGGGGATCAAGATGCCTTAGGCGCTGCAAATCGATACATCACACGTATTCGTCCTGCCTTCGTCCGGACCACGTCAGAGTTGCGGCAGCGGCGCCACGAGCCGCCGATAGAGATGCCAGGTCGCATGCCCGAGCACCGGCAGCGTCACGATCAGCCCCAAGAAGTAGGGTAGCGCCGAGACGATCAGCAGCATCACGATCACCGCGGCCCAGGAGATCATCGGCAGCGGGCTCGTCACCACCGCGCGCACGCTCGTCACCATCGCCGTGACGAAGTCGACGTCGCGGTCGAGCAGCAGCGGAAACGACACCACCGTCAGCGAGAACAGGATCAGCGACAGCACGGCGCCGACTGCGTTGCCGATGCCGAGGAACAACAGGCCTTCATTCGTGGTCAGAACCACCGTCATGAATTCCTGCAAGCTCGAGAACGAGGCGTTGAGGCCGAGCAGCAGCGCGATCAGGAGCCGCACCTGGTACATCCAGACCACGAACACGAACAGCGTCACGAAGGCCATCCAGCCGATCTCGCTGCGCGAGCGTATCGCCGACCAGATCGCGCCGAACGAGACCGGCTCGCCACGCTCGCGGCGGCGGCTGACTTCGTAGAGGCCGATCGCCACGAACGGCCCGATCAGCGCAAAGCCGGCAGCAAGGGGATAGACCAGATAGATCATGCCGAAGGCGGTGACACAGAGCATGATGGCGATGCCGCCGGCGGCGTAGAGCACGCCGAAGCAGAGACCGTAGATCGGCAGCGCCTGGAAATCGCGCAGGCCTTCGACCAGCGCCTCGGCGATGTCGGTCGCCGCAACGGGACGCACCACCGGATCGACCTTGCCCGAGATGGACATCAGCTTCCTCCGCAAATCGGCGCGATCTTTCGTCGCGCGCATGCCGCGATATTAGCGACGCCGCGCGGAGGCGCAACTTGATGCCGGCCGGCGCGAAGAGAGCGGCGACGCAACGATGCTCGCGATGCGAAATCTTTAGCCTTTGGTGCGATATTCGCGACCATGACTATGGACGGGGCAGACAATCGTACCTCAAATTGTACCTCCAAGCACCCTCGCCCGAGAGCGGATCGTCCATCGATGAGCCTGCGTACCCGGTTACTGATCCTCGTCATCGCGGCCATGCTCGTGCCGGCGATCTTGGTCGGGCTCCGTTTCGTGCAGAACCGGGCCAGCGAGATCGACGCGGCGCTGGCCAATCTGGCCGCATCCGCCGACGACATCGCGAGCGATCTGGGCGAGAAGATCCAGGGCACCGCCCAGCTTCACTATGGTCTCGCCCGTGCCCGGGACCTCGACACGCGCGACAAGGCGGCGTGCTCGGCGTTTCTGTCTGATGTCCGCGAAGAATATCCGCAGTTCACGGGCATCCTGACCATCGATCCCGACGGCAGTCTGTTCTGCGACTCGCTGCGGACCGACCGCACGCTCGACCTGAATGATCGCGGCTATTTCAAGCAGGTGAAGGGTCTTCACGGCGTCGTCGCAGTGGAGCCGGTGTTCGGCCGGCTCACCGGACTATCGGTGCTGCAGATCGCCTATCCCGTGCGATCGGAGGCGGGTGCGCTGAAATTCGTGCTGCTCGCGTCATTCAACCTCAACAAGTTCGCAGAATTTCACGACAAGCGGCTGCTCGCCGAGAAGGACATCCTGCTGATCGACGCCAAGGGGACCGTGCTGGTCGCCCCCACGGGCGGCGGCTGGAGCGAACCCGTCGGTGGATCCATTGCGGCCTCCGACCTGTTCCGATTTGCGGCAGCGCCCGATCGCGAGCCGTTTCGCGAGGTGAGCGACCGCGAAGGCCGCACACAGATCTGGGCCGTTGCCCGCTCGCCTTCGATCCGCAAGGCGGGCCTCTACATCCTCGTCGGACGATCCAAGGACGGACTGCTGGCGGCGGCCAATCGCCGGCTGTTGGAGGACACGGCAATCCTTGCGGTGGCTTCGCTGCTGTTGCTCGCCGGTGTCTGGATCCTTACGACCGTGAGCGTCGGGCGCCAGGTCGGACGGCTCGCCGCCATGGCCAGGAGTCTCGGGCGTGGCGATCTCAGCGCGCGCATTCCGGAGCCCCACCCTGGCGGCGAGCTCGGCGGATTGATGACCCTGCTCAACAGCACGGCCGAATCGCTCGAGCAGCAGCGAGCCGCCATCGCCGATCTCAGCCACAAGCTCAGCCAGTCCCAAAAGATGGAAGCCATGGGCCAGCTCACCGGCGGCGTGGCGCATGATTTCAACAATCTGCTGACCGTCATTCTCGGCAACTCGGAGCACCTCGCCGGCAGGCTTGCGGCCAACAAGGAATTGCAGCGGATCGCCGACGACATTGCGACCGCCGCCGAGCGCGGTTCCGACCTGACGCGGAGCCTGCTCGCCTTCGCGCGCAAGCAGCCGCTGCGACCGCGAGAGATCGACATCGCCGAGCAGGTGACCGGCATGAAGCAGCTTCTGCGGCGGACCCTGGGCGAGCACATCGACTGCAGCTTCACATTCGGGCCGGATCTATGGCTCGCCAGCGTCGATCCCAGCCAATTGGCGACGGCCGTGCTCAACCTCGTGCTCAATGCGCGCGATGCGATGCCCGACGGCGGCAAGCTGATGGTCGAGGTGCGCAACATCTCGCTCGGTGAATCCGACCTCGACGTCAACGGCGAGCCGCGGCCGGGCGACTACGTCATGCTGGCTGTGCAGGATACCGGGACCGGCATGAGCGGCGAGGTGTTGGGGCGCGCGTTCGAACCGTTCTTCACCACCAAGGAGGTCGGCAAGGGGACCGGCCTTGGCCTCAGCATGGTCTACGGGTTTGCGCAGCAATCCGGCGGACTTGTGCAGATGCAGTCCGAACCGGGCCAGGGGAGCGTCGTCAGGCTGTTTTTTCCCCGCCTCGCGACGCCGCCGAGTGAGGAGCCGCTACCGGCGGAGCGTGGCACCGCACACGACGGACACGAGACGATCCTCGTCGTCGAGGACGATGACATGGTGCGAGCCTATGTCGAGAACGAGCTGAAGGCGCTCGGCTACCGTGTCATCGCGACATCGAACGGGCCCGCGGCGCTGGATGTGCTGCGCCAGCCAGGAGACGTCCACTTGCTGTTCACCGACGTCGTGATGCCCGGCGGCATGTTCGGGCCGGAGCTGGCGAGGCAGGCAACCGGCCTGCGGCCTGGTCTCAAGGTTCTCTTCACTTCCGGCTACAGCCAGAGTCCCGTGAAGACGCCGGACCAAATCGGCGCACGCATTCTGACCAAGCCGTTCCGGCGCAAGGATCTTGCTGCGATGCTGCGGGCCGCCCTCTCGGAGCCGTCGCGGTAGATCAGGAGCCGATCGCGAGTTGGAGCGCCACGCGATTGATTGCCTGTCCGCTCATGAGACGGACCCTCCTAGATCATTGCAGAAAGCAAGCTCGCGTCTCATGTCGATGATATTGACTTGAGACTTCAGTCGGTTGTGGTCGGCGTTCGCCCCCATCCCGCCGCCCACCATCTTTGCAATGCAGGAAGCTAGCCCCTCGCCCGCAGCTCGCGCCGCAGCACCTTGCCGGTCGCCGTCATCGGCAGCGTCTCGGCGAATTCGACGAAGCGCGGATATTCGTGGGCTGCGAGCTGCACCTTGACGAACTCCTGGATCTCCCGCGCCAGCGCATCGCTGCCGGCAAAGCCGGGCCGCAGCACGATCCAGGCCTTGATGGACTCGGTGCGGATCGGATCGGGAATGCCGACCACCGCCGCCATCGCGACCGAAGGGTGCTTCATCAGCGTGTGCTCGATCTCGGACGGGCCGACGCGATAGCCGGCGGTGGTGATGACGTCGTCTTCGCGGCTGACATACCAGAAATAGCCGTCCTCGTCCTGCACGCCGAGATCGCCGGTGAGCAGGAACTCGCCGGCATATTTTTTCGCCGTCGCCTCGGGATTGCGCCAGTATTCGAGCATCGTGCACGGGCAGGGCTGGCGCACGCCGATGATGCCGCGCTGGCCCCTCGGCTGTTCCTCGCCCTTGTCGTTGACGATGCGGACGTCGAAGCCCGGCGTCGCCTTGCCCATCGAACCGGGGCGGATCGGAAACAGGTTCGAGTTGCTGCCGATCACGAGATTGCACTCGGTCTGGCCGAACACCTCGTGCGCGTCGATGCCGAAGGTCTCGCGGACCCAGCCGAGCAGCTCGCCGCCCAAAGACTCGCCCCCCGTGAAAATGCTGCGCAGCTTGACGCCGGGGTGCTTCACGCCGGCCTGCCGCATCAGCTTCAGCGCGGTCGGCGGCAGGAAGACGTTGCGCACGGAAAGATCGGCCATCATCTGCATCGCCGCCTGCGGCTCGAATTTTCGCGCGCGGTGGCCGACCAGGGGAATGCCGTGATACCAGAATGCGAGCAGGCCGTTGACGAGGCCGCCGATCCAGGCCCAGTCCGCCGGCGTCCACATGAGATCGCTGGGCCGCGGCAGGAAGTTGTGGCACATCTCGACATTGGGGAGATGACCGAGCACGACGCGATGCGCATGCAGCGCGCCCTTCGGATTCCCTGTCGTGCCCGACGTGTAGATGATCAGCGCGGGATCGTCGCACGACGTATCGACCCGCGCGAAGTCGGGCGATGCGGCCTTCACCGCATCCCGGAACGACTTGGTGCCGGCGGGCGCGCGCTCGCCGACGATGTAGACGTTCTTGAGCTCAGGCAGGCGATCGCGGATCTTCGCGAGCTTCTCCCAGCCGCTCTCGTCCGTGACAATGGCCTTTGCTTCGGAATTCGACAGGCGGAATTCCAGCGCATCCTCGCCGAACAGTGCGAACAGCGGGATCGAGATCATGCCGGAGCGGAACGCCGCCATGTGCACGATCGGCAATTCCAGCGACTGCGACAGGAACACCGCGACGCGGTCGCCGCGAACCAGACCATCGTTCTTCAACACATTGGCGAAGCGGCGCGACATCTCCGCGACCTCGTCGAAGGAGGTACGGCTCGTCGCGCCGGTCTCGTCGACATAGATCAGCGCAAGCCGCCCCGTCCCGTCGGCATGGCGATCGCAGCACGCTTCCGCGATGTTGAAACGCGCCGGAATGTCCCAGCGGAAATTGCGATAGAGCTCGTCGTAGGTGGAAGCTTCGGTCAGCATGGGCTTGGGTCGTTTCCCGATATCTTGTTATTGTGCAGTCTAAAGCCACGGGAGCGCGGAACAAGTCCCGCACGTCATTCCGGGGCGCCCGCAGGGCGAGCCCGGAATCCATCAGACGGCAGTCAGCGCTGCATGATGGATTCCGGGCTCGACGCTGACGCGTCGCCCCGGAATGACAGTGGGGACTACCGCACCGTCGCGAAGAACTTCCTGACATCGCGCACGAACAGCTCCGGCTGCTCGAAGGCGGCGAAGTGCCCGCCCTTCTCCATCTCGCTCCAATGCGTGATGTCCGGGAAGTTCGGCTCCATCCAGCGCCGCACCGGCGTGATGATCTCCTTGGGAAACACGGCGACGCCCGTCGGCACCTTCACCACCGGCGTGGTACGGCGCTTGCCGAAACTTTCCCAGTAGAGCCGCGCCGAGGAGGTCGCCGTCTCCGTCGCCCAATAGAGCATGACGTTGTCGAGCAGCTCGTCCTTGCTGAAGATGTTCTCGGGATGGCCGTCGCAGTCGGTCCAGGCCCAGAATTTCTCCAGGATCCAGGCCGCCTGCCCGCTCGGTGAATCCGTCAGGCCATAGCCGAGCGTCTGCGGGCGCGTCGACTGCTGCTTGGAGTAGCCGGAGTCGAGATCGGCATAGTGCTTGAGCCCGGCGAGCGCGCGCTTTTCCTCCGCCGTCGGCTCGCCCTCGACCTTGGGCGCCGCGCTGAAGGCGAGCGTGATGTGGATGCCGGCGCAATGCGCAGCATCCTGCGCACCGAGCGAGGTCGTCACCGCCGAGCCCCAATCGCCGCCTTGCGCGCCGTAACGCGCATAGCCGAGCCGATCCATCAGCTTCGCCCAGGTCGCGGCGATGCGGTCGACGCCCCAGCCGGTGGTCTTCGGCTTGGCCGAGAAGCCGAAGCCCGGCAGCGACGGGCAGATCACATGAAACGCGTCCGCGGGATTGCCGCCATGCGCGGCGGGATCGACCAGCGGCGCGATCACCTTCTGGAATTCGACGATCGAGCCGGGCCAGCCATGGGTGATGATCAGCGGCAGCGCCGAGGGCTCCTTCGAGCGCACATGCACGAAGTGGATGTCGAGCCCGTCGATCTCGGTGGTGAACTGCTCGAAGCGGTTGAGCTTCGCCTCGCGGGCGCGCCAGTCGTAATCGTTCGCCCAATAGGTGCAGATCTCCTGGATCCACTTGAGCGGCGCGCCCTGACTCCAGTCGTCGACGAGTTCGGCCTCCGGCCAGCGCGTGCGGGCGAGGCGTGACTTGAGATCGGACAGGATGTCGTCGCTGATGGCGATGCGAAACGGTTTGATGACGGTCATCGGTTGCCTCCCAGTTTCTTGTTGTCATTCCGGGGCGTGCGGAGCACGAACCCGGAATCCATTGAGCAACGGATTCAGCAGCGCGATGTATTCCGGGTTCGACGCTTCGCGTCGCCCCGGAATGACAGCTCAGCCCGACAGCGCCGCCTTGACCAAGCCGCTCGCCTTGCCGAAATCCATCTGACCGGCGTATTTCGCACGCAGCACGGCAATCACCTTGCCCATGTCCTTCATGCCGGCGGCGCCCGTCTCCGCGATCGCATCCGCGATCGCCTTCGTCACGTCATCCTCCGACATCTGCTTCGGCAGATAGGCCGAGATCACCGCGATCTCCTCGCGCTCCTGCGCGGCGAGCTCGGCGCGGCCGCCCTTATCGTAGAGCTCGACCGCCTCCTGGCGCTGCTTGATCATCTTCTGCAGCACGGCGAGGATGTCGGCGTCCGACAGCGGCGGCTTGCCGTTGCCGCGCGCGTCGATGTCGGCGTTCTTGATGGTCGAGTTGACCATGCGCAGCGTGGAGAGCTTGCGCTCGTCCTTGGCCTTCATGGCCTCTTTGACCGCATTGTTGATGTCGTCGCGCAGCATGATCGTGATCCCTTCGAATATCCGACGCCTGATCTAGGCCGTTCGCGTCCCTGAGACAACCTCGGTTCCGAGCCATTCGGTGAGCGCCCGCACTGTCGCTTCCGGCTGTTCGGCTTGCGGCAGGTGCCCGCAGCGGTCGAGGATCACGAGCCTTGCGCCGGCGATGCCCTCAGCCATCTCTTTCGAGAACGCATTCGGGATCGTGCTATCTGCGTCGCCCGTCAGCACCAGGGTCGGACATGTGATCGTCGCCAGCGTCGGGCGCGAATCCACCCGCGCGATGATCGCAGTCTGCTGCCGCAGATAGCCGTCCACTCCGACATCCTCGTCCTGCGCATGCACGAGCTTGAGAATATCGGCGTCATCGCGCCGCGACGGATGCACGAGCTCCGGAAAGCTCTCCTCGCGGACGGCGCGGAGCTCGCCGCGCCTGGCGCGCTCCATCTGGGCATGTCGGCGCGCGGTCGCTTCCGGCGTGTCGGGCCGCGCCTGCGTGTTGATCAGCGCGAGCCTTGTCACGCGCTCGCCCGCCTGGCGCATGATCTCGAAGGCGATGTAGCCGCCCATCGAATGGCCGGCGAGGGCGAAGCGGGGCGGCGCCTCGGCGAGGATGCGGCGCGCGATCGTCGCCATGCTGTCGTCGCGGATGTGGTTGGCGACCGTGACCGACCCGAAACGCCAGAGCGCGGGGATCACGGGCGCGTAGATCCGGGCCGAGGACGCCAGCCCCGGAACCAGCACAATCGGGGTCGTCCGGTCCATTATTGCCTCGCAAGCCCGGGAATTTGCCGGAAATTAGCCGGCCGAGCTTAAGGCGGCCGGGAGGCCTGTCAAATATGCAAAAACGCATGTGAATCGGCGCTCCTGCGCTTTGACGGCGGCGCCCGCGGGGACTATGAAGCGGGCTCATGACACAACATGACAACGATCCCGCTTGGCCGGACCACAAACCGACCGCGCTCCTCGTGCTTGCCGATGGCACGGTGCTCGAGGGCTTCGGTCTCGGCGCCGAAGGCCACGCCGTCGGGGAGGTCTGCTTCAACACCGCGATGACCGGCTATGAAGAGATCCTCACCGATCCTTCCTATGCCGGACAGCTCATCACCTTCACCTTCCCGCATATCGGCAATGTCGGCACCAACGACGAAGATATCGAGACGGTGAACATGGCCGCGACGCCCGGCGCGCGCGGCGTGATCCTGCGCACCGCGATCACCGATCCCTCGAACTATCGCGCCACCAGGCATCTCGACGCCTGGCTGAAGGCCCGCGGCATCATCGGCCTCTCCGGCATTGACACCCGCGCGCTGACCGCGCTGATCCGCTCCAAGGGCATGCCGAACGCCGTGATCGCGCATTCCAGGACCGGCGAGTTCGATTTGCATGGCCTCAAGGAAGAGGCGCGCGAATGGCCGGGCCTCGAGGGCATGGACCTCGTTCCGATGGTGACCTCCAGCCAGCGCTTCACCTGGGACGAGGCGCCGTGGCTGTGGGACAAAGGCTTTGGACGCCAGGAGAAGCCGGAATTCAACGTCGTCGCCATCGACTACGGCATCAAGCGCAACATCCTGCGCCTGCTGGCCGGCGTCGGCTGCAAGGTGACGGTGGTGCCGGCGACGACGTCGGCCGAGGACATCCTGGCGATGAAGCCGGACGGCGTGTTCCTGTCCAACGGTCCGGGCGATCCGGCCGCGACCGGCAAGTATGCCGTGCCCGTGATCCAGGACGTGATCAAGTCGGGCACGCCGACCTTCGGGATCTGCCTCGGCCACCAGATGCTGGGCCTTGCCGTCGGCGCCAAGACGAAGAAGATGCATCAGGGCCATCACGGCGCCAATCACCCCGTCAAGGACGAGACCACCGGCAAGGTCGAGATCACCTCGATGAACCACGGTTTCGCCGTGGACGAAAAGACGCTGCCGAAGGGCGCGACGCAGACCCACATCTCGCTGTTCGACGGCTCCAATTGCGGCATCCAGCTCGACGGCAAGCCGGTGTTCTCCGTGCAGTACCACCCGGAGGCATCGCCCGGCCCGCGCGACTCGCATTATCTCTTCCAGCGCTTCGCCGACCTGATGCGGCAGAGGAAGAGCGCGTAGAGCGACAACATCTCCCGGCGGATGGTGCCGCCGGGTCCGGCTCCCTCACGGACGCATGAACATGAAGTCCGTGTCGGGATCGCAGTTCTCGGCGATGAAGCGCAGCTCCGCCTGGATGTCGGCGACCGGTCTCGTCTCCAGATATTTCGAGATCACGAGACTGAGCAAGGCGCGGCAGACGGCCTCGTGCCCGAGGCCGGTCGTCTCCGCCTCGTCGACGGCCGCCGAGAAATGACGCTGCGCAACGTCGGATGCGTACATGGCGTTCCCCTCTTTCGCTTTGATTGGCGTGCCCGCCAATGGCCGCCTGCGCCTTGATCTCCGTCAAGCCGGCGTGGCGTATGGACGGCGTCAGGAACCAAGGGAGCTGCGCCGTCTTGATTCCTGGTCTTTTGCCGCTCGGAGCCCTGCCATGTCCGTCGTCCGCGACAAGACCGAACCCCTTGCCATCGTTTTCGAGGATGACGGGCTCGTACCGAACAACATCCTTCCGTTCCTGGTCTATCAGGGCGCGGTCAAGCTCGATCCGAAGCAGCCGGAAGAGACGATCGAAAACCTGTTCGAAGAGAATGCATGGGGCGGGATGTGGCGCAACGGCGTCTACGACTATCTGCACTATCACGCGACGGTGCATGAGGTTCTCGGCGTTGCGCGCGGCAGCGCCCGTGTTCGTTTCGGCGGCGACCATGGCCGGGAGCTTGAGATCAAGGCCGGCGACGTCGCGATCCTGCCGGCCGGCACCGGCCATCAATGCATCTCGGCAAGCGACGATTTCTGCGTCATCGGCGCCTATCCGCCTGGCGCAAAGATGGAGATCACGCGGGCGACGCCGGAAAACCATGCCAAGGCGCTGACGACGATCCCGAAAGTGGCGTTGCCGCCGGCCGATCCCGTGACGGGCAAGGATGGCGCGCTGATGCGGTTGTGGCGGTAGCCAAGCACGCGGTGCCGTAGGGTGGGTTAGCCCAGCGATTGCGCGAAGCGCAATCGCAGGGCTAACCCACCTACGCAGTTGCGCTATTACGCCTCGTTGCCGCCCTCCTGGCGTGTGGCTTCGAACAGGAACCACGTGCGGCGCTCGGTCTCGTCGATGAAGTTCTCGAGGATGCTGGCGCTGGCCACGTCGCCGGCCTCGTCGCAGACCTCGTGCGCCTTGCGCATCGCAGCCGCGACGTGCTTGTTGTCCTGCATCAGTTCACGCAGCATCTCGCGGGGCGGGACGTAGTCCTCGTTGTTGTCCTTGATGGTCTGGAGTTTTGCGACCTGGCCGATCGACTTCAGCGTGGTGCCGCCGATCTTGCGGACGCGCTCGGCGAGCTGGTCGGTGGTGGCGAAGATCTGGTCGGACTGCTCGTCCAGCAGCAGATGATAGTCCCGGAAATGGCGCCCGCTGATGTGCCAGTGGAAATTCTTGGTCTTGAGATAAAGCGCGAACGCGTCGGCCAGAAGCACGTTGAGCGCCTCCGAGACCTTCTTGACCCCGTCGGGCGACAGATCGGTGGGGGTATCGAGATCGGGCGAGACCTTGCTGGTTTTGCTCACGGGAGACCTTCCTGTTAGACGCGGATATTGACGGCGCGCCGTCGCACCCCTAACGCAAGGCGGCAGCGCCGGTTCCTCCATCGGAACCGTTTGGCCGGGACCTTCGAATACCATGGATGATTGGATCGATTATTACGATTCCACGCATACGATCTATGTCAGCAAGCTGCATCGCGATTTGCACTTCCAGATCATTGCGCGGGACATCATCGGCTACATCCCCTCGCCCGACGCGATCGTGCTCGACTTTGCCTGCGGGGAAGCGCTGTCGGCGAGCCAGGTGGCGGCGGCCTGCGGTCAGCTGATCCTGGCTGAGCCAGCGCCGGGGGTGCGCGGCCGGCTGATCGCGCGATTTGCCCCCAACACCAGGATCCGCGTCCGCTCGCTGGACGACGTCCGCAAGATGCAGGATCAGTCGATCGACCTCGTGGTGATGAACTCGGTCGCACAATACATGACGCCGGAGGAGCTCGATGCCGCTCTCCTCAACATCCGCCGTATCCTGAAGCCCTCCGGCAAGCTGGTGCTCGGCGACATTCTCCAGCCCAATGTCGGCATGGTCAGGGATGTCATGGCGCTGCTCGGCTTCGGCCTGCGCCACGGCTTCCTGAAGGACGCGCTGGTCGGGCTGATCAGCACCGCGCTGTCGGACTATCGCCAGCTACGCTCGCGCATCGGGCTGCAGCGCTACAGCGAGACGGAGATCACCGCCAAGCTGAAGGCGGCGGGCTTCGCGGTCCAGCGCGCCCACGGCAATATCGGCCATAATCGCTGGCGCATGACCTTCATCGCGCGGCCGCCTCTGGTCCGTTAAGCATAACAATTAGCCGTTGTAGCTTGTCGCGCTGCAATCGGACATGATCGCCGCGGCCCGGTGGCGGAAGTGTCTACGCGGGGGCGGTGCATCGCTCTTCATCCTGGTTCAAATCCAGGCCGGGTCTCCAGCCTTCGCTGGCTTCGCCAGCTTCGGCTAGGCGAGCCCTTTCGAAGCAAAGGCTGCCTCGGCGAAGCCCGAAGGGCGAAGACGGGCGTGGCACAGCCACGCCGGACCCGAAGGGGCGAAGCGTGTCCGGCGTAGCTGGAGCGCAGCGCAAGCGAAGACGGACGTTCCGGAAGAACCGCCCCGAGTAGCCTCCCCCTCCCTCAAAACCCGTCAAAATTGCCGGTTGATGGGCATTTTTCGGGGTTTCGCCGCTCCTAAAACTGGTCTAAGACCCACCCGCGCGCGAGGGAGACCCCGCGCTCTCGCCAAATGGGGACGCGCGGCAAGCGCGCCCTTTTTTTGTGCCCAGATCCCAGCCCGTGAGCGGTGATGCCCAAACGAACCGACATCTCGACCATCCTGATCATCGGCGCCGGTCCCATCGTGATCGGCCAGGCCTGCGAGTTCGACTATTCGGGCACGCAGGCGGTGAAGACGCTGAAGGAAGAGGGCTATCGCATCGTCCTCGTCAATTCCAACCCGGCCACGATCATGACCGATCCGGAGTTGGCCGATGCGACCTATATCGAGCCGATCACGCCCGAGATCGTCGCCAAGATCATCGAGAAGGAACGTCACGTCATTCCCGGCGGCTTTGCGCTGCTGCCGACCATGGGCGGTCAGACCGCGCTGAACTGCGCGCTGTCGCTGCGCCGCCAGGGCACGCTGGAGAAGTTCGACGTCGAGATGATCGGCGCCACGGCCGATGCGATCGACAAGGCGGAGGACCGCCAGCTGTTCCGCGAGGCGATGACCAAGATCGGGCTTGAGACGCCGAAGTCGCGGCTCGCCAATGCCTCCGAGTTGAAGAAATCCTTCCGCGAGAAGTATCAGGCCGCGCGTGCGAAGGCCTCCGGCGCCGAGCTCGAAGAGCTCGACCGGCAGTGGACCCTCGGCGAGAGCGAGCGCCGCAAGCGCTACCAGGAATATGCGCTGGGCCAGGCGATGATGGCGCTGTCCGAGATCGGCCTGCCCGCGATCATCCGCCCCTCCTTCACCATGGGCGGCACCGGCGGCGGCATCGCCTACAACAAGGAAGAGTTCCTCGACATCATCGAACGCGGCCTCGATGCATCTCCCACCAACGAAGTGCTGATTGAAGAATCCGTGCTCGGCTGGAAAGAGTACGAGATGGAGGTGGTGCGCGACAAGAACGACAATTGCATCATCGTCTGCTCGATCGAGAACCTCGATCCGATGGGCGTGCACACCGGCGATTCCATCACGGTGGCGCCGGCGCTGACGCTGACCGACAAGGAATACCAGATCATGCGCGACGCCTCGCTGGCGGTGCTGCGCGAGATCGGAGTCGAGACCGGCGGCTCCAACGTCCAGTTCGGCGTCAATCCCGAGGACGGCCGCATGGTCGTCATCGAGATGAATCCGCGCGTGTCGCGCTCCTCCGCGCTGGCATCCAAGGCCACGGGCTTTCCGATTGCCAAAGTGGCCGCCAAGCTCGCGGTCGGCTACACGCTCGACGAGATCGCCAACGACATCACCGGCGGCGCCACGCCGGCCTCGTTCGAGCCGACCATCGATTACGTCGTCACCAAGGTGCCGCGTTTTGCCTTCGAGAAATTCCCGGGCGCCTCGACCACGCTGACGACCTCGATGAAGTCGGTCGGCGAAGTCATGGCGATCGGCCGCACCTTCCAGGAAAGCCTTCAGAAGGCTTTGCGCGGGCTCGAGACCGGATTGACCGGCCTCGACGAGATCGAGATCGAGGGTCTTGGCCGCGACGACGACAAGAATGCGATCCGCGCCGCGCTCGGCACGCCGACGCCGAACCGCATCCTGCAAGTCGCCCAGGCCATGCGGCTCGGCTGGTCGAACGAGGACATCTTCAATTCCTGCAAGATCGATCCGTGGTTCCTCGGCGAGATGCGCGGCATCGTCGACATGGAGGAGAAGGTCAGGAAGAACGGCCTGCCCGGCAACGCTTTCGGCATGCGCACGCTCAAGGCCATGGGCTTCTCCGACGCGCGCCTCGCGGTGCTCGCCGAAACGACGGAAGCCGAGGTGACGGCGAAGCGCCACGCGCTCGGCGTTCGCCCCGTCTACAAGCGCATCGACACCTGCGCGGCCGAATTCGCCTCCCCGACCGCCTACATGTATTCGACCTATGAGGCGCCGTTTGCCGGCGCACCGGCGGACGAGAGCACGCCATCCGACAAGAAGAAGGTCATCATCCTGGGCGGCGGTCCCAACCGCATCGGCCAGGGCATCGAGTTCGACTATTGCTGCTGTCACGCCTGCTTCGCGCTGCATGACGCCGGCTACGAATCCATCATGGTCAACTGCAATCCGGAGACGGTGTCGACCGACTACGACACCGCCGACCGGCTCTATTTCGAGCCGCTCACGGCCGAGGACGTGCTGGAGATCATCGCGAAGGAACGCAGCAAGGGCACGCTGCATGGCGTGATCGTGCAGTTCGGCGGCCAGACGCCGCTGAAGCTGGCGCGCGCGCTGGAAGCCGCCGAAGTGCCGATCCTCGGCACCTCGCCCGATGCCATCGACCTTGCCGAGGACCGCGACCGTTTCAAGCGCGTGCTCGACAAGCTCCGCTTGAAGCAGCCGAAGAACGGTATCGCCTATTCGGTGGAACAGGCGAGGCTCGTCTCGGCCGATCTCGGATTGCCGCTGGTGGTGCGCCCGTCCTATGTGCTCGGCGGCCGCGCCATGCAGATCATCCGCGAGGAGAACCAGCTCAACGACTACCTGCTCGGCACCCTGCCGGAGCTGGTGCCCGCCGACGTCAAGGCGCGCTATCCGAACGACAAGACCGGGCAGATCAACACCGTGCTCGGCAAGAACCCGCTGCTGTTCGACCGCTATTTGTCGGACGCGACCGAGATCGACGTCGACTGCCTCTGCGATGGCAAGGACACCTTCATCGTCGGCATCATGGAGCACATCGAGGAAGCCGGCATCCATTCCGGCGACAGCGCCTGCTCGCTGCCGCCGCACTCGCTCGATGCCGCGATGATCGCGGAGCTGGAACGGCAGACCCGCGAGCTCGCGCTCGGCCTCGACGTCGTCGGCCTGATGAACGTGCAGTACGCCATCAAGGACGGCGAGATCTACGTGCTCGAGGTCAATCCGCGCGCCTCGCGCACGGTGCCGTTCGTCGCCAAGGTCGTCGGCACGCCGGTCGCGAAAATCGCCGCGCGCATCATGGCGGGCGAGAAGCTCGCCGACTTCAAGCTGAAGAAGGCAGAGCTCAAACACGTCGGCGTCAAGGAATCGGTGTTTCCGTTCGCGCGCTTTCCCGGCGTCGACACGGTGCTCGGACCCGAGATGCGCTCGACCGGCGAGGTCATGGGCATCGACCGCTCGTTCGCGGTGGCGTTCGCCAAGAGCCAGCTCGGCGGCGGCACGCGGGTGCCGCGCAAGGGCACGGTGTTCGTCTCGGTGCGCGAGAGCGACAAGACGCGCATCGCCGAGGCCGTTCGCGAACTGCATTCGCTCGGCTTCAAGGTGCTGGCGACATCGGGCACTCAGCGCTTCCTGACCGACCAGGGCATCCCGACCGAAAAGGTGAACAAGGTGCTGGAGGGGCGGCCGCACATCGTCGATGCCATCACCAATGGCGACGTCCAGCTCGTCTTCAACACCACCGAAGGCCCGCAGGCGCTCGCCGACAGCCGGTCGCTGCGGCGCGCGGCCCTCTTGCATAAAGTGCCGTATTACACCACTCTTTCCGGGGCCGTGGCGGCCGCGCAGGGCATCCGCGCCTATTTGGGTGGGGACCTTGAGGTTCGTACCCTGCAGAGCTACTTTTCGGAAACCTGATCGCTGGCGGCGGCGAAGCTTCCGCTAAGTGATTGGCAATCAACCCACAATGGCCGGGAGGAACTGTCCGGCCATGTGGTTGTTCTGTTCCGGCGCCAGACCCACATGAGATCCCGGAGGGCGCATGTTCAGCCCCGGGAATACCGACGAATCAAGGTTGCCGCGCCTCTCGTTTTTGGGGCGCGCAGCTGAAGGACGAGAGAAGAGATGGAAAAGGTTCCGATGACCCAGGCCGGCTTTGTCGCGCTCGGGGAAGAATTGAAGAGGCGTCAGTCGGAGGACCGTCCGCGGATCATCGAGCACATCGCGGAGGCGCGCTCGCACGGAGACCTGTCGGAGAACGCGGAGTATCATGCCGCGAAGGAAGAGCAGTCCCACAATGAAGGCCGCATCGCCGAGCTCGAGGACAAGCTGGCGCGCGCCGACATCATCGACATCTCCAAGCTCTCCGGCGACACCATCAAGTTCGGCGCCACCGTGACGCTGGTCGACGAGGACACCGAAAAGAAGACGGTGTGGCAGATCGTGGGCGAGGTCGAGGCCGACGCCAAGAAGGGCCGCATCTCCATCACCTCGCCGCTCGCGCGCGCCTTGATCGGCAAGAAGAAAGGCGCTTCCGTCGAGGTCAACACGCCCGGCGGTGCCAAGGCCTACGAGATCACCAAGGTGGAGTGGCGGTAAGGGTTTGCCATTGCGCACGACCATTTAAAGGGCCGCGCAACTGCGCGGCCTTTTTTATTGCTGAATGTTACTTGCGTGGGGGGAGCGCGTATTCTCGCCACCCGTCATTGCGAGCGTAGCGAAGCAATCCAGAATCTTTCCGCAGCGACAGTCTGGATTGCTCGCTGCGCTCGCAATGACGGAGGACGACTTACCTCCGCCCCTTCACATCCAGCGGCACGGCTGCCTCGTATTTCGAATTGTGCAGCACCAGCGAGGTCCGCACGTTGCGGACATGGGGCGCGGCGGTGAGGTGGGTGACGAAATCCTGGAAGGTCGCCATGTCGGGCGCGACGCATTTCAGGATGAAGTCGACCTCGCCCGACAGCATCCAGCATTCCCGCACCAGGGGCTCGGCGCGAACGAAATCCTCGAAGGCGCGCAGATCCGCCTCGGCCTGGCTGGACAGGTGCACGGCGGCGAACACGGTGACGTCGAAGCCGAGCTTGCGGGCATCGAGCAGGCCCCGATAGCCGTGGATATAGCCCTCCTCCTCCAGCGCCCGGACGCGGCGCAGGCAGGGGGGCGGCGAGATGCCGACGCGCTTGGCCAGCTCGACATTCGTGATTCGACCGTCGGCCTGAATCTCGGCGAGAATTTTCAGGTCGATCTCGTCTAGGTTCCGCGACACGTGATTGGAACTCCTGCCCTTTGCGGCGGTATGGGATGGTTTATCGGGAATCCTCATAGCCCAGTCCGCCCGCCCAGCGCAATTTTATTGCGCGTGCAGCGCAATCGACTTTTGTTCCTTGTTGGAAAAATCCGCCGAGAGGGAATGCAATTCTTGCATAGCTCACCAGATGGCTTAGATTAGCTCTGATATTTCAGCGCCTCCGCGAGGCCTCCCGGCACGTTCCGCGCCCGCGCTGCAAATCCCCCGTGCAAAGGCGTCCGTCGAAATGTCCGCTCCTGTTCACGCAAAGGTCGTCATCATCGGCTCCGGCCCCGCCGGCTACACGGCGGCGATCTACGCCGCACGCGCGATGCTGGAGCCGATCCTGATCCAGGGCATTCAGCCCGGCGGCCAGCTCACCATCACCACCGACGTCGAGAACTATCCGGGCTTCGTCGACGTGATCCAGGGCCCCTGGCTGATGGAGCAGATGGAGAAGCAGGCGGTCCATGTCGGCACGAAAATCGTCTCCGACCTGGTCACCAGACTGGACACTGCGCAGCGGCCGTTCCGCCTCACCTGCGACAGCGGCGACGTCTATCTCGCCGACACCGTGATCCTCGCCACCGGCGCGCAAGCGCGCTGGCTTGGCCTGCCGTCCGAAGCCAAGTTCCAGGGCGGCGGCGTTTCGGCCTGCGCCACCTGCGACGGCTTCTTCTATCGTGGCAAGGAAGTCATCGTGGTCGGCGGCGGCAACACCGCGGTCGAGGAAGCCCTGTACCTCACCAATCATGCCTCGCAGGTCACGATCGTACATCGTCGCGATCACTTCCGCGCCGAGCGCATCCTGCAGGAACGCCTGTTCAGGCACCCGAAGATCAAGGTGATCTGGGACTCCGCCGTCGACGAAATCTGCGGCACCGAGAACCCGAACAAGGTCACCCATGTCCGGCTCAAGAACGTCAAGACCGGCGCGCTCACGGATGTGAAGGCCGACGGCGTGTTCATCGCCATCGGCCATGCGCCGGCGACGGAGCTCGTCAAGGACCAGGTCAAGCTGAAACCGTCGGGCTATGTCGAGGTCGCCCCGAACTCGACCGCCACCTCGGTGCCCGGCCTGTTCGCCGCCGGCGACGTCGCCGACGAAACCTATCGCCAGGCCGTGACGGCCGCCGGCCTCGGCTGCATGGCCGCACTCGAAGCCGAACGTTTCTTGGCCCTTCGCGCCAGCGAGCGCGCGGCAGCGGAATAGAATCATGCCTCGAACACGTGACGGATTTACGGATATGGATTGGGACAAGCTGAAGGTGTTTCACGCGGCGGCTGAAGCAGGCAGCTTCACGCATGCGGGCGAGCAGCTCGGCCTGTCGCAATCGGCAGTGTCGCGCCAGGTGTCGGCGCTGGAGCAGGAGCTCTCGGTCTCGCTGTTCCACCGCCATGCCCGCGGCCTGATCCTCACCGAGCAGGGCGACCTGCTCTTCCGCACCGCGCATGACGTGTTCATGCAGTTGCAGGCGGCGCGCGCCAAGCTGACCGACAGCCGCGAGCGGCCCAGCGGCGATCTCAAGATCACCACCACGCCCGGCGTCGGCATCAACTGGCTGATCCCGCGGCTCGGCGAGTTCACCGCGCTCTATCCCGAGATCCGCATCTCGCTGATCGTCACCGACGAGGAGCTCGACCTGTCGATGCGCGAGGCCGACGTCGCGATCCGCACGCGCAAGCCGACGCAGCCGGACCTGATCCAGCGCAAGCTGTTCGCGATGGGCTTCCACGCCTATTGCTCACCGGAATACATCAAGCGCTTCGGCACGCCGCGCACGCTGGAGGAGCTCGACTCCCACCGCATCATCACGCTCAGCGACGGCAGCTTCGCCCCGCACCTGCAGAACCGCAACTGGCTGATCGAAGCCGGGCGCAACGGCTCCGGCCCGCGCGAAGCCTATTTCAAGGTCAACAACATCCTCGGTCTCGTGCGCGCCTGTCAGCAGGGGCTCGGCATCGCCGCGCTGCCGGACTATCTCGTCGAGGAAGAGAACAAACTCGTGCAACTGTTCGGCGAGTCGGACTCGATCCAGCTCGACACCTACTTCGTCTATCCCGAGGAGTTGAAGACGGTCGCACGCGTGCAGGTGTTCCGCGACTTCGTGGTGAGCAAGGCGCAGCGCTGGCCGTCCTGATTTCCGCATGACTGACATGCGGCCTCGGCTGTTGCTGCATGAGCCTCGGCAAGCTCATAATGTTTGCACGCTGAGCCTTCGCGTTGCGCATTTGTCCCCCTCCTCCAGTGGCGCGGGAGTTCAGTAATCCCTCTTGGAAGGTGATTGTGTCGGCCTCACGTGGCCAATACCTAAGCCGGGCCCTTCGGGTCCGGCTTTTTTTCTGCCGCATGAACCTTCGCCCTCCGCGTGTATTGACAGTTCCAGGCATACCCCGCATCGTTTGCAAATGATCACGAAGTCGTGCGCAGCCCATTCGAAAAAAGGCCCCCATTCGGGGACCTCGGATTTTTGCGCGCACTAGCTGACTTCGTCATCGCCGCAATCCCGAAAACCCCGCCGCCTGGACGGGGTTTTTTCATGTGCCCTCCGTCTCAGGCCTTTTTTCCCGAGAAGGAGATGGAAACATGACCGGACTTGAAGATCACTTGCACGGACTGTGGCTGCCGCTGGTGACGCCGTTTCAGGACGGCGCGCTGGACGAGAGGTCGCTGCGGCGGCTGACGCGGCACTACGGCGCGGGCGCCGTCGACGGCTTCATCCTGGGGGCGACCTCAGGCGAAGGCATGACGCTGCGCGAGGCCGAGCTCGAACGGCTCGTCGCCGTGGTGCGCGACGAGATGGCGGCCAGCGGCCGCACCGTGCCGATCTGCCTTGGGCTCTCGGGCGCGGACACCTCACGGCTGATGGAGCGTCTCGACGAGACCGCGGACTGGCCGATCGACGGTTACCTGATCGCCAGTCCCTATTATGTGCGGCCGTCGCAACGCGGGCTGCTGGCGCATTTCGAGGCGCTCGCCGATCACGCCGCATGGCCGATTGCGCTCTACAACATTCCCTATCGCTGCGCGGTCAACATCACCAACCAGACCATGCTGCGGCTCGCCGAGCACAGGAACATCGTCGGCCTGAAGGATTGCGGCGCCAGCCGCGAGCAATCGATCGCACTGCTGCGCGACCGTCCGAAGGACTTTCGCGTGCTCACCGGCGAGGACGCGAATTACTTCGAAGCACTCACCGACGGCGCCGACGGCGGCATCGTGCTGTCGGCCCATGTCGAGACCGCGACCTTTGCGACTGTGTATGCCGAACTGAAGCGCGGCAACCACGACGCGGCGCTGGCGCGCTGGAACGAGGTTGCCGAACTGACGCGTCTGCTGTTCGCCGAGCCGAGCCCCGCGCCGGCGAAGTACTGGTTGTGGCGGACTGGCCTGATCGACAGTCCCGAAGTGCGCCTGCCGATGGTGGAAGTGAGCAGCGAGCTCGCAGCGGCGATCGATCGCGAGATCGAGCGGCGGACGAAGGTCGCGGCGTAGCGGCTTCTCTCAACGCGCTCGCAACCGTCCCTTCTCCCCTTGCGGTAGAGGTGGCGCGAAGCGCCGGATGAGGGGAGAGAGGGAAAGAGGAGGCCGTGGTTAACTTCATCCCAACGGCCTTCGCTGTTGCCGCATGGCGCATCCACGGCTCGTTTACGCGATCGCGCCTATCGTCGTCGTTCAACACCTTCAAAAGGGGGAATGACAATGGGGCATCGCATCCCGCCGACGGCCGCGCGGCAATTCGCGCCTGCCGATCTCTTGCAGGGAATTCTGGTGGTGTCGTCGTTCGGGTTCTGGGCGGTGATGCTCGGCCTGATGCCGGTGCTGCTGTTTCGCGTCTGGCTGGTCGGCTGACGGAAGCGACGCGGGATGGTTAACCCGTGGTAACACCTGTGTTCAAAATGCACGGGCAGCCGCGATCCGGATCTTAAAACATCCCTGATATCCCTGACGCCCATAAGCGAAGAAATCGCGGAGGCGTTTGTGAATAGTCAGAATGATATGGCGTCGCATTACGACGCCGGACAGCAGGGCTTTACCACCGAGGACATTCTCTGGGCCGTCGGCATCTGGTCGGTGATCCTGACCATGTCGCCAGTCATCGTGTTCTACATGCTGATGGTGGCGTAGCTCGTCCCCACCGGATCCAAGAAACGCAAAACGCGCGGCTCGTCCGCGCGTTCTTCGTCCGGGGAATGAACAATGAAAATCAAGCCGCCTGCTTGTGCATTGCGCCGGAAGCCGACGCCGTGCCGCGAATAGCCTTCACCGAACGCTCGATCGCCGCCCACAGCCTTGCAATTTCCTGGGCCGCACGGCTATCGGCCTGATACTCGCGCGCGCCTTCGCCGTGGCTCAGCGCCATCAGCAGGTCGGAACGGTTGGTGATCTGGCCGCCCCACACCGGAGCACGGAATTTCGCGAGCGCCTCGCGGGCGATGGTGACGATCGGGCTTTCGGCTTCGTCACGGCGCGCCGGCGCACCGTTGAGCACGACCGCGTAGGGCTTGCGCGCGGCGCGGCACATCTGGATGGTTTCCTGCACCGCGTTGACGTCGAACACGCCGGGACGCGCCGGAATGATCACCATCGTGGCGTTGCGGATCGCGTCGTCGACGACGGCCGACAGGTTCGGCGGCGTGTCGATCAACACCCATTCATAGCCGTCGCGCTTGGCAGCGGAGACGATGCCGCTGACGGAATTCACGGCAGCCTTGATCGGCGGCTCGTTGGTGCCACGCAATTTGTGCCACAGCGTGAGCGAGCCCTGCGGGTCCGCGTCCACGAGCATGACTTGCTTGCTTGCCTTGATCTGCGCGGCAAGATGTGCAGCCAGGGTACTCTTGCCCGAGCCGCCTTTACGCGATGCAAAAACAATAACGTTCATACCTTCGGCCTCCAGATTGACCCCAGGCCGCGAAAATGAATCAGCGCGCTGATTCGTGAAAGATAAATTTATCGCGAGCCGCGCAAAAGCCACGAAATAACGAGGCGTACTGGCTTTTGAGTCACACTGGCCGGTGTGACGTCACACACGAACCGCAGCAAGGCGCTTTGCGCGGGTGCAATCATGCTTTTTTGAGCCGCGACGGCACCGGAAGGAATGCAACCTTGCCGGGCAAACCTCGCAACACCTCTTTTCGACCGGGCCCGACCGCATTTGCCGCGAGGTTTGCGCAGCGCTGCGCGAACAAAACGAGTCCGGTGGCTGGCGCGAAGCTGATATCGCCGCCCACGGCGAGCCGGACCCACGATGTGGGACGTCCGGCACGACGGAGCTTCAAGACGGGAAAGCCGCTGCCCGGGCTCAGCTTTCGCTGGATTTCTTCTTCGGCGTCGACTTGGTGCTCTTCTTCGCAGCCTTCGGCGCGATGTTGGTCGGCTTGCCGGCGCGGACCTCGCGCGGCTCGGGGCCGCGGCGGAAGAACACCGCGCATTGCGGCGAGAGCTGCGCCTTCTTCTTGATCATGCAGGCGGTGATGGCATCGACGTTCGGCACGAACTCGCTGCACAGCCGCATCGCATCCGGCGAGCAGGCCTGCTGCTCCTCCTGGGTGTAGGCGAAACCGGCGCGCGGCAGGGCCAGGACGGCCAGGGCCAACCCGAGGGTTGCAGCGGCCAAGAATGTTTTGAAGCGCAACGCCGACATTGATTCCCCCACATGATGAGTCAGGGGAATAGTGGGTGAACGGCGGTTCGTTGGCAACGAGGGCAGATGCGAAAGCCGCGACGTGTGCGGTCTCGGCAACAGGGCGGTGCCCCAGCCCTCCCCCGCAAGCGCTCGGCTATCGCATCGGAGGTCTTGGCAGGACCTGAGCGCACGCCTCGTCCTTCGAGACGACCGCTTCGCGGTCTCCTCAGGATGAGGCTAAGTGCCATCGGTGCCCGGTGGAACTGCTGCCGCGCACCCGGTGTCCTGAGGGGCGACGAACGTGAAAACCGCGAAAACAACCCCATGCACAGTAGCCAAGTCACGGCAATCGCTGCGGATTTCATTTCTTAGGATTTGGCGAAGTCGGGTTTGACTTGTCGGGCAAAACAGGGGCATGATGGCACCATCAAAAAGATGCGCGTGAGGTGGTGCCTGTCTCCTGCGCTGATCAGAAGCGTTGGCGGGAGTGGAGGCGATCGCATGGAGGGGAACGAGGCGGAGCTGCCGCTATCGGGCGTGACGGTGGTCTCGCTGGAGCAGGCGATCGCGGCGCCGCTGGCCAGCCGGCACCTGGCGGATTGGGGCGCGCGGGTCATCAAGATCGAGCGGCCGGGCGCGGGCGATTTCTGCCGGGACTACGATCACGTGATGAACGGCATGTCGAGCCAGTTCGTCTGGACCAACCGCTCCAAGGAAAGCCTCGCCATCGACATCAAGAGCGAGAGCGGCCGCAAGGTGCTCGACGCCCTGCTGCCGAAAGCGGACGTGTTCATCCAGAACCTCGCGCCCGGCGCCGCCGAGCGGCTCGGCCTCGATGCCGCGTCGCTCCTGCGCAAATTCCCGCGCCTCATCGCCTGCGACGTCTCGGGCTATGGCCCAGGGGGCCCCTACAGCGACAAGAAGGCCTATGATCTGCTGGTGCAGTGCGAGGCCGGCGTGCTCGCGATCAACGGCACCGAGGCGGAGCCCGCCAAGGTGGGTCTGTCGGTGGTTGATATCGCCACCGGCATGTACATCCTCAACGGTGTGCTGATGGCGCTGTACCGCCGCGAGCGGACCGGCAAGGGCACGGCGTTCCAGGCCTCGCTGTTCGATTCCATCACGGACTGGATGAGCTATCCCGCCTTCTACACCGCGCGCACCGGCCGGCCGCTGCCGCGCACCGGCGCGCGGCACGCCACCATCGCGCCTTACGGACCGTTTCGCGTCGGCGACGGCAGCACGATCTTCTTCGGCATCCAGAACGACCGGGAATGGCGCTCGCTGTGCCGCGTCGTGCTCGGCGACGCCGGCTTCGCCGACCATCCGCGCTTCCGCACCAACCCGCTGCGGATGCAGAACCGGGACGATCTGGAGGCGCATATCGAGCAGCACTTCGCAGCGATGACCGGCGATGAGGTGCTGCGGCTGCTCGATGAAGCCTCCATTGCCAACGCGCATCTGAACTCGGTGGAGGCCTTCCTGAAGCACGAGCAGTTGCACGCGCGGGGGCGGGTGCAGAGCGTCGGTTCTCCCAACGGCCCGGTGATGAGCTTCCTGCCCGCGCTCACCCTGCCCGGCGTCTCGCCGCGGATGGACCCGGTGCCCGATGTCGGCGAGCACAACGAGGCCATCCTCCGCGAGCTCGGTCTCACCGGGGAGAACTGACGATGGTCTCGCTGCGGCCGAGCCGGGCCTATCTGGCTGTTCCCGCCCATCGCGCCCGGCTCGTCGCCAAGGCGGCGGCATCATTGGCGGACGCGGTGTTCATGGATCTCGAGGATGCCGTGCCGCCCGCGGAGAAGGGCGTCGCGCTGGAGGAAGCGGCGCGGTCGCTGTCTTCGCTCGACTGGGGCCACAAGCGCGTCGCGGTCAGGCTCAACGCTGTCGACAGCCCGTTCATCGCGGACGAGATCCGCGCGCTCGCGGCCTTGCCGCGGCTGGATGCGGTGATCGTGCCGAAGGCGGAGCGCGCCGGCGACATCGTCGCCATCGCCGATCGCTTGGGCGCGGCCGCGCCGGACCGGCCCTCGCCCGTCGCGCTGGAATTGCTGATCGAGACCGCGCTCGGTCTCGTCAATGTCGATGCGCTCGCCGCCGCGCATCCAGGCGTGGCCGCGCTGCATCTCGGCGTCGGCGACCTCGCGGCCTCGCTCGGCGCCCGCACCTCCGACATCGGGATCTCGCCGGACGGCTATCGCCATGTCGGCTCGGCGCAGAGCGGCTACGTTTCCGCGCCGCTCGACCTGTTCGCCTATCCCATGATGCGCGTGCTGGTGGCCGCGCGCGCCTTCGGCCTGCGCGCCATCGACGGCCCCTGCGGCGCGTTCCGCGACGCCAGGCTGACTGAGGCCAGCGCGCAGAAGGCAGCGGCTATGGGCTTCGACGGCAAGCAGGTCATTCATCCTGACCAGATCGAGCCGACGCTGCGCGCCTTCACGCCGTCGGACGAAGAGCTGGCCCAGGCGCGGCGCGTCGTCGAAGCCATGGAGAGCGCGGAGGCGCAAGGCCAGGGCGCGGTGACGCTCGACGGCAAGATGATCGACTATGCCAATGTGCGGATGGCGCGGCGGATCATCGAGCTGGGGTCGTAGCTGCGCATGGCCACCTTGCTGATCGTCGCGCCGGTGTTCGCGCTGATCGCGGCCGGCTATGCCTCGGTGCTGTTTCGCTTCGTCTCGGAGAGCGCGCACAAGGGCATCAGCGAATTCGCCTTCAGCATCGCGATCCCCGCGCTGCTGTTCCGCACCATCGTCGTCTCGGAATTCCCCGACGTCAGCCCCTACCGGATGTGGGGCGCCTATTACGGCGCGCTGGCGTTGACCTGGATCGCGGCGATGGCGGTCTCGGCGCTGCTGCGCCGCGGGCGCGGCGGCAGCGAAGACGGCGTCGTGTTCGCGATCGGGTCGGTCTACGGCAACATCGTGATGCTCGGCATTCCCCTCGTGCTCTCCGCGCTCGGCAACGAGGCCGCAGGCCCGATGGCGCTGATCCTGTCGGTGAACACGCCGCTGCTCTGGCTGTGCGGCACGCTGCAGATGGAGTTCGTCAGCCGCAGGCAGGCGGGCTCGCCGCTCGCGATCGTCTGGCCCGTGATCGCGGACCTCGCGCGGAACCCGTTGATGCTGGCGATCGGCTTCGGCGTGATCTGGCGCTTCACCGGCCTCGGCCTCACCCCCGTCGTCGACCGCACCATCGAGCTGCTGGCGCAGGCGGGCTCACCGACGGCGCTGATCGCGCTCGGCATCAACCTGTTTCGCTTCGAGGTGAAGGGCGAAAAGCTGAGCATCCTGGTGATGTGCGCGCTGAAGCTCGCGGCCATGCCGGCAGCCGCCTTCGTGCTGGCAAGATTGCTCGACCTGCCGCCGATCGCCGCCGGTGTCATCGTGCTGTTCGCGGCGATGCCGACCGGCGCGAATGCCTACATCTTCGCGGTGCAATATCAGCGGCTGGTCAACCCGGTCTCAGGCGCGGTGGCGCTGGGCACGCTGCTGGCGGCGCTGACACTGCCGGTGGTGGTGTTGATGGTGGCGGTGTTGAGATAGCCGTGACCTCAGAAATGCAAGACGGTCTCTTTCAGAGCGGGCAACAAGCGCAATGAAAAGCAGGCAGGGCACTGGCGGCCCTGCCCGCCATGTTCAGACGTCTACTGGCTCTGCCTGGATGCGAGACACCCTTACTGCTTCGGCTCAGCTCGCGCTTCCAGCCCGCGAAGCTGTGTCCCGACAGTCAGATCACCGATTTTTCGACCCATGTCCTTTCCGACCTCTGTCGAGAAACGATAATGGAAGCCGGCATAGATGCGCGCATTGGCGACCTCGTCGCTATAATCCTGGATCTTGGACCATTTGCGAGTCACCCCTGGCGCAGTGGGGCTGGTCATCGACAACTCCATTTCGTCGCCGGCGATCGACCGGAGGACTGTGGAAACCGCAGCCGATATGATGCAGTGGGCGCAGGGGTATTCGGGATGCATTGGCGTTTCACCCAGCGGCAACCAGGACGCGTCGCGTGGCGTCATCGGGTTGTGCGTGATGTCCGCGTTGCGAATGGCCGTCATTGGCCGCCAGAAATTGTAATGATACTTCGCATCAAAGACCGCAACGATGGCGTCGTTCGCAGCGATCTCGGCGAGGGCGAACAGACGAGCGCAATCAACGACGTCCATGCGCTTGGCCGATGCGACTTGCCGGATGATTGGATTGAAACTGGGAGGCCCGACCAGGAACCAGAAGCGTCCGATCGCCGTCTGCTCTGGCGTTCGCGTGGTGCTGTTGCGAGCACCGAGCTCCCGAATTTCGTTGACGTCTCTGGTCCAGGTCTCGGAATCAAGCGACGGTGGTGGCACTGGACGGAATTGTGAGCCCGACGTGATGACCCAAGGGGAAGTTGCTCCAGACGTCGAGGCGGCCGGCACCACCGTCGGCACATAGACACCCGGGGCCGTGTAGGGGCGATAAATCTCCTGGGCGTCACTGCCGTCATCCCTGCGCAACGCTATCACGCCGGAAGCGGCAATGTTTCCAAGCTCGATTCCATTCGCCTTTCCGTCCGTACCCGGAATGCCGGAAAGCGATGCAAGCAACGCCGCATCAAGGACTGACTTTTGGTCCGGGTAGATCGTCAGAAGGATGTTGTAAGCCGCAGCCGACGCTGCGGCTTCCTTGGACGTCGAGCGGTCTGCTACGAGATCCAGCTTGTATGGAGCGTACCGCCTTTCGATCGCGTTGACGGCCTCGAACATGGCCACGTGAAGCATCGACATCGTCCGGGCCTGCGGCGCAGGCAGTATCTTCTTTTCAGCAGCAATCGCATCTGCTTTCGCGTTCCAATCCATGATGACATCGGCACGCGCGGTGCCGACGCAAACTGCGAGAGCGGCGATGATCAGGAATGGAGATTTCGTTGCAAGGAACGTCTTCATCTTCATGCTCCTCGTTGTCAAGAGAGCGACACCTTGTACGGACGGGCCGCGCAAGAACATGGAAGTGCAGAACGATCTTAAGATGTCAGCAAGCCTGCTGATGTGAGACACTTTACACTCATCGGTGCCTTCGCTCGAGAATTCTGAAGACGCGATTCAAAGAGTAAGATCGACTGCCTTACATGATGCGCGCCCCATCATCTCGGCAGTCTGGTACCCATCACATGCCTGACGTCGCGGGATCGGCGGATGTGCTGATTGCGCGCGGCATCAACCTGCTCCGCTTCGAGGTGAAGGGCGAGAAGCTGAGCATTCTGCTGATGTGCGCGCTGAAGCTTGCGGTGATGTCGGCGGCCGCGTTCGTGCTGGCAAGACTGCTCGACCTGCCGCCGATTGCGGCCGGCGTCGTCGAG
>NZ_LSIC01000194.1 GCF_001556045.1 Bradyrhizobium sp. CCH5-F6
AGATTGAATCACTGCTGTCTCTGAGTCGCAACTGCGGCCTTTTTCAACAGAATCGGCCCATCGCTGACGTCTCTCGCGCTGACGTTCGATAACCACCTTTGGACTCCGGATCTCTGCAGCCCTTTCCGCGAACGGTGTGGTCGGGGATTCGTTCCGCATATGGCCACAGTCAGCCCCGATGTGCGATCCCCGGCATGACATCCACGATGGCATACTACCCCTGTTTTGCCCGACGGGTCAGAACTTTTTCGTCGAATCAGAAATATCGTTACGCGCCAATGAGATGGCTACTGTGCATGGGGTTGTTTTTGCAGTTTTGATTTTGAGCCTGCGACTGCACGCCTTCCCAAGCAAAAAGGGCCGCCCCTTCGGGCGGCCCGTTCGTCTCGTTCAATGTTGGCCGCTTACTCCGCGGCCTGCTTCTGCGGCGGGTCGAGCGCGCCGGACTTGTGGATCTCGGCGACCTGGTTGTCGCTGAAGCCGAGCACCGAGCGCAGGATCTCGTCGGTGTGCTCGCCGAGCAGCGGGGAGCGCTGCACATCGCTCGGAGAGTCCGACAGCTTGATCGGGTTGCCGACCGAGACGTACTTGCCGCGGGTGGGGTGGTCGATCTCGACCACGGTGCCGGTCGCACGGAGCGACTGGTCTTCCGCGATCTCCTTCATCGACAGGATCGGGCCGCAGGGGATGTCGTCCTTGTTGAGGATCTCCATCGCCTCGAACTTGGTCTTGGTCATCGTCCACTGCTCGATGCGGCCGAAGATCTCGTTGAGGCGCGGCAGGCGCGCGGCCGGCTTGGCGTAGTTCGGATCGGTCTTCCACGAGGGCTCGCCGATCACGTCGCAGATCTTCTCCCAGACCGGGGCCTGGGTGATGAAGTAGATGTAGGCGTTGGGATCGGTCTCCCAGCCCTTGCACTTCAGGATGCGGCCGGGCTGGCCGCCGCCGGAATCGTTGCCGGCGCGCGGCACGGCGTCGCCGAACGGCACGCCCTCGCCGAACTGGCTGTACTCCTTGAGCGGACCATGGGCGAGGCGCTGCTGGTCGCGCAGCTTGACGCGGCAGAGGTTGAGCACGCCGTCCTGCATCGCCGCGGTGACGCGCTGGCCCTTGCCTGTGTGGGTGCGCTGGAAGAGCGCGGTGACGATGCCGAGCGCGAGGTGCAGGCCGGTGCCGCTGTCCCCGATCTGCGCGCCGGTGACGAGCGGCACGCCGTCGCGGAAGCCGGTGGTGGAGGCGGCGCCGCCGGTGCACTGCGCGACGTTCTCGTAGACCTTGCAGTCTTCATACGGTCCGGGGCCAAAACCCTTGATCGAGGCGACGATCATCTTCGGGTTGATCGCCTGGATCTTCTCCCAGGGAAAGCCCATGCGGTCGAGCACGCCGGGGCCGAAATTCTCGACCAGCACGTCGCACTTCTTGATCAGCTCGGTGAGGACCTCCTTGCCCTTGGGGTTCTTGGTGTCGAGCGTGATCGAGCGCTTGTTGTGGTTGAGCATGGTGAAATACAGGCTGTCCACGTTCGGGATGTCCTGCAGCTGGCCGCGGGTGATGTCACCCACGCCCGGACGTTCCACCTTGATCACGTCGGCGCCGAACCAGGCCAGCAGCTGCGTGCAGGTCGGGCCGGACTGGACGTGGGTGAAGTCGAGAATGCGAACGCCCGAGAGCGCTTTGGTCATCGTGTTGCTCCTGTTACCACTTTGTTTCCGTCATGCCCGCGAAGGCGGGCATCCAGTATTCGCTGTCGTTTCAGTTGGGCTCAGTGCTCGCCACCCATGTGGTCTGGCGGTTACTGGATTCCCCGCCTGCGCGGGGAATGACCCGGCGGTGGACTTACTTCTTCTTCTGCAGAACGCTCTGCGGATTGAGGTTGCCGATGCGGCCGCTCTCCGAGCCGGCGGCCGGATCGATCACCGCGTTGATCAGCGTCGGCTTGCCGGACTTCATCGCCTCGTTCACGGCGCGCTTGAGCTCGTCGGGCGAGGTCGCGTTGACGCCGATGCCGCCGAAGGCTTCCATCATCTTGTCGTAGCGCGCGCCCTTGACGAACACCGTCGTCGCCGGGTCCGAGTTCGCGCCGTTGACGTCGGTGCCGCGATAGATGCCGTCATTGTTGAAGATGACGACGCAGATCGGAAGGTTGTAGCGGCAGATGGTCTCGACCTCCATGCCCGAGAAGCCGAACGCGCTGTCGCCTTCCACCGCCAGCACGGGATGGCCGGTCTCGAGCGCGGCTGCGATCGCCTGGCCCATGCCGATGCCCATCACGCCCCAGGTGCCGACGTCGAGACGCTTGCGCGGGCGGTACATGTCGATGACGCCGCGGGCGAGGTCGAGCGTGTTGGCGCCTTCGTTGACGAGTATCGCCTCGGGATACTCCTTGATGACGTTCTTCAGCACGCCGAGCGCGCCGTGATAGTCCATCGGCGATTTGTTGTTCATGAGCTTCGGCGCCATCTTGGCGACGTTCTCTTCGCGCTTGGACGAAATGGCCTTGGTCCATTCGGCGGGCGGGGCGGTCCAGCCCGACGCAAGCGCCTGGTTGAAGGCGGAGACGACCGAGCCGATGTCGCCGACGACGGGCGCGACGATCTCGACGTTGGAGTCCATCTCCTTCGGCTCGATGTCGACCTGGATGAACTTCTTGGGCGTTTCGCCCCAGCTCTTGCCCTTGCCGTGCGAGAGCAGCCAGTTCAGCCGCGCGCCGATCAGCATCACGACGTCCGACTCCTTCAGCACGGTCGAACGTGCCGCGCCGGCGCATTGCGGATGCGTATCGGGGAGGAGGCCCTTGGCCATGCTCATGGGCAGGAACGGCACGCCGCTCTTTTCGACGAAGCTCTTGATCTCCTCGTCGGCCTGCGCATAGGCCGCGCCCTTGCCGAGGATGATCAGCGGACGCTTGGCGCTCTTGAGCACGTCGAGCGCACGCTTGACCGAAGCGGGCGAGGGGATCTGCACGGGCGCGGCGTCGATCACCTTGACCAGCGACTTCCGGCCGGCTTCGGCGTTCATCACCTGGCCGAACAGTTTTGCCGGCAGGTCGAGATAGACGCCGCCGGGACGGCCCGAGACCGCGGCGCGGATGGCGCGCGCGAAACCGATGCCGATGTCCTGCGCGTGCAGCACGCGATAGGCCGCCTTGCACAGCGGCTTTGCGATCGCGAGCTGGTCCATCTCCTCGTAGTCGCCCTGCTGGAGGTCGACGATCTCGCGCTCGGAGGAGCCCGAGACCAGGATCATCGGGTAGCAGTTGGTGGTGGCGTGCGCGAGCGCGGTAAGACCGTTGAGGAAGCCGGGCGCCGAGACCGTGAGGCAGACGCCGGGTTTCTTGGTGAGGTAGCCGGCGATGCCCGCGGCGTAGCCGGCGTTCTGCTCGTGACGGAAGGAGATCACGCGAATGCCCGCGGCCTGCGCCATGCGGCCCAAATCCGTGATCGGGATGCCCGGCACATTATAGATGGTGTTGATGCCGTTCAGCTTGAGCGCGTCGATGACCAGATGGAAGCCATCCGTCAGTTCCTGCTCGGTGCCCGGTGCTTCGGACTTGGTCGCGGTATTCAGCATGGGCCTTGTCTCCCTGGTCTCAAGGTCGTTGGGGCGAGTGTTTCGCCCTTCTGGTGAGCGTTGCTAAGTGAACAGTTCCTGGCCATGCGCTTCGACATAGGCGGCAAGGCCGAGGGTGTGGTCGCGGGCCCGCTTCTCGGCGAGCTCGGTGTCGCGCGCTTCCAGCGCTTCGATGATGCCGAGATGCTCGGGCAGGGAGGTCGCGGTACGGTCCTTGCGTCCGATGGTCAGCTGGCGATAGCCGCGCACGTGCAGCAGCAGGTCGTTGGTGAGATCGACCAGCACGGGGGATTCCGAGAGAGAGATCAGCGCCTGGTGGAAGGCGATGTTGGCGCGCGAATATTCCTCGACGTGATCCTCGGGCAGGCGGTCCTTGCTGAAGTCCTTGAAGAAGTCGCGCAGCGCCGTGATGTCCTTCTTGCGTGCGGTCGTGGTGATGAGGCGCGCGGCCATGCTCTCCAGCGCCGCCCAGGCGCGGATCATGTCGACGATCTCGCTCTTGGTCCTGCGCACCACCATGATGCCGCGGCGCGGCACCGTCTTCACAAAACCGTCCTGCTCGAGCATCGCGATCGCTTCGCGGATCGGCGTGCGGCTGACGCCCAGACGTTCGGACAAGGCGCGCTCGTCGAGCATCACCGGCTCGGGCGTCGAGTAGATGTCCATCTTGAGGATGGCTTCCTTCAAGGCGTCGTACGCCTTGTTCTTGAAGCTGCTCTCCGGGGCAATACGAACGATTGCGATGTCTGCCTCGGCCATGTTCGGCAACGCCTTGGTTGGTTTCCGTAGTGACACGACGAATCTCCTCCAGTGGGAGTCGTCTTTTACAGGAATATTAACGGGAAAGTTTTTGGCATACCACATGCCAGAATGTCAAGCTGACGATTTTTTGCGGCGTTCTAACGTGTGCTCTGGCTTGACAATCTGGCTTCTGGCATACCAAATGCCATCGCCAGCCATTTTTGATCCAAGCCGGCGGAGCAGTCTCGGCCTTAGGCCGGTTCGTTCCGACCCATGGAACAGAGCGCGGCGAATGGCAAGCATCACAGGCAGCCGCAAACTACGCGCGCGCTTTGAAAAAGAACGAACTGAGGTCAAGGGAGAAGCCACATGTCCAATTCCAAAGATGCCGTCCGCAAGGTGCTTGACCAGGTCAAGGCGGACAACCGCACCAGCCTGACGGCGCCGGAAGGCAAGCTGGTCTGCGACGCCTACGGCATTCCGGTGCCGAAGGAGGGCGTGGCGAAGTCGGCGGGCGAGGCCGGCAAGATGGCTTCGTCCATGGGCTTCCCGGTCGTGATGAAGATCGTCTCGCCGGACATCCTCCACAAGACCGAAGCCGGCGGCGTCATCGTCGGCCTCAAGACGACTGAAGAGGCCGAGAAGGCCTACGAGACCATTCTCTCCAACGCCAAGAAATACAAGTCCGACGCCAAGATCGAAGGCGTCCAGGTGCAGCAGATGCTGGCCGGCGGCACCGAGGTCATCGTCGGCTCGATCACCGACGGCTCGTTCGGCAAGCTCGTCGCCTTCGGCCTCGGCGGCGTATTGGTCGAAGTGTTGAAGGACATCACCTTCCGCCTCGCGCCTGCGACCAAGGAGGATGCGCTCTCGATGCTCGACGGTATCCAGGCGCATGAGATTTTGAAGGGCGTGCGCGGCAGCGAGCCGGTCAACCGGACGGCGCTGGCCGACGTCATCGTCAAGGTCTCGCAGCTCGTCACCGATTTCCCTGAGATCGTCGAGCTCGACCTCAACCCTGTCTTTGCGACGGCAAAGGACGCGATTGCCGCCGACGTGCGCATCGTCGTCGACTTCGCCTTTGTGCCCAAGCCGAAGCCGCGCCCGACCGAGGAGATCGTCGCGGCCATGAACCGCATCATGCAGCCGAAGGCGGTCGCCGTGGTCGGTGCCTCCGCCGAGGACGGCAAGATAGGCAATTCCGTGATGAAGAACCTCATCAACGGCGGCTACAAGGGCGATATCTATCCGATCCATCCCAAGGCCGCCGAGATCCTCGGCTACAAGGCCTACAAGAGCGTCAAGGACGTGCCGGGCGTGATCGACGTGGCGGTGTTCGCGATCCCCGCGAAATTCGTGGCCGCCGCGCTCACCGAATGCGGCGAGAAGAAGATCCCGGGCGCGGTGCTGATCCCGTCGGGCTTCGCCGAGGCCGGTGCGCCCGAGCTGCAGGCCGAAATCGTCGAGATCGGCAAGAAGTACGACATCCGACTGATGGGGCCGAACATCTACGGCTTCTACTACACGCCCGCCAACCTCTGCGCGACGTTCTGCACGGCCTATGACGTCAAGGGCCACGCGGCGCTGTCCTCGCAATCGGGCGGCATCGGCATGGCCATCATCGGCTTCTCGCGCTCCGCGAAGATGGGCGTCTCGGCGATCGTCGGCCTCGGCAACAAGTCCGACATCGACGAGGACGATCTGCTCGCCTTCTTCGAGCAGGATCCCAACACCAACCTGATCGCGCAGCATTGCGAAGATCTCAAGGACGGTCGCGCCTTCGCGGAAGCCGCAAAGCGCGTCTCCAAGAAGAAGCCGGTCGTCGTGCTCAAGGCCGGCCGTACCTCGGCCGGTGCCAAGGCGGCCTCGTCGCACACCGGCGCGCTGGCCGGTAACGACAAGATCTACGAGGATGTCCTGGCGCAGTCGGGCGTGATCCGCGCCCGCTCGCTGCGCCAGCTGCTCGAATTCGCCCGCGGCGTGCCGGTGCTGCCGACGCCGAAGGGCGAGAACGTGCTGATCATCACCGGTGCCGGCGGTTCCGGCGTGCTGCTGTCGGACTCCTGCGTCGACAATGGCCTGTCGCTGATGTCGATGCCGCCGGATCTCGATGCAGCCTTCCGCAAGTTCATCCCGCCGTTCGGTGCGGCCGGAAATCCCGTGGACATCACCGGCGGCGAGCCGCCTATCACCTACGTCAACACGGTGAAGCTCGGTCTCTCCGATGAGCGCATCCACGCGCTGATCCTCGGCTATTGGCACACCATCGTCACCCCGCCGATGGTGTTCGCCCGCAACATGGTCGAGGTGAAGAAGGAGATGGAGGCCAAGGGTTTCGTGAAGCCGATAGTCGCGTCTCTGGCCGGCGACGTCGAGGTCGAGGAAGCTGCCGAATATCTCTACCAGAACGGGATCCCGGCCTATGCCTACTCGACCGAGCTGCCGGTCGAGGTGCTCGGCGCCAAGTACAAATGGGCGCGCGGGGCAGGGCTGCTCTGAGCACCATTTCGCCTCTCCCCGCTTGCGGGGAGAGGTCGAATTCGAGCGCGCTCGAATCCGGGTGAGGGGACTCTCCGCGAGTCCATCTCTCGCCCCATTTGATGGGGTTTATCCCGATGCCCGGCTGACCGGAAGCTCCGGGGGGATGTTACTGGACAGCATCCGCCGTTTTGGTTGATATGCGACCAAACGACACAATGCGGCAAACGTCCGCATGAGCCTGGAGATGCCCCCATGTTCCGTATCCCCGCGCGCCTTGCCGGCGCAGCCGTCGCGCTGACCCTGGCGGTCGCCAATCCGGCCGTTGCCCAGCAGCTGGAACTCAAGCTGATGGCGCCGGCCGCGCCCGGCGGCGGCTGGGACCAGACGGCGCGCTCGATGCAGCAGGCGCTGGTGGCTTCGGGCGTTGCGCGCAGCGTGCAGGTCACCAACGTTCCCGGCGCCGGCGGCAGCGTCGGCATCGCCCAGTTCGTCAACGGCGCCAAGGGCGACGGCAACCAGATGATGGTCAACGGCTTCGTCATGGTGGGCGCGCTCGCCATGAACAAGTCGCCGGTGACGCTGGAGCAGGTGACGCCGATTGCCCGCCTCACCGAGGAGATCCAGGTGATCGTGGTTCCCGCGAATTCGCCGATCAAGAATGCGCAGGATCTCGCCGCCGCGGTGAAGGCCGATATCGCCAAGGTCACCTTCGCCGGCGGCTCGGCCGGCGGAGTGGACCATGTGATGGCAGCGCTGTTCGCCGGCGCCGTCGGCGCAGATGCGAAGAAGATCAACTACATCCCGTTCTCCGGCGGCGGCGAATCGCTGGCGGCGATCCTCGGCGGCAAGGTCACTGCGGGCATTTCGGGCCTGAGCGAATATGAAGGACAGATCAAGTCCGGCAAGCTGCGCGCGATCGGCGTCACCTCGGAGAAGCGCATTGCCGGCAGCGACATCCCCACCTTTAAGGAGCAGGGCATCGACCTCGTGATCGCCAATTGGCGCTCGGTGGTCGCGCCTCCCGGCATCACCCCGGAGCAGCGCAAGACCTTGAGCGATGCGGTCGAGAAGATGGTGAAGTCCGACGCCTGGAGGGAAATCCTCAAGCAGAAGGGCTGGGAGGATGCGTATCTCGGCGGCGACGCCTTCGCCGACTTCCTGAAGAAGGAAACAGTGCGCGTCACCGACGTGCTGAAATCGGTCGGCCTCGTCAAGTCATGAGCTCAGGCGATCCCGCGCAGCCGCCGCGGCGGGCCGACCGCGCCGGTATCGTCATCGCCGCATTGCTTGCACTGCTTGCCGTAGTGCTGGTCTGGGACGCACGCGGTCTGCCAACCACCGCGATGTACGGGATGGGGCCCGAGGCGATGCCAATCGTGGTCGCCAGCGGCCTTGCGCTGTTGGCGATCGGCAATTTCATCGACGCGCTGCGCGGTAACCTGCCGGCGCGCGAGAGCGCCGATCCGGTTCCTGTGTTTCTGATCCTGGTCGGCTTGGCGCTGCTGATCGCGATCATCGGCTTCGGCGGCGGCTTCATCCTGGCGACGTCCGCACTCTTCGTCACGACGTCCACGGCTTTCGGGCGCCGAGCCATCCTGGTCGATTCGATCATCGCCATCGCGATGTCGACCCTTATCTATCTCGCGTTCGACCGCCTGTTGACGCTGAGCCTGCCTGCCGGCCCGCTGGAGCGACTGCTGTGATGGATACCTTTGCGGCGCTGGCGCATGGCATGGCGGTCGCCGTCCAGCCGATGAACCTGCTTTATGCGCTGATCGGCGTGTTCCTCGGCACGGCCGTGGGCGTGCTGCCCGGCATCGGCCCGGCGTTGACGGTCGCGCTACTGTTGCCCGTGACGTACAAGCTCGATCCCGGCGGCTCGCTGATCATGTTCGCCGGCATCTATTACGGTGGCATGTATGGCGGCTCGACCACTGCGATCCTGATCAACACACCCGGCGAGAGCGCCTCGATGGCGACCGCGCTCGAAGGCAACAAGATGGCCAAGGCCGGCCGTGGCGGGCCGGCGCTTGCGACATCCGCGATCGGCTCCTTCGTCGCCGGCACCATCGCCACGATTGGGTTGGCGTTCCTCGCGCCGTGGCTGGTCGACTTTGCCGTGCGCTTTGGCCCAGAGGATTACTTCGCGCTGATGTGCGTTGCCTTCGTCACGGTGTCGGCGACCTTCGGGGATTCCCCGGTCCGCGGCCTGACCAGCCTGTTCATCGGCCTGACGCTCGGGCTTGTCGGCATCGATAAGCTGACCGGCCAGGCGCGGCTTGCGTTCGGCGTCCCCGAGTTGCTCGACGGCGTCGAGGTGACGACGCTCGCGGTCGGGCTGTTCGCGGTGGGCGAGGCGCTCTACGTCGCATCGCGACGCCATCACACCGAGGAGAAGCTCGAGCCGGTGCGCGGCTCGCTGTGGATGACAAAGGAAGACTGGAAGCGCTCGTGGAAGCCATGGCTGCGCGGCACCATGTTCGGCTTTCCGATCGGCGCGCTGCCCGCAGGCGGTGCCGAGATCCCGACCTTCCTGTCCTATTCCACCGAGAAGCGGCTGACGAAACACCCGGAGGAGTTCGGCAAGGGCGCGATCGAAGGCGTCGCGGGGCCGGAAGCCGCCAACAACGCCTCCGCTGCTGGCACGCTGGTGCCACTGCTCACGCTCGGCCTGCCGACCTCGGCGACCGCCGCGATGATGCTGGCAGGTTTTCAGCAATACGGCCTCAACCCAGGGCCGCTGCTGTTCGCCGAGCGGCCCGATCTGGTGTGGGGTCTAATCGCGAGCCTCTTCATCGCCAACTGCATGCTGCTGGTGCTCAATCTGCCGCTGGTCGGCCTGTGGGTGCGACTGCTCGCGATCCCGCAGCCGTGGCTCTATGCCGGCATCCTCGTCTTCGCGACCATGGGCACCATTGCGGCAAAGCCGTCGGTGGTCGAATTGTCGATGCTGGCGGGCTTCGGCGTGCTCGGCTTCCTGATGCGCCGGTTCGATTTTCCGATCGCCCCCGTGGTCGTCGGCCTGATCCTCGGCCCGATCGCCGAAAGCCAGTTGCGCAGAGCACTTGCGATCAGCCTCGGCGATCCCATGACTCTGGTCCAGAGCCCGATCTCGGCGACGCTGCTGGCGGTGGCACTGATCGCGCTGCTGGCGCCCTTCGTGATGAAGGGGCTCGGGCGATTCAAGGCGAACGAGGATTAGCCGTTCCGACGCACGCATGTTCTAATGCTGCGGACATCCTGTGAGGAAATGCCATGCCGTCGGAACTTCGCTCGCCCCGTTTGGCCGTCCTGATCGACGCCGACAATGCCTCCGCGAAGATCGCGGACGGTCTGTTCGAGGAGATCGCCAAGATCGGCGAGGCCAGCGTCCGACGCATCTACGGCGACTTCTCCAATGCGCGATCGAGGGCCTGGGCCGACATTCTGTCCAAGCACGCCATCATCCCGCAGCAGCAATTCGCCTATACGACGGGAAAGAATGCGTCCGACATCACCCTGGTGATCGACGCGATGGACCTGCTTCACAGCGGCCGGTTCGACGGTTTTTGCCTGGTCTCTTCCGACAGCGACTTTACCCGTCTGGCCGCCCGCATCCGGGAGCAGGGCATCGATGTCTTCGGGTTCGGCGAGCAGAAGACGCCGGAAAGCTTCAGGCAGGCCTGCCGGAGATTCGTCTACACTGAAAACCTGCTGGCCGTTCCTGCAACCACCCAGGATGCCGCCTCGAGATCGACGTCGCTCCAGCCGCTTGATGCCGCCACGCCCATCATCAAGAAGGTGATCACGCAGATGGAGAGCGAGGATGGATGGGTGACGCTCGGGGAAGTCGGTCGCCAGCTCGCCAATCTCGCATCCGATTTCGATCCGAGGACATTCGGCTTCCGCAAGCTGAGCGACCTCGTGCGAAAGACGAATGCGTTCGAGATCGATGAGGCAAATGGCCGGTCGATGCGGATTCGGGTCAAGCCCACTGCCGCACCGCCGAGGCGAAGGCGGAACCCGCGCAGGCCTTCGGGCGCGAGGGCGGCAGGTGCTTCGGCGCCCAAGACCTAATCAGGTCCTGTCGCCAGATTTGGGCTTGCCTGGGATAGGGTCCGGCGCAACCATCGCTCGGCCGTAACGTCACCCGAGAGCCCCGATGACCAGACTCACCCGTTTCTCCGTTGCGCCGCTGCATGGCATGACGCGGCGCCTCGCTGATGTCGCCTCGGCGCGCCTCGCGCCCGATCTCGTCATATCAGGTGCGCGGGTGCTCTCGACCTATTCGGAGCGCATCCACGCGAACCGCGAGGTCTGGATTACCGGCGGGCGTATTGCCGCGGTGAAGCCGGCCGGCACAGCGAAGAAGGTCTGGAGCGGCGTGCCGCTCTATGATGCTGCCGGCGGCATCATCGCGCCCGGCCTCGTCGATCCGCACATCCACATCGAATCCTCGATGGTGACGGCCTGCGCCTATGCGGAGGCCGCGCTGCTCAACGGCACCACCACGATCTTCTGCGACAGCCACGAGATCGGCAACGTCATGGACGTAGCCGGCGTCGAGGCGATGCTGGAGGACGCGCGCGAGGCGCCGCTCTCGATCTTCTTGACGGTGCCGAGCACCGTGCCGGCGACATCGGCGGAACTGGAGACCGCGGGCGGCGATCTCACGCCGGACAAGATCGCCGGCCTGTTCGACCGCTGGCCGGAAGCGGTGGCACTCGGCGAGAAGATGGACTTCGTTCCGGTCACGATGGGCGACGAGCGCAGCCACGCCATCCTGGCGGCGGCGCTGAAACGCGGCCGGCCGGTGTCCGGCCACGTCTATGGCCGCGAATTCGTCGCCGCCTATGCGGCGAGCGGCGTCACCGACACGCATGAGGCGATCGACCGCGACATTGCCGACGATCTGCTCGACGCCGGCGTCTGGGTATTCTTGCGCGGCGGCCCGCCGACGACGCCTTGGCATTCGCTGCCGCAGGCGATCCGGACCATCACTGAGCTCGGGGCCTCGCACAAGCGTACCGCCGTGTGCACGGACGACCGCGACGCAGATGATCTCCTGCTGTTTGGTCTGGACTGGGTGGTGCGTGAGGCGGTGAAGGCGGGGATGTCGCCGGAGCAGGCCTGGTCGATGGGCTCGCTGCACGGCGCCACGCGCTTCGGCATGGACGGTGATATCGGCGGACTTGGCGGCGGCCGCCGCGCCGATCTCGTGCTGATGGACGATCAGCTCAAGCCCCGATGCACCTGGTACGGCGGCGAGCTGGTGGTCGAGCACGGCAAGATCACGCCTCGGCTCGATCAGGCGCTGTCGCAACGCTACCAATATCCGAAGGCGGCCTACGCGACGGTGAAGCTGCCGGAGAACGTGAAGCTGACGCCGGAGCTGCCTGCGAAGGCCTGCACCGCCAACGCGATCAAGACCGCGCTGCCCGGCATCACACTGATCCATGAGAAACTCGCGATTGAGCCGGCGAAGGATTGGCCGTCGCTGTTCGCGCGCCATGGCCTGTGCTTCGTTGCGGTGGTCGAGCGTCACGGCAAATCGGCCGGCAATGTCGCCCATGGCCTGCTCAAGGATTTTGGCCTCAAGCGCGGCGCAGTGGCCTCCAGTGTCGGACATGACAGCCACAACATCATCGTCGCCGGAACCAACGAGGGCGATATGCAGGTCGCGATCGCCGCGATCAGGGATCAGCAGGGCGGCGTTTGCGTGGTCGCCGATGGCGAGGTGAGGGCGATGGTGCCGCTGCCGATCGCGGGTCTGCTCTCGGACAAGCGCGTCACCGAGGTAGCTGAAGAGGTCAGGGCGCTGAAGAAGGAATGGGCGGAAGCCGGCTGCACCATCCCCTACATGGGCTTCAATCTGATTCCGCTGTCGGTCATTCCGGAAATTCGCATCACTGACAAGGGCCTCGTGCTGGTGCCGCAGATGGAGCTGGCGCCGCTGTTCGAGTGATCTCGCGAGAATCTCCAACGCGCATGGCGAAAAAGACCCGGGATCATGCGGCGGTGTTGCGCGCGCTGGACTGCCTGTGGGCGTGATATCCGCGCAGTCTGAACTGTTACGGCGTAACAGTCGGTGGTGGCGCGTATTTGGCCGTGGGGGAACCGGAACAATGCTTCGGCCCCGTGGTTGAAGGCGCATAACAATCACTGGAGACTTAAGGACATGAAAACCCGTCTTGCGATTTCGTTGGCTGCCGCCTCGCTGCTGGCTTCGAGCGCAGCCTTTGCCCAGTCGACGACCGAACAGGGCGCCAGGGACGGCGCGCGCGCGGGCGGCGACATCGGCGGCCCGATCGGCGCGATGGTCGGCGGCACCGTCGGTGCGGCGGTCGGCGCCGGTCTCGAAATTCCGAATGCGATTCTCGGCGGGATTCCGCGGAGTGACTCGGTTGTCGTGGAAGAGCGCGTCGTCGTCGGCGAGCCCCTGCCTCCGACCGTGGTGCTGCGCCCGGTGCCGAACTACACCGAGTATCGCTATGCGGTCGTGAACGACCGCCGCGTGATCGTCGAGCCGCGCACGCGTCGCGTCGTCAAGATCATCGACTGACAGGCGCAAGCTTGTGCCCTGAACAGGGCCCTGCGGAGCGTCACTCCGCGGGGCCTTCGCTCGTCAGGGCCGCATTTGTGCGAAGCCGGGTCATGACCCAATCGGCCGCGGCTGCGAGCGCAAAGCCGACGCAGGCGGTGAGCGCGTCGACCAGAAAGTCCTCCAGCCGCGCATGGCGTCCGGGTGCCCAAAATTGCATCAGCTCAAGCGCACCGATCAGGACAACCGAGGCCGCCGCAATTGACAGGCGGTGCCGCCGATAGGCGAGGCCGAAGGCCAGGCCCACCAGGATGAAAGCGAGCGCGTGTTCACCGTCCTGACCGAGATCGGAATGGGGCCGCAGGCCCGGTGGACCCAGAGTTGCGAAAGTGACGGCGGCTGCGAGTAGCCAGGCAATGGAACGAACCAATATGGACATCCGGCTCGCTTAGCACAGATTTGCAACGGGCCGTACAGTCCCCCCATCAGATCGACGTGTGGTTAATGACGAAATGTTAAAGTGGCTCGCGCACACCGAGGCCGTGCATGAAGCGTTCCCGGATCTGCACGGGGTCGCGGCGGGTGGTGCCCACGCCCGGCTTGTCGTCGATCCTGACGGCGATCAGGCTGGGTTCTGACGCTGCCATCGCGTCCTCGACCAGGCGCTCGAAATCTTCTTCGTCCGCGGCCCAGGCGCTGTTGGCGAGGCCCGAGCCGAGGGCGATGGCGACGATGTCGGCAACGTTCGCGGCCGGTGTCGGTTGCGCACCAGTAATCTGGTAGATGCCGTTGTCCATGACGATCATCGTGAGGTTCTTCGGTTTCAGGGCCGCAATCGTCGACAGTGCGCCGAGCTGCATCAGCAATGAGCCATCTCCCTCGAGCGCGAAGACGTGGCGGCTCGGCTGCGCCAGCGCCACGCCGAGCGCGATCGGAAAGGCGAGCCCCATGCTGCCCAGCATGTAGAAATTCTGCGGGCGGTGGCCGGCCGCCCACAGATCGAAATTGGTGTTGCCGATGCCGCCGATCACGGCCTCCTCGTGCTTGAGCTTTCCGATCAGGCGCGAGGTGAGGTCGAAGCGGTTCATCACCTTGGTGTTGCGCGTATCCATCGCCAGCCTCACTTGTCGAAAGTCTTGCCGCCGGTGAGCAGCGGGTTGAGAATCAGCGCCACGGGCGCCTGCGTGGTGACGGCCTGCTTGATCGAGCGGTCGGCGATGAATTCGAGCTCGTCGAGCCGGGTGATGGTGTGGTGCTCCAGCGCCAGTGCATCGAGCACCGGGCGCATGGTGCGGCAGACCAGCGACTGGCCGTAGTTGAACTCGCCGAGCGTGCCGCGCTCGGAGACGAACATGATCAGCGGGATCTGGTAGGGCACCGCCAGCGAGGCCAGCACGTTGGCCAGCGTGGCAAAGCCGGAGGTCTGCATCAGCACCGCGCCGCGCCGCCCGCCCATCCAGGCGCCCGAGACGATGCCGACCGCTTCCTCCTCGCGGGCGGTGGCAAAGGTGGTGAAGAAGGGATCGGCGTGCAGGTTCTTGATCAGCGGCGTCAGAACGCGGTCGGGCACGTAAGGCACGAGGCTGATCTCGTTCCGCTTCAACGTTTGCAGGACGATGGCGTGCCAGCTCCTTTCGATGGAGCCTTCAGTCGCCTGGCGCGAGGTCTGTTGGTCCGCAATCGCCATTGCGTTCTCCCTTCAGCCGCGCATGCTTCTTTCTGGCCGTCGCGGCGGTCCGCCGAACTTGACGCAGGCGATGGGATTGTCAACATGTCCCGGCCGGCACGGTGATCTGCGCCAATTGGCCTGCCTTGGCCGGCACCGCCATGTCACAAGTGCGGCAACGAATAAACGGGAGGAAGCACCGGAGGGGGCGTCGTGCCGACCTTGCCGAGCTCCTTCGCGAGCGAGCCGGAAGGGTCCTGATGTCGGTCAACAGCAAGCGTGTCTTCTACGTCAAATATCTGGCCAATCCCATCTATATCGACATTCTGAAGGCGCGGCCCGACGTCCGGCTCGATCGGATCGAGAATGAGAGCCCTGAGGATTTCTATGCGCCGATCCTGAGTGCGGCCCATGTCTACCAGATCGGCGCCGCCCGTGACGAACTGGCGCCGCATTTTCACGTCGATGCCGCCTTCCTGAAGCGGACGCCGAATTTGCTGCTGGTCTCCAGCAATGGCGCGGGCTTTGATCCTGTCGATGTCGAGGCCTGCACGGACGCGGGGGTCGTCGTCGTCAACCAGTCGGGCGGCAACGCCCATTCGGTCGCCGAGCATGCGCTGGCGATGATGCTGACGCTGTCCAAGCGCATCATCCAGTCGGACCGCCGGCTGCGCCGGGAGCGCGACGTCAACCGCAACGAGCTCGTCGGCAACGAGGTCGAGCACAAGACCGTCGGCATCATAGGCCTCGGCAATGTCGGCCGCCGCATCGCTGCGCTCTGCAAGGGCCTGCTCGGCATGAAGGTGCTGGCCTACGATCCGTACCTGTCGGCCGAGGTGATGGCTGAGCGGGGCGGGGAGAAGGTCGAGCTCGACGATCTCCTGCGCCGGTCTGATTTCGTGTCTATCTCCTGCCCGCTCAACAAGGGCAGCCGCAACATGATCAGCGTGCGCGAATTCGCGCTGATGCAGCCGCATGCCTATTTCATTACCACGGCGCGCGGCTTCATCCATGACGAGGACGCGCTGCTCCAGGCCTTGCGCGACAAGCGCATTGCGGGTGCCGGCCTCGACGTCTGGTCCAAGGAGCCGCCGCCGCCGGAGCATCCGCTGCTCCAGCTCGACAACGTGCTGGCGAGCCCGCATACGGCAGGCGTCACCATCGAGGCGCGCCAGAACATGGGCCGCATCGCCGCCGAACAGGTGCTGGATGTGCTCGACGGCAAGCGCCCGCCGCGCATCATCAATCCGGAAGTCTGGCCGCGTTATGCGGAGCGCTTCAAGGAGGCGTTCGGCGTGACACCGGGTTAAGTACGCCACGTGGTCATTCCGGGGCATGGCGAAAGTTGCTGCCCGTTCGGCACTTTGATCCGCCTCAAAATCTCCTTCCCCAGCGCGGCCTAAATGGGATTAGAGTGCTGCTGGGGCAGCAGGAGGTCTCATGTCAACTTATGTCGTCAGATTCATGAAGGACGTTCTCGGCGAGTACGGTCGGCAGTGCGAGATTTGCCAGGGCACGCTGGAGGTCGACGCCGCCGACGAGGACGAGGCTATGGAGCGGGCGAAGGCGAAGTTCTGCGAGGATCAGGCGCTGCCTCATTGGTCGCTGCATGCCGATCGGATCCACGTCAGACCGGCTGACTTTCCCTCGTAAGCCTACTTGCCAGGCGTTGCGGCGGGCGGAGGTGCCGTCGTCCCCGCGCCAAGCGAGCGTTGCACCATGACGGTGTCGGACCAGCGGCCGTGGCGATAGGCGACGCCGCAAAGCAGGCCGGCGCGCGCGAAGCCGAACCTCTCGTGAAGCGCCAGCGAGGGCGCGTTGTCGGCGTCGATATAGCCGATCATCTGGCGGAAGCCGGCCGCCGCGCAGACGTCGATCAATTCCTGGAGGAGCAGCCGTCCAACGCCGCGACCGAGATGCGCGTGGTGGACGTAGATCGAGTGCTTGGCCGTGTAGCGATAGGCAGGACGCTTGCGGAACAGCACGGCATAGGCATAGCCGACGACCTCGCCGCGATAGGTCGCGACCAGATGCGGCAAGCGGGTCTGCTTCAGGTTCTTGCGCCGGTCGCGCAGATCATCCGGCTCAGGGGCGCCGGTTCCCTCGACATCGCGCGGCACACCGTTGCGGACGTGATGGCGGTAGATCGCCAGCATCGCGTCGACATCGCTTTCGCGTGACGGCCTGACCAGAACGGGCTCGTCACGCGTGCGCGGAGCTGTTTCGTTCATCGGTACCTACTCGGCAACGACGTAAGTGTAGAGCCCGATGCGCCCGTTCGCATCGACCTCCTTGTAGACGCCCTGGATCTCGACGTCGAAGCCCGGGAACGTGTTGAAGCAGGTCTCGAACATCTTGAGATAGTCGATCATGGGCTTGGCCCGTTCCGTCAGCCGCTCGCCGGGCACGATGGTGGCGATGCCGGGCGGATAGACCACGAAGGGCGTGGTGGCGATGCGCCCCGCGATCGCCTCGATCGGCAGATAGTCGACGTCGTTGCGGAACAGATACCGCGCGGCATCGCGGGGCGACATTGCGATCTCGGGCATGTGCTGGGGCATGAACTGCCGCGCCTGGAGCCCGCTGACGTCGGCGGCGCGGAAGAAGCGGTGCATCTCGCCGCAGAGATCGCGCAGGCGCACGCCTGCGTAGCGCGCCTGCCGCCGCTGATGAAACTCCGGGATCGCGTCGGCCAGCAGCGCATTGTCGTCGTGCAGCCTCTTGAATGCGACGAGGCCGGAGATCAGCGTGCCCGCCTTGCTCGCCTCGACGCCGGGGGTGAGCAGGAAGAGCAGGGAGTTGAGGTCGTTCTTCTCGGGGACGATGCGGTTCTCGCGCAAATATTGCGCGACGACCGGGGCGGGGATGCCATGCTCGGCATAAGCGCCGGTCGCACGATCGAAGCCGGGGGTGAGCAAGGTCAGCTTGTTCGGATCGGTCATGGCAAAGCCTTCCGCGAGATCGGGAAAGCCGTGCCAGCTGGTGTCCGGAGAGAGCTGCCACAGCGCGGGATTGGTGGCGAGCTCGTCGGTAGAGAGCGTCTCCCAGGCGACGTTATGCGCGGCACCGGGGCGGCTGACATCGGGAATGGCGACCCGATCGGGAACGAAGGGCTCGAAGAACCAGCGCCGGTCCGGGTTCTGCTCGTTCTCCTCGAACTCCCGGCGCATCGCCCGGATCTTCTTGCGCAGCTCGATGCCGAGCCGGATCGTGTCGTCCCACAGCACTTCGCCGGAGCGGCCCTTCATCATCTGCGCACCGACGTCGAGCGAGGCGAACAGCGGATAGAAGGGAGACGTCGATGCGTGCTGCATGAAGCTTTCGTTGAAGCGGCGGTGCTCGACGCGCCGCTTCTGGCCGCGGATATGACGATCCTTGATGTGGATCTGGGAGGCCTGCGAGAAGCTCGCCAGCTGCTTGTGGGTCGACTGCGTTGCGATGATGCCAGGTGCCTCGGGGGGAAGATTCGTCAGGCCCATCGCAAAGCGGCCGGCATAGAGCGGGTGGAACTTCATGAAGCCGGCCCAGGCCTCGTCGAACAGGATGTAGTCGCAGAGATGGCCGATGCGCTTCAGGATCATGTCCGCGCTGTGGATCGAGCCGTCATAGGTGCACTGCTCGATCACGGCGACGCGGAACGGACGCTCCTTGCGCCAGGCGTTCGTGTCCGCGACCAGGGGATGATGACGGATCGCCTCGCGCAGGGCCTTCTCATCGAGCATGTCCCAGCGCATCGGGCCGATCAGGCCCCACGCGTTGCGGACGGTCGGGACGTAGACGGGAATGCCGCCATTGATCATCAGAGCGCCGTGATGGGCGGCCTTGTGGTTGTTGCGGTCGAACAGCACGAGGTCACCGTCGGTGACGAGGGCGCCGAGCGCGACCTTGTTCGACGTCGAGGTGCCGTTGAGCACGAAATAGGTTTTCTCCGCGCCGAAGATCTGGGCCGCTTCCTTCTGCGCCTTCAGCGCCGGCCCTTCATGGGTGAGGAGGTCGCCGAGATCGAGCACGGAATTGTCGAGGTCGTCGCGGAACACGGATTCGCCGAGATGCTCGACGAACACGCGCCCGATCGGGCTGCGGTTGTAGAACACGCCGCCATTGTGACCCGGACAGGTCCAGAGCTGGTTGCCTTCCTCGGCATAGTCGACCAGCGCGCCGAAGAACGGGGTCTTGAGCGTCTCGGCATATTGCTTGAGACGGCTGATCAGGTTCTTGGCGATGAAGGGCGGGGTCTCCTCGGACAGGAACACATAGCCGTCGATGAAATCGAGCACCTCGACCGGCAGATCCTCGAACCGCTTGCGACGGATCAGGAGGATGATCGGGAAGTCGAGGCCCCGGCGGCGCATCAGATTGATCAGCGCCGAGGTCTTGCCTTCGAGACCCTTCTTTCCCCAGTCCACCACCATGCAGCCGATCGCCGCATCGGTCTGCACCGCCATCTCGGCATCCTCCAGCTTGCGGGCCCGGACCACCTCGAAGCCGGAGCGCTGGATCTCCTCGATGATCTGGTTGAAGCGAAGGCCTTCGAGATCGTCGGCGTTGAAAACAGGTGCGGCGAACAGGAAGTTGAAGCGCTTGAAATAGTCCATGTCGGGTCCCGAATGTGGCAGAGACACAGCTCTCGGCACATTCGATGACAGTTGGATGACACCCCGAGTGCCGCGGGAATGTCGAGTGTTTGCGGCCTCAGTCCAGCACGGTACAGGCACCGCATTGGCCGTGATCGCAGCCTTTCTTGGTGCCGGTCAGCTCCAGACGGTCACGCAGGGAATCCTGCAGCGTGGTCCAAGGCATGACCTCGAGTGCGCGCCTGACGCCGTTGACGACGAGATTGATCGGAATGCGTTCGGGGATTTGATCCGTGATGTCGGCCATTGTCTGTTCCCTGCGGAGAGGCCGAGCTGAGCAGGTTTGGATGCTGACGCGAGGATCCGTTGCCGCCGCTGGCCAATAGCGCCCAACGGATGACGGATTGCTTGGTTCCCGTCGGATCTACGGGTGGTTCGGACGAGATCAGCGCTTCTCGCCGAACACCACGATCGGCACGGCGCGGTTGACGACCTCGCGCAGCGCGAAGCTCGATTGCACCCGCGCGACGCGCGGCAGGCGTGACAGCTCGGTGCGGTGGATGCGCTCGAAATCCTGGATGTCGCGGGCGAGCACGATCAGGATGTAGTCGTCGGTCCCCGACATCAGGAAGCAGCGCACGACGGAGGGGCACTTGACGACCTCCGCCTCGAACGCCTTCAGCGCATCGTCGCTCTGGCTCTCCAGCGCGATCCGGACCAGCACCGTCGTGGTGAGGCCGAACCGTGCAAGGTCGAGCGAGGCCTGATAGGCTTGGATGTAGCCTTCGTCCTCCAGCGCCTTCTGCCGACGCGCCAGCGCCGTGCTCGACAACCCAATCTTGTTGGCGAGCTCGGTGTGGCTAGCCCGTGCATTGGTGGTGAGTTCCGCGAGGATCGCGAGGTCTTTCCGGTCGAGGGCCAAGGTTTCGTTTCCAGCGTGAAAAGACATTTCCGCGCCGGAAACCGGCGCGCCGGCGGCGAACCTAGCGCAAATTTGCACGGAACCAAACCGCGGCTGCCGCTACGATAACGAACGGAATCAATGCGTTGGCGAGGGAGCTCAGGATGCGCGTCGGTGTGCCCAAGGAGATCAAGGTGCAGGAATATCGCGTCGGGCTCACCCCAGGCGCCGTCCGCGAATATGTCGCCGCCGGGCACGAGGTGACTGTCGAGACAGGTGCCGGCAGCGGCATCGGCGCGTCGGACGAGGTGTACCGGCGGGCAGGGGCATCCATTGCCGCGACTGCCCGCGAGATCTTTGCCAAGTCCGACATGATCGTGAAGGTCAAGGAGCCGAATCAGAACGAATGGGTCCAGCTCCGCGAAAACCAGATCCTGTTCACTTACCTTCACCTTGCTCCGGATCCAGAACAGGCCAAGGGCCTGCTTGCCTCCGGCTGCTCTGCCATCGCCTATGAAACCGTCACGGATGCGAGCGGTCGCCTCCCGCTGCTCGCACCGATGAGCGAAGTCGCCGGCCGCCTCGCCATCGAGGCCGCCGGCGCCGCGCTCAGGCGCTCCGCCGGCGGCCGCGGACTGCTGCTCGGCGGTGTGCCCGGCGTGCAGGCGGCGCGCGTCGTCGTGCTCGGCGGCGGCGTGGTGGGGACGCAGGCGGCACGCATGGCCGCCGGCCTCGGTGCCGAAGTCACCGTGATCGATCGCTCAATTCCGCGCCTGCGCGAACTGGACGATCTCTTTGCCGGACGCGTGCGCACGCGTTTCTCGACGATGGAGGCTGTAGAGGACGAGGTGTTCGCCGCCGACGTCGTCATCGGTGCGGTGCTGGTGCCCGGTGCCAGTGCGCCGAAGCTTGTCACGCGCGTCATGCTGAAATCGATGCGGCCCGGGGCCGTGCTGGTCGACGTCGCGATCGACCAGGGCGGTTGCTTCGAGACCTCTCATCCGACCACGCACGCCGAGCCAACCTACGAGGTCGACGGCATCGTGCACTATTGCGTCGCCAACATGCCGGGCGCGGTGCCGGTGACCTCGAGCCAGGCCCTGAACAATGCGACGCTGCCGTTCGGACTGCTGCTCGCGAACAAGGGGTTCGCGGCGGTGCTGGAGAACCCGCATTTGCGTAACGGGCTCAACGTGCATCGCGGCCGCATCACCAACAAGGCGGTCGCGGAGAGTCTGGGATTGGAGTTCGCGCCGGTCGAGAGCGGGTTGGCGGCGTAGCCACGCAGGTCCGTCATTGCGAGCGCAGCGAAGCAATCCAGAATCTTTCCGCGGGAGGACTCTGGATTGCTTCGCTGCGCTCGCAATGACGATGAGGTGAGAGTGGGGCGCTATCGCCACAGCGATCTTGCGGCCACGCCTTAACCCACCGTCAGCCTGTACTGTCGCAGATCCGGGTCGTGCGTCATGCGCCAATAATCGACGAACCGCCACGGCATCGCCGAGAACACGCGGCCGCTCGAATTGCGGTAGTAGGTCGTCATGCCCGGATGGGTCCAGATCATCGACTCGTGCTCGGCATCGACCTTGCGGACGTACTCGTCGAGCACGTCCTGGCGGACGTCGATCGCTGCGACGTCGTGCTCGATCATGTCGACGAGACAGGCCGAGATGTAGCGGCTCTGGCATTCCGACTGGAAGATCACGCTGCCGCCATGGGCCGGGCCTGAATTCGGGCCGAGCATACAGAAGAAATTTGGAAAGTCGGGAACGGTGAGGCCGAGAAACGCGGTCGGGTTGTCGTTGTGCCACGCCTCGCGCAGGTTCCTGCCACCGCGTCCGCTGATGTTGAGGCGCGCCGCCATCTCCGTCACCTTGAAGCCGGTGGCGACGACGATGATGTCGGCGGGGCGCAGCTTGCCGTCGGCGGTGACGATGCCGCTTTCGTCAAAATGGTCGATCGCATCGGTGACGAGCTCGACGTCGTCTCGCTTCAAGGTCTTGAACCAGTTGTTGTCGAGCAGGATCCGCTTGCCGTAGGGCGGATAGGTCGGCACGCATTTCTCGATCAGATCCGGCCGGCCCTGCAATTCGGACACGATGAAGTCGGTCAACTCCTGGCGGTGCCGGTCATTGCCTTTGTTGACGGCGCGCTCGGGATGCGGCCAGGCCGGATCCTTGCGCAGGAAAGGCAAGAGGCCGTCGCCGTAGCGCCAGAACATGTTGAAGCGATACCACTGCACATAGAACGGCAGATGCGCCAGCAGCCAGCGCGCGCCCTCGCTGATCGGGTCGGCATAGCCTTTCACGGGCCGCGCCCATTGCGCGCTACGCTGGTAGACCGTGACCGAGGCAGCGCGTCCGGCGATCGAGGGCACGAGCTGCATCGATGTCGCGCCGGTTCCGATCACGGCGACATGCTTGCCGTCGAATCTGATGTCGTCCGACCAGAATGCCGAATGCAGGATCGTTCCCTTGAAGTTGTCCTCACCCTTGAAGCGGGCGCGGGAGGGATCGTTGAGCTGGCCGATGGCGCTGACCAGCGCGGTGGACTCGAAAATCTCTTCGCCGTTCACGGTCTTCAGCGTCGAAATCCACCGCTTCTTGTCTTCGTCCCAGCGCGACGAGGTCAGCTCGGTATTGACGCGCAGGTGCTTGCGGATGCCGTATTCGTCGGCAACCTTCAGCAAATAGCCGAGCAGTTCCTCGCGCTGGCAGAAGTAGCGCGTCCACGCATTGCGCGCGCCGAAGGAATACGAATAGGAATGGTTCGGCGTATCGACGCCGCAGCCGGGATAGCGGTTGATCCACCAGGTGCCGCCGAGTTCGTCGTTCTTCTCGACGATGGTGTAGGGAATGCCGAGATGGCCGAGTGCGACGCCGAGCGCAATGGCGCAGACGCCGGCGCCGACGATCAGCACGTGCTGGCCCGCAAGCTTTTCGTCGGAAGGACGCGTCGTCCAGCGCGCCTCGCGCGGCACGAAGCCCATCTCCTCGCGCATCAACGGGGCATATTCCGGCGCGACGTTCTCGCCGAGACAGGCGCGCATCATCCTGAGCAACAGTTCCTCGCCGGGGTCGGTGATGACCGGCCTGGGCGTCCCCTCGGCAAACAGCTGGACCACCGCGGCGCGGATTTCGTCCTGGATCTCGCGCGGCACCCCGGCCTCGGGATCGGGGATCAGGCGGATATCGCGTTTGGGCAGATAGGGCGGGGCCAGCCATTTCTCGTCGCCCGTCATGTGCACCAGCACCATCAGCAGGCAACGGATATCGCCCTCGGCGATTGCCGAGGCGAGGTCGAGCGGATTGTGTGGAGATTCGATGTTCATGGCGTGTCCTGATCTCCGGAGGCAGTGAAGAGGCCGCGCGTCATCAGCTTGCGATAGGCGGAGATGACGTGGTCGGGCACGGCGGTGACGCCGCCTTCCGAATAGGAATAACGGCGACTGAGATAGCCGCGCGCGCCCATCAGCATGTGGACGATCGCCTCGAATTCTTCGTCGCTGTAGTCCTCGATGGCACCGGCGAGACGGGCGCGGCGCAAGATGCGAACATAGGCGGTTGCGATATTGTCGAGATGCTTCTGATAGCCGATCGGTGCGAAGAACTCGGCCTCGTTGAGGATGCGCAAGAACTCCGGCACCTCGCGGATGAAGTCGAAGAAGGCGGAGAAGCGCTCGATCTCTTGCCGCGCTGCATCCGCCGTGCCGGTGCGGGCGCGGATGAACTCGACCATGTCGAGGCCGATCTTGGGCAGGAGCTGGTCGAGCAATTCCTGGCGGTTCTCGAAATGATTGTAGAATGTGCCTTGAGCGACGCCGGCCTGTTCGGTGATGCGGGCGACCGAGGCTTCCGCATAGCCGTATCTGCCCACGACCTTGGTAGCGGCCTCGAATATCTTCTGCTTGGTCCAGGCGTTTCGCTCGACGCGGTTGAGCTTTGTCACCTTGGCGTTCACTTGCGTCATTCAGACGTCTCCAGCTCGGCGCGTAGCACGCGCTTGAGAATCTTTCCGCTTGGGTTGCGCGGCAGGCTGTCGCGGATGACGAGCTGCTTCGGCACCTTGAAGCTCGCCAGCCGCGCGCGGCAGTGTTCGGTGAGGACAGGCAGGTCGAGGCCGGCGCCTTCAGCCAGCACGACGATGGCGACCGGGCGCTCGCCCCAGCGCGCATCGCGCAGGCCGATCACGGCGACCTCGCGCACTTCGGGCAGGTCGTAGATGACACGTTCGACCTCGGAGGAAGCGATGTTCTCGCCGCCGGAGATGATCATGTCCTTCTTGCGGTCGGTCAGGTACAGAAAGCCCTCGCCGTCGAGATAGCCGACGTCGCCGCTGCGGAACCAGTCGCCGAAGAAGGCCGAGGCCGTCTTCTCCGGATCCTTCCAGTAGCCGCGTGTGATTTTCGGCCCGCGCAGGCAGATCTCGCCGTTGACGTTCGGCGGCAGCGCCTTGCCGTCCTCGTCGCGGATCTCGATTTCCACGTGTGCAATGGCGCGACCGGTCGAGCCGATCTTCTCGATCTCGCGGCCGGCTTCCATGAACGTGTCGCCGCCGACGGTCTCGGTGAGGCCATAGGCGTCGATATAACGCGCATTGCGGAAGTACTCCGAAAAGGCGCGGATGCGCAGCTCCGGCGTCTTCTCGCCGCCGCCAATCGCCCATGTCAGACTGGAGACGTCGTAGCGACCGCGGGCGGGGCAGGTGAGCATCGCCGTGGTCATGACCGGCGCGAACCAGGCGGCGTTGAGCCTGTCCTCGGCAATCGCCGCAAGCGCCGTCTCCGGCTCGAAATTGCGTTCGATACGGATGAAGCCGCCATGCCAGAGCACGGCGATGCCCGGCAGGTCGAGTGCACCGACGTGATAGAGCGGGCCGACGACGAGTAGCCGCGTCTCGGCACCGAGGCCGAGCGCAATCGTCTGGTCGGCGGACTTCCAGTAGAAATTATCGTAAGAGAGCATCACGCCCTTCGGACGATCGGTCGTGCCCGAGGTGTACATCAGCCGCATCAAGTCGGATGGTTGGCGCACATGCATCGGTGCGGGCGGCGTGTCGCCTGCGAGATGCGTGATGCTCTGCTGCGCGGCTTCGTTCAGTGCAACAGTCCTGGCGCCCGCGGCATTCGCGGCCAGCTCCTCATCGACGAGCAGCAGACGCGCGTCGGCATTGCCGACGATGTAGCCGACCTCGTCGCGCGAGAGGCGGAAGTTGATCGGCAAGAAGACAGCGCCGAGATGACTGGTGGCAAACACCAGCTCCAGAAACGCTGCGCTGTTCTTCATCAGCACGGCCACGACATCGCCGGGGCCGATGCCCTGTGCTGCAAGCCAACCCGCGACCTTGCGGACGCGCGCATCGAAGAGCGCGTAGCAAATCTCCTCGCCGCGATATTTCAGCGCAGGCCGCTCCGGCGTACGCCGGGCATGAAAGGCGATGAAGCTCGACAGGTTGATCATTCGCTGGAATTTAGCCGCTCGCGGGCTCTCGCGTCCCACTTCGATGAATTCTGACTCGTAATTCATCTTTGGCTTGACGTCACCCCCCTACCTCTGAAATCCTTGGGAAACACGGAGACGAGACGATCTCCGGCAAGGGACCAGGAAACGCCGACCCGAAAGAGGGAGGGGAAAATGACGAGAACCCGCAGGCCGGGCATCAGCCGCCGTTCAACGCTGGCGCTGATGGGCGCCGGTGCGATGAGTGTTGCCGCGCCATGGGTGGCGCGAGCGCAAGCCAAGACGATCAAGATCGGAATGCCGACGATCCTGTCGGGCCGTGTCGCGCAGCTCGGCACGTCCTCGCGCAATGCGGTGATGCTCGAGGTCGAGAAGGTCAACGCCGCCGGCGGCCTCGCCGGTCGGCAGATCGAGATGGTGATCCGCGACTCCAAGGGCCAGCCGCAGGAAGCCGCCCGCGTCGCGCGCGAGCTGGTCAACACCGACGGCTGCGAACTGCTGCTCGACGGCGAGGCGTCCTCAGGATCGTTCGCCGTGCACGAGGTGGCGCGTGATCTCGGCGTGCTCTGCATCCACACCTGCTCGGAAGCGTCCTCGCTGACCGCCGATCCGAAGCAGCATATCCCGAACGCATTCCGCTGCGTGCGCCAGGGCATCCACGATTCCATCGTCGGCGGCAGCTATGCCGCGTCGATCGCGAAAGCCAAGGGCCTGAAGAAATGGGCGACGTGCTCGCCGGACTACGCCTACGGCCGGGACACCACCGGTGAGTTCACGCTGTACCTGAAGCGCTTTGCGCCTGATGTCGAGATCATCAGCGAGTCCTGGCCAAAGCTGTTCCAGCCCGATTACACCGAAGTGGTGACGAAGATACTCCAGGCGAAGCCGCAGGCGTTGTACTCATGCCTGTGGGGCGGTGATCTCACCTCCTACATCGACCAGGCGAACATCTACGCGATGTTCAGCCAGATGGAGGTGTTCGCGGTCAACATGGCCGACTACACCGCGCTCACCGTGGTGAAGAACCTGCCCAAGGGCATCCACTCCGGCAACCGCTACATCAAGACCTTCCCGACCACGCCGGAGAACGCCGCTTGGGGCGATGCCTACAGGGCCAAGTACAACGAGTATCCGACCAACTGGTCGTGGCAGAACGCGACTGCGGTGATGTTCCTCGCCGAGGCCGCGAAGAAGGCGAACTCCGCCGACGGCAAGAAGATCGCCGAAGCCCTGAAGGGCCTCACCATCAAGTGCCCGTTCGGTGCCGACGGCACCGTGACCATGCGCGGCGACGATCACACCCTCGTCGGCTACGCCATCGGCTGGGGCACGACGATCCCGCAGGAGCCGTACGTGCCCGAGGTCAAGGCCGGCGACTGGAAGACCATCTTCGAGCTCGAAGCCGAGTGGAAGAAGAGCAAGGGCTATACCTGATCGCGCAAGCGGCGGGGACGGGCGACCGTCTCCGCCGTCGTTTCGCTTTCCGCGCCACACCCGGCGCGCTGCAATGAAAGTGCTCCCGTGGATCTCGATGCGCTTGCCGGCTGTCTCTCCAGTTCCGCGTGCCTTGTGACGCAAACCACCAGCGGCCTCATCATCGGCATGCTGCTGTTCCTGGTCGCGGTCGGGCTTACGTTGATCTTCGGCGTGCTCAAGGTGGTCAATTTCAGCCACGGCGCCTTCTACATGTTCGGCGCCTATTTCGCGATGACGGCCTATCAGCTCACCGGCAGTTTTGCGCTGGCGATGCTCGCGGGCGCGGCCGGCACCGCGGTTCTCGGCCTGATCTTCGAGCGCGTCTTCATGAGCCGCGTCTACGGCGCCGACGTCTTGATGCAGCTCCTCGTCTGTTACGCCTTCGTGCTGATCTTCGACGATGTCGTGCGCATCATCTGGGGGCCCGAGTTCAAGGCGATGGGCATGCCGGCGGCCTTCCAGGTAATGCCGCTGTTCATCGCCGGCGGCGTGGTGCCGCCATATTATCTGCTGCTGATCGGCGTCGCGCTTGTTGCCGCCATCGTGCTCGGCATCGGACTGTCGCGCAGCCGGATCGGCAAGGTGATCCGCGCGGCCGCGCACAATCCCGGCATGGTGTCGGCGCTCGGCATCAACACCGGCCTGATCTATGGCGGCGTGTTCGCGCTCGGCGGCATGCTGGCGGGGCTTGCCGGTGCTGATCGAGTCCTTCATCGTCACCGTGATCGGTGGCATGGGCTCCATTCTGGGTGCGCTGATCGGCGCGCTGCTGCTGGGCCTGATCCGCTCGTTCGGCTCGCTCGGCTTTCCCCTGTTCACGGAAGGGCTGATGTATCTGTTCATGGTTATCGTGCTGGTTTCTAAACCTACCGGCCTGTTCGGCAAGGAGGCGGCATGACCGAGCTGGAGGCCGGACGCGCCGAGCGATTGGCGCCGGCGCGGAGCGGTGTAGCGCTGCAACGTTATCGCGACGTGCTGATCGCACTGATCGCCTTTGCCGTGTTGGCCAGCCTGCCGCTGTTCACCGGCAGCAAGGCGCTGCTCGATTTCGTCATCCGCTGCTCGGCCTATGGCCTGTTCGCGACCTCGCTCAATCTGCTGGTCGGCTATACCGGCCTGACCTCGTTCGGTCACGGCATGTTCTTCGGCCTTGGCGCCTACAGCTTCGGCCTGATCATGCAGAAGCTCGCCGTGCCGATTCCCCTGGCCTTCGTCGCGACGCTCGCCATCACCGCGGTGATCGCCGCGATCATCGGCGCGATCTGCGTGCGGCTGAAGGAGATCTATTTCGCCTTCGTCACGCTCGCCTTCCAGATGCTGATCCACTCGACCATATTGTCCTGGGCTTCGTTCACTGGCGGCGATCAGGGCCTGCGCGGCGGCATTCCGCGACCGGCTTTCTTCGGCATTGATCTGTCCAATCACGTCCATCTCTATGTCACGAGTTGCGCGCTGCTCATCCTTGGCCTGCTTGCGATGCGCCAGATCGCGCAATCGCCGTTCGGCTACACGCTGCGCATGATCCGCGACAACGCCGCGCGCGCGAGCTTCCTCGGCATCGACGTCTGGCGCGCAAAGCTCACAGTGTTCGTGCTGGCCGCGCTGTTTGCCTCGATGGGCGGCATGGTGATGGCGCTTTTCGTCTCCGGCGCCTATCCGGAGTTCGCCTACTGGACGATCTCGGGCGAGGGCATCTTCATCAACATGCTCGGCGGCGTCTCGACGTTCCTCGGCCCGATGGTCGGCACTGTGCTGCTGTTGCTGCTCAACGATACTGTGACGCGGTTCACCGAGTATCACGGCATCGTGCTTGGGGTCGTCATCCTGTTCTTTGCCCTCGGCCTGCGCAAAGGCCTGCTCGATTTCGTCGCCGAATGGCTTTGGGACCGGCGCGATTCAGGCAAGGGGCGCTAGCGATGCTTGAGATCCGCAATCTCGCAAAATCGTTCGGCGGCGTGAAGGCGACCAACGACGTTTCGCTCGATTTTCCCGACGGCTCGCTCACCGCGGTGATCGGCCCGAATGGCGCCGGCAAGAGCACGTTCTTCAACCTGATCACCGGCGCCTTGAAGCCGGATTCCGGCCAGGTTCTGCTCGACGGCGTCGATCTCGCCGGCCGCTCGCCGCCCGAGATCGTGCGCCACGGTATCGGCCGCGCCTTCCAGGTCGCGAGTATCTTCAACTCGCTGACGGTAGAGGAGACCATGCTCGCCGCCGTCAGCGCCGACCAGCGCACCTCTGCGGTGCTGCACAAGCGCTTTCCCTTGCCCGAGACGCGTGACCGCGCCGAGCATGTGATGGAGCTGCTGGGTTTGGCGAGCAAGCGTCATCGCACGGCGGCGACGCTGTCGCATGGCGACCAGAAGCTGCTCGACATTGCGCTGGCTCTTGTGCTCGAACCAAAGGTGCTGCTCCTTGACGAGCCGACTGCAGGCATGGGTCCGGAAGAGCGCTGGCGCATGATCGACAAGGTGCGCGAGCTCTGGGAGATCCAGAAGATCACGGTCGTCTTCATCGAGCACGACATGGACATCGTGTTCAAGATCGCGCCGAAAATCGTCGTGCTGTGCTACGGCCGCATCCTCGCGACCGGCACGCCCGACGAGATCCGCAACAACAGCGCCGTGATCGATGCCTATCTCGGCACTGAGCATGCGGGAGCCTCCGCATGAGCACCGCCGTCATCGAAGTTGCCGATCTCGACGTCTACTACGGCACCAGCCAGATCCTGTTCGGCGTTGGTCTGTCTGTGCGGCAGGGAGAGACCATGGCGCTGCTCGGCCGCAATGGCGCCGGCAAGTCGACGACGATGAAGGCGATCATGGGGCTGGCGCCGCCGCGGCGGGGCAGGGTGAGCCTGCGCGGGACCGTAATCTCCGGTCTTAAGCCGCACACCATCGCACGCGCCGGCCTCGGCTTCGTGCCGGAGGACCGCCAGATCTTTCCCGAGCACACGGTGGAGGACAATCTCGTCATCGGCCGGAAACGCGGGCCGGAGGGGCAGGACGAATGGCCGATCAAGCGCATCTACGACGTCTTTCCGCTGCTGGAGCCACTGCGCCACCGCATCGCCGGGCGCCTCTCGGGCGGCGAGCAGCAAATGCTTGCGATCGCGCGCACGCTGATGGGCAATCCGGCGCTGCTGCTGCTGGATGAGCCGAGCGAGGGACTCGCACCGATCATCGTGCAGCGGATCGGCGAGCTCCTGCGACAGCTCCGTTCGCTCGGATCGACCGTGCTGATCGCCGAGCAGAACATGCATTTCTGCCTGGGATTGGCGAGCCATGCGACCGTCATCGACAAGGGCCAGATCGTCTACGCCGCCGGAATCGACGAGTTGAAGGCCAACGAGGCGATCCGCCGCCGCTATCTGGCCCTGTAGGCAGGTGCCGGTGTCAGAATAGGCCGGAAGAAGAAAACCATCGTTCTGCGCTGGTCCAGCGGAAGGAGTTTTCCTTCGGAGGGACAAAAAGGCCAATCGCTTCCATTGCCGTTTGGGGCCGAAACGACGACATTCCCATCAGAATTTGATGGATTGGCAGAGCCATGGAACGGACCGGATTTGAACCTTTCGGCGAGCAGCTGGTGTCCGCGACGGACACCCAGCCGCGGTCGCGTACGTCGAAGCTTCTGCTGCGGGTCGGCACCGGCCTGTTCTGGTCGCTGGTTGCGGGTATCGTGCTGGCCCGTGCCGCCTTCTTCGAGCCCGGCGTCTATGACGGCTTCAGCCGCGTCGCCTCGCTCGCCAAGAGCCTGATCTTCTGAGGCTGATTATTCCAGGCTGAGGATAGAACATCCCTCGGGCCTGATATGTCGAAAACTTATTCCCCAACGGAAGTCCGCTGCGTATAAATCTTTCTCCTCTGGGAGAGATTTGTGTCGCAGAATCAAGCATCCACCCCGGCCGAGACCAAGCCGGCTACCGCCGCGAGCCGGATTGCGGCGTTGATTCCCGGCATTCTCCTTTGCGTTGCTGTCGCTGGAGTCTCGGCCCTGCTCGAACGGGCGGAATTGGGCATGTTCGAGCATCCCTATGTCGAGGCGCTGGTCATGGCGATTCTGCTTGGCATGGCCCTGCGGAGTTTCTGGAAACCGGCGCCGCGCTGGCAGGCCGGCATTGCTTTCAGCGCTAAACAGCTCCTCGAAGTCGCGGTCATGCTGTTGGGTGCTTCGATCAGTTTCGCCGCGATCGCGGCCTCGGGCATCGCGCTCCTCGCCTCGATTGCGGCCGTCGTGGTGATCGCGCTCTGCGTCTCCTTCGGCCTGGGCCGGCTGCTCGGGCTGTCGACGCGGCTGTCGATCCTGATCGCCTGCGGCAACTCGATCTGCGGCAATTCGGCGATCGCGGCCGTGGCGCCCATCATTGGCGCGAACAACGACGAGATCGCGTCGTCGATATCCTTCACCGCGATCCTCGGCGTGATGATGGTGCTTGGGCTGCCGCTCCTGATCCCGCTGCTGCAATTGTCGGCCACGCAATACGGCATCCTCGCGGGCCTCACCGTCTACGCGGTGCCGCAGGTGCTGGCGGCCACGGTGCCGGCCGGCCTCGTCTCGACCCAGATCGGCACGCTCGTGAAATTGATGCGTGTGCTGATGCTCGGCCCGGTCGTCGTCTGCCTCTCTCTGGTCGCTTCGCGCTGGCAGAGCGACCCCAAGAAGACCAATGTCGGCTTCTTCCGCCTCGTCCCCTGGTTCATCCTCGGCTTCCTCGCGCTCGCAACCCTCCGTTCACTGGAGATCGTGCCGGCCACGGTGGTCGGTCCGGTCACGAAGATCACCGGCTTTCTCACCGTGGTCTCGATGGCGGCGCTGGGTCTCGGCGTCGACGTCCGCGTGCTCGCCAATGTCGGTGGGCGGGTGACGGCAGCCGTGACTCTGTCGCTGCTGCTGCTGCTCGGCATCAGCATCGCGCTGGTGCAATGGTTCAAGTGAAGAGGGCGAGACTGCCGTAGGGCAAGCAAAGGCGCGAAAGCGCCGTGCCCACCGCTTCGTTCGACATGCATCCATGGTTGGTGGGCACGCTCCGCCTTGCCCACCCTACGAGATCGTCATCTCAATGAGGCACGGTTTATCAAATCACATCCGCCAACGAGTGCCCGTGCAGCTCGATGTTCAGTCCCTGCATGCCCATGTCGGTGATCTCGCCGCCCATCGCCTTCAGGCTTTCCTCGCGGATCAGCGACATCAGCCCGCGGCGTAGCGCCAGGAATTCCGACGACATCATCATCGATTGCTGCCGCGGCCGCTCCAGCGGAATCGGGATCTCCGCCTTGATCGAGCCGGGGCGCGCGGTCATGCAGTAGACGCGATCGGAGAGGAAGATCGCCTCGTCGATGTCGTGGGTGACGAACAGCACCGAGATTTTCAACCGCTGCCACATGTTTGTGAGGATCTGCTGCATGATGACCCGCGTCTGCGCGTCCAGCGCGCCGAAGGGCTCGTCGAGCAGCAGCACCTTGGGACCTGTCGCGAGCGCGCGGACGATGCCGACGCGTTGCTTCATGCCGCCGGAGAGCTTTTCCGGATAGTGCTTCTCGAACGCCTCGAGGCCCGCGAGTCCCAGCAGGGTGCGCGCGGCGCGCTCGCGCTGCGAGCGCGGCATGCCGCGCATCTTGAGGCCGAACTCGACGTTCTCCCGCACCGTCTTCCAGGGAAACAGCGAATATTGCTGGAACACCATGCCGCGTTCGGCGCTGGGACCGTTCACGCGCTCACCGTCCACGGTGACGATGCCGGTTGTCGGCTTGAGGAAGCCCGCAACCGCGTTCAGCAGCGTCGATTTTCCGCAGCCGGAGGGGCCGACGATCGAGACGAACTCGCCGGGCTTGACATGAATCTGCGTCTCGGTGACGGCCTGAACCGGTCCCTCGATGGTCTCATAGGCGAGGGAGAAGTTCTTGACCTCGATATGGCCCTTGGAAGTGTTCGCAAGCATCTCGCTCATGTCGATCTCCACGGCATCGCCAACTGTCCCACGCCCCTGATGAGCAGGCTCGATCCGAGGCCGAGCACGCCGATGGCGATCATGCCAAGCGCAATGTCGGCATACTGGACCAACGAATAGGCCTCCCAGGTGAAATAGCCGATGCCGTACTGCCCGGAGATCATCTCGGCCGCGATCAGCGACACCCAGGCGACGCCCATCCCGACTGTGAGACCGGTGAAGACGTGCGGCAGCGAGGCCGGAAAATACACCTCGCGGAAGATCGAGCGCTCCCGCGCCCCGAGACACTGCGCAGCTCGCACCAGCACGGGATCGACCAGCGACATGCCGTGCAGCGTATTGACCAGGATCGGGAAGAACGAGCCGAGGAAGGTGATGAAGACGATGCTCTGTTCGTTGGTCGGCCACAGCATGATCGCCATCGGGACCCAGGCAATCGCCGGAATCGGCCGCAGCACTTCGGCCACGGGGAAGATCACCTGATGCACCAGCTTGAAGCGGCCCATGATCAGGCCGAGCGGCACCCCGATGATCGCCGCCAGAGAAAAGCCGATGAAGATGCGTCGGCAGCTCAGCGCGATGTGCATCAGGAATTTGGGGTCGTGCATCGCCTTGGTGAAGCTGGCATAGACCGCGAGCGGCGAGGGCACGTTGGTGAAGCGGACGAAGAACACGACGCGATAGCTCGTGAGCAGGTGCCAGACCAGCAGGAAGGCGAGCAGCGAGATGATGCCGATCGCGGTCGCGCGCAGCCGGCCCTGGTTGAGCCGGTACCAGCGCAGAGCGAGCGTGCCGGGGGAAGGGGGCGTTGCGGGCGGCGTGATGGCGGGCACGGGGCCCGCCTCTGCGATTGCCGGCATGTTGTCCTCGGGATGTCTGAGGATGGCGGGACTGCTCACGTCCTGCCCCCGCTGACAGCCGCCTTCACTGCTTCGTCGAAGCCGAGCACCTTGCCGCTGATCTTGGCCGCATGGGCCTCCGCGTCCTTCTTCAGCAGGAACGGGGCGACATCACCATTGCCGACCGCGAAGAAGGCCTGGTCCGCGAACAGCTTGATGCCGCGCGTGGTATCGAAGACATAGGCGACGTTGATCTTCTTGCCCTTGGCCTTGAAGTCGGCATAGGCACCCAGCGTGCAGGCGGCGGACGAGAACGGCAGGATGCCGGCCCCGTCGACCCAGACCTCGCCGGCCTTCCGCGGATCCGCGATCGGCTTCTTGCAGAATGAGTCCTCGCCGGAGATCTCGTAGTTCTTGGTGCTCGCAAGCTGCGCGTCGTAATCGAGCTTCATCTCGGCATAGGCCTTGCGGATGTAGCTGTCGTCGACCCACTTCTTTGGATCGAACTCCTTCATGCGGCCGAGATTCTGCAGCACCTTGACGTCAGTCGTGGCCGCGTCGATCAGCGCGGGCTTGATCGTCGGGTCGGTCGTCATGTTGCCGCCGGGTCCGAGGAAGATGTAGACGACCTCCTTGTTGATGCCGGTCCATTCCTGGATCTTTTCCGCGGCAAGCTTGGGATCGTCGCGCAGCCACTGGTTGGCGGCGATCAACGCCTTGAAGTAGGCGACGACGACCTCGGGATACTTTTCGGCGAAATCGGTGCGGACGACGATGCCGTGGAAGGTCGGCAGATTGGTCTCGACGCCGTCGAAGATCTTGCGGGCGAAGCCGCGGAACGGCAGCAGTTCTGCAAAGGGAACGAAGTCGGCATGGGCGTCGATCTTCTTCTCCTGGAGATTGGTCGAGCCGACCTCCGGGCTCTGGCTTACCAGCTGGAAGAAGTCGGATGGATAGCCGCGGTCCTGCATCGCCTTCAGCACCATGCCGTGCGCGGCAGAGCCGAAGGGGACGCTGACGAGCTTGCCCTTGAGATCGGCGAGATCGTAGTAGGGCGAATCCTTGTGAACGACCATGCCGTTGCCGGAGCCGGACAGGCTGTAGGCGGCAATTCCGATCAGGCGGCTCTTGCTCTCCGGATTGCTCTCGAAGGTGAAGCCGTTCACGATCAGCGGATAGTCGCCCATCATGCCGATCTGGAGCTTGTTCGCCATCATCGCGTTGGTGACGGGCGGACCTGAGGTGAAGTTCTGCCACTCGAGCTCGAACTTGATGTTGGCGTATTTGCCGTCCTTCGGCAGGAATTTTTCAAGCAGCTTCAACTGCCGGATGACGACGCCGGCGGTCACCGTGTTGGTCGTGGTGTCCTGCGTTCCGATTCCGAGCGTCACGGTTTCCGCCGAGGCCGACTGCGCAATCAGAAGCGTCAGCGACGTCACCGACATCGCGATCGAGAGCGTGGAAAGATGGCGGACCATTCTCATCCTCATTCGGTTGGATGTGCTGTGGTTGCCATGATTGGGTGAGGGCTCGGACAGGGCAAATCCGGAATGATGACCGCAGTCGATTAGTTGCCGGGAAAAACTGATTGCATACTCCTTGGGCAGTCCTGCACTATAAAGCCGCTTGTCTGTGCATCGGGGCTGGTCGCAAACTCTCTCAGTCAGATGCGTGTCCGCGCATCTCCTCGAGCACGTCGGGCCGGCAGACTACGATCTGCGAGCGCTTGGTCTGCACGATTCCCTTCTCCTGCATGCGCTTCAGGCTGATCGTAACCCATTGCCTGGTCGCGCCGACCATGTGAGCGATGTCGGCATGCGTGAAGGCCGCGGCGATCACCGTGCCGTCGGGGTCGTCGACGCCGTAGAGCTCGACGAGATGCAACAGCAGGTGCGCGAGCCGCTGCGTGATCGAACGCGTTCCCAGCATCTGGGCGAGCGCCGAATAGCATTTGCCTTTGAAGGTCAGGCCTTCGATGAGGCCGATGGCAAGGTTCGGGATCTCGGTGGCAAGGGACCGCAGCTCCTTTCCCGGCAGGTGCACGACGCTGCAATTGCTGGATGCGACGCCGGACCATTGGTGCACGGTGCCTTCGAACACTTCAGGGCCGCCGACGAAATTGCCGACATGCCAATAGGCCAGCGTGATCTCGCGGCCCAGCGGAGACGTGTAAAACACCCGGATCCGTCCGCTTTCGATCAGCCAGATGCCGTCGTGCTTGCCGCCCTGGCTGAACAGCGTCTGGCCGCGGTTGAGCACCTTGCGCCGCCCCTGCTTCAGCACCGCCTCCCGCTCGCGCGGTGACAGCTTGTCCATCAGCGGTGGCGGTCCGCCGATCCATCGCTGGTTCTCGGTGAGCAGCAGCGAGGAACTGCCGGCGGGCCGGACTGCCGGGGGAAGAGTCCCGCGAACCACATTGGCGGCCTGCAACATCATCTGCCTCCGGAACGTTCAAACCGTTCTAAAGAGGAGCAATGTCCATGCCAGATGAGGGTGGAAAGCGCAGCTGCCGGGCGGCCTGTGGCGCACCGTCACCCCTCATACAGCGGTCATTGCCCGCGAAAGCGGGCGATCCAGTATTCGAGAGACGTCAATGAGATACGGAGAGGCTGCGGCCTGCTGGATTGCTCGGAACGACAGCGGCGTTTGTCGCCGCTGTGGTCCCGATTCAAGGCTGCGTCTGCTTAACGTCCCGCGAGGCTTAGCAGATACGGCTTGGGGTAAATCCCCCGGTTATGCCCATCTGAAAACGAGATGTTCAGCCCGTAGCCGAGATCGCCGATTTCGGTGATCGCGATGCCAGGAAAGCGCTCGGGGAAGCGGCCGTCGAAACGGGCGCGCGTGCAATGGGCGCATTTGCAGGAGAGGCGAAGTGTCTCGGCCGGCAGGGTGAGCGCGTCGTCCCGCGTGGTGCGGACGAGGAGCGAAGCGAGGTCGGCGCTTGGTTCATAGTCGGCGACGGTCGGTGCCACCAAGGTCATGGTCATGACGAACCCTCCGACGTCGATCTAATTCGGCGCGGGCACGTGTGAATAGCAACTAATTGCCGGCGCGGACATGACCGCGTGCCTTCGCTTCAATCACCGCCTGCGAAATGTGAAACTAATCGACCGGGAACTCCACTTCCGAATTGCGGAGTCGTCTCTCTCCGAGACTTTCTGCGCCATCGACGGCCAAGGAGAGACCATGAGCGCATTTCAAAAGGAAACGGTCCTGTCGGTCCGCCACTGGACCGAGTCCCTGTTCAGCTTCACTGCGACGCGCGATCCCGGCTTCCGTTTCCAGAACGGCCAATTCGCGATGATCGGGCTCGAGGTCGAGGGCAAGCCGTTGATGCGGGCCTACAGCATGGCGAGCGCCAATCACGAGGAAGCGCTGGAGTTCTTCTCGATCAAGGTGCAGGACGGTCCGCTGACCTCGCGTCTCCAGAGGATCAGGGAAGGCGATGTCATCCTGGTCGGCCGCAAGGCGACGGGCACTCTCATCACCGGCAATCTCATTCCGGGAAAGCGGCTGCTGCTGCTCTCGACCGGCACGGGACTCGCTCCGTTCGCCAGCCTGATCAAGGACCCCGACGTCTATGAGAACTACGAAACCATCGTGCTCGCCCATGGCTGCCGCCAGGTCTCCGAGCTCGCCTATGGCGAGCACCTCGTCGAAGGCCTGCGCGATCACGAATTCTTCGGACCGTTGATCCGCGACAAGCTCGTCTATTACCCGACGGTGACCCGCGAGCCGTTCCGCAACCGCGGCCGGATCACCGATCTGATCGCCTCCAACCAGCTCTTTGACGACATCGGCCAGCCCGGGCTCGATATCGCGACCGACCGCATCATGCTGTGCGGAAGCCCGGCGATGCTGGAGGAACTCCACACGATGTTCTCCGAGCGCGGCTTCGTCGAGGGCAATCACAGCCAACCCGGGCATTTCGTGATCGAAAAGGCCTTTGTCGAGCGCTGAGGGCCAAATCGCATCCCGGCGACAACTAATTGCTATCGCCCGGATGCGCCTTGAACAAATCTGATGCAAAGGCGCCGCAACCGGCGAACCAGGAGCAAGCGATGGCACTAGATGAGATCGTCGACGGACTTTCGGAGGTTTCCTGCGATGTGCTGGTGATCGGTGGCGGCACCGCCGGCCCGATGGCCGCGTTGAAAGCGAAGCTGAAGAATCCGAAGGCCAACGTCGTCCTGCTCGAAAAGGCCAACGTCAAGCGATCCGGCGCGATCTCGATGGGCATGGACGGCCTGAACAACGCCGTCATCCCCGGCTACGCGACGCCCGAGCAGTACACCAAGGAAATCACCATCGCCAACGACGGCATCGTCGACCAGAAGGCGGTCTACAAATACGCCCAGAACTGCTACAAGATCATCGAGGAACTGGACAGCTTCGGCATCCGCTTCCTGAAGAACGAGAACGGCGACTACGCCGTCAAGAAGGTGCACCACATCGGCACCTACGTTCTGCCGATGCCGAACGGCGAGACCGTAAAGAAGGCGCTCTACCGCCAGCTCCGCCGCGCCCGCATCCTGATCTCCAATCGCTACATGGCGACGCGTCTGCTCAAATCCGCCGACGGCCGTATCGCCGGTGCGATCTCCGTCAACACGCGTACGGCCGAAATGCTGGTGATCAAGGCCAAGGCCGTCATCCTCTGCATGGGCGCCGCCGGCCGGCTGGGCCTGCCGACGTCCGGCTACATGTTCGGCACCTATGAGAACGCCGCCAATTCCGGCGACGGCTATGCGATGGCGTATCATGCCGGAGCGGCGCTCGCGAACCTCGAATGCTTCCAGATCAATCCGCTGATCAAGGACTATAACGGCCCGGCCTGCGCTTATGTCGCAGGTCCATTCGGCGCCTATACCGCCAACAACGAAGGTTCGCGCTTCATCGAATGCGACTACTGGTCCGGCCAGATGATGCTGGAGTTCTACAACGAGCTGTTGTCCGGCAAGGGCCCGGTGTTCCTCCAGCTCAAGCATCTGCACCCGGACACGATCTCGGAAATCGAATCGACGTTGCACAAGGTCGAGCGTCCCACCCGCGGCCTGTTTCAGCAGGGGCGCGGCGTCGACTACCGCAGCGAGTCGATCGAGATGCACATCTCCGAGATCGGCTTCTGCTCCGGCCACAGCGCCTCCGGTGTGTTCGTCGACGACAACGCGCGCACCACCGTGCCGGGCCTCTATGCCGCCGGCGACATGGCGAGCGTGCCGCACAACTACATGCTCGGCGCCTTCACCAACGGAGCGGTCGCCGGCATCGACGCCATGGAGTTCGCCGACAGCCACGACTTTGCGGAATTCGATGCCGCGGACGTCGCGATCGAGCGCGACCGCGTGATGGCGCCGACGCGGCGCGAGGACGGCATCCCGCCGAACCAGATCGAGTACAAGACGCGCCGCCTCGTCAACGACTATCTCCAGCCGCCGAAGGTCACGCGCAAATATGAGCTTGGCATGCGGCGCCTGGCCGAAGCGCGGGAGGACATGCAGGAGCGCATGATCGCACGCAACGCGCATGAGCTGCTGCGCGCGCTCGAGGTGCAGTCGATCATGGACTGCGCCGACATGGCAGCGCATGCCTCGCTCTACCGCGAGGAGAGCCGCTGGGGTCTCTACCACTGGCGCACGGATTTCCCGGAGAAGGACAACGAGAACTGGTTCTGCCACACGCTGCTCTCCAAGCGGGACGGCAAGATGACCAGCGAGAAGCGGGCGGTCGAGCCCTATGTCGTGCCGATCGCGGACGACGAGAAGGATCTCTACGACAAGCAGCGCATCCGCGCCACCGCCTGATACAGCAGAACATAGCCACAGGAGACATCAAATGCCTCTCGCTTCCTATCAAACGTCGGTTCCGGTGGTCGTCGACGACGCCAAATGCATCGCGGACAAGGGCTGCACCGTGTGCGTCGACGTTTGCCCGCTCGACGTCCTGCGCATCAGCGAGATGACCAACAAGGCCTACATGGCCTATGACGAGTGCTGGTACTGCATGCCTTGCGAGGCGGATTGCCCGACCGGCGCCGTCACCGTCAACATTCCCTATCTGTTGAGGTGATCATGTCGAGCCCGTTCGAATCCTACGACGATCTCGAAGACGCCGATGAGCGGTTGCAAGCCGCCGATCCCGCCGAGCGCCGCGTCGCGATCATCGCGCTCGGCCATTCCGGCGATCCCGCCGCGGTCCCTCATCTCGCCAACATGGTCGCCGATCCCGATGCCGGTGTGCGCCAGCAGGTCGCGATGGCGCTCGGCGAATTCGATGGGCCGGAGGCCGCAGGCGCGCTGGTGAAGCTGCTGGTCGACCCCGAGAGGATCGTCGCGTCGGCCGCGGCCGACAGCATGGCCGAGTTCAAGGATCCCGCCTGCGCCGATATCATTCTGCCGCTGGTGAGGCATGCCCACGCCTTCGTGCGCATGGGCGCATTGCGCGCGCTGAAAGAGCTGCGCCGCAAGGATACACTGAAGCCTGCGCTGGAAGCGCTCCAGGATTCCGATGCGGCCGTGCGCGTGCAGGCGATCGGCGTGATCGGATTCCTCAAGCTGGAGGAATCAATCCCCGCGCTGACCGCGCTGATCAACGATCCGGATTCGCATGTGCGTCGTGCCGCCGTGAGCGCGCTGGCGTTCTCGCAGATGAAACCTGCGGCGGAGACGATCACGCGCGCGTTGAAGGATGCGGACTGGATGGTTCGCGAGATGGCGGCCGAGACGCTGGGCCTCAACGCCAACGGCTCGCTCGCCGCCGACCAGCTCATCGCCTCGCTCGCCGACGAATTCTGGCAGGTGCGACTCAAGGCGATCCGAAGTCTCGGTCGGATGAAGATCGAACGCGCGGTGCGTCCAATCGGTCATAGCGTGAACCACGATCAGGCCAATTTGCGGAAAGAGGCGGCTGCGGCGCTGGGAGAGATCGCCCATCCCGACGGCGAGGCGTTCCTCGCCGTCATCGCCGACGATGCCGATCCCGATGTACGCAAGAACGCCCGCTGGGCGCTGCAGCAGATCGCGGCGCGCAAGGCGCGGGCAGGGGCATAGCCGCCGCACTGGACTTCCCGCGCCAGACGTTTATTGGTCTTCGCCAATGGGACCGGCCGCTGCAAACGCGGCCGATCCTTAGAAACAGCGAGGGCGCGGCCATGACGACATTGACGGTGAAAGACCTTCTGCCCGAGGATGGAACACGGGGCACGCTGGCCGGCCGCATCTGGCTGCCTCAGGTGAATGGTCCGGCCGTCGTTGCTGTCCGCGGCGATGGCGTCTTCGACGTCACCGCAAAATTTTCGACCATCAGCGCGCTGTGTGAAGAGGACAATCCGGCCAAGGCCCTTGCCGCGACCAAGGGAGAGCGCATCGGCGATCTCGAAGCGATCGTCGCCAACACGCCGCCGGACCAGCGCGATCCGAGCAGGCCGTGGTTGCTCGCACCCGTCGACCTCCAGACGCTGAAGGCCGCCGGCGTCACCTTCGCCATCTCGATGCTGGAGCGCGTGATCGAGGAGCGCGCCAAGGGCAATCCGGCTTCGGCCGAAGCGATCCGGAAGGAGGTCACGCGCCTGATCGGCGACGATCTGTCCAAGCTCAAGCCGGGCTCGGACCAGGCGATGCACCTGAAGCAGGTGCTGATCGAGCAGAACGCCTGGAGCCAGTATCTCGAAGTCGGCATCGGTCCGGATGCCGAGGTCTTCACCAAGGCGCCGACCCTCTCGTCGGTCGGCACCGGCATGGATGCCGGGCTACATCCGAAATCGACCTGGAACAATCCCGAGCCGGAACTCGTGCTGTTCGTCTCCAGCCGCGGCAAGATCGTCGGCGGAGCGCTCGGCAACGACGTCAACCTGCGCGATTTCGAAGGGCGTTCGGCGCTGTTGCTGTCGAAGGCCAAGGACAACAACGCGTCCTGCTCCATCGGGCCGCTGCTTCGCCTGTTCGACGATACGTTCTCGCTCGATGACGCGCGCAAGCTGGACATCAGCCTGAACGTGAGGGGTACCGACGGCTTCGTTCTCGACGGCCATTCCTCGATCAGCAAGATCAGCCGCGATCCGACGGATCTCGTCGCGCAGACCATCGGCAAGATCCATCAATACCCTGATGGCTTCGTTCTCTTTCTCGGCACCATGTTCGCGCCCGTGAAGGATCGCGATGCGCCGGGGCAGGGGTTCACCCACAAGCGCGACGACATCGTCACGATTTCAGCGCCAGAGCTCGGCAAGCTCGTCAACCGCATGCGCACCAGCGACGAATGCGAGCCCTGGACGTTTGGCATTGGCGCACTGATGAAGAACCTGGCGCAGCGGAAGCTGCTCTAGTTTCTCGCTGTCGCGTTTCCGGCAGCCCGCCCGATCGGGCCGTTGTGCTGGCCTTGGACATAACGGGGTTCACCCTCTAATTGGGTCATGTCATTGACTCGCCCTGAGCATGTCATAGGCTTTCACCAACCATGTCTGGGGCGCGCATCAGAGAATAGTCAAATAATATGACTAGTCGGAACCGCTGATCCGTGGAATATTGCCTTCCGTCGCCCCAAGAGGCTGACCAAATGGTGTCATAATACCAATTGACACCAACAGGGCTTGGAGATGCGCTTGGTGCTCGCGGGAGGTTTGCCGGGCTGTTGCGGCAAAAAGGCGATCAGCGTCGTCTGGTTCGAGGCGGGGCTCGCCTTGGTCTTTCCCCTGTTTCGACAGGCGACGGGATCCGAGAGAACGGTCGCATGACCTCGCGGATCGTCGTCATCCCGGCGCGGCGGGCTCACTCCAACCACGCGGAGGTCGCGCGCGCGATCGGCGTCGACATCATTGCCGGTCGCTATGCGGAGGGGACGCGCCTGCCGGGCGATGCCGAGATGATCGCGATGTTCGGCGTGTCGCGTCCGGTGCTGCGGGAGAGCGTGAAGACGCTGGTCGCCAAGGGTCTGCTCACCACCAAGGCGCGCGTCGGCACCGTCGTGCGCGAGCGCGGCGCCTGGAACATGTTCGACGCCGACGTCCTGGCCTGGCACCTCGACGCTGGTATCGACAAGCGCTTCCTCAACGATCTCGCCGAGATCCGTCTTGCGGTCGAGCCGCGCGCGGCCATGCTCGCGGCGGCGCAGCGGTCCGAAGAGGACCTCGCCGAGCTCCGCCGCAGCATGGATCGCATGCGGCGTGAGGCCTCCGACTCGGTCGGCTTTGCCGATGCCGATCTCGCGCTTCACGTGGCCGTGGCGCGTGCTTCCGGCAATCTGTTCATGCGCTCGATCGGGCATGTCATCGAGGCAGCCCTGCGCGCCTCGTTCCTGCTCAGCGCCCCCGTCGAGTCGGCAAACCGCGAAACCGTGCTGCTCTGGCATCAGAGGATCGTCGATGCCATCGCCGCCGGCGATGCCGACGCCGCCTCCGAGGCGATGGTCTTCGTCATTCACAATGGCATGCATCGCCATGAGGGCGCGGTGATCGAGACCGCGTCGGCCGAGGCGCTGCCATCCGCGAAATCCGGAGAAAGATCGTGACCGAGCTTCGCATCGCCATCGTCGGGTTCGGCAAGATCGCGCGCGACCAGCATGTCGGCGCGATCGCGGCGACCCCGGGTGCAACGCTGGCGGCGGTCGCGAGCCGCAACGCATCGCTGCCGGGCTTGCCGCATTTTGCCACCATCGAGGAACTGCTGGAGCAGGGACCACCGATCGATGCGGTGTCGCTCTGCACGCCGCCGCAGGTGCGCCGAACCCAGGCTGCGGCAGCCCTCGCCGCCGGCAAGCATGTCATGCTGGAGAAGCCGCCCGGGGCGGGTGTTGCGGAGCTCGATCCGCTGATTGCGATGGCGGCGGATGCAAAGCGGACGCTGTTTGCGACCTGGCATTCGCGCCATGCGCCGGCGGTCGAGCCTGCGCGGCAATGGCTCGTCGAGCGCCGCATCGCTTCCGTGCACATCAGCTGGAAGGAAGACGTCCGCGTCTGGCATCCCGGCCAGGCCTGGATTTGGGAACCGGGCGGCCTCGGCGTGTTCGATCCCGGCATCAATGCGCTGTCGATCCTGACCAGGATTCTGCCGAAGCCCGTGTTCGTCACCGCGGCCGAGCTGGCCTTCCCAGCCAATTGCCAGGCGCCGATCGCGGCGAACCTGACACTGACGGATATCAGCGGTCTGCCAGTGACCGCCGAGTTCGATTTCCGCCAGACCGGGCCGCAGAGCTGGGATATCGTCGTCGAAACCGATCAGGGCCGGCTGACTCTGTCCCGCGGTGGCGCGCGCATGGCCGTCGATGGCAAGGTGTTTGCCGAGGCGCCCGATGAGGAATATCGCGGGCTTTACCGGCGCTTCGTCGCCCTCGCAGCGACCGGCGAAAGTGACGTCGACCTGACCCCGCTGCGTCTCGTCGCCGACGCCTTCCTGCTTGGCAAGCGCACGATCGTCGAGCCGTTTGTGGACTGAACATGGCCGCATCAAAGATCACCAGAGACATCTTCGGGACGCTGCCGGACGGCCGCAAGGTCGAACGCATCGTGCTGCGAGGGGAGGGCGGCTTCGAGGCGCGGATCATCACCCATGGCGCCGTGCTTCAGGCGTTGATCGCCCCGGACGCGCGCGGCGGCCACGACGACGTCGTGCTCGGCCATGACGCATTCGCCGGCTATCTCGCCGAACGAAAGTTTTTCGGCGCGACCGTCGGCCGCTACGCTAACCGCATTGCCAAGGGCCGGTTTTCGCTCGACGGCGAGACGGTGCAGCTTGCCGTCAACAACGGCCCCAATGCGCTGCATGGCGGCCTCGATGGTTTCGACCGCAAGCTCTGGGAGATTGCGAACCTCGACGAGGGCGCCGAACCTGCGGTGACGCTCACCTATGTCAGCCCGCATGGTGAAGAGAATTATCCCGGCCGGCTCGACGTGCGCGTGACCTACCGCGTCACCGGCCCGGCCGAACTGTCGCTCATCATGGAGGCGCGGACGGACCGGCCGACCATCGTCAACCTCACGAACCACAGCTTCTTCAACCTTGAGGGCGCGACATCAGGGACGTCCATTCTCGACCACAGGCTGACCGTCGCCGCTGACCATTTCCTGGCGATCGATCCCACCGCCATTCCGCTGCCGGAGCCGCCGCGCAGCGTTGCCGGCACGTCGTTCGACTTCCGCGAGCCGCGGCCGGTCGGCGAGCGGATCCGCGAGAGCGATCAGCAATTGCAGAACGGCAGGGGTTATGACCACACCTACTGCCTCGCCCGCGACGGCAAGCTCGCGTTCGCCGCCCGGCTGGAGGCGCCGCGCTCGGGGCGCATCATGGAGCTGTTCACCGATCAGCCCGGGCTCCAGGTCTATTCCGGCAATTATCTGGATGGCACGATCTCGGGGAAGGGCGGCAAGCTCATTCGTCAATCGGACGCCATGTGCCTGGAGCCTCACATCTGGCCGGACGCGCCGAACCGTCCGGACTTCCCGAGCCCGCGCCTCGACCCCGGCGAGGTCTATCGCCATCATACGGTCTATCGCTTTTCAGTGAGGTCACCATGATGGAACAGGTGCCCACGACTGTGCTCTCGGACCATCCATGCCATCTCGGCGAAGGACCGACCTATGACGTGACCACCGATACGGCCTGGTGGTTCGACATCCGCGAAGGGCTGCTGTTCGAGGCGCAGCTTGGCAACGGCAGCATTCGCGTCCACGCGCTCGGCCGGATGGCGAGCGCGCTCGGACGCATCGATGCGGAGCGCCAATTGATCGTTGCCGAGGACGGTCTCTACATCCGCAAGCTCGCTGATGGCGGGATGACGTTATTGTGCCCGCTCGAAGCCGACAATCCCGCAACGCGTTCCAATGACGCGCGAGTGCATCAGTCCGGCACGTTCTGGATCGGCACCATGGGACGCAAGGCGGAGCCGGGGGCAGGCGCGATCTACGCCTTTCACCGCGGCAAGATCTCGCTGCTGTTCCCCCGCATCAGCATTCCCAACTCGATCTGCTTCTCGCCGGATGGTGCGATCGGCTATTTCGCCGATAGCGCGCGCGCCGTGCTCTACGCCGTTCCGCTCAATCCCGCGACCGGCCTGCCGCGCGGCGAGCCGGAGGTCCTGCTGCGCCACACCGGCATCGGCGGCTTCGACGGCTCGGTGTGCGACGCCGACGGAAAGATCTGGAACGCCTGCTGGGGTGCGAGCCGCATCGATGTCTATTCGCCGCAAGGCGAGCGTCTGCGCTCGCTGAGCGTGCCGGCGAAGCAGGCAAGTTGTCCGGCCTTCGTCGGTCCCGATCTGTCGCGCCTCCTCGTCACCTCTGCCTGGCAGGACATGGACGCGACCGCGCGCGCGGCCGATCCACAAGCCGGTTGCACTTTCTTGTTGGAGGCATCCGCGCGCGGTCGCGCGGAACCCGACGTCAAGCTCGCATAGGAGACCAGAGACAGCCCACGACCACGTTCTCGAAGTCACAAAGAAAACAGTCTGACATCCAAGGGAGTGAAACATGCTGAAACTGAAGACGACATTTCTCGCGCTGGCGCTGGCCAGCGCTGCGACGATGGCCACTGGCGTCACGGCCTTTGCCCAGAAGGCGACCGTCGGCATCGCCATGCCGACGAAGTCGTCGGCGCGGTGGATCGACGACGGCAACAACATGGTCAAGGTGCTGAAGGAGCGCGGCTACAACACCGACCTGCAATATGCCGAGGACGACATTCCGAACCAGCTGTCGCAGGTCGAGAACATGGTGACCAAAGGCGCGAAAGCGCTGGTGATTGCTGCGATCGACGGCACCACGCTGTCCGACGTGCTCAAGCAGGCGAAAGCAAAAGGCATCACCGTGATCGCCTATGACCGCCTGATCCGCGGCACGCCGAACGTCGACTACTACGCGACCTTCGACAATTTCCAGGTCGGCGTCTTGCAGGCGCAGTCGATCGAGCAGGGGCTCGGCCTGAAGGAAGGCAAGGGACCCTTCAACATCGAGCTGTTCGGCGGCTCGCCCGACGACAACAACGCCTACTTCTTCTACAACGGCGCGATGAGCGTGCTGAAGCCCTACATCGACAGCGGCAAGCTCGTCGTCGCGTCGGGCCAGATGGGTATGGACAAGGTTGCGACCCTGCGCTGGGACGGCGCCACCGCGCAGGCGCGCATGGACAATCTCCTCAGCGCCTACTACGGCAACAAGAAGATCAATGCCGTGCTGTCGCCCTATGACGGCATCTCGATCGGCATCATCTCCTCGCTGAAGGGCGTCGGCTATGGCAGTGCCGGCCAGCCGATGCCGATCATCTCGGGCCAGGACGCCGAAGTACCGTCGATCAAGGCGATGCTGCGCGGTGATCAGTACTCGACCATTTTCAAGGACACCCGCGACCTCGCCAAGGTTACGGCCGACATGGTCGACGCGGCGCTCGCCGGCAAGGAGGTCACCGTCAACGACACCAAGACCTACGAGAACGGCGTCAAGACCGTGCCGTCCTACCTGCTCAAGCCGGTGGTGGTCTACAAGGACAATTGGGAGAAGGTCCTGGTCGACAGCGGCTACTACAAGAAGTCGCAATTCCAGTAGGACTCTCGTCTCCCTCGCCCCGCTTGCGGGGAGAGGGTCGGGGTGAGGGGGAGCCTCCGCGAGGGAGGTGGCAGTGAGTCTCGCGGAGACTCCCCCTCACCCGGATCGCATCTTGCGATGCGATCCGACCTCTCCCGCAGGCGGGGAGAGGTGAACCAATAGCGATCGAGGGACGTGAAATCATGACCGCAATGCTGGAGATGCGCAACGTCAGCAAGAGCTTTGCCGGTGTGCAGGCGCTGCGCGATGTCAACTTCCAGGTCGAGGCCGGGCAGATCCACGCGCTCGTCGGCGAGAACGGCGCCGGCAAGTCGACGCTGATGAAGGTGCTGAGCGGGGTCTATCCGCATGGCAGCTACGAGGGCACCATCGTCTTCGAGGGCGAGGAGCGGCGCTTCCGCGACATCAACGATTCCGAGGCGCTCGGCATCATCATCATCCACCAGGAGCTGGCGCTGATCCCGCTGATGTCGATCGCCGAGAATATCTTCCTCTCGCATCCACCGTCGAGGCTCGGGGTGATCGACCGCGACGAGGTCTACCGCCGCACTCGGGACCTCCTGGCGCAGGTCGGCCTCAAGGAATCGCCGGATACGCTGATCACGGATCTCGGCGTCGGGAAACAGCAGCTGGTCGAGATCGCAAAGGCGCTGTCCAAGCGTGTGCGCATGCTGATCCTGGACGAGCCGACCGCGAGCCTCAACGAGGCCGACAGCGCTGCGCTGCTCGAGCGTCTCATGAAGTTTCGCGAGCAGGGCATCGGCTCGATCCTGATCTCGCACAAGCTGAACGAGGTTGCCAAGGTCGCCGACCACATCACGGTGTTGCGCGACGGCCGCACCGTCGACAGCATCGATTGTCGCGCCGAGCCGATCCAGGAAGACCGCATCATCCGCAGCATGGTGAATCGTGATCTCGCGCACCGCTTCCCGGAGCGCAACGCGAAGATCGGCGAACCCGTCCTCACCGTCGATAACTGGTCAGTCTATCACCCCATCCATCCCGAGCGGCAGGTGATCAAGAACGTCAATTTCAGCGTCAGGCGCGGCGAGGTCGTGGGCATCGCCGGCTTGATGGGTGCCGGCCGCACCGAATTCGCCATGAGCCTGTTCGGCCGCTCCTGGGGCACCAATATCAGCGGCAGCATCCGGCTCGAAGGCCATGAGATCGCGCTGCCTAGCGTCGCGGCCGCGATCGCCGCCGGTCTCGCCTATGTCACCGAGGACCGCAAGCAACTCGGCCTGATCCTCGCCGACGACGTTCGCAAGAACATTACGCTCGCCAGTCTCGACCAGGTCGCGCCGCGGCGGGTGATCGACGACATCGCCGAGCTGAAGGTCGCCAGCGACTACCGCAACCGCATGCGGATCCGCTGCTCCGACGTCTACCAGGAGACCGGCCAGCTCTCCGGCGGCAACCAGCAGAAGGTGGTGCTGTCGAAATGGCTGATGACGGACCCCAAGGTGCTGATCCTGGACGAGCCGACGCGGGGCATCGACGTCGGTGCCAAATACGAGATTTACTGTATCATCAACGAACTGGCGGAGGCCGGCCGCGGCGTCGTGGTGATCTCCTCGGAGATGCCCGAGCTGCTCGGCATCTGCGATCGCATCTGCGTCATGAACGACGGCGCCTTCGTCGGCGAGTTCAAGGGCGCCGAGGCGACACAGGAAAAGATCATGCGCGCCATCATGCGCAATGAAAGAAGCAATGGAAACGGCGTGCCTGAGGCCGCGGAGATGGGAGGATCGCAGCCATGACCGACAAGACGGTGTCGCTGCCCGAGGAGCGCCGGCACGGCAGCTTCATCAAGAACAATCTGCGCAATTACGGCATGCTGATGTCGCTGATCGCGATCATGCTGTTCTTCCAGGTCGTGACCGGCGGCACGCTGCTGCAGCCGCTCAACCTCACCAACCTGGTGCTGCAGAACAGCTACATCGTCATCATGGCGCTCGGCATGCTCCTGGTGATCGTCACCGGCCATATCGACCTTTCGGTCGGTTCGGTCGCAGGCTTCATCGGCGCCGTGGCCGCGGTGCTGATGGTGACCTACAAGGTCGACTACACGCTCGCCTTCATCGCCTGCCTTTTGGTCGGTGCCGCCATCGGCGCGGCGCAGGGCTATTGGGTGGCCTATTTCAAGATCCCGTCCTTCATCGTCACCTTGGCGGGGATGCTGGTGTTCAAGGGCCTTGCACTCGCGGTGCTGCAGGGCCAGTCGCTCGGGCCGTTCCCGGCGACCTTCCAGAAATTGTCCTCCGGCTTCATTCCGGAACTGCTACCCGAGGCCGGCACGCTGCATCCGACATCCATGCTGATCGGCGCCGTGCTCGCGCTCGGCCTGGTCTATGCCAGCGCCAAGGGGAGGTCGCGCGAGCAATCGCACGGAATCGAGGTCGAACCCTATGCGTTCTTCCTCGGCAAGAGCATCCTGCTGGCCTGCGCGGTGCTCTACTTCACCTATCTGATCGCCTCGCACCGCGGCCTGCCGAACGTGCTGGTGATCATGGGCGCGCTGATCGCGCTCTACGGTTTCGTGACCCGGCGCACCGTGATCGGGCGGCAGATCTATGCCGTCGGCGGCAACGCCAAGGCGGCGAGCCTGTCGGGCATCAAGACCGAGCGGCTGACCTTCCTGACCTTCGTCAACATGGGCGTGCTCGCCGCGCTCGCCGGCCTCGTCTTCGCCGCGCGCCTCAACACCGCCACTCCGAAGGCCGGCCTCGGTTTCGAGCTCGACGTCATCGCGGCCTGCTTCATCGGCGGCGCCTCGGCCTATGGCGGCGTGGGGCGCGTCGGCGGCGCCGTGGTCGGCGCCATGATCATGGGCGTGATGAACAACGGCATGTCCATCCTCGGCATCGGCATCGACTACCAGCAGGTCATCAAGGGCCTGGTGCTGCTGGGGGCGGTGTGCATCGACGTGTACAATCAGCGGAGATGAGTTGAGGTAAGATGTCGCTTTCGCTCCGTGCGACCACGGACACCATTACTGGGTCGTGAACAGCACTGCCGCGATTGCGACGGAGAGGCTCACTGCCGATACGGTCGCCACCGTCGACAATACCCCCATTCGCTGCAGCGCGATGGCGAAGGCGATGATGATGGGTGTGGCGGTCATCAACCCGATCTGTGCATCACTCATGTGATCGTTCGCCATTCCGTGGAAGCCTGAGCTGGTTCGTACCGCGATCCGGCCGGTCGGACGTTGTGTCGGCGCAAACAAGCGTATCGTAACTCGCCAGTTTGTCCGGCGACAAACTCGGAACCGGGCAGCCGGGATAAGTCCGGCCGGTGTCCTGATCCGGAAAGACGATGTCGACGGCCGAGTGCGAACAACGGGAAACGGGGTGGGGAAGTCTGGAAGATCTCCCCGGCGATCCCATGATGTGGGTGCTGATCTTCAGCGAGCTCGTCGCCTTCGGCTTGTTCCTCGGCGCCTTCGTCGTCGCCCGCGCGCTTCATCCGGCGATGTTCGCGGCCGGGCAATCAGCACTCGATTCGAATCTCGCCGGCCTCAATACCGTCGTTCTGGTCACCAGCGGCTGGGCGGCGGCAAAAGCGACGAAGGCCGCCCGCGTCGGGGAACGGCCGCTGGCGCGATGCTGGATTTTCGGTGCGATGGCGCTCGGCTGCCTCTTCATCGCGATCAAGATCACTGAGTATGCGGAAGAAATCGGGCAAGGCGCGGGGCTCGAGACCAGCCCGTTCTTCACGCTCTACTTCCTCCTGACCGGTTTTCATCTGCTGCATGTCGGCCTCGGCATCGTCATCCTTGCCGCGGTCTGCCGCCGCGCTGCGATGTCGGGCGTCGAGACGGGAACGGCCTTCTGGCACATGGTCGATCTGGTCTGGATCGTCATGTTCCCGATAATTTACCTGGTGAAATGACGATGCCTGATCGTATCGACATGACCTGGATCGTGCTGGTCGGCCTCGCGCTTGCGACCATCCTGCTGCCGCCGCTGGTGCCGCGGCCGCTGCTCGGCAACGCTCTGCTGCTCGCCTTCGCCGCACTCAAGGGTCACCGGATCGCGCTCGACTTCATGGATCTACGCGCCGTGCCCGCACTCTGGCGTGGTCTCGTCGTGAGCTGGATCCTGATCGTCCTGCTGTTCGCCTGGATCGCCTCGGCCGTCGTCGCCCTGATCTGACGTGTTCATTGCGCCCTGACAAAGAACGGGCCGGGCAGAGCGGCAATAAATCACACCATCGCGATTTCGCAAGAATCAAACGGAAAGGATTGGCAATGGCTGAACGCCTGACCAAGTCGGCCGCTCGAAATGTCTTCTACGGCGGCTCGGCCTTCTTCTTCGCTATCTTCATAGGGCTGACGGCGCACAGCCATTATTACATGGTCACGACTTCGACGGATGCGACGACGCTGACGTCGTCGGTCGCTCGCGGCAAGCATGTCTGGGAGAAGAATTCATGCATCAACTGCCACACTCTGCTGGGCGAGGGCGCCTACTTCGCGCCTGAAGTCGGCAACGTCTGGGACCGCTGGGGCGGCAACGAGGACCCGGCCGCTGCGCGCGAGACGTTGAAGGCCTGGATGCAGTCGCAGCCCTCGGGCGCGCCAGGCCGGCGGCAGATGCCGCAGTTCAACCTCACCGACCAGGAGCTCGACGATCTCGCCGACTTCCTGCAATGGACCAGCAAGATCAAGCGGCAGGAGTGGCCGCCGAACAAGGCCGGCTGAGCACGCTGTTTCCTCTTCCAAGACAGAGAGATCCGAGATGAAATATCAGACCCAGAAAGTCGCGATGCTGTATTTCTACGGCGCGCTGACCCTGTTCCTGGCCCAGGTCCTGTTCGGCCTCGTCGCTGGAACCATCTACGTCCTGCCCAATACGCTGTCGACGCTCCTGCCGTTCAACATCGTCAGGATGATCCACACCAACGCGCTGATCGTGTGGTCGCTGATCGGCTTCATGGGCGCGACCTACTTCCTGCTGCCTGAGGAAACCGAGACCGAGCTGTACAGCCCGCTGCTGGCAAAGATCCAGTTCTGGATGTTCTTCGGCGCGGCCGGCATCGCCGTGGTCGGCTATCTCTTCCAATACCACGAGGGCCGCGAGTTCCTCGAACAACCCTTCATCATCAAGGTCGGCATCGTCGTCGTCTGCCTGATGTTCCTCTTCAACGTCACGATGACGGCGCTGAAGGGGCGCAAGACCACGATCACGAACATCCTGTTGTTCGGGCTGTGGGGCGTTGCGATCTTCTTTCTGTTCGCCTTCTACAACCCGGCGAACCTCGCGGTCGACAAGATGTATTGGTGGTACGTCGTCCATCTCTGGGTCGAAGGCGTCTGGGAGCTGATCATGGCCTCCGTGCTCGCCTATCTCATGATCAAGCTCAACGGCATCGACCGCGAGGTCGTGGAGAAGTGGCTCTACGTCATCATCGGCCTTGCGCTGTTCTCCGGTATCCTCGGCACAGGCCACCATTTCTACTGGATCGGCGCGCCCGGCTACTGGCAGTGGATCGGATCGCTATTCTCCACGCTCGAGGTGGCACCGTTCTTCACCATGGTGATCTTCACGGTGCAGATGACCTGGAAGGCCGGCCGCAAGCATCCGAACCGCGCCGCGCTGCTGTGGTCAGTCGGCTGCTCGGTGATGGCGTTCCTCGGGGCTGGCGTCTGGGGCTTCCTGCACACGCTGTCCTCGGTGAACTACTACACCCACGGCACCCAGGTCACCGCCGCGCACGGCCATCTAGCCTTCTTCGGCGCCTATGTGATGCTCAATCTTTCCGTCATGGCCTATGCCATCCCGCAGATCAGGGGACGGGCGCCCTACAACCAGTGGCTCTCCATGGCGAGCTTCTGGATCATGTGCACTGCCATGATGGTGATGACCTTCGCGCTGACCTTCGCTGGCGTCGTCCAGGTCCATCTCCAGCGTGTGCTCGGCCAGGGCTACATGGACGTGCAGGACCAGCTCGCGATGTTCTACTGGGTCCGGCTCGGCTCAGGCGTGTTCGTCGCGATCTCTGCGCTGATGTTCGTCTGGGCCGTGCTGGTGCCCGGTCGCGCTAGGCAGGCGGTCATCCCCGGCGCGTTGCAGCCGGCTGAATGAATGCAACTGGCAGCCGCGGTTCGCCGCGGCCGCCAGCTTCCTGGATAGTCTGGAGAAAGATGATGAAAGCTGCCCTTCACACGGTCACCTCGGCACCCGCGCTGCCGGCCTATGTCGCAAGCGGCAATGAATGTGCGCTGTTCGAGCACGCCTGGCGCAATCAGCTGCCGGTCCTGCTCAAGGGCCCGACCGGTTGCGGCAAGACGCGCTTCGTCGCGCATATGGCGGCGCATCTCGGATTGCCGCTCCACACCGTCGCCTGTCACGACGATCTCACCGCCGCCGATCTCACCGGCCGCTACCTGCTGCGGGGCGGCGACACCGTATGGACCGACGGTCCGCTGACGCGCGCGGTGCGTGAGGGCGGCATCTGCTACCTCGACGAGGTCGTGGAAGCGCGCAAGGACGTCACCGTGGTGCTGCATCCGCTGACCGACGATCGCCGCATCCTGCCGCTGGAGCGCACCGGCGAGGAGCTCGTTGCGCCGAAGAGCTTCATGCTCGTCGTCTCCTACAATCCCGGCTATCAGACGCTGCTGAAGGCGCTCAAGCCCTCGACGCGGCAGCGCTTCGTTGCCGTCGAGTTCGGCTTCCTGCCGCCCGAGCAGGAAATCGTCGTCGTGTCCGCCGAAAGCGGACTGGCGCCGGAGCGCGTGCGGCCGCTGGTCGGGCTGGCTGGCCGGCTGCGCGCGCTCAAGGGCCACGATCTGGAGGAGGGCGTCTCGACCCGGCTCGTGGTCTATTGCGCGACGCTGATCGCCGCGGGGACGCCGACCACCGACGCGGTACTCGCCGGCATGATCGAGCCGCTCACCGACGACACCGACGTGAAGGCGGCGCTGTTGGACGTCGCGCGCGCCGTGGTCGGGTGAGGCGCTTCCATGCTCGACTTCCTCGAACTTGAGGAGACGGTCGGCCGGGCCTGGCATCGGATGATCGGCGGCACCGCGAGCTATCCGGTTTACGACGATCACGCGGTGACGCTTTCGGAGGTGAGGGGCCGGCTCGCGGTGATGTTCCGCGCGCTTGGCGGCGAGACCGGCGTTCAAATCGCCAGCGCAAGCGCGCGCCGGACGGGTCATCGTCTCGGCTGGCGGCAACGCATCGGCCTGGGCGACGAGCGGCTCGAGCAGCCCGGCCGTGACGCCGCAACCATCTTCCTGCCCGATCGTATCGCGATCTTTCCCGACCGGACCTTGAACGCAACCCTTTATCGCTGGCTGGCGGCATGGTTCGCCGCCGCGCCGATCGAAGCGATCGCGGAGATCGATCCGCTACGGCGGGATCTTCTGGTGTTGCGTCGGGCGAGCGAGACCGCTGTCTGGGTGCTCACGCAATTCCCTGGGCTCGTCGCCGACTACGCGCAGCTTGCCGCGGCCACCGCCGAGGCCCGGCCTCGTCGCTCCTTGCCGCGCGTCGAGCAAGAGATCGAGCAGATCGTCCTGGCCCTGCTCGGACCCGGAAGGGCGCCTCCAGGCAGATTGTGGCCGGCGATGATGGGGACGGGTCCGCTGCCGGACAAGGCGCCCCCGGGTTACCGTTCGATCCTGCCGTGTCCGCTCTGGGGCGATTGCTGGACGCGCGAGCTCTCGCCTGCACATGCGGACGAAGACGAATGCGCACCGGGTGCGGAGGCCGCGGCGAAGGACGATCGAAAGCGTTTCGCCGTCCGCGAGCGCGAGGACAATGTCAGTCGTCGCGATCCCTTCGTGCTCAACCGTTTCGAGAAGATCCTCGCGATGGCCGAGATGGTCAATGTCGACCGCCCGGCTGATGACAGCGAGGACGAGGATGCGCGGAAGGCGGCCGACGATCTCGAGGAGATCACGCTCAGCCGCCGCAGCGGCAAGCCGGCGAGCCGGTTCAAATTCGATCTCGACCTGCCACCGGAGGCCCTCGACGCCTCGCGGCTGAATGCGGACATGACCTATCCCGAATGGGACTATCGCAGCGGTTCCTACCTGCGCGATCATTGTCGCGTGCTCGCCGGCGCGGCCCCTGAACGAGGCGAGAACTGGACGCCTGATGAGACCATGCGTCGGCACGTCCGCCAGGTACGCCGCCGCTTCGAGGCCTTGCGGCCGCGCCGCGAATTGATGCGCGCTCAGGCCGACGGCGATGAACTCGACCTCGATGCGCTCGTGCGGGCGAGATGCGATCTGCGCGCCGGCAGCAGCGGCGGTCTCGATCGCGTCCACATGGCGATGCGGCCGCAGGGGCACGATCTCGCCGTCACGCTGCTGGTCGACGTCTCGCTGTCGACCGATGCCTGGGTCGACGGCTATCGCGTGCTCGACGTCGAGAAGGAAGCACTGCTCGTGCTCGCGCATGGGCTGTCGGCTTGCGGAGATCACCACAGCATCCTGACCTTCACGTCGCGCCGGCGCTCATGGGTACGGCTCGAAGCCGTCAAGGCGTTCGGCGAGCCGATGAGCGGGGCGGTGGAGCGCCGCATCGGCGCGCTCAAGCCCGGCTATTATACGCGGATCGGCGCGGCGGTCCGCCACGCCGCGGCCGAGCTCGCCCGCCAGCCGCAACGCAAGAAGCTGCTACTCGTCCTCACCGACGGCAAGCCGAACGACGTCGATCATTATGAAGGGCGCTTTGCGGTCGAAGACACCAGGAAATCCGTGCAGGAAGCGCGCCGGCTCGGCATTGCGGTCTTCGGCGTGACGATCGACGCGACGGCGCAAACGTACTTTCCGACGCTGTTCGGACGCGGTGGCTACGCCATCGTCGGGAACGTCAAGCGATTGCCCGTGGCACTGCCGGCGATCTACCGGCTGGTGGCGCATTGAGGCGGTAGAACATAACCTCGTGTGAATTGTTGCTCGGGAATTGGCTATGTGATCGAATGGCCGGATGGATCAAAAGGCCAGGGTCGATCGCGGCAGCCGCGCGGCGATGCGCGGCGTCGTGAGAGGTTGAAGCGGATGCTGATCACCTGCGGCGATGCCCTGATCGATTTCGTGCCGACGCGAAACACGGAGGGACGCGAGGCCCTGATGCCCGCCGTCGGCGGCTCCTGCCTGAACGTCGCGATCGGCATGGCGCGGCTGGGCGCGCCGGCAGGCTTCGTCGGCGGCATCTCGACTGACCTTTTCGGACGGATGATCGCCGATCATGCCGCGGCCTCGCAGGTCGAGCTGGGTCTCGCCACGCGTAGCGATCACCAGACCACACTCGCCTTCGTCCGCATCGTCGCCGGCGAGTCGCATTATGCTTTCTACGATGCCGAGACCGCGACGCGGAACTGGACCTACCGGCGCGGGACCATTCCCTTCGATACGGTCGAAGCCGTTCATGTCGGCTCGACCACGCTGGTCAACGATGACGGCGCGGCGCAGACGATGTCGCTGATCGGGGATGCGCGGACGCCGTCGACGATCTCCTTCGATCCAAATTGCCGGCCCAGCCTGGTCAACGACAAGTCGGCCTATCTCGCGCGCATGACCGAGTTTGCTGGAAGCGCTGACCTCGTCAAAATGTCGGAGATCGACTTTGCCTATCTCTTCGGCGAAGAGCCGTATCATAGGCGCGCGACCGCGCTGCTTGCACGGGGCACGAGCCTCGTCGTCATCACCCGCGGCAATCAAGGCGCCATTGCCTGGCACGTGGGGGCAGGGCAGATCGAGGTCACCGCGCCAAAGGTCGAGGTCGCCGACACCATCGGCGCCGGCGACAGCTTTCAGGCGGCGCTGCTGTTCGCCCTGCACAAGCAGGAGCGCATCGCTCGGCCGCGACTAAAGGACATCGGGGCGGACGAGCTCCGCCGCGCACTGTCCTTTGCCGCCAATTGCGCAGCCCTGACCTGCACCCGTCCGGGCGCCGATCCTCCCTGGAGCAGCGAGATCACATGGAGTCCGTAGGGGAGAGCCGCCTTACAGGCGGGCGACCACTTTCTCGGCGCATTTGAGAAAGGTTCGGATCAACGGGCTCTGTGAGTCACGCCGCCAGCATACCGCAATGTCGATGGAGTCGGTTGCATCCCGCAGCGGCCGAAACACGATGCCACGCGGCGCACCGAGCTTGGCGCAGGCGGGCAGGATCGCGAACCCTTCGCCGGCCAGCACGAGGCTCATCGCCGAATGCACGGTCTCCACTCGGCTGGCAATCGGCATCACCACCTGATGTCGCCGCAGCAACGCCGTCACCGCAGAGGAGGCGGCATCCTGGTCGGGCCGCGGCAGCGCGATCAACGGGCGGCCGTGCAATTTGGCCATCGGCACCGCGCCGAGGCGGGAGAGGGGCGACCGGATCGGCATCGCCAGCATGAGACGTTGCGCGCCGACCCGCGCCACCTGGATCTCGGGATGGTTGATCGCCGGCATGCACAGTGCGACCGTGACGCTGCGGTCGAGCAGTCGCGTCTCGCGCGTCGATGCGCTGAGCTCGGCGAAGTCGAGGTCGACGCCGGGAATGGCCCGTCGCAACTCCGGGATCAGGCGCGGCAGCACCGCGTTCGCCAGTGCGAACATGTATCCGACCGAGATCCGTCCGCGCTTTCCGGCCGCGACCGCGCGCGCGGCTTCGACGCCGTCGGCTGCCAGCGCCAGCGCCTCGCCGGCACGTGCCAGCAGGGCCTGGCCGGCCTCGGTCAGGTCCATGCCGCGCGTGCCGCGGCGGAACAGCGGCGCGCCGACTTCGGCCTCGAGCTTGCGGATCTGCACCGAGAGCGGTGGCTGCGCCATCCGCAGCCGCTCGGCGGCCTTGCCCACGCTGCGCGCTTCGGCGACGGCGACGAAATAGCGGAGCCGGCGAAGATCCATTGGCATACCCAAAACATATGGGATGACGACAAAAATTGTATTGGACGGCGAGTTAACAAGGCTGTCATTCTTGCTGTCAATGTCTTCGGGCCAATGGCGGCCCGCTTCGGAGTGCGATGTGACCATGAATGGCGATCCCTGTCGCTTGTCCGCAACCGAGCTGCGCGGCCTCATCGCCGGAAAGCGGATTTCGCCAGTCGAGATCGTCCGAGCCGTTCTCGCGCGTGCCGAGGCGCTCCAGCCCGAGCTCAACTGTTTCATCACCCTGTGCGGCGATGAGGCGATGGCTGCGGCGCGCGAAGCCGAGCGCAAGGTGATGGCCGGCGAACCGCTCGGCCTGCTGCACGGCATCCCCGTCACCGTCAAGGACATCGTCAACACCAGGGACGTCAAGACCACCTTCGGGGCCGTTCCCTACAAGGACAATGTGCCGAACGAGGACGCTGTGGCGGTGGCGCGACTGCGTGCGCAAGGCGCGATCCTGATCGGCAAGACCACGACGCCGGAATTCGGCAGCAAGTGCCTCACCGACTCGCCCCTGTTCGGTCGTACCCGCAATGCGTGGGACGCACGCCGGTCCTCCGGCGGCTCCAGCGGCGGCGCAGCGGTTGCCGTTGCCAGCGGCATCGCGCCGCTTGCCATCGCGACGGATGGCGGGGGCTCGACTCGGATACCGGCCGCCTGCAATGGCGTGGTGGGCTTGAAGCAGAGCAACGGCGTCATCCCGCACAGCCAGGCGCTGGATGCGTTCGGCAACCAGACCTATGTCACGCCGACCACCCGTACCGTCGCCGACACCGCGCTGATGATGCAGGCGATGGCCGGCGAGGATGCCTGCGATCCCTGGTCGATCGGCGTTCCCGCGCCCGATTTCGTCGGCACGGCCGCCCCGCGCGGCGATCTGCGCGGGCAGAGGATCCTGTACTGCCTGACGCCGCCGGGCCGTCCGGTGTCCACTGACGTCGCCGCCACTTTCAAGGCGAGCCTCGACCGGCTGGCGAGCCTTGGCGCAGAGCTGGAGGAATTCCCCGGCGACGGTTTCGACGTTGAGCCGATCTGGCGTGCCATCAACCACACGGTCTGGCGCACGCGCTTCGCAAAGCTGGCGACCGAGCACAAGGACGAGCTGAGCGAAGCCTTCCTCAAGCAGCTTGCGCTCGCCACCGAGGTCAGCGGCGTGGACTACCAGGAAGCGATGTTCGCGCGCACCGCGCTGTTCAGGCGGGTGCAATCGCTGCTTGCGCGCGGGCACCTGCTGGCGATGCCGACGCTGACGCGCACCGCGTTGCCGATCGAGCAGGACCTGTTCGGCACCATCGAGATCGACGGCAAGCATTTCGACAGTGTCCGGCCGCACTGGTTCCCATGGACCATGCCGTTCAACATGACCGGCCATCCCGCCGTGAGCCTGCCCAGCGGCTTCGGCCGCGACGGTCTGCCGATCGGGCTTCAGCTCGTCGGCCGCTTCCGCGCCGACGCGGAACTGCTGCGTGTGAGCGCGCTGTTCGAGGCCTCGCACGATCTTCTCTCGCGTTGGCCCGCTTGAGGAGAGGAGCATGCAGCAAAGAGCTTGCCTCAGGCGTCCGGACATGTTGATCGTGCTGGGGTTGAGCCCTGAAGCCGAGCGCGCATGAGCGTCTTTCTCCTCCGACGTCTGTTGACCTTGTTGGCGACGCTGGTCGGCGCCTCTCTCATCATCTTTCTGGTGCTCGACGCGCTTCCTGGCAACGCCGCGCAGATGCTGATGGGCGCCGATGCCTCGGCGGACGCGGTCCGCGCGCTCACCGTCAAGCTCGGGCTCGACCAGCCCTTGGCCGTCCGTTATCTGCAATGGATCAAGGGACTTCTCTCCGGCGATCTCGGCAACAGCTACGTCTACGGCACGCCGGTCGCCAGCCTGATCGCGGAGCGGCTGGTGCTGACCATTCCGCTCGCGATCATGGCCATGACCATCACGGTGACGCTGGCGCTCTCCGCCGGCATCTACACCGCCGCCAATCACAACAAGCTCGGCGACGTCGGCGTGATGTCGTTGACCCAGGTGGGCATCGCGTTGCCGAACTTCTGGTTCGCGATCCTCCTGGTGCTGTTGTTCTCGGTGCGGCTGCAATGGCTCTCGGCGGGCGGTTTTGCCAGCTGGGAGGACGGCATCTGGCCGGGGATCAAGTCGCTGCTGCTGCCGGCGATCTCGCTTGCGGTGGTGCAGGCCGCCATCCTCGCGCGGGTCACGCGCTCGGCGGTGCTGGAAGTGTTGCGCGAAGACTTCGTCCGCACGGCGCGTGCAAAGGGGCTCGGCAAGCGCGAGGTGCTGTGGCGCCATGTGCTGCGCAACGCGATGATCCCGGTCATGACGGTGATGGGGCTGCAATTCGCCAACCTGCTGGCCGGCACCATCGTGATCGAGAACGTGTTCTACCTGCCGGGCCTCGGCCGGCTGATCTTCCAGTCGATTGCCAACCGCGACCTGATCGTGGTGCGCAATTGCGTGATGCTGCTCGCCGCCATGGTCGTCATCGTCAATTTCGTGGTCGATGTGCTCTATGCCGCCATCGATCCCCGCATCAAGGTCCACGACCTGTGAGCGCGCCCCTGACCATTGACGCACCGATCGCAACGCGGCCGCTCCCGGCCCGGACGTTCTGGCGCCGCGCGTTGCGCCATCGCAGCTTCGTACTCGGCGGCACGCTGACGCTGCTGGTGGTCGCCTCGGCGCTGCTGTCGCTGGTGTGGACTCCGTGGTCGCCCTATGAGATCGACATCGCCTCGAAGCTCCGGCCGCCGTCTTCGTCGCATTGGCTCGGCACCGACTCCTTCGGCCGGGACGTCGTCTCGCTGCTCCTTGCGGGGGCGCGCTCCACCATCATGGTCGGCATCATTGCCGTGAGCATAGGTCTGACCTTCGGCGTCTGTCTCGGCCTGACGGCCTCGGCCAAGCGCGGCTGGACCGAAGAGATCATCATGCGGTTCGCCGATTTCAGCTTCGCCTTTCCGGCGGTGCTCTCCGCGATCATGCTCGCCGCGGTGGCGGGGCCGGGCATGGTGACCTCAATCGTCGCAATCGGCATCTTCCAGATCCCGACGCTGACGCGGCTGACGCGCGGCTCGGCCAATGCGATCTGGGCGCGCGAATTCGTGCTAGCGGCACGCGCTGCGGGCAAGGGACGCTTCCGCATCACGATCGAGCACGTCCTGCCCAACATCCTGTCGATCCTGATCGTGCAGGTCACGATCCAGTTCGCGCTCGCCATTCTCGCCGAGGCTGCGCTGTCCTATCTCGGCCTCGGCACCCAGCCGCCGCAGCCGTCCTGGGGCCGGATGCTGAACGATGCGCAGACGCTGCTGTTCCAATCCCCGATGCTCGCCGTTTATCCCGGCGTTGCGATCGCGATCGCGGTGCTCGGCCTCAATCTCCTCGGAGACGGATTGCGCGATCTGCTCGATCCCAGACTGGCGCGGGAGCGGTGATCATGGGCGAGCGTCCGACCATGCCGCTGATCGAAGTCAGCAATCTCGGCGTCCGGCTCAACACCAGCCGCGGGCCGGCACAGGCCGTGCGCGGCGTCAGCTTTACTTTGAAGCGCGGCGAGACGCTGGGGCTCGTCGGCGAGTCCGGCTGCGGCAAGTCGGTCACGGCACTCTCGCTGATGGGCCTCTTGCCGGACAGCGCGGTCGTCAGCGGCAGCATCAGGCTGGATGGCGATGAACTCGTCGGACTTTCTGACGCCGACTATTGCCGTCTGCGCGGCAACCGCATCAGCATGATCTTCCAGGAGCCGATGACCGCGCTCAATCCGATGCACACGATCGGCCATCAGGTGGCCGAACCGCTGCGGCGTCACAAGAACTACTCGGCCTCGCAGGCCCGGCGCGAGACGATCGCGTTGCTCGACCGCGTCGGGTTGCCTGATCCGGCGCGGCGCGTCGATGCCTATCCGCACCAGTTCTCCGGCGGCCAGCGCCAGCGCATCACGATTGCCATGGCACTCGCCTGCGAGCCGGACCTGTTGATCGCGGACGAGCCGACCACCGCACTCGACGTCACCATCCAGGGCCAGATCCTCGACCTCATCGCCGATCTCGTCGAGGAGCGCGGCATGTCGATGATCCTGATCTCGCACGATCTCGGCGTCATCGCCGAGAACGTGCAGCGGATGATGGTCATGTATGGCGGCGCCGTCGTCGAGAGCGGGCCGACCGACGAGGTGTTCCGCCGCATGGGACATCCCTACACGCAGGGCCTGTTCCGCGCCCGGCCGAAGCTCGGCGCGCGCAAGGGAACGCGGCTGACGACCATCCCAGGCACGGTGCCGGAGCTCGCCGATCTGCCTTCCGGCTGCACCTTCTCCGATCGCTGCCCGCTCGTGATCGACCCGTGCCGCGCCGCGCTGCCGCAGGTGGTGGAGGTCGGACCTCGCCATGGCGTGCGCTGCATCAGGACAGATGTCTCGATGGCCGAAAACGTCGGGGCGCTGACCGCATGACCGCCGCGCCGCTTCTCGACGTTACGGATCTCGAGCAGCGCTACACGCTGCCCCGCGAAAGCCTGTTCCGGCCGCCCGGACAGGTGCGTGCGCTGAACGGCGTGAGCGTGCAGGTCCAGGCCGGAAAGAGCCTCGGCATCGTCGGCGAGTCCGGTTCGGGCAAGTCGACCTTCGCGCGCGTGGTGATGGCGCTGGAACGGCCGACTTCGGGAAAGGTCGCGCTGCTCGGGCGCGATCTCAATTGCCTGCCGGCCGACGAGCTGCGCCGTGCCCGGCGCGATTTTCAGATGGTGTTCCAGGATCCCTACGGCTCGCTCGATCCGCGCCAGACCATCGCCCGCATCGTCGCCGAGCCGCTGACCGTACTGGATGGCGCCGACCGCAGGACGTTCCGCGAACGCGTCGCCGCGGTGCTGCGCCAGGTCGGCTTGCGTGATGCGGACATGGAGAAATATCCGCACGAATTCTCCGGCGGCCAGCGCCAGCGCATCGCCATTGCGCGTGCCCTGATCACGCAACCGAAGCTGATCGTTGCCGACGAGCCGGTTTCCGCGCTCGACGTCTCCGTGCAAGCGCAGGTGCTGAACCTGATGCAGGACCTGCATGAGCAGTTCGGCCTCAGCTACATCCTGATCAGCCACGACCTCGCCGTAGTCGACTATCTCTGCGACGAGGTCGCGGTGATGTATCTCGGCCGGATCGTCGAGCAGGGCCGGCCTGAGGATCTGTTCGAGCGCTGCGCCCATCCTTACACGCGGGCCCTGCTGGATGCGGTGCCGCGGGCGCGCCCCGTCAGTGGCCGGCGACGGCGCGGGGCGCAGGCGATTGCCTCGCATTCGGCGGCGGCGACCGGATGCCCCTATGTCGGGCGCTGTCCGCTCGCCGACCAGCATTGCCGCGAGGCTCTGCCTGAGTTACGCAAGGTCGGCGAGGGGCACCTTGCCGCCTGCCACAAGGCCGAAGCCGTGATGGCGTTGCCGCAGGCGGCCATGGAAGGTTAGTGTCCACCGCGGAATTGGCATAGGCTGAAACGTCAGCAGGCCGGGGAGTTACACATGTTGAGGAAACTATCGATCGTCGCCTTCGCCGCCGCACTCGCCGCAGCGCCTTTGCCGGTATCGGCGCAGTCCAAGAAGGACAGCGTCGTCATGGCGATGGCACTGGAGCCGCCGGGCCTTGATCCCACCAATGCCGCCGCCGCCGCGATCGCCGAGGTCACGCTCTACAACATCTACGAGACCCTGACCAAGATCAACGAAGACGGCTCGGTCTCGCCGCTGCTGGCCGAGAGCTGGACCGCATCGCCCGATCTGAAGACCTACACCTTCAAGCTGCGCAAGGGCGTCAAATTCCACAACGGCGAGCCGTTCGATTCCGCAGCGGTGAAGTTCTCGTTCGAGCGCAACGCCGCGCCGACCAGCACCAACAAGGACAAGAGCCTGTTCCAGGCCTTCGCGAAGGTCGATGCACCCGACGCCGACACCGTCGTGATCACCCTGAAATATGGCGAGCCGAACCTGCCGTTCCTGCTCGGGCAGGCGAGCGGCTCGATCGTCGAGCCGAAGAGCGCCTCAACCAATGTCACGCAGCCGGTCGGCACCGGGCCCTATCAGTTAGGAGCCTGGGCCAAGGGCTCTTCGATCACGCTGTCCAAATGGGCCGACTACCGCAACGCCGCTGCGGTCAAGCTGTCGAAGGTGACGATCCGTTTCATCTCCGAACCGGCGGCGCAGACCGCCGCCCTGCTGTCGGGTGACGTCGATGCGTTCCCGCGCGTTGCCGCCCAGCGTGCGATCGCGCAGTTCAAGGCCGATCCGCGCTTCAACGTCCAGGTAGGCGGCTCCAGGGCCAAGACCATCGTCGGCATCAACCATCGCAAGAAGCCGCTGGACGACGTTCGCGTCCGCCGCGCCATCCTCGCCGCGATCGACCGCAAGGCGATCATCGACGGCGCCGTCGATGGTTTCGGCACGCCGATCGGCAGCTTCTACGTGCCGGGCGCGCTGGGCTTCGTCGACACCACCGGCATCAACCCCTACGATCCCGAGAAGGCCAAGAAGCTGCTCGCCGAGGCCGGCGTCACCACCCCGCTCGAGCTCTCGCTCAAGCTGCCGCCGCCGTCCTATGCGCGGCAGGGCGGCGAGATCGTCGCAGCCCAGCTCGCCAAGGTCGGCATCGTCGCCAAGATCGAGAACGTCGAATGGGCGCAATGGCTCTCGCAGGTGTTCGCGCCCAACGGCCCGCACAATTTCGATCTCACCATCGTCAGCCATGTCGAGCCGTTCGATCTCGTCAAGGTCACCGAGCCGGACTATTATCTCGGCTACAACAACGAGACCTTCAATGCGCTCTACAAGCAGATCGTCTCGACGCCGGACGAGGCTGCCCGCGCCAAACTGCTCGGCGACGCGCAGCGCATGCTCGCGACCGACGCCGTCTCCGCTTATCTCTACCAGCCGCAGCTGATCACCATCACCAACAAGAAGCTGAAGGGCGTCTGGAAGGACGTGCCGCAATACGAGAACGATTTCTCGACCTGGTATTGGGAGTAGGGACTGCGAGACCAGGTCGAGCCTGTCGCTTCGACAATGGCCTCTCTCGATCGGAGAGAGGCCATTTTTTGTGAGCTCAAGAACAAAACCGTGAAAACAACCCCATGCACAGTAGACGGGGTCAGGTATTTCAATGGCTTGCACAGCTGGTCTGAAATACTTGCCCAAGCCGGCGAGTGCCCTTGACCCGTCGGGCAAAACACTGGCATGATGTCGTTATCGGTAATTCCGAATGAAGTGCGGAGCGTCGGATCGTGACGCGACTACCGACGATGAATTGAAGTTTACCAATCCACGTACTGCGGCCGGCCTCACGCTGGAGTTCGCGTTCAAGCGGGCAGTAATGACCTGAGCGCTGCTTACGCTGTGACCGTCATCGATCGTGACGCTTGCACTGGGAGGCTATGATGAAAAGTCTGGCGGCAGGGGTATGTCTTTGGCTGGGGACTTTCTCAACGGTCGCGCTTGCGGGACCTGCGGATGAGGCCAACGCGGTCATCGACCAATGGTCAGCGACGTACACTGCAAACGATCGTGATGCGCTCGTGGCTCTGTACGCCCCCGACGCGATTCTGCTCGGTACGACCAGCCCGGTGATGTCCGAAGGCGCGGAAGGAATCCGGAAATATTTCCAGGATCTGCCGGGGAGTGGTCGCAAAAATACGATCGTCGAGCGACGAACGATCATCGTCAACGAGACCTCCGTCGTGGGGACCGGTTTTTACAATTTCGCCCGGGCAGCAGAAAACGATGCTCCCCGTCCATCGCGCTTTACCATGGTACTCGTCAGACGAGAGGGGCGATGGATGATCATCCACCACCATTCGTCACCGTTGTCCGCTACACGCCAATGACGATCGCAAGTCTTGGTGCCGTGATGTATCGGTCCGCAGACCCGAGGCGGCGCACCGTTCGGAAACGATGCGCCGCCCGTCGGTCATGCCGCTTCCGCGTCGACGTTGCCGATCCAGTTGCGGGCCAGCGTCACGTCGGCCTGCGACAATTGATGGCCCGCGGGCAGCACCTTGTGCTCGACACGCGCTCCGGCTTGCGACAACAGCGCCGCAAGCTTTGCGGAATTGCTCGCCGGCACGATCGGGTCGGCCTGCCCGGACAGCAGCAACACCGGCTTGCCGCCGAGTTCGGCCTTGGGCGGATCCGACAGCGGCACCATGGCGCGCAGCAGGATCGCACCCGCAAGCGCCTCCGGCTTCAGCAGCAACAGCGCCGCCGCGATGTTGGCACCATTGGAGAACCCGACCGCAACCGGCGCTGCGAGGCCGTACTGCTTCCGCGCCTCCGTGACGAAGTCGCCGAGCTCGTGCGCGCGGCGGCGCACGTCTTCTTCGTCGAACACGCCCTCGGCGAGGCGGCGGAAGAAGCGCGGCATGCCGTGTTCGAGCACGCGGCCGCGCGGCGAGAGCAGGGCGGAGCCGGGCGAGATCATCCGGCCGAGCCCGAGCAGGTCGTTCTCGTCGCCGCCGGTGCCGTGCAGCAGCAGGAGCGGGGGAGAGCCCGCGCCGGTCGCGGGCTCGAAGCGATGGATGAAGGCACTCTCGGTCATGACGCGCTCTCTTCCAGGCTCGGCAGCACGTCCTCGATCTGCTTGCGATGCTGTTCGAGGAAGCTCGGCAGCTTCAGGTCACGTCCCAGCGTGGCGACGGGCTCGTCCACCGCGAAGCCGGGGATGTCGGTCGCGATCTCGAACAGCACGCCGCCGGGTTCGCGGAAGTAGATCGAGCGGAAATAGTTGCGGTCCCTCTGCTCGGTCGGGTGCAGGCCGTGATTGCTCACGAGCTTCTGCGCCATCTTGCCCTGCTCGGCATCGTCAGCCGCGCGGAAGGCGATGTGATGCACCGAGCCGCCGCCCTGGTGCCCGCGCAAGAAACCCTTTGCCTCGTAGATGTCGACGACGCTGCCCTCGGCATCGCCTGACGCCTTGAAGCGGATCACCGAGCCCTCGCGTCCGGTCTCCTTGAAGCCGAACACGTCGGTGAGGACGGCGGCCGTCTTCGCCGCGCTGTCGAGCAGCAAGGTCACGCCGTGGAAACCTCGGATCGCATGCTCGGCCGGCACGTCGCCGTTGCTCCAGCCGGGCTCGTTCTCCGCGCCGGGAATGCCGACCAGCGCCAGCGCCATCCCATCCGGATCAGTGAACGGCAGCACGGATTCGCCGAAGCGCTTCTCCAGGGCTTCGTACGCGATGCCCTTCTCGGTGAAGCGCTGCGTCCAGTAGCCGAGCGAACGCTGCGGCACGCGGAAGGCGGTCTGATGGGTCTCGCCGACGCCGCGGCGCCCGGCCGAGACGCCGGCCCAGGGGAAGAAGGTCAGGATGGTGCCGGGGCGGCCGGTCTCGTCGCCATAATAGAAATGATAGGTGCCGGGGTCGTCGAAATTGACCGTCTTCTTGACGAAGCGCAGTCCGAGATCCCGGGTGTAGAAGCCGAAATTCCTGATGGGATCGCCGGCGATCGCGGTGACATGGTGCAGTCCAGACATTGTCGTCCTCCAAGATTCGGGGAGCGGTCTTGCTCTGGCCGGAAATATCATTCCGCTTCGGATTGGAGACAATCCATGCAATTATGACCGCTATGTCTACGATTTGGAAACAATCGCTGGGGCGAGCCCGTGGATAAGCTCGGCAGCCTGCGGGCTTTCGTGAAGGTGGTCGAAAGCGGGAGCTTTGCAGAAGCCGGCCGGCAGCTGCGGCTGTCGCGCTCGGCGATCAGCAAATACATCGCCGATCTCGAGGAGAGCCTCGGCGTCCAGCTGTTGAACCGGACCACGCGGCACGCCAGTCCGACCGAGAGCGGCCAGCGCTATTTCGAGCGCGCGGTCGTGATCCTCTCGGAAATCGAGGCCGCGGATCAGGCGGTGGCGCAGGCGCAGTCGGCGCCGCGCGGCCTGCTCCGCGTCAACGCACCGATGTCGTTCGGCACGATGCGGCTCGGGCCGGCGATCGCCGATTTCATGGCGCGTTATGGCGAGCTTCAGCTCCAGATCGTGCTCAGCGACGATCTGCTCGATCCCGTCCAGGACGGTTTCGACGTCACGCTACGCATCGCGGAATTGGAGTCCTCGAGCCTGATCGCGCGCAAGATCATGCCGGTGGCACGCATGATCTGTGGCTCGCCGGATTATCTCGCGCGTCACGGCACGCCAAAGCATCCGCAGGACCTGCGCGAGCACGCCTCGCTGACCTACGGCTTCCTGCTCACCGGCAACCAGTGGAAGCTGACCGGTGCCGACGGCGATCACTGGATCCAGCCGGCCTGGTCGCTCTGCGTCAACAATGCCGAGGTGCTGCGCGACGTCGCCATCAAGGGCAGGGGGCTGGCGCTGCTGCCCGAGTTCATCGCCGCTGGTGCCTTGCGGAAGGGCGATCTGCGTACGGTGCTGGACGACTATTCTGCGCCGCCGCTCGCGCTTTATGCGGTGTATCCGCCGACGCGGCATCTGTCGGTGAAGGTGCGGCTGTTCATCGATTTCCTGGTCGAGCGGTTTGGGAGGGAGGACGAGGGCGGTCGCCGGCGAGCCGAGGCTAACTGACCGAGCGCTGTTCGGTAGGCTGAAACAATTCGTCCAAGGCCCGCATCGACGCCTGCTGAATCTCGGCGAGCTCGCGGGCGGCATTTCGGCACTCTGGTGGGGACATCGCCGGTGCTGCCAGCTCGACGTCGCGGCAGCGATCGAACAGGCGGACCAGCCCGAGCGCGCTGGCGGCGCTGCCGAGCTGGTGCGCGGATCGCGCAAGCTGCCTGCGATCGCCGATCGCTGCTGCCTTTTCGATGCCCTCGATGAGTGTTTCGCTCGTCTTTCCGAGCAAATGATGCAGTTTTGCGATTTGCGCCGCGCCGAGCAGCTCCCGCTGGTCGTCGAGAAAGTGCCGGTCGATCAATTCGCCGGTCGCGAGTTGCGCGGCTGCCGGCTGTTCGCCGGGATCGTCCTCGATCGCCTTGCGCAGCGCGTTGATCAGGATCGGCTTGCTGACGACCTTGGCGATGCCTGCGCCTGCGAGCCGCTCGCGGGCGCTCCGCGATACGTCGGCGGTCACGGCAATCATGCGCGGCATCTTGCGAAGGCCGAGCTTGCCGATCCGCGAGGCCGCCTCCACGCCGTCCATGTCCGGCATGTGCAGATCCATCAGGATGACGTCGAACGCCTGATCCCGCGCCAGCGAGACGGCCGATCCGCCGTCCCTGGCGATCGCGACGCGATGGCCGAGCCGCTTCAGGATCGCTTCGCCGACCTCGCAATTGACGGGGTCGTCGTCGACCAGCAGCACGCGGAGCTGGCGCTGGGGTGGCGGCAGCACACCTTGCGCGATGCCGTTTCGGGCAAGGCCAAGCGGCACTTCGAGCGTGAACGTGCTGCCCGCGCCCGGCATGCTGGCAACCGTCAGCTCGCCGCGCATCAGGCGGGTGAGGCGGCGCGCGATCGCCAGGCCAAGGCCGGTGCCGCCGAACCGCCGCGCGATGCTGTCGTCGGCCTGGACGAAATCCTCGAATATCCGCTCGTGCAGCTCGGGCGCGATGCCGATGCCGGTGTCGCGAACACTGATGCGCAGCAGGACGTGATCGTCGCGCCGTTCGGCCGCCGCGCTCAAGCCGATGCCGCCGCTGGGCGTGAACTTGATCGCGTTGCCGATCAGATTGAGCAGGACGCGATTGAGGCGCACCGGATCGCCATGCACGGCGGTGTCGACCGTCGCATCGCAGGCGAGATCGAAGGTCAATCCCTTGTCGACGGCCTGTGGCCGCATCAGGTCGGCAGCGGCTCCGATGAGCTGGTCGAGACGAAAGTCGCGCGTCTCCAGCATCTCCGTGCTGGCTTCCAGACGGGCATATTCCAGCACCGCATCGACCAGCGCGATCAGCGTTTCTCCCGATGCCGCGGCGGTGGCGAGGTGGCGGTGCTGGGCCTCGCTGAGGCTACCGTCGTCCAGCAATTGCAGTACGCCCATGACGCCGTTCAGCGGCGTGCGCAGCTCGTGGCTGACGACGGCAAGGAAGCGCGACTTGGTTTCGTTGGCGGCGACGGCCGCGCGGCGCGCGCGCTCGGCGGCCTCGTGCTCGGCGAGCGCCTGATCGCGCGCCTTCTCGAGCTCGGAGGTGCGCTCGATCACCTTGCGCTCGAGCGTGGCGTAGGACTCGCGCAAGTGAGCGGCCATCCGATTGAACTGGTCGCCGAGCGCCTCCAGCTCGTCACCGGTCTTGATCGCGAGCCGCGAGCTGAGATCGCCGCTGCCGATCCGCCGCGCCCCCTGCGTCAGGATCTGGATCGGCACGGTCATGCGCCGGCTGAGGAAGAGGGAGACCAGCACCGCGCAGGCCAGCAGGATGACGAGGAGAAACGTCGAGCGGCCGATCGATGCATAGATCGGCGCGTAGGCTTCGGCCAGCGGCAGCTCGACGAACACCAGCCAGCCGAGCGAGGGCACCGTCGCATAGGTCGACAGTACGCGCTGGCCGGACAGATCCTCCTTGACGAGACCGCCCGAGGGCGGCCCGATGCCGTCGAGCGCGGCGCGAACGTCCGCTTGCCCCGAAAGATTGCTTTGCTGCAGCGCCCGCCACAGATCGGGATGCGCGATCAAGACCCCCATGCGGTCGACGACATAGGCCTTGCCGGTGTTGCCGACCCTGATTCCGGCCACCAGATCCCAAATGAAGCGCAGATTGACCTCGGCGACGATCACATCGGGCGAATGGCCGGTGCCGCGCGTGGCAAGCGTCATGAATGGTTCGGTGTCGCCGAAGAAATAGACGGGACCGTAATAGGCCCGGCTGTCATTGGCACCGCGGAAGGCGGGCGAGGCAGAGAGATCGGTCTTGCTGCCGACCCTGTCGGCGACGCGGCGCGACACGCGCACCTGCTCGCGGCCTTGCGCGTCGAGCTGGGCGATTTCCGCGATCGCAGGCGAAAGGCGCAGCAGGCGGATCGCATTCAGACGCTCGTCCTCGTTGGTCGACAGCTCGGGCGGCAGGCGCGCGAGCCATCTGATCTGGTTTTCGATCTGGCCGATGAACTGGCCGATCTGAATGGCCGCGGAGGCCGCCTGCTCGCGCTGCGTCGCCGCCAGCAGCTGCTTCTGCTCGCGATAGGAGAACCAGACGTCGAAGCCGGTATTGATCGCTAGCGCGGCGAAGGCGAGGGCGACGATCGAGTAGAGATACTTCCTGAACAGCCGGCCGGGAGGCGTCCGCAGATGTCCCTGGTCGGCCGTTTCGTTCACTCGCGGATCTCGTCGGCGCGCGCAAGCAGCGTGAACGGGATCGTCAAGCCGAGCGTGCGGGCGACGGTGCGGTTGATCAGCAGCTCGTACTTGCGCGGCGATTGCACCGGAAGATCGCCGGCCTTGGTGCCGCGCAGGATCAGATCGACATAATCGGCCGAGCGCACTTCGAGCGTCGGCCCGTAGCTCATCAACCCGCCGGCATCCATGAAGTAATGGAATGGATAGATCGTGGGCACGCGATACTTTGCGGCCGCCGCAACGACGGCCTGCCGGTTGACGACGAGGAAGCTGTCGACCAGCGCAATCATCGCCCCCTTCGGCTGTTCGGCGAAGCGCCTGAGGGCCTCGTCAATGTCCGCAGGCGCGTCGACCGGGACGGGGACGACGGACACGCCGCACTCGGCCGCCTCCTGCTCGATCGAGTCCAGGAAGAAGCGTCCCCCCCGAGGTGTGGTCGAGGGGTTGTACAGGGCGCCCACGCGGGCAATATCCGGCACGGCCTCACGGACGAGTTGAAGCCATTTGCCGCCCATCTCGGCGGTGCTGCTGGTGAAACCCGTCACGTTGCCGCCGGGATGGGCAAGGCTTTCGACGAAGCCGTTGCCGACGGGATCATTGGCGGTCGCGAACACGATCGGAATGGTCTTGGTGGCGGCCAGAACCGCCGCGGTTTCGATCGTCGACCCCGTCAGGATCACGTCCGGCTTGAGCGCCAGCAATTCCTGAATTGCCGCCTTCATCCGGTCCGGCGCGCCGAAGCTCGAACGGAGCTCGAGGCGGAAGTTGACGCCTTCGACCCAGCCGCGCTGCCTCAAGCCGACGATGAGGCCGCCAAGACGGGAAGTTGCGCTGTTGATCAGGTTCCGTCTGGTCAACTCGTCGTCGAGCGGCAACGCGGTCAGCGAGGCGACGATCCGCATCCGGTCCGGCGTCGCGCCGAGCGCGATCCATCCCGCGGCGGTTGCGGTCGCAAGACGAAGGACATCGCGACGGGCAACCGCCGGCACAGTGTGGGCACGAGCGGGCCGCTCGATCATGAAATACTTCGCAAAACTTTCCCCGGGCGGTTGCATAACGCGAAAGGCCGGTGACCACAATTGAGGAAAAAATGCGCTTGTGAATGTTCATTCGCAGCGTTTGGCAGCCCGATACCGTATTCCTCTGCTGCCAAAGAGTCGCTGTTTCGAGCTTTGTCTTCGCGTGCCGCTTTGTAACGCCTTGTGGCGTTGCAACAATTTCAGTCCGGTTGAGCTTGCGGTTCGGGGAAGCCGATTTCGGTGCTGCTGATTTTTGAAGCGTTGTTTCAGGTTTGTTTCGAAGGTTCTCGATGCGCAAAATCTATCTCGTTCCGGCCCTCGTCGGCCTGCTCACCGTCGTTGCAGTCGGGCCACTCGCAGCCCAGGGGGCCGTGCCGAAGCAGAAGGCTGCGCCTGCACCCAAAGCCAGCGCAGCGGGGACACCGGCCGCCGCCGGCGCGACATCGGCGGCCGCGGCCGAGGCACCTGCCGCCGACGACAAGGGCAAGGCGATCGACGGCTTCCGCTCCGCCAAGTTCGGCATGAACGAGGCCGACGTCCGCGCGGCGATGGCCAGGGATTTCAACGCCAAGCCCGATGCCATCAAGGCGCAGGACAACGCGTCCGAGCTGACACGCAGCATCCTGCTGTCCGTTCCGGACCTGCTGCCGAACGGCGGCACCGCCGAGCTCTCCTACGTGTTCGGCTACAAGTCCAAGTCGCTGATCCAGGTCGGCGCCGTCTGGTCGAAGGGGACCGACGCGGCGATGACGCCGGAGAAGCTGTTCTCCAACGCCAACATCCTGCGCGCCCATTTCCTCAGCGAAGGATTCAAGCCCGACTCCATCGCGGTCAACATGCCCGTCAACGGCGGCATCGTGATGTTCCGCGGCAGCGATGCCAAGGATCGCTCGGTGATCCTGCTGCTCCAGGGCACGTTCGAGACCAAGGAGAACAACCGCGTGCTGACCCCGACCAGCCTTTTGCTGTTCTACGTCGCCGACGCCAAGAGCCCCGACATCTTCAAGCTTCCGCCCGGCCAGTTCTGATGCCGGACGATCGCGACATTCTCCCACCCGGTCGTGGATCGGCGCCAATGCCGATGAAGAGGATCTGAAATGCGCGGACCATCTGCGAAGCGAGACAATGGCGAACGCGGCTTGCGCGGGCTTGCGCATTTCCGTTCGATGTCGCTGCTCTGCGCGATGCAGATGGTCTTCCTGCCGGTTTACAGCGTTCGCGTTCAGGCACAGACGGCGAACGTCATCGTTCCGGACGGCCGCACCGGGACCTCCTTGCAGACCTCCGGCAGCGTCACCAACGTCACGACCTCGACGGTTTCGGGCAACAACGCCTTCAACTCGTTCTCGCAGTTCAGCGTCGGGCAGGGCAACACCGTCAATCTGCAACTGCCGACCGGCACGCAAAATCTCGTCAACATCGTTCGCGACGCCCCGGTCTACGTCAACGGCACACTGAACTCGTACATGAACGGCGCGATCGGCGGTAACGTCTATTTCGCCGATCCCAAGGGCTTCGTGGTCGGCCGCAGCGGCGTGGTCAATGTCGGCAGCCTCAACGTCTCGACGCCGACGCGCGAGTTCACCGACAGCCTGATCGGCCCCGGTGGGGCGATCAACGGCACGGCCGTCGGTAACCTGATGGCGGGCTCGTTCCCGGTCTCGCCTGACGGCAACATCCGCATCTACGGCCGGGTCAACGCCCAGGACGGCGTGCGCCTGACCGGGCAGAACGTCTATGTCGGCGGCGCCAGCCAGCGCGACATCGCCAATCTCGACCATGCCGCGAAATTCGCGGCCTCCGTCAACTCCAAGGGCCTGCGTAGCGCCAGCGCCATCACAGTGCGCAACGGCTCGATCCATATCGGCGCGGTCAACAATGCCCGGGTCAACGGACATCTGACTGCGCGCAGCCAGACCGCGACGCCGAGCAACATCACGGTGCAGGCCGGCAACAACATCGAGATCGGCAAGAGCGCCAGGCTCAACATCGCCAGCACGATCGGCAACACGGGCGAGATCCGCCTGAAGGCGGCCCAGAACCTCACCGTGGCGGGCGGCGCCAAGTTCAACGCCAGCGCGAAGACCGGAAATGCCGGCCTCGTCGATTTCAGCGCCAATGGCGTCATCGACGTCGGCCGCGGCGTTGCTGTCAACGTGGCCGCGCCGAACGGCAAGGCCGGCACGCTGCTGTTCGATCCGATTGACCTTGTCGTTGGCGATGCCAGCCAGGGCGATACCGGCGTGACGCTGTCGAACAGCTCGATCGCGAATGCGCTCGCCGGGCTCAGCGCCGGCGCCGACTACCTGATCCAGGCGGACAATTCGATCACGCTCGCCGCGCATGCGATGATCGATGCCCGCCGTCTCGATAGCTCCGGCCATTCGACCGGCAACGCCAACAACGTCATCATCGACGCGCCGAACATCGCGATCATGAACGGCGCGCAGATCCTGGCCCAGTCAGTCAACTTCGGCGGCACCACCTACACCAGCGGCAACGTCACGCTGAGGGCGACGGCGAGCGACACCAAGCTGTCGGGCCAGGCGACCGCCGCGACGTCCATCACGGTCGACGGCACGATCACCGGCCGTGACATCTCGATCGGCGCGACCTCGACGGCGTCGTCCAGCTTTACGAGCTCGGTCCCTGGCCTCTTTACGCTGGTGGGCACCACGCTCGCGGCCTCGATGCTCGGCATCAACGGCGGCTACGTGGCCGCGAGCGCCAGCGCTACGGTCAATATCAACGGCAACGCCAACATCAACGGCACCGGCAACGTCTCCATCGCCTCGCATGGTTCGGAGACGGCGCAGGATCCGTCGATTGCGAGCACCTTGATCGGCGGCTCGCCGATCGGTGCCGCCGCTGTCGTCGGCAAGATCGACGGCAATGTCAGCACCAATGTTGCCTCCGGCGCCACGATCAGCGCAGGCGGCAGCCTCGGCATCCACGCCATCAACGATGCAACGTTGGCCGTCACCGCGGTCGCAGCGACCTCCAGCGCGCAATTCGTCGAGACGGTGGCCTATTCCACCGGCTCGGTCTCGACCACGGCCAACGTTGCGACCGGCGCGAACCTTGCCGTCGGCACCGTGAATGCATCCGGCAACTCGCTGACGGTGCGGGCGATCAACAACAACTCGTTCTCGACCGGCGCGACGTCGATTGCGCTGAGCACGCCGACTGCCAGCGGTGGAGTTGGCGGAGCACTCGCGATCAGCGACGTGACCACGTCCGCAAACGCGACGCTCGGCTCGTCGCTGGGCACCAGCGCGTCGTCGCGGATGAACGGCTCCGTTCTGGTCGAGGCGACTTCGAACACGACGAGCAACTCGACCATGGCGTCGACCATTGTCGGTACGCCGGCCTTGGTCGGCGCGATCCAGCAGTTCTTGGTCTCCAGCCCCAGCCTGACGGGGATGATGGCTCAGCAGATGGTCTCGCTGATGCCGGTGAACTTCAATTTCAAGGCCGCCGGTGCGCTGTCGCTGGCCAACAGCACTGAAAACGCGACGGCATCGATCGGCCAGAATCCGAGCGGCGGCGCGCCCAGCCTTTATGTCAGCGGCAACGTCGCGGTCGTCAGCACCCTCATCGATCGGGGCGTGCGCAGCAATGCGACGGCTTCCGCGATCACCAAGGACGTCACCAGCGGTGAGGGCGTCGCGATCAGCGCGGCGGTCGCCTGGGGCAATTTCAACCACAATTCCAACGCCTATATCGGCAGCGGCGCCACCGTCAACGCGGCCAACATCGCCGTTGAGGCCACCACCTCGATGCCGATCACCAATACCTGGCTGAAGTGGGACGGACTGACCGAGGTCCTCGGCCATCTCAACGGCAATCTCGGCGTTGGCGGCAACATCCTGACGAGCTATGCCAACGCTACGGCCGACGCTGGCGACGTGATCGGCCTCGCCGGCTCGATGAACCATTTCGTCGTCAACAACAACACGACGGCCTGGGTGGCCGGCAGCGCCAGTCTGACCGCGACTTGCACCACCGCGGCCTGCGGCAGCAGCTGGTCCGCGACGGTAAACAACGGTGACGTCCACACCTACGACGCCAGCATCCAGATCGCGGCGACCACGACCACGGCCTCGATCGACGCCGCCGGCAATGTCGGCACGCTCGGCTTCCTGCCCGGTAACACGTCGGGCGGCTCTTCGGTCGGCGGCGCGCTCAATCTCGTCCAGTTCAACACCAGCACCATCGCCGGCATTTCCGACCGCGCGACGGTGCGGGCGGCGGACGACATCGCCGTCACCGCGATCACGTCGGACCAATTCGTCGCGGTCGCTCCGTCGTCCGGCAAGGCTGCCGGCGCGCTGGCGCTGAACGGCATCACCTCGCTCGGATTCCTGAACAACACGACGCACGCGTCGATCTCGAGTCAGGCCACCGTCTATGCCCCGACCGTCGGCATCCTCGCCCAGCAGGATCTGTCGGTCGTGACGCTGTCCGGCGCGATGAACTACAATGGAAGCGGCGGTTCAGCGGTTGGATTGTCCGTCGTCTATCTCGGCGCAAATACCGATACGTCTGCCTATATCGGCGACAACCATTCCGATATCCGGCCCGGCGTATTCAGCTCCAACGATCCGTTTGCCGGCAACAGCGGCGGAAGCGGGGCGGTCAACGTCGACAATCTCGCGATCAGCGCGACCACCTCCGGACGTATCACCGCGGCCGCCGTCGCGGCATCGGTCTCGGAGCCGGCGTCGTCGAGTTTCTCCGACAAGGCGGACGCTGCCGGCGCGGCCTCGACCGGAGGGACCGCCGGGGTGGCGACGGCCGCGAGCAAGATCGGTTCGACCTCGGGATCGAGCACCAGCGGCTTCAGCATCGATCTTGCCGGGAGTTCGTCCGTGAGTGACGTCTCGCTCGGCACCAGCGCCTATATCAGGAACACGACGGTCAACAAGTACACAACGACTGGCGCCGTGCTGACGAGTACGCTCGTTCAAGCGCTCAACGACACCATCCTCAGCAACGGCTCCGGCTCCGCGGCGTTCAATCTCGCCGGAGCGTCCGCCCAGGGCGCTGCGATCGGTGGCGCTATCGCGGTGGCGATGTCCAACAACGCGACACTCGCCTATGTCTACGGCACCACCATGAACAATCAGAGTTCGGTGACCGTGCAGGCGCTCAACGGCGGCTCGGAGACCGTCGTCGCCATCGGCGTGGCAGGATCGAAATCCAATGCTGCGTCGTTGTCGGCCTCCGTGGGCATCATCACGGACAGCGCCAACGCCTATATCGAGAGTTCGACGATCACGGGCCAGTCCACGGGCGTCAATCGCTCGCTGGAGGTCGATGCCTACCAGACGACGAACATCGCGATCGGCGGTGGTTCGCTCTACGTATCGGGTGGCCAGGCCGGCGTCGGCATCGGGCTGACCTATGCGTCGGTTGCCGATCCCACGGGTGGCAATGCGACCGACGCGCATATCCGCAGCACGTCGATTTCGAACTACGACACTCTGCTGGTGATGTCCGACAGCGCCAGTGTGATTGCGGCCGGTGCGGCCTCGGGCGGGGCGGGGTCCAACGGGCTCGCCGGCGCGATCGTCGTCAGCGAGATCACGCCGACCACGACGGCCTATATCAGCAGCGGCGCAACGGTGACCATCAACGTTGGACGCGTGACGGTGCTGGCAGACAGCGGCGCCGTGTCGGCGCTGGACACGGCGCTCGGCAACCTCGTCAAGAAGTCTAACAACAACCGTCTCGCCTCGGACACCTGTACGGTCGCGGGCGGCACGGGCGGGCAGAACTGCATCGACTTCGGCGCGGCGGCGCTCAACGACGGCACCGGCAACGGTCCGGGCGCCAGCATCATCTCCGTTGCTGGCCTCATCCAGGCCGGCAAGAACAATGTCGGCGCCTCGATCGTCTACAACACGATCGCAACGACGCATTCGGCCTATATCGCCAACGTCCTGATGTCGGCTGGCAGCAGCGGCAATGTCAGTGTGAGCGCGGTCGATTCCTCGAAGATCCAGTCGGTGACGATCGGCTTCGGCCTTGCGACCGGACAGTTCGCCGGCGTCGGCGGCACCACGATCAGCAGCATCGCCAACACCGTTTCGGCTGCCATCGGCAACAACCAGTCCAGCGCGTCGCAATCTTCCGTCACGGCCAACAACATTTCGGTCAATGCGACCGACAATTCCAGCATCACCGGAACGGCCGCGGTCGCGGGCGCCTCGACGCAAGGAAGCGCCGCGGGCCTGGCGCTGGTCTACAGCAGCATCGCCAACAATGTCAGTGCAGGGGTCACGGGCTCCAAGCTCACTGCTTCGGGCAACGTCGCGGTCGGTGCGAACTCGAACGCCAGCATCTACACCGTCGCCGTCGGTATCGCGATGTCGTCGCAGGTCGGACTGGCCGGTTCGGTCGCCACCAACCTGATGGGGACCAACGTCACCGCCAGCATCACCGCCGCCGGCACCAATGGCGTCAACGGCGCGGACGTCACCGCCACCAACAATGTCGGCGTGATCGCCGGCAACAACGACAAGGCGGCGGTGTTCGCGGGCGCGGTGTCGATCAGCAAGGGCGCTGCCGGCGGCGCCGGCTCGCTGGTGACGAACCGGATCACCGGGGCCACCGCCGCCTTTATCAGCGGCGCGAACACCAAGGTCGATGCGCTCGGGACCAGCTCGACCAACACGCTGTCGGTCAACAACGGCACGCTGGTGCATGCCTTCGACCTCGGCACCGCCCACGCGCCGAGCGACGCTACGCCCGATCTCTCCGAGAACCAGGACACCGTGCGCGGCCTTGCCGTGGTGGCCAGCTCGCACCAGGCGGTCGTGACCAATGTCGCCTCGCTGGCCGCGAGCAGCGGCATCGCCATCATGATCAACCCGATCACCAACGTGATGAGCGGGGCGACGCGGGCCTATATCGACAGCGCGGCGATCGACACGCGCCTGACCTCTTCGACGCTGGCGCCGCAGATCGTGGTCGCGGCGTCGAGCTTCTCCTATTCAGGCGCGTTCGGCGCCGGTATCGTGCCGCCCACCGGCAATGGCGGCGGCGGTGCGACCGTCATCAGCACCACGATGCAGCGCGGCACGTTCGCCTATATCACCAATGCCACGGTCGGCGGCGTGCAGTCGTCGAGCCCGACGGTCGGTGCCGTGACCGTGAAAGCCAATGCCGAGCAGGATGCGTCCTCGATCGCCGTGGGCTTCAACACCGGTTCGGTCGGGCTGAACGTCTTCCAGGCGACGACGGAAGCCTATGTCGATGGCGGCGCGCTGACGGCCGCGTCGCTGACGGTGAACGCCAACAACAACACCGGCATCTTCTCCGCGAACGGCTCCGGCGCCTATGGCAGCCAGGCCGCGATCGGCGCGGCCTTCCTGGTGCAGGTCTCTTCGAACCGGACCCTGGCCTATGTCGGCGACGAGTTCCACTATCAGGGCAACGGCGCCGCGCACACGACCGCGCTCAATTTGAGCGGCGCGCTCGACGTCGAGGCCAAGACCAAGAACCGTTTCGAGGCCTATGCGATCGGCGGCGCGCTCTCGACCGGAACGGCCGCGATCGCGGGCATGGCGAATATCGAGGTCGCCAACAACACCACGATCGCCGGCGTCTACGACACCACGCTGCAGGGGGTGACGGGCGGTACGGCCGGTGCGGTGACGATCAACGCCAACGAGGACGTGGCGATCAAGGAAATCGCCGGCGCGCTCGCGGTCGGCGCCAGCGGGGCAGGGGTCGGCGTCGGCGCCGCCGCCAACGTCATCGCGTTCAAGAGCCAGACCATCGCGGAGAGCCGCAACAGCAATCTGAACTCCTCCGGCGCGATCAACGTCAACGCGCTCAGCACCAAGGAGGTGCTGTCCTACGCGGTGACCGCCGGGATCGGCGGCAGCGTCGGCATCGGAGCGACCGTCGGCGTCATCATCATCGGCACCAACACCGCCGATCCGGACACGCAGGGGCAGCAGACCGGCCAGCTCAATCAGGGCGGCAACGGCACGATTGCGGCGGTGAACGCGAGGACCAGCACCACGCAAGGCAGCGGTGCGGTCGCGAGCGGCACCGCCGGCAATCCCAACAGTGCCAACGTGACGTCGACCTACAACGTCAGCGACGTTCTCACCGGCGGCAATGACGGAGTCACCGCGCAAATCGCGGGCGGCAACGTCACGGGCACGCAGGTCAATGTCGCCGCGACCAGCGCCAACGCAGCCAAGATGTATCTGCTCGGCGCCGGCTTTGCCAAGAATGTCGGTATCGGTGCGGGGATCGGCTACACCAGCGTCAACAGCAGCGTGCTCGCCAATCTGAGCGCGATCGTTTCCGCGCCCTCGGTGACCGTTGCGGCGGTCGTCAAGGATGCCAGCACCGGACCTTATGGCGGCAAGACCATCGACACCGAGGCGATCGCTGGCGGCGCGGCGCTTTACTTCGGCGCGCAGGCCGCCGTTGCGGTCGGCAATGTCGCCAATACCGTGACGGCTCAGCTCGGCGGCCAGATCACCGGTACGGGCGGTACCGGCGTCGCCGTCATGGCGCAGGACTCCTCGACCCAGGTCGTCTTCACGGGCGGCGTCACCGGCGGTGCCGCCGCGGTCGGCGCTTCGGTCGCCACGGCGGGACGGTCGAGCTCGGTCGCGGCCAAGGTTCTGGACGACGCCACGGTCAATGTCTCGACGCTGGCGGTCGGCGCGTCCGGCGCCGGCAGATTGTCCACAACGGCGACGGCGCTCGGCGGCGGTATCCTCGCCGGCGTCGGAGCGGATGCGGAGGCTCACGAGAATTCGAACGTGACCGCCGAGATCGGCTCTGGTTCCTCGATCACGACATCCGCGACCGGTGTCGGCACGCTGGTGACTGCGTCGATCATGCCCAATCTCTCGAGCGAAGCGATCGGCGTCTCGGTCGGCGGCGGCGCGGTCGGCGTCGCCATCGCGAAGTCCACGGTCGGAGCCACGGTCACGGCGGATGTCGGCAACGACGTCACCTTCTCGGGCGGGGCGTTGGCCGTGACCGCCATGGCGCTGGTTCCGAGCGGCGGCACGACGACTTGGGCCAAGGCGCTCGCCGGTGGCGGCGGCTCGCTGATCGGCGCGCAGGGCAGCTACGCGAAGGCCTCCCAGAACGCGACCGTCAGCGCTTATGGCGGAACGGGGATCGAGCTTCCGAACGCCGATGTGGTCATCGCGGCCCAGAACGACAGCGCCCAATACGCCGAGGCGACCGGCCTCTCGACCGGTTTCCTGGCCCTGGGTGCGACCGTCGCGGAGACCTCGTCGAGTGCGCACACCTACGCCTATCTGGGCGCGCCCGCGGACATGGATAACCTCAATCACGCCAACTACACCGGCATCCTCGAGATCACGGCGACCGGTACGGATGCCAATGTTTCCAATGCGACGGTCGGCGCGGGCGGCACCTATGCCGGCGCGGCGGCGGTTGCCACGACCGCCTCCACCGCCGTGACCAATGCGCGGTTCGACGGCGGCACGACGGACGACACGCTCTATTTCGGCGGCCTCAAAATAGAAGCAAAGCACACCACCAATTATGCCGCGAGTGGCGACGCCTACCAGGCGTCGACGGCCGGTGTCTCCGCCGGCAGAGCAAAGAACGACGTCAACTCGACCACCACGGCCGAGATCGGAACGCATCTGATCATCAATTCGGCTGGTGGCGATATGGTCGTCATCTCCAACGACATCGTCGACCAGGCCGGTGGCGGCGCGCGTTCAGGCTCCGGGGGATCGTTCTCCGGGGCCGCTGCGCTCAGCGGCTCCGATGTCACCCAGACCGTCACCACCAATATCGGCGCCGGCACGATCCTGAGCCTCAACGCCGATCCGCGGACATCGACGGGGGTGATCAACATCGAGGCCTACAACACGCTGAACACCAGGGACACGGCGAGTCTCGCCACGGCCAGCTTCTTCGCCGGCGGCGGCGCCGAATCCAACATGACGGCGAACGCCACGCTCGCGGTGAACATCAATGCCCGCGAGCTGTTCAGCGCCGGCAAGATCTATGTCGGTACGGCGGCGACGATGGCGGCCTCCAACAATGCCAATGCCAGCCTCTATGGCGCGATCGCCGGCGTCGGCGCCAGCACCAACAGCTGGGTCCACGCGGACCAGTCCGTCAATGTCGGCAGCGGCACGACGATCGAGGCCTGGCGCGACATCAACATCTTTGCCGGCATGTCGGGCGATACCATCACCTTCAGCAGCGTGCAGGCGACCGCGACCACGGTCGTCTACAACAACACAGTCATTCCGATCTCGACGCTCTACCGCGGCACGGCCAATGCCGGCGACACCACCAGCCTGACGCTCGCCGACGGCTCGCGGGTGCTCGGTGTACGAGACATCTATCTGGGTGCAACTCAGGGGCAGGTCACCGCCTCCGGCAACGGCAGCAATTACAATCCGTATCTGGACATCTTCAGCGCCAAGAACAGCGACAACCACAGCCACACCAGCGGAACCGGCGATGTCGCGCTCAACGGCCTGGTGGTGGCGGGCATCAACAACGACGTGATCATCACGATCGATCTCGGTGCAAGCGCGCCGACCTTGAGCACGACGAGCCCGTACTCTTCGCTGTCATCCACCCTCGAATACGTCTCGGACGTCGATCACTTCAGCCCGGTGAAGAGCTGGAACCACCAGACGGTCCAGTACACCGTCGTCGGCGGATTCAATCCCTACCAGAGCGTCGTCAACCAGCTCGTCACGCTGACCGGCCTGACCGAGACGCAAGTCCGGACCGCGCTCGCGGTGCGGACGCCGACGCCCACGATGTCGCCGTCCGGCGCCGATCCGACCGGCGACATCCAGCGTCAGATCAATGCGCTGATCCAGCAGGCACCATATACGTCCGACGCCGCCGGCAACGCCTTCGCGTTCGGCGACATGCTGGTGTCCGCCGGCAATGTCTCGATCCTCGCGCAGAAGCTAAGCGGAAACAGCGACGCCGGCCACGGGGCACCGGCCGTGATCGCGCGCGGCTCGCCGATGATCAAGGTCGAGAACCGGGGCCTCGACTTCATCGACTTTGCGAACCTCACGGTCACCAATGTGACCGGTGGAAACATCAACTACCGCCAGATCGACCATGTCGACCCGGACTCGCACTCCAATGTGACGTTCACCGCAACGCCGAGCGCGACGCCGATCATCGACATCTCCGCCACCTACAACCGCGTAGATCCCGGCAGTGGCCTGGGCGTCGACGGGAACGGCAACCAGCTGACCCGCACGCCGGACATCTATTTCGACGGCGTCGTCACCAACGAGAACGGCCTGCTCAAGATCACCAACCAGCTCGGCAGCATCGTCGCGTCGCAGTCGCTCAACGCCGCGACCGTCCAGATGGTGGCGCCCAACGGCTCGTTCGTCTTCCTCGGCGGTATCGGCAGCTTCTACACCTCCAACCACGACGTCGTCTCGCAATGGGCGGGTGTCCAGTACAAGCCGGCCGACAACGACACGCTGACGGCGGTGATGGCGGCGGCGACCTATCTCGGCGCCTATGGCGACTATGCGACCAGCCCGCATATCGGAGCAGGCGGCAATCACCCGTATTTCTATTACTGCTGCGTCGACGGGAATACCGGCGTTCAGCAAACGGCCGCCAACAGCACGATCTTCACCGCGCGCATGCTGATGACGTACTACGACGGCCTGTCGCTCTATTCGGCGATCTTCCTGCCGATGGGATCCGGTGCTCCCGGCAGCGGCAATCCCAACGCGGGCAGCGTGGGGAGCGTGGCCACGCTCTCTGCGATGGAGGGGCCGACGGTCCAGACCATCTCGACGGCGCCGTGGGAGCGGAATACCTATACCGACCAGGGCGTCTTCAGCAACACTACGCACGACACAGTCGTAACGAACCCTGACGGCTCAACCTCGACCCACACGGAAACGTATTACTCACCGTTCAATTGCTCGGGATGCTCGGCCTACTTCCAGGTCGTCAATATCCAGAATGACGTGATCACGCCGAGAACCGCGGCCTCGAACTCGTCTTCGAACTGGAGCTCGACCACGCCCTCCGGGTACCAAACGCCGGCGAACGCGCCCTTCATCCTCGGCCAGGCGATCATCATCTCGGCGGGGGTCATCAACGTCAACGGCCTCATTCAGAGCGGTACGAGCAGCAACTACTCGGTCGACATCGGCAGCGGGGCGTTGTCCGCCATCAACGACCTCAAGGGCAACAGCTCGGCCTTCGCCCAGGCCCAGACCAATGCGCGGAACGGCAGTTATTACGACATCACGGCCGCTGCGACGACGCAGGTCGCCGGCGATCTCAAGATCGGGGTGAAGTACAACGCGCTCACCGACCAGATCATCGTGAACGGCGTGGTGCAGGGCTCCGGCGGCTACGTCTATCTGAACGGCAAGATCATCTCGACCTCGACCGAAAACGGCGTCTCTCAGGGCACCATCGCGGTCAAAGGCGGCGCCGGCACGATCACCGTCAACAATACGACCGGGCTCCAGCTCGTCACCAACACCATCAATACCGGCGTCAGCGCGCCCAGCGTGATCCAGATCGTCGATCAGCTCAAGCAGCAGACGACGTGGTACGTCTACAATCCCTCCGCTGCGGGCGGCCAGCAGGTCTCGACGTATCAGACGAGTGGCGTCAATGCGAGCGCGTACACCGCCTCGATGCTGAGCGGCCTCAGCGGCACGGCAAACATACAGTACGCGCCGCAGGCGAACATGTATTACCAGTGGGTCGACACGGCGACGCTCGATCGTCCTGTGACCAGCACGCAGTTCGACTATGGCTGGCACTACACGCCGAATCCGGCGACCGGGGAGAACTGGACCCGCACCATCAGCCTGGTTTCGAACGTGATGGAGGCCACCGGCGGTGGCGGCAATACCGGCAATCTCCAGACCGCCAACTTCCAGGAAGTCATCACTGCGACCGGTTCGTATCACAATGCCGGCGGCAACACCCATCCGGAGAAGTGCTGCGGCGCCGATGCCCAATTCAACTGGTATCAGCAGATCTACGATCACCTGACCCTGACGTTGACCAATACGGTCAAGGCGTCGAACCCGATCAACATCCAGTTTAGCGGCGGCGGCAGCAGCACCGTCAATGTCAGCTCGAACTCCGGTATCGTCGTCAATGGCCCGATCAACAACCTTTCGGGTGACACGACGGTCACGGCCACCGGCGTCAATTCGGCGATTACGTCCGGTCCGAGCGCCAATAATCCGATGATCTCGGGCAAGAACGTGACGCTGTCCGCGCCTGGCGGCATCGGTACGCTCGGCACGAACGGTGTTCCCGTGCAGGTTCAGGTCTATGGCGGCAGCCTGACCGCCAACTCCGTCGACCACGACATTGCGATCGCGGCGATCGGATCGCTGTCGATCAACCAGGTGAAGGTGAGCCCGACCGTCGCGGGCAACGCCCCGCAGGGCAGCGTCTTCCTCTCGGCCAACGGCGACATCAACTCGGCGGCCGCTTACGACGTCGCCACGCCCGTCGTGATCGGCAAGAACGTCGAGATCAATTCCACCGCCGGCGCGATCGGCGCGACGAGCGCGGTCGTCAACGGCGCGTCCACCCTGACCAACATCAATCCGCTGGTGATCCAGGCGACGGGAACGATTTTGGCCGGCGGCAGCGTCGAGGGCGGCGTTCTCGACAGCGCCTCGGCCACCGGCACCTACATCGTCCAGTCGAAGGGTGATCTGCGCCTTGGCACGGTCCAGTCGACCAGCGGGCCGGTGTTCCTCGAGGCAGCCGGCTCCGACGGCAACCAGGCCAGCATCCTGAATGGCCGGGCGGCGGTGGGTCTCACCCAGGCGCAGAGCCAGCATCTCCAGGACGTCTGGGCCAGCCTCGACCTGCTCAGCGGCAATGCCGCCACCAACGCCGTCAACAGCTACCAGTCGATGGTGACCTCGGCCTACAACGACTATTTCCAGCTCAAGAACATCGCATTCCAGAACGGCAGCACCTACAATCCGACCTCGGTGGGGCTGACGGTGCTGCGGGCGCAGGTGGCGGCCAAGCTGGGCATCGATCCCGCAAATGTCACGACCACGCAGATGGAGGCCGAGGCCACGACGCGGTTCCTCCGGGACCAGTTCCTGCTCGGCAAGATCACCACCGACGAACTCAAGAGCTCGCTGACGACATTGCTCGGTAGCGCCCCGGCAGATCCGCTGGGCACCCTGTTCGGCAGTTCGCTGTCGACGACCCTGTTCACGAAGCTGTTCGACGGCGTTTCGACGGCCAACCAGCGCTTGCCGAGCAACGCGGCGCTGCAGACGGCGCTGAACGCCTACAATGCGAACTACAGCTACACGCTCGCATCGACCGAGCGGGTCTACGGCATCATCACCGCGGGCGCGCAGTGGACACAGAGCCAACTCGCCTACACGGTTTCGTCGTCGGCAGTCGGCGCGGCACCGCCGCCGATCGACGAGAACGTCGTGGCCAATGTCAGCGCCAACCAGATCATGCTCTACGCGCCGCGCGGCTCGGTCGGCAATTCGGCGGCGCCCCAGACCTTCACCTTCACCAGCGTCGATTCCTCGTCGCTGACGCCGGAGCAGAGGGGCTTGCTCGCCACGGCCGGCCCCGGCCAGCTCACCGTCGGCGCGGTCACGGATCCGACCACCCACGTCACGACCTATACGGTCAGCCTGTCGCAGCAGAACCTCGTCGTCGTCGACAACCCGATCGCGATCTCGGCCAAGGCGCTGACGAATATTTATCTCGGCAGCAAAAACAGCCTCGCGCTCGGCGGCATCACCGCGAATTACGGGCCGATCACGGCGGCCCGGGCCAACGGCATCGAGGTGACCGGCCGCGGCGATGTCAAGCTCGACGCCGTCACCAGCATCTCCGCCGCCGCCGGCGTGACCGGTGTGCCCGTGATATCCGGCGACATCGGCAACCTGACGCTGATCGCCGAGCACGGCAATATTGGTGCCCCAGGCACTGCCGGAAGCGATCCCGCGGCCAACGCGAACGCGATTCAGATCGCCTTCGCCGACCCCGCCAACGACCAGCTCGACCAGGTCTCGTCCGCGCAGGGCATCTACGTGAAGCAGACCACCGGCGATCTCATCCTCGGCAACATCTCCGCCGGAAATGCGATCCAGCTCGCCGCCACCGGCAGCATCTACGCCGAAGCCGGCTTCACGGACCGCACGGCGATCCACATCCTCGGCACCGATCTCGATCTGCGCGCCGGCGGCGATATCGGCTTCAACGGCTCCGTCTTCCAGCCGCTGCAGCTGAACATCTCCGGCACGATGACGGGCTCGGCGGTCGGCGACCTCAGCATCCTCGCCGTCACCGGCGACCTCGCGGTCGGCGCCAGCGGTACTTTTGGGACGCTCAGGGCCGGCGGCGCCCTGACGCTGAACGTTGCGCGTGGCGCGCTCACCATCAATGCCGACATCAGCAGCGGCGGCCTGATGCAGTTGCTCGCCGACCGCGGCATGACCTTCGCGGCCGGTACCAGCGCGGCACCGGTGACTGCGACCAGCAGCTCCAATGGCGTCACGCTGGTCGCCGCGACGCTGTCGATGGGCGCCTATTCCGCCATCAACGCGGCCGGATCGATCTCGGTGACCACCACGGGCGATGCGACGATCGGCCAGCTGAATTCGTCGCAATCCTACGCGGCGGCCTCGAACGCCCCCTCGATCGTCGTCACCGCCGGCGGTGTCGCCTCGCTCGGAGCGATCGTCGACAATGGCGACGGCCAGACCAGGTTCGTCGCCTCCGGCGCGGGCGCCGAAGTGGCGCTGAGCGCCTCGAACGGCATCGGCAGCGCGGCGAGCCGGTTCATTCTCAGCGCGCCGCGGCTGTCGGCGAGCACGAGCGCCGGCGACATCTACGTCAAGGTCCTGACCGACACCGAGGCGAGCTTGCTGTCGGCGGTGAAGGGCAGCGTCGACATCATCGGCATCGGCGGCTTGATGCTGCACCAGGTGCTGGCGGGGACGGGGACCGGCGCGAGCGGCAGCTTCAGCGCGGTCGCGAACAATGGCAGCATCATCATCGGCACCGCCGACAGCAGCGGCTCGCAGACGGTCCATGCCACCCAGAACGTGACGTTCAACTCGCTGGCGACCACCGGCAACGCCGGCGACGCCGGCAGCATCGACGTCACCGCCGATGGCGGCTTCATCCTGGCGCAGACGGTGTTGTCAGGCGGCGCGACCACGCTTGGCTCGGTCTCGGCCAGTGGCTCGGCGAGGCTGATCGCGGCGGGGTGTATAAGAGACAGCGGCAACGCCGTGCTGCAAGGCACCGTCGTTCATTGGGACAATCTCAATGCCGGCGGCTCGCTCGGCATCACCGCGACGACGGGGGCGATTACGCTCGGCACTGCCATCAGCGGTGGCACGCAGACGCTGCACGCAGTGAACGACATCGTCTTCACCCAGCTCACGACCACAGGCATCCCAGGCGATGCCGGCGATATCGACTTGCGCTCCGATCTGGGCGCAATCCGCGGCGGATCGATCGCCGCCAATGGTGACACCCGCTTCGCGTCGGCGGGCTCGGTCTCGCTCGACCGCATCAGGGGCAATATCGTCAAGCTGACCTCGCCGGGCGACCTGACCATCGGCTGGGTTAGCGTCGTGAAAGAGCTTGACCTCGCGGCTGACACGATCAACGTCAGGGGCGAGCAGGTCCGCTCGACGCCGCAGATCCCGCTGATCATGAACGTCACCGGTTATAATGGCGGCGTCGCGAAGTCTGCCAACGTCTCGATCGATCCAGAGCACATCATCATCAACCAGTTCAGGGTGGTGGATGCGACCTTCTGGACCGATGCGCCTGCCGTCTCGATCATCAACGGCTACGTTCCGGGCCAGCTGATGCTGACCACCGCGAACGCGCAGGTGCTGCTCGACAACCGCACGCCGGCGCCGTCCAGCTGGCCCGCGCTCCAGCTCTACCAGCCGGACGGCGTGTTCACGATGAGCCAGATCGGCAATGCCAATGTCAGCAACGCCTATGTGGTGTTCTACACCGGCAACATCTCGGCGACCGTCACCAATTATGGGCCGACCCACACCTGCTGCTACGACTTCACCGGCGCCAGCATGGTGCGCAACATCTCGGTCGACGGCGAGGGTAATCAGAGCATCGAGACCTGGCTCGCGAAGAAGGACGGCGGGACGTTCTACGTGCTTGGCCTCTCCGGCCAGGCGCGGCTCGACGCACTGCTGACGCCGCGAGCGGTCGAGACCATCGGGGCCGGCCCGGCCGTCAACATCGAGGGGCTCAGCGACATGCGCAAGCTGCGCCAGAAGGGGCAGCGTGCGGGACGTGCGGGCTGGAAGGATGCGGCGATCGAGACGACGGCGCCGGCTGTAGGCCGTCTCGCACAGGCCTGGTGATCGGATGCGGGTCCTGAGGGCAGTATTGGCGGTGGGGCTGGCAGCGTCCTGCGTCGTGCCCGCGCGTGCGCAGTCGATCAATCCCGGCGTGATCCAGAACGACATCGACCGGCAGCGACGGCAGCTCGAGCAGCAGAGCGCGCCGCCCAAGCTCACCGGGCCGGCGGTGATCGGCGGCGAGCGGGAAAAGTCCCAGCTGCTGAAGCCGGGCGGGCCGAAATTCCGCCTGCGCAAGATCACGTTCGACGAATCCAAATTCATCACGCCGGCGGAGCTCGACGAGATCGCGAAGAAGTATGTCGGCAAGGATGTCGACATCGCCGCGCTGTTGCAGCTCGTCGCCGACATCAACGCCATCTATGCCGAGCGCGGGATCGTCACCGGCATCGCGACGCTGCCGGAGCAGGACGCCAAGGGCGGGGTGGTGAAGGTCAAGCTGACCGAAGGACGGCTCCAGAAGACGACGGTCGAGGGCAACAAGCAGACCCGCACCGACTATATCCTCGATCGCGTGAAGGAGCCCGAAGGCGAGGTCCTGGACGTTCCCAAGCTCAATCGCGACGTGATCTGGTTCAACCGCACCAACGACGTGCAGATCAAGGCATTGCTCCAGCCCGGCACGAGCTTCGGCCTGACCGACCTCCAGTTCGCCGTGATCGAGCCGCCGGTCGACACCTGGCAGGTCTTCGTCGACAACCAGGGCGTGGAGAACACCGGCCGCTGGGAAGGCGGCACCTTCTACAAGCGCCACGGCCTGTTCGGCGTCGACGACCGCCTGACCCTTTACGGCGTCCGCTCCGACGGCAATCTCAACGGCAACGCTGCCTACAGCATTCCGGTCAATCCCTGGGGCGGCCGCGTCGGCGTCAGCTACACCGAGGGCAAAATCAAGATCATCCAGGGTCCCTTCGTCGCGCTCGACGTCACCGGACGCTCCAGCCAGGCCGCGGTGAATTTCAGCCAGCCGGTCTGGGTGACGCAGGACTGGCTGGTGCTGGTCAACGCCGCCTTGACCGAGGGCAAGACGGTGAGCCGCTTCGCCACGATCGCCGTTACCAACGATCATTACGACAGGGCCACCGCCGGCGTCTCGGTGACGAAATCCGGCAACGCCTATTCGATCACGGTCTCGCCCGCCGTGAACTACATCGAATGGAAAGACCACGTGCTGGGCAACGACCGCACGTTCAACACCTATACCGGCTCCTTGATCGCAACCAGCGCCGCGGGCCCCGCGAACTTCAGCGCCAACGTGCTGGCGAGCTGGCAGTACACCCAGGAAAAGCTGCTGCCCGGCGACCAGATCTTCTCGATCGGCGGCCCCACCACCGTGCGCGGTTATCCCTCCAACTCGGCCTCCGGCGACAGCGGCTATTATTTCAACGCCGAGCTGCACTACAACTGGTCGCAATGGCTGAAGGGTTTCGACACCTATATCTTCACCGATTGGGGCGCGGTGTATTCGACCTTCCCGGGCGTGACTGAGCTTGCCTCGGTCGGCGTCGGCTTCTCCTGGACCTACGCGCCCTTCATGACGTTCGAGGCCAATTACGCGACGCCGCTGAAGATGGCGGTCTCGACCCAGAACCATTACGAGGCCTATGGCCGCATCATCTTGCGGCCTTTGTTGATGTTCCAGAAGGAAAGCCCAGCGCCGGTGGCGGCGGTGGCCGGCAGAAGCAAGTCGTAGCCGCGGGTCGCTCCGCACTCTCCGCAGTCATTGCGAGGAGCTCTTGCGACGAAGCAATCCAGGGTCCATCCGCGGATACATTCCTGGATTGCTTCGCTGCGCTCGCAATGACGGTGGATGGTGTAGCGTGCTACCTTCGCAGCGTGAACTCGTCCGCTCCCCGTCGATGCTCCCAGTTCGCCTGCTCCAGCTCGGGCCGGTCGCATTCGGCTTCGGGATAGCCGATGCAGAGATAGGCAATGAACTTCCAGGTATCAGGCACATTGAGGACGGCGTGAATGCGATCCGGATTGAGGATCGACACCCAGCCGATGCCGATGCCCTCGGCGCGCGCGGCGAGCCACATCGCGCTGATCGCGGCGACCACGGAATATTCGGTCGTCTCCGGCATGGTGGCGCGGCCGAGGCCGTGGCCGATGTCGCCGGCCTTGTCCGCGAACACGGCGAGGTGGCCGGGCGCCTGTTCGAGGCCCGACAGCTTCAGCGTGGCATAGCACGTTGCGCGCTCGCCGGAATAGGCACTCAGCGCATCGGCGTTGCACGATCTGAAATCGTCGATCACGGCGCGGCGCCGGGCGTCCTCGTCGACGGTGACGAAGCGCCAGGGCTGGCTGAGGCCGACCGAAGGCGAGAGACAGGCGGTCTCGATCAGGCGTTCGATCGCGCCATCAGGCAACGGATCGCTGCGGAAGCGGCGCACGTCGCGCCGCCACACGAACAGCTCGCGCAAGTGCCGGCGGAAGCCGTCATCGAACTCGACCATGACGTCAATGCCCCAATTGGTAGGACGCGGCCACCAGCAGGATCAGAATTTCGCCCAGCTGCTCGAACGCGCCGAGGATGTCGCCGGTCTGCCCGCCGATCTGGCGAATGGCGAGCCGCGCCAGCATGTATCCGGCGAGCGACAGCAGGATCAGCGCCACCAGCGCCTTGCCCGGTCCCAACGCCAGGGCGAGCGCGAAGGTTCCAACAGCGAAAGCGAGGGCGACGCTGCGGCCCGGTGGCGATCCGGCGCTGGCCGACAGCCCGTCGGGCCGCGCCGGGGCGACCAGCGACATGAAGGCCGGCACGCCCGCGCGGGCAGCAGTGTGCGCAGCGCACAGCGCGAGTGCGACGCCCCATGGATTTGCGATGGCCGCAAGCGCGCTCCAGCGCAGGCCGAACGACAGGATCAGCGCACAGACGCCATAGGTGCCGATCCGGCTGTCGCGCATGATCTCGAGCTTGCGTTCGCGGGTGCGGCCGCCGCCCAGTCCATCGGCGGTATCGGCAAGCCCGTCCTCGTGCAGCGCGCCGGTGATGAGGGTGGTCGTGGCTAGCGCGAGCAGGGCCGCAAGGTTCGGCGTCAATCCGAACCGGCTGGCGATCTTGTAGACAAACGCGCCGGCAAGGCCGACCAGCAGTCCCGCGATGGGAAGGGCCCAGGTCGCGCGGGCGACGGCGCCATCGCCCGCGGGCTTCGACGATGCGACGGGAAGAATCGTCACGAAAGATGCTGCCATCCTGAGATCGGCGATGACGTCTTTCAGAAATTCGCCGCGCGGCATCATTTCAATTTCATCGGCAGGCCGGCAACGACGAATTCGACCTCGCCGGCAGCCGCGGCGATGGCCTGGTTCATGATCCCGGCGGCGTCGCGAAAGCTGCGTGCCAGCGCGTTGTCGGGCACGATGCCGAGACCGACCTCGTTGGTGACGAGCACGACCGGGCTCTTGAGACGGGGCAGGGTGGCGGCAAGCGCATTCATCTCGTGCTCCCAGTCGCGCTCGGCGTGCATCAGGTTGGAGAGCCACAGCGTCAGGCAGTCCACCAGCCTTGCGCCGCCGCCATCGGTTGCGAGCAGCACCGGCACGAGATCGAGCGGGACCTCGCGCTCGATCCATTCGGTTCCGCGCCGCGCGCGATGTCGTGCGATTCGTTCCTCCATTTCACCATCGAGCGCCTCGGCGGTTGCGATGTAGACGGGCTGGCCGGGAAAGCTGCGCGCGCGCGCTTCCGCCCGGGTACTCTTGCCCGATCGCGTTCCGCCGGTGATCAAAATGACGGCCATGAGGTCTCCTGTCGGCCAGCACTAATCACCAAACGCGGCCAAAGACAAAGCCGAAATCAGGCCGCGAGGGGCTTGCGCTCGGCCGCCGTCTTGCGCAACAGGGGCGGAGAGAGACGGGAGATTTTCGTGAGCTTTGCGGGGGCCATGGCAGTGGCGATGGCGGTGGATGCCCTTCTGGGCTGGCCGTCGTGGCTGTTCGTGCGGATCGGCCATCCCGTCACGTGGCTGGGCTGGCTGATTGCCGCGATCGATTCCGCCTGGAATCGGGCGTCCGATCCGCCGACGTTGCGCCGCGCTGCCGGCGTTGCCGGCGCGCTCGTGGTGATCGCGCTCTCGGTTGTGCTCGGTTGGTTGCTTCAGTCGTTGCTCCCCCGGGGCTGGCTCGAGATCGCGCTGATCGGCATCCTGGCCTGGCCCCTGGTCGCGCTGCGCTCGCTGCATGATCATGTGGCTGCCGTCGCAGAGCCGTTACGGGCCGGCGACATCGTCGCTGCACGAGACGCAGTCTCGCGTATCGTCGGCCGCGATCCCGCGGCGCTCGATGAAGCCGGCATCGCGCGCGCGGCGATCGAGAGCCTCGCCGAGAACGCCTCCGACGGCATCGTGGCGCCGGTGTTCTGGGGCGCGCTGTTCGGCCTGCCCGGAATCCTCGGCTACAAGGCGATCAACACGCTGGACTCGATGATCGGCCATCGCAGCGAGCGATACGAAGCGTTCGGCTGGGCGGCGGCGCGCATCGACGATGCCGCCAATTTCATTCCGGCGCGGGTAACAGGATTTCTCTTCGTGCTGCTGGCGCCGCACCGGTCGGAGGCGCTGTCGTGCATGACGCGGGATGCGCGCCGTCATCGCTCGCCCAATGCCGGCTGGCCGGAAGCGGCCATGGCCGGCGGACTCGGCGTGCGGCTCAGCGGTCCCCGCATCTATCACGGCAGCGTCACCAACGAGCCCTGGCTGAACGAAGGCGCGCGCGATCCGCGCGCCGCCGACATCGGCGAGGCGCTGACGCTGTACCGTCGCGCCATGATGCTGGTCGCCGGCGTCCTTGCGATCCTGGCTTTCGCGTGAAAGAACGGGGCATGCGCGAGCACGGTGGAAATCTCGATCTGGCCCAGCAGCGTTTTGGTGGGCGCGCCGAGGACTGGATCGATCTGTCGACCGGGATCAACCGGCTGCCTTATCCCGTGGGCGAGATAAGCGGTCGCGCGTGGAGCGCGCTGCCCTCGCGCGCCGAGATCGATGCCTTGCATCAGGCCGCGCAGCATGCCTACCGCACCGACGCGCCGATTGCTGCGATGGGCGGCGCGCAAGCCGCGATTCAATTGTTGCCGCAACTCGCGCCCCCCGGCCGCGCGCGCATTCTCGGGCCGACCTACAATGAATATGCCGGGGTCCTGTCGACCGCAGGCTGGGACGTCCGGGAGGTCGCGGATACTGACGCGCTGGCGGGCGCGGATCTCGCCATCGTCGTCAATCCCAACAATCCCGATGGCCGGCGTCATACGCCGAAGGACGCACTGGCATTGCTGCCGCGTGTTGGCCGTCTCGTCATCGACGAGAGCTTTGCCGATGCCGTTCCGCAATTGTCGCTCGCGCCCGAAGCGGATCGGCCGGGACTTTTGATTTTGCGCTCCTTCGGAAAGTTCTATGGCCTTGCCGGCCTGCGGCTCGGGTTCGCGATCGGCAATGCTGCTGATATCGGCAAGCTGGCAGCGTTGTCGGGGCCATGGCCGATATCGGGCGCGGCGATCGCAATCGGCAGCCGGGCCTTGCGTGACGATACCTGGGCCGAGGCCACGTCAGCGCGGCTTGCGCGCGACTGTGTTCTTCTCGACGAGATGGCGCAAGCGCTGGGCTGGCCGCTCGTCGGCGGCACGCCGCTGTTTCGTCTCTACGAGACGCCCGACGCGGTTGATGCACAGGAGAAGCTTGCGCGCAGCCACATCTGGTCGCGCGTCTTTGCGCAGAAACCGACATGGCTGCGCCTCGGACTTCCCGGCAGCGAAGCCGAATGGGCGCGCCTTGCCGAGGTTCTAGCGCGCTAGCGCGAGCAGACCTTCGACGTCGAGATGCTTTTCGATGTGATCGGCAAGGGCGTCGAGCGCGCTTTCGACCCTGGCGTGATAGGGCTCGTCGCCGGCGCGAATGTCGAGCTCCGCGAGATAAGCCTTGCGGAAATCATCCGAGGTGAACAGGCCGTGCAGATAGCTGCCCTGTACGCGGCCATCGCGCGAGATCGCGCCTTCCGGCTCGCCATTCAGCTTCGCAAATGGCCGCGCCCGGTCGGGGCCGTCGGTGCGGCCGATGTGGATTTCGTAGGCCTCGATCCGCTCCTCGGTCGCGGCATGCACGGCCGCAACGCGCGTCAGCGTCTTCTGCGGGCTCATCACCGTCTTCACGTCCAGAAGTCCGAGGCCCGGCGTGTCGCCCGCAGGGCCCTCGATCCCGTCGGGATCGGCGACGCTGTGCCCGAGCATCTGATAGCCGCCGCAGAGGCCGAGCAGGTGGCCGCCCCTGCGGTGGTGCGCGAGAAGATCGATGTCCCAGCCCTGCGCGCGCAGGAAGGCGAGATCGCCGCGGGTGGATTTGGAGCCCGGGATGATGACGAGTTTCACATCGCCGGGAATGGCTTCGCCGGGGCGGACCATGACGAGATCGACGTCCGGCTCGAGCTTGAGCGGATCGAGATCGTCGAAATTGGCAATGCGCGACAGTGCGAGGCAGGCGATCTTGCATCGGCCCGGCTTTCGCGCGTCACTCAGGCCCAGCGCATCCTCGGCCGGCAACTCGCCGGCACGCGCGAACCAGGGCAGCACGCCGAGGCCGCGCCAGGACGTCTTGTCTTCGATTAGCCTGTAGCCGTCGTCGAACAGCGTGGGATCGCCGCGGAACTTGTTGATGACAAATCCACGGATCATCGCGGCATCGTCAGGGTCAATCACCGTCTTGATGCCGACGAGCTGTGCGATGACGCCGCCACGGTCGATGTCGCCGACCAGCACGACCGGCACGTCGGCTTTTCGCGCAAAGCCCATATTGGCGATGTCGGCCTTGCGCAGGTTCACTTCGGCCGGGCTGCCGGCGCCTTCCACCAGCACGAGATCGGCGCGCGCCTTCAGCCGCTCGAAGCTCTCCATCACCGCGCCCATGAGCTGCGGCTTCATCGCCGCGTAGTCACGCGCGCGGGCTGTTGCGATGCGCTTTCCCTGCACGACGACCTGCGCGCCGACATCGGTCTCGGGCTTGAGCAGCACCGGGTTCATGTCGGTGTGCGGCTCGGCGCCGGCGGCGAGCGCCTGCAGCGCCTGGGCGCGGCCGATCTCGCCGCCATCGACGGTGACGGCCGCGTTGTTCGACATGTTCTGCGGCTTGAACGGGAGCACACGCAGGCCGCGCCGCGTGAAGGCGCGCGCGAGGCCGGCAACGATGAGCGACTTGCCCACGTCCGAGCCGGCCCCCTGGATCATCAGCGCGCGCACCATGGCGAGATCGTCTCAGAACTCGACGCCGGCTTGCGCCTTGATGCCGGAGCGGAACGGGTGCTTGACCAGCGTCATCTCGGTGACGAGGTCGGCGATCTCGATCAGCTCGTCCTTGGCGTTGCGGCCGGTGAGCACGACATGCGTCATCGGCGGCTTTTGCGTCGAAAGGAATTCGACCACTTCGGCGATGTCGAGATAGTCGTAGCGCAGCGCGATGTTGATCTCGTCAAGCACGACCATGCGCAAGCTCGTGTCGAGGATCAGCTCTTTGGCCTTCTCCCAGCCCGTGCGCGCCGCGGCGATGTCACGAGCGCGGTCCTGCGTCTCCCAGGTGAATCCCTCGCCCATGGCGTGGAACTGGCAGAGGTCGCCGAAATGGCCGGTGAGCAGGCGCCGCTCGCCGGTGTCCCAGGCGCCCTTGATGAACTGCACGACCGCGCAAGGAAAGCCATGGGCGACGCAGCGGACGATCATGCCGAAGGCGGAGGACGACTTGCCCTTGCCGGCGCCGGTGTGGACGATGATGAGGCCTTTTTCGCCACTCTTGGTCGCCATGATCTTGTCGCGGGCGGCCTTCTTCTTCGCCATTTTCGCGGCGTGCCGGGCGTCGGTTTCCTCAGCTGTTTGGGTATCCGGTTCAGGCGTCATCGGTCCCGGTCCTTCGGCTTGACAAGTGGCGGCCACCGGCAAATGGTGGCCGGGCGTTGGTTCCTGTCCTATGACAGGCGAAGAGGGAATGCGATAGGGCCCGAATCGGCAAGATTCGGATCCAAAATGCAGCCGCCCCCGCGACCGTGACCGGAGAGATGCCCAAAGCCACTGACTCCCGAAAGGGAATCGGGAAGGCGGGGATCGAAGGGCAAAACCCTGCTCCGCAAGCCGGGAGACCTGCCAGCGCGGACGATTTTGGACCGGCGGACGGGGTGTTCCGCGACGGGGAAGCGGGCCTTTGAACAGGATCCGTGCGCCTCTTCGCCTCCCGCTGTTTATTCTGGAAGAGGCGATGACGGTCACACTTCACGTCTGCATTACCTGCCGTGCCGGCCAGACGCTTGGTGAGGGCGAAGTCCCGCCCGGCCAGCGGTTGCATGGTGCTATCCTCGAGGCCGGCGTGCCCGAGGGCGTCACCGTGGTTCCCGTCGAATGCCTGTCGGCGTGCAGCCAGGGCTGCTCCGTCGCGCTCAGCGCGCCCGGCCGCTGGTCCTATGTCTATGGCCGGCTCTCCGAGACGAACGCGCGCGACGTGGTCGCGGGCGCCGCAGCCTATGCCGCCGCACCGGATGGCGTCGTGCCCTGGCGCAGCCGCCCGGAAATCTTCCGCAAGCAGTCGCTCGCCCGCATTCCCCCCATTGCCGTCGTGCCGGAGGCCGCCGAATGAACTCGCTCGCAAAAGTTCCGGTCACGGTGGTCACCGGTTTCCTCGGGTCCGGCAAGACCACGCTGATCCAGCATCTGCTCGCCAATGCGAATGGCAAGAAGCTCGCCGTGCTCGTCAACGAGTTCGGCAGCGAGGGCGTCGACGGCGAGATCCTGAAGTCCTGCGCGGATGCGAACTGCCCGGAGGAGAACATCGTCGAGCTCGCCAATGGCTGCATCTGCTGCACCGTCGCCGACGATTTCATTCCGACCATGGAGCAATTGCTGGCGCGCCCGGTGCGGCCCGATCACATCCTGATCGAGACGTCGGGCCTGGCCTTGCCCAAGCCGCTGCTGAAGGCATTCGACTGGCCACAGATCCGCTCGCGCATCACGGTGGATGGCGTGATCGCGCTGGCCGATGCCGAGGCCGTCGCGGCCGGCCGCTTCGCGCCGGACCCGATTGCCGTCGAAGCGCAGCGCGCGGCGGATGAAAATCTCGACCACGAGACGCCGCTGTCGGAGGTGTTCGAGGACCAGATCGCCTGCGCGGACATCGTGCTGCTGACCAAGGCGGATCTCGCGGGCGCCGCGGGAATCGAAGCCGCCAAGGCGGCGATCACCGCCGAGATGCCGCGTCGCGTGCCGATGCTCCCCGTCACCGACGGTGCGATCGATGCGCGCGTCATCCTCGGCCTTGGCGCCGCCGCCGAGAACGATCTCGCCGCGCGCCCGTCGCATCACGACGGCGAGGAGGAGCACGAGCACGACGATTTCGCCTCCGTCGTGATCGATCTGCCGGAGGTCGCGGATATCGATGCGCTGGTCGCGTCGGTCCAGCGTTTGGCGCGCGAGCAGAACGTGCTGCGTGTCAAGGGCTATATCGCGGTCGCGGGCAAGCCGATGCGCCTGTTGTTGCAGGCGGTCGGCGAGCGCGTGCGCCATCAGTTCGACAAGCCCTGGGGCCCAGGTGTCAGGCAGTCCAAGCTCGTCGTGATCGGCGAGCACGGCGATATCGACGAGGCGGCAATCAAGGCGGGACTAGGTCTCTGATGCACGTCGTCTTCCGCGAGAGCCGCGGTCTCGAGGAGACTGCGACGCCAAGGGACATCGGCCAGGACCCGGCCGATCTCGTGGTGCTCTCGTATTCGGATTCCGATCTTGCCGCCTTCGCCGCCGGCTGGCAGCGCGGCCGAAACAGCTTGCCATCGCTGCGGCTCGCCAATCTCGCCGAGCTCCGTCATCCGTTGTCGGTCGACACCTATGTCGAACGCACGCTGTCGCAGGCGCGCGGCATTCTGGTGCGGCTGATCGGCGGTGAGTCCTATTGGCCCTATGGGCTTGCGGCCCTCCAGCAACTGGCGAAGGATCGCAACATCGTGCTCGCCGTGCTGCCGGCCGATGGCCGCGACGACACGCGGCTCGATGCGTACTCGACCTTGCCGGTCTCGACGTTGCGGCGGCTGAAGGTGCTGTGTGACACCGGTGGTCCCGTCGCGGCGCAAGCCGCGATCGCGCAGCTTGCGCTGGCCTCGGGGCTTTACGCGGGACCGGTCGTCGGCGAGATGACCTTGCCCGAGATGGGCTTTTACGACCCCGCGCGAGGCGTCATTGCGGCGCCGGCTTGTGCCGAGGAGAAGCCGCGCGCGCTGGTGACGTTCTATCGCTCCTATCTCACTGCTGCGGACACCGGCCCGGTTGACGCCCTGATCGCAGCGCTGCACGAGAAGGGGTTTGACGCCTATGGCGTGTTCGTCACCTCCCTGAAGGCCCCGGGCGTCGCCGATTGGCTGCGCGGGCATCTCGCGCAAAATCCCGTGGCGGCGATCGTCAATGCGACGGCGTTCTCCGCGATCGGCGACGATGGCACGACGCCGTTCGACGCCGCGCCGTGGCCCGTGTTTCAGGTCGCGCTCTCCACGGCCCGGCGCGAGGATTGGGCGAGCTCGCTGCGCGGCCTGTCGCCCGGCGATCTGGCGATGCATGTGGTGCTGCCCGAGGTCGACGGCCGCCTGTTCACGGGCGTGGTGAGCTTCAAGTCCGCTGCAGAGCGAGATCCTGATCTGCAATTCTCGCATCTGGCGCACAGGCCTGACGAGGAGCGTGTGGCGGCTGTCGCCGCACGCGTCGCGGCCTGGCGGCGTCTTGCGGACAAGCCGGCCGGCGAGAAGCGGCTGGCGCTCGTGCTCTCGAACTATCCGGGCCGGCCGCACCAGATCGCGCACGCCGTTGGTCTCGATGCGCTGGCATCGGTCGAGGCCCTGGTGTCCGATCTCGCGGAGGTCGGCTTCGATGTTGCGCCAGTCCATGCGCTCGGCGAGACGCTGCTGACGCAGAATCTGACCTGGAGCGTCGCCGATTATCACGCTGCGCTCTCGTACCTGCCGCAATCCTTGCAGGACGATCTCGCGCAGGCCTGGGGCGCGCCGGAAGACGATCCGAGCTGCCGCGATGGCGCGTTCCATTTTGCTGCCATCCGGTGCGGCCGGTCGATCATTGCGGTCCAGCCCGAGCGCGGCGAAGCGGCCTCACGCGATGCCGACTATCACGATCTCGCCCGTACCCCGCGCCATGCTTACGTCGCCTTCTATCTTTGGCTCAGGCAGCAGGGGTGTGACGCCGTCCTGCACATGGGCGCGCATGGCACGTTGGAGTGGCTGCCCGGCAAATCGGTGGCGCTGTCGAACGCGTGCTGGCCGGAAGCCCTGATCGGCGATCTCCCAATCATCTATCCCTTCATCGTCAACGATCCCGGCGAGGCCGCGCAGGCCAAGCGGCGCCTCAGTGCCGTCACGGTCGGCCATCTGCCGCCGCCGCTCGAAACATCCGCTGTGCCGGAAGGCCTGCGCCGGCTCGAACGACTCCTGGACGAATATTCGACTGCCGACGGTCTCGATCCCGCCCGCCGCCGGCGCCTGATCGCTGCGATCCGCGACGAGGCCCGTGCCGCCGGCCTTGAAGAGGATCTCGGCCTCGATGCATCGGCCGCACCGGCCGAAGCGATCCCTCGGATTGATCGCTTTGTCTGTGATCTCAAGGAGAGCCAGTTCGGCGACGGCCTGCACGTGTTCGGCCGCGGCACCTGTGGCGAGGCCGAGCGCGATGCGCTGCGCGCCGCGCTCGCAGGCCGGCGCGTTGCGCCGGGGCCGTCAGGCTCGCCCTATCGCGGACGCCAGGACGTGCTGCCGACCGGGCGCAATCTCTTCGCCGTCGATCCGCGCGCGGTGCCGACGCCCTCCGCGCATGCGCAAGGCATCAAGCTTGCGGAAGAGCTGCTCCGCCGTCACTTGCAGGATCATGGCGACTGGCCGAAGGGCCTCATCGTCAATCTCTGGGGCTCGGCAACGATGCGCACGGCGGGCGAGGAGTTCGCGATGGCGCTGCACCTGGCCGGCCTTGCGCCGCGCTGGGATCACGCCTCTGGCCGCGTCACCGGCTATGACATCGTCGCGCCGGCCGAGCTCGGCCGCCCCCGCATCGACGTCACGCTGCGCGTGTCGGGCCTGTTTCGCGACGTCTTCTCCGGATTGGCAAAATTATTCGAAGCTGCCGCCGAGGCGCTCGCGGGCCGTGCGGAGGAGGGCGAGGAGAACCCTTACCGTCACCGCGCGTCACGCGTCTTCGGCCCGCGCCCTGGACACTATGGCGTCGGCCTGTCGGCGATCCCTGATGCCTTCACGGCCGAGACACGCGATGCGGCGGGCGAGGCCTGGCTATCCGCATCATCCTGGGCCTTCTCGGCAGATGGCGCGATGCAGCCGGATCGCGCCGGCATCGAACAGCGGCTCGCGTCTGCCGACGCTTTCGTCCATGTGCAGGACCTACCCGAAACCGATCTGCTGCTCGCGGCCGACTATGCCGCTCATGAAGCAGGCGTCGCTGCGGCTGCAGCTCACCTCGGTGCAGGCTCGCCGTCACTCTATCATCTCGATGCGACAAGGCCCGGCAAGCCGCACGCGCGCACGCTGCCGGAGGAGATTTCGCGTGTCGTCCGGGCACGCGCGGCCAATCCGGCCTGGATTGCCGGCATGATGCGCCACGGGTTTCGCGGCGCCGCCGAGATCACCGCGACGCTGGAGCACATGGCTGCCTTCGCGCATCTCGCCGGCGCCGTGCCGCCGCATCTGTTCGACCTCTATTACGATGCGACACTCGGCAACGAGGACGTCCGCGCCTTCATGGCCCGCGAAAATCCGTTAGCGCTCGCCGCGATGGAGAACTGCTTCACGCGCCTGCACGAAGCCTCACTCTGGCGAACCCGCCGCAATTCGATTGCGGCGGCGCTGCGGGAGGCCTCATGAGCGCGGCCACGGTCAAGGGCTGGTGTCCCGGCGCGCTGCGCCCGATGCTGTCGGGCGACGGGTTCGTGGTGCGCGTGCGTCCGTTTGGCGGGCGACTTGAAGCACCACAGATTTCAGGTCTGGCCGAACTGGCCGAACGTTTCGGCAATGGCCTGATCGACGTCACAAGCCGGGCCAATCTCCAGATCAGGGGCGTCAAGGAGGAGAGCCATCGGCCATTGCTCGATGGCCTTGCGCAACTTCAGTTGCTCGATCCCGACGCCGATGTCGAAGCCAGGCGCAACATCTTGGTGACGCCGTTCTGGAGCAACGGCGACGAGACGCAGTCGCTCGCCGCGGAACTCGAGGAGGCGCTTGCCGATTCCGGCCTCGCGCTTCCCACCAAGTTCGGCTTCGCCATCGATGACGGAAGGTCGCGCGTGCTGGCCGGTGATTCCGCCGACATACGCATCGAGCGCGATCGGTCGGGCCGCCTCCTGGTGCGGGCCGACGGCGCAAGGCTCGGCCGCTCCGTCGCACGCGGACAGGCCGTGAGCACGGCGCTGGCGCTCGCAAGCTGGTTCATCATCTCCGGCGGCGCGAGCGGCGGGCGAGGGCGCATGGCAGCCCACGTCGCGTCCGGCGCGGCGTTGCCTCAATCGCTGCGCGGCGAGACCGAGCCCGCGCCCGTGATGGCCGCATCGCGGCCCGGACATTATCCGCAAGGCGCGATGGTCGGCGTCGCGTTCGGACAGATGCTGCATTCGACGCTGCATCAATTCGCCGGCTGCGGACATGCCCTGCGTATGACTCCCTGGCGGATGGTGCTCAGCGAGGGCAAGCGGGAGATGCCGAATGGGGCGGGCCTCATCACCGAGCCGCATGATCCGGCGCTGCGCGTCATCGCCTGTAGCGGCGCGCCACGCTGCCGCGAAGCCCATGCCGATACGCGCGCGCTCGCGGCGGCGCTTGCGCCGCGCATCGCCGCCGATGCGCGGCTCCACGTCTCCGGCTGCGGCAAAGGCTGTGCGCATTCCGGTGCGGCCGCGGTCACGCTGATTGCGACGCACGCCGGATTCGATCTCGTTCGTGACGGCTCGACGCGCGACGAACCGGTGCTGCGCGGGCTCGACGGCGCCGACATCGTCAGCGATCCCTCCATCCTGGTCGGAGGACACTGATGCCGCACACCTACGAGACCGACGGTGCGGCGATCTACCGGCAATCCTTTGCGACCATTCGGGCCGAGGCCGATCTTGCGCGCTTTACGCCCGACGAGGAACCGGTGGTGGTGCGCATGATCCACGCCGCCGGCATGGTCGGCCTGGAGGCGCATATCCGCTTCACATCGGGCATGGCGACCCTCGCGCGCGCGGCCCTGCGCAAGGGCGCGCCGATCCTCTGCGACGCGCGCATGGTCTCGGAGGGCATTACGCGCGCGAGACTTCCCGCGGCCAATGCCGTCATCTGCACGCTCGGAGACTCGTCCGTCCCTGCGCTCGCGCAATCCATGCGCAACACACGCTCGGCCGCGGCGCTGGAGCTGTGGCGGCCGCATCTCGATGGCGCGATCGTCGCGATCGGCAACGCGCCGACCGCGCTGTTTCATCTGCTCAACATGCTGGAGGATCGCGACTGCCCGCGGCCGGCCGCGATCATCGGCTGCCCGGTTGGCTTTGTCGGCGCCGCCGAGTCCAAGGCCGCGCTGATGGCCGATCCGCCTGCGCCGGCGCTGACGGTCGAAGGCCGCCTCGGCGGCTCCGCGATCACGGTCGCGGCCGTGAACGCGCTGGCGAGCCGGAGCGAATAGTCATGGGACGCATCATCTGCTGCGGTCTCGGCCCCGGCGATCCTGATCTGATGAGCGTGCGCGCCGACCGTACGGTGCGCGCCGCCAAGCACGTCGCCTATTTCCGCAAGAAGGGCCGGCCGGGCCAGGCGCGGCGCATCGTCGAAGGCATGCTGGCTTCCGACGTCACCGAATATCCGATGGAATATCCTGTGACGACGGAGATCGCCTTCGCGAGCCCGGAATATGTCAATCTGCTCGCCGGCTTCTACGACGAATGGGCGGAGCGCCTGGCGCGGCTTTCGCGCGCGGTGGATGTCATCGTGCTCTGCGAGGGTGACCCTTATTTCTACGGCTCCTTCATGCATCTGCACACGCGCCTGCAAGGCCGCGTCGAGATCGAGGTCATCGCGGGCATTCCCGGCATGGTCGGCTGCTGGAACGGCGTCGGACAGCCGATCGCGCTCGGCGACGACGTGACGACGGTGCTGATGGGCACGCTCGGCGAAGACGAACTCGAACGGCGCATGCGCGATTCCGATGCGCTCGTGATCATGAAGACCGGGCGCAACCTCGCGAAGGTGCGCCGCGCGCTCGCCTCCGCCGGCCGGCTGGACGATGCCTGGCTGGTCGAGCGGGGCACCATGCCGGGCGAACGTGTCGCGCGGCTCGCCGAGATCGATGCTGCCGATTGCCCGTACTTCGCGATCGTGCTCGTGCACGGCAAGGGCCGGCATCTGGACGCCGCCGAATGACGGGCACGCTGACCATCGCGGGCCTCGGGCCGGGCAGCGAGGCGATGGTGACGCCGGAAGTCTCGGCGGCGCTCGCGGCCGCGACCGACATCCTGGGCTATGCGCCCTATGTCGCCCGCGTGCCGCCGCGGGCCGGACTCAGGCTGCACCCGTCGGACAATCGCGAGGAGTTGCAGCGCGCGCGAGAGGCCCTGCGTCTCGCGGACGAAGGCGGCCAGGTCGTCGTCGTCTCCTCCGGCGATCCCGGCGTGTTCGCGATGGCGTCGGCCGTGTTCGAGGCGCTGGAACAGGCGCCGCAATGGCAGGCGCTGCCGATCCGCGTGCTGCCTGGTATCACCGCGATGCTGGCGGCGGCCGCGCGTGCCGGCGCGCCGCTCGGTCATGATTTCTGTGCGATCAATCTCTCCGACAATCTCAAGCCGTGGGCGGTGATCGAGAAGCGCCTGCGCCTCGCCGCAGAAGCCGATTTTGCCATCGCGATGTACAATCCGCGCTCGGCCAGCCGGCCGGAAGGATTTGGCCGCGCGCTTGCGGCGCTTCGCGAGGCCGGCTGCGGCGGGCGCCTGGTGATCTTCGCGCGCGCGATCAGCACGGCTGACGAAAGGATCGAGACCGTCACGCTGAACGAAGTGACGCCTGAAATGGCCGACATGCGCACGCTCGTGATCGTCGGCAACTCGCAGACGCGCCGCGTCGGCCGGTGGGTCTACGCGCCGAGGCAGGTGCGATGACCGAGCCATTGCATGATCTCGGCCACGCTCTCGACCCGCAGTCGCCCCGGCAGTTGCGGTCGGGAGATCATGATCACGGGCAAGCCGAGCATGCGAGCCGCGTCGATCTTGGCGCGTGCGCCGTCGCCGCCGGAATTGCGGGCAACGATCCAGGCGATGGCGCGCGCGCGCAGCATCTCCAGCTCGCCTTGAAGCGTGAACGGTCCACGCGACACGATTACATCAGCGGCGAAGGGCAGGGGCGCCTCTGGCGGATCGACGAACCTCAACGTGTAGGCATGCTGTGGCTTGCTCGCGAACGGCGCGATGTGCTGGCGGCCGATGGCGAGGAACACGTTTGTCGGCGCGTCAGGCAGCGCGGCGACTGCCGCGTTGACATCGTGCGTTTCGATCCAGTTATCGCCGGTCGTTCTCGTCCAGGGCGCGCGTTCCAGCGCGATCAACGGCGCGCCGGTTTCCGCACACGCCGCGACCGCGTTCCGGCTCATCCCGGCCGCGAAGGGGTGCGTCGCGTCGATCACATGCGTGATATTTTCGCGGCGAATGTAGTCGGCAAGGCCGCTCACGCCACCAAAGCCGCCGATGCGGGTCGGCAGCGGCTGGTCGGCCGGCGCGCGGGTGCGGCCGCCATAGGAATAGATGGCGTCGATGCCGGCACGCGCGATCTCCGCCGCGAGCAAGCTCGCATCGCTCGTTCCGCCCAGAATGAGGGCGCGCGTCATGTCTGATCCCTGGCTGACCATCATCGGTATCGGCGAAGATGGCCTCGCGGGCCTGTCGGAAGCAAGTCGAAAGGCGCTTGCCACGGCCGAAACCATCTTTGGCGGCGAACGGCACCTCGCGCTTGCAGAGATCGGCAGCCGCGGCCGTCCGTGGCCGGTGCCGTTTGACGCGGATGTCGTGCTGGGTTGCCGTGGCCGGCCCACGGCGGTGCTCGCCTCCGGCGATCCGTTCTGGCACGGGGCCGGTGCTAGCCTTGCCGAGAAGCTCGATGCCGGCGAATGGATTGCGCATTCGGCTCCGTCGACATTCTCGCTCGCCGCCGCGCGCCTGGGCTGGCGTCTGGAGTCCGTCATTTGTTTCGGTCTGCATGCCGCACCATTCGAACGCCTCGTGCCGCATCTTGCGCCCGGAGCGCGCATCCTATGCCTAGTGCGTGATGGAAAGGCGGCCGGCGATCTCGCGAAATGGCTGAGCGAACGCGGATGGGGCGCCTCGACATTCTGGATTCTCTCCGCGCTCGGCGGGCCGCGCGAGAGCATCCGGAACTATCATGCCGACAGTTTTGCGGGCGATCTCACTGAGAACCTGGTCGCGATAGCTGTGGAGGCGAGGGGAGCACAAGGCATTCCCCGCAGCTCGGGCCTGCCGGACGATCTCTTCGTCCATGACGGCCAGATCACCAAGCGGCCGGTGCGCGCGCTCGCCCTCTCGGCGCTGGCGCCGCGGCCCGGCGAACGGCTGTGGGACGTCGGCGCCGGTTCGGGTTCGATTTCGGTGGAATGGGGATTGTGCGGTGGGACGGCCACGGCCATCGAGCTGCGCGAAGATCGCGCGGCCAACATCCGCAGCAATGCAGCCGCGTTCGGATTGGCGCATCGGATCGTCATCGTTTCGGGGAAGGCGCCCGAAGCCCTTGCTGCGCTGGAGCCGCCGGATGCCGTCTTCATCGGCGGCGGCCTCGATGGCGCGATGTTCGATGCTATCTGGGCGCGCCTTTCGCCTGGAGCGCGGTTCGTTGCACATTCGGTCACGCTGGAGACGGAAGCGCTGCTCGGCGAGCTGCACCAGCGCCATGGTGGCGATCTGATGCGGGTCGAGATCGCGCATGCGGCTCCGCTCGGTCGCTATCGCTCCTGGGAGGCGACGCGGCCGGTGGTGCAATGGAGTGCGGTGCGATGAAGGTCGCCGGGCTCGGCTTCAAGAAAGATGTGACGCTCGCCTCGTTGCGCGAGGCGCTGGCTAGAGCCGGCGGCTCCGAGGGTCTTGCGGCATTTGCGACCGTCAGCGACAAGGCCGAGGCGGCGGCGCTGAAGCAGCTCGCGCAGGAATGCGGTGTGCCGATCAGGGCCGTTCCGGCCGAGAGGCTGGCCGGCATCGACACGGCGACGCAGTCAAAACTCGTCGTGGAAAAGTTCGGGACCGGATCGCTTGCCGAGGCCGCGGCGCTCGCCGCGGCCGGTCCCCGCGCGCGGCTGATTGCGCCACGGGTCGTCTCGCAGGATCGCACCGCGACCGCCGCGATCGCCGAAGGAGACGGCGTATGACCGTGCATTTCATCGGCGCCGGCCCTGGCGCGCCCGATTTGCTGACGCTGCGCGGCCGAGATCTGATCGCGGCGTCTCCGGTCTGCCTCTATGCGGGCTCGCTGGTGCCGGAGGGTGTGCTGGCGCATTGCCCGCCCGGTGCACGCATCGTCAACACCGCGCCGCTCTCGCTCGACGAGATCATCGCGGAGATCGCCGCGGCGCATGCGGAGGGCAAGGACGTCGCGCGGCTGCATTCCGGCGACCTCTCGATCTGGTCGGCGATGGGCGAGCAGCTCCGCCGCCTGCGCGCGCTGGGCATTCCCTATTCGGTGACACCGGGCGTGCCTTCCTTCTCGGCTGCTGCAGCGGCACTGGAGACCGAGCTGACGCTTCCCGGTCTCGCTCAGACGGTGGTGCTGACCCGCACGCCGGGCCGTGCCAGCGCGATGCCCGAAGGCGAGAAGCTCGCTGCGTTCGCCGCGACGGGCGCGGTGCTCGCGATCCATCTGTCGATCCATCTGCTCGACAAGATCATCGCCGAGCTGACGCCGCACTACGGAGCCGATTGCCCGGTCGCGATCGTTTGGCGTGCAAGCTGGCCGGGCCAGCGCATCGTTCGCGCGACGCTCGGCACGCTCGAAGCGACTGTGAGCAGCGAGATGGAGCGCACCGCGTTGATCCTGGTCGGCAGGACGCTTGGCTCGGAGGATTTCGACGAGAGCCGTCTCTATGCCGCCGATTACGACCGCCGCTATCGGCCGGTCGGCGCCGAGCCGCGCTTTCCGGAGGCATCGTGATGGCCACAGGGCTCGTCATCTCTGCGCCGGCTTCCGGCGTCGGCAAGACCACGCTGACGCTGGCGCTCGCGCGCGCCTGGCGCAATCGCGGCCTGAACGTGCAGTGCTTGAAGAGCGGGCCGGACTATATCGATCCCGCCTTCCACGCCGCCGCGACGGGGCGTGCCTCCGTCAACGTCGATAGCTGGGCGATGGATCGCGGCACCATCGCGCATCTCGTCAGCCGCGGCGCGGACGCCGACGTCGTGCTTGCGGAGGGCTCGATGGGCCTGTTCGACGGCGTCGCCGCGCGCGGCGTCTGCGGCACCGGCGCCACCGCTGACATTGCGGAGATGCTCGGCTGGCCGGTGGTTCTGGTGATCGATCCCTCCGGGCAGGCGCAGACTGCGGCGGCTATCGCCGCAGGTCTTCGCGATTATCGCGCCGGCGTGCGCCTTGCGGGCGTCGTGCTCAACCGCATCGCCAGTCCGCGTCATGAAGATCTCGTGCGGCGTGCGCTTGACGACATCGGCATCGCGGTGTTCGGCGCGCTGCCGCGTCATGCCGAGATCAGCCTGCCGAAGCGCCATCTCGGCCTGGTGCAGGCCGAGGAGCAGGCCGAGATCGGAAAGCTGATCGACGAAGCCGCGCGCTTCGTCGCCGAGCACGTCGATCTCGATGCCGTGCTGCAGTCGGCCGCGCGTTGGTCGCCGCAAATTGCGAAGAACGGCCTGAACGTCACGCCGCCCGGTCAGCGCATTGCGCTGGCCCGCGATGCGGCCTTTTCCTTCGTCTATCCACACATGCTTGAAGCCTGGCGCGCAGCGGGCGCCGATATCTCGACATTTTCGCCGCTTGCCGATGAGTTGCCTGACGCGAGCGCCGACGTCTGCTGGCTTCCCGGCGGCTATCCCGAGCTGCATGCCGGCAAGCTCGCGGCCAATACTCGCTTTCGCAGCGGCCTGCGTGCCTTCGCCGAGACCCGGCCGGTCCACGGCGAGTGCGGAGGCTATATGGTGCTGGGC
>NZ_LSIC01000195.1 GCF_001556045.1 Bradyrhizobium sp. CCH5-F6
AATTGCCCGAGGCAAGCTCGCGCATCGCCTTGCACATCGCGATCATCGGACGCGAAATGCCGGTGCCGAGCAGGAAGGCGAGGACTGCGCCGAGCAGCGTGCCGCCGACGGCCAGCATCAGCACCAGTTGCTTGGTCTGCCCGATGGTCGCCTCCGATTCCGAATCGAGCCGCTGCTGTTCGGCGACGAGGTCCGCCTTCATGGCGGTCGCTCCTTGCAGGATCGCACCGGCCGAGCCGTTCATCTCGGTGACGAGATCATCGACCAGCTTGGCATTGGCGATCAGCTTTTCCAGCGCTTCACGATAGGCCCCGAGCAGCGCCTTGGCGTCCTTCAGGCCGGCGACGACCTTGTCGTCCATGGAATAGACCGCGCCGAGCGAGTTCTCGACGAATTTCAGCCGCGCCAGCGCGCTGGTGGCGATCGCCTGGTCAGACGTCAGCACGAAATTGGTCGCCGCCGCACTCGCAGTCTGGAACTGGGCGTTGACCTGCTTGGTGCCGAACTCGATCGCCTGTGCTTCCGAGTCGGAAGCGTTGTTGCCGATATCGTCGAGCTTGTATTTCAGGAGATTGGCATTGCGCATGAGCTGGTTCTGCACCAGCAGCGTACTGTCTCGCTTGGCCTGGAGCACCTTCGCGAAGGTCGCGGAGAAATGGGAAAACTCCTTTGAGAGCTTGCCGAGACTCTCCTGCCGGGCGGGATTCTTGGCACTCTTGACGGCCCGATCGATTGCGTTCTTCAGGCTGCCTTCGGCATCCAGGGCCGCCTTGGCGTCGTCTTCCTTGCCGGTGACGACGAAATATTTGGCCGCCGAACGATAGGCGAGCAGCTCACGGTCGATGTTGCGGGCGAGATCGGCGTCCGAAACGCTGCTGCGATAGGACTGGACCCCGGAGGCGACCCGCTCGAAGCCGAAATAGGAGAAGGCCATGCTGCCGGCGGAGATCACCAGCACTGCGGCAAAGCCGAGAATGATCTTTGCGCGGAACCTGAGGGTCGGAAACAGTGCACGCTTAGACGGCGACGCGATACGCCCGGACATTCCCACCCCCATTTGTATTCAGCCGCGATCCGGAGGCGCCCCGCCCCCAGCCGCGATGCGCAAAACTAGGGCAGAATCGATAAGGGGCGGTAAATTTGGCAGACCCGCGATGTTAGGGCTCATCGGCCAAAGGCCGATCTGGGTGATTTCTGGCATCCCAGGCTGGTCCAAGGGCTGGTCCGGTGCTCCGCGCGCTCAGCTTCCCGGCGGCCCCGCCCCGCAAATCATCGCGCGGCAGCTGGATCAATGACTTTTCAGTGACGCTGGCGACCAAAATCCTAGTTGCAAAGTTCCGGGTCGGTGGTCTCTAATTAGAAGCAATCAAAATCAAATCCCGGGAGGAGCACATCGTGTCTAAAGTCAACCTGACAGTGAACGGCAAAGCCGTTGCTGTCGACGTCGAGGACCGCACGCTGCTGGTCCAACTCCTGCGCGATCACCTCAATCTCACGGGGACCCATGTCGGCTGCGACACCAGCCAGTGCGGCGCCTGCGTCGTGCACATGGACGGCAAGGCCGTGAAATCGTGCACCATGCTGGCAGGTCAGGCCGATGGCGCCAGCATCACAACGATCGAGGGCATCGCCAAGGGCGACGAGCTGCACCCGATGCAGGCTGCCTTCCGCGATAATCACGGTCTCCAGTGCGGCTATTGCACGCCCGGCATGATCATGTCGGCGATCGACATCGTGCAACGCCATGGTGGCCAGCTCGACGAGACGACCGTCCGCCAAGAGCTCGAGGGCAATATCTGCCGCTGCACCGGCTACCACAACATCGTGAAAGCCGTGCTGGATGCGGCCGGACGCATGAAGGTCGCGCAGGCGGCCGAGTAGAGCGGCCGTCGCGAACAAGAAACCAATGCCGCTTTCGAGGGAAAGCGCGGGTCAACGAAATTCCGGTCGGGAGGACCAGACATGGGTGTTGAAGGCATCGGCGCACGCGTCGTGCGCAAGGAAGACAAGCGTTTCATTACCGGCAAGGGCCGCTACGTCGACGATATCAAGCTGACGGGCATGACCCATGCGCATTTCATCCGCAGCCCGCACGCGCATGCCAAGGTGAAGGGGATCGACTCCTCCGCCGCACTGAAGATGCCGGGCGTGGTCGCGGTGCTCACCGGCAAGCAGATCGTCGACGACAAGGTCGGCAACCTCATCTGCGGCTGGGCCATCACCTCGAAGGACGGCAGCCCGATGAAGATGGGCGCATGGCCGGCAATGGCGCCCGAGACGGTGCGCTTCGTCGGCCAGGCCGTCGCCGTCGTGATCGCCGAGAGCAAGAATCTCGCGCGCGACGCGGCGGAAGCCGTCGTCGTCGATTACGAGGAGCTTCCCGCGGTCGCCGACATGCAGGCCGCGATCAAGCCCGGCGCGCCCCAGCTTCACCCCGAAGCGCCCGGCAACCAGGTCTATGACTGGGTGATCGGCGACGAGGGCGCCACCGATGCCGCCTTCGCCAAGGCCGCCAATGTGGTGAAGCTCGACGTCACCAACAACCGCCTCGCTCCGAACGCGATGGAGCCGCGCGCGGCCATCGCCGACTACGACGCGGCGGAAGAGCACTTCACTCTATATACGACCTCGCAGAACCCGCACGTCGCCCGCCTCGTGCTGTCGGCGTTCTACAACATAGCGCCCGAGCACAAGCTGCGCGTGATCGCCCCCGACGTCGGCGGCGGCTTCGGCTCCAAGATCTTCATCTATCCCGAGGAGATGGTGGCGCTGTGGGCCTCGAAGAAGGTCGGCCGTCCCGTGAAATGGACCGGCGACCGCACCGAGGCCTTCCTGACCGACGCGCACGGCCGCGACCATATCACCCATGCCGAGATGGCGTTCGACGCCAACAACAAGATCATCGGCTTGAAGGTGAAGACCTACGCCAATTTCGGCGCCTACATGTCGCTGTTCTCGTCCTCGGTGCCGACCTACCTCTACGCGACGCTGCTGTCGGGCCAGTACAACATCCCGGCGATCCATGCCGAGGTGATCGGGGTCTACACCAACACCACGCCGGTCGACGCCTATCGCGGCGCGGGCCGCCCCGAGGCGAGCTATCTGATCGAGCGGCTGATGGAAACGGCGGCGCGGCAGCTCAAGGTCGATCCGGCTCAATTGCGCCGGGCCAATTTCATCACCCAGTTCCCGCACCAGACGCCGGTGATCATGGCCTACGACACCGGTGACTTCAACGCGTCGCTCGATGCCGCGATGAAGGCGATCGACTATGCCGGCTTCCCCGCACGCAAGGCCAAGGCGAAGGCCGACGGCAAGCTGCGCGGCATCGGCGTCTCCTGCTACATCGAGGCCTGCGGCATCGCGCCGTCGAAGGCGGTCGGCAGCCTGGGCGCCGGTGTCGGCCTGTGGGAATCGGCCGAGGTGCGCGTCAACCCGGTCGGCACCATCGAGATCCTCACGGGATCGCACAGCCACGGCCAGGGTCACGAGACCACGTTCTGCCAGCTCGTCGCGGAACGTCTGGGCATTCCGATCAGCCAGGTCTCGATCGTCCATGGCGACACCGACAAGGTGCAGTTCGGCATGGGCACCTACGGCTCGCGCTCCGCGGCCGTCGGTCTCACCGCGATCCTGAAGGCCATGGAGAAGATGGAATCCAAGGCCAAGAAGATCGCGGCGCATGCGCTGGAAGCGTCGGAAGCCGACATCGTCATCGAGAACGGCGAGTTCAAGGTGACCGGCACCGACAAGGCGATCGCCCTGCCGATGGTCGCGCTCGCGGCCTACACCGCGCACAACCTGCCTGACGGGATGGAGCCGGGCCTGAAAGAGAGCGCCTTCTATGACCCGACCAACTTCACCTTCCCGGCCGGCACGTACATCTGCGAGCTCGAGGTCGATCCCGGCACCGGCAAGACTTCCTTCGTCAACTTCGTCGCGGCCGACGATTTCGGCCGGCTGATCAATCCGATGATCGTGGAAGGCCAGGTTCACGGCGGCCTCGTGCAAGGCATCGGCCAGGCACTGCTCGAGCATGCGATCTACGATGCCAACGGCCAGCCGGTCACGGCCTCGTTCATGGATTACGCCATGCCGCGCGCCGACGATGTGCCGTCGTTCAACCTCTCCCACACCACGACGCTGTGTCCGGGCAATCCGCTCGGCATCAAGGGGTGCGGCGAGGCTGGTGCCATCGGCGCCTCCGCGGCCGTGATCAACGCGATCACGGACGCGATCGGCAAGAACAACCTGGAAATGCCCGCAACCCCTGACCGGGTGTGGCGCACGATCCACGCGGCTTAAGGGAGGACCGAAGATGTACCAGACAACCTATCATCGCGCCTCCACGGTCGACGAGGCCGTCAGCCTGTTCGGCAAGAGCAGCGAAGCGAAGTTCCTTGCCGGCGGCCAGACGCTGCTGCCGGTCATGAAGCAGCGGCTCGCCGCCCCCTCGGACGTGATCGACCTCGGCAAGATCAAGGAGCTGCAGGGGATCGAGCTGTCGGGCGACGTGCTGACCATCAAGGCCGGCACGATCTATTACGACATCATGCAGAGCGCCGACGTGAAGAAGGCGATCCCCGCGATCGCTCACCTGACCTCGGTGCTCGGCGATCCGGCGGTGCGCTATCGCGGCACGATCGGCGGCTCGATCGCCAACAACGATCCCGCTGCGGATTTCCCGGCGGCGCTGCTCGCACTCGGGGCCACCGTCAAGACCAACAAGCGGTCGATCGCGGCGGCCGACTTCTTCAAGGGCCTGTTCACGACGGCGCTCGAGGACGGCGAGATCATCACCGCGGTCTCGTTCCCCGTGCCGGAGAAGGCCGGATATGAGAAGATGCGGCATCCGGCTTCGCGCTTCGCGCTGACCGGTGTGTTCGTTGCCAGGACCAAGTCTGGGGAGATCCGGGTGGCCGCGACCGGCGCCTCGCAGAGCGGCGTGATGCGCGTGCCCGCCATCGAAGCCGCGCTGAAGAGCAACTGGTCGCCATCGGCGCTCGACAACATCACCATTCCAGCGAGCGGATTGCTGGCTGACATCCACGGCACGGCGGAGTACCGCGCCAATCTCGTCAAGGTGATGGCACAACGCGCGGTGGCCGCCGCCGGCTGACGGCGCACACGTTAGAGCGTTTTCGAGCGAAGTGGACGCCGGTTCGCGTCAAGAAAACGCGTCAA
>NZ_LSIC01000196.1 GCF_001556045.1 Bradyrhizobium sp. CCH5-F6
GCCTTGCGTCACCAACGGCGTCATGGACGCGCTCGCCGAGCTCGGCATCACCCAGCTGAACACGCCGCTGACCCCGCAGAAGATCTGGCAGGCGATCCGGGACGCGAAGGCGGCAGGTTGAGAGAGCGGTGCGTCGCCCGGATGGAGCGCAGCGAGATCCGGGACCGCGCCGTTACCACGACGTCATTGCGAGCGCAGCGAAGCAATCCAGACACCTCTCGGCGTGAGAGATCTGGATTGCTTCGTCGCAAGGGCTCCTCGCAATGACGGAGAGAGACGTAGTCCTCAAATCCCCAGCATCATCTTCGCGATGATGTCGCGCTGGATCTCCGACGTGCCGCCGAAGATCGTGTAGGCGCGGCCGTTGAGATATTCCGGCATCACCGTCAACATCTCCTCGGGAACCGCCGGCTCGTGATTGAGCTTGTAGAGCGGGCGCATCGGCTCGACGGCGAGGGCGTCGTGGCCGATCACGTCGGCCCCCAGCCGCGTCACCGCCTGCCGGATTTCGCTGTTGCGCAGCTTCAGGATCGACGACACCGCGCCGGGATTCTGTCCGGTCTGCAGCGCCGAGAGCACGCGCAGCTCCGTCATCTCCAGCGCGTCGATGTCGACCTCGACCTCGGAGATGCGCGTGGCGATATCGGGGCTGTCGATCGCGCGGCCCGTCAGGTCCGACTCGGCGAGGTCCGCGATGGCCTTCAGCCCCTCGCGCAGCTTGGCCGACGCGATGCCGGAGCCGCGCTCGAACTCGAGCAGATATTTGCCGTAGGTCCAGCCCTTGCCTTCCTCGCCGACGCGGTTGGCCACGGGCACGCGCACGTCGTCGAAGAACACCTGGTTGACCTCGTGGTCGCCGCCGATGGTGAGGATCGGGCGCGTCGTGATGCCCGGCGTCTTCATGTCGATCAGGATGAAGCTGATGCCGTCCTGCTGCCGCGGGCCGTCGCTGGTGCGCACCAGCGCGAACATGCGGTTGGCGTGGTGGGCATGCGTGGTCCAGATCTTGGTGCCGTTGATGATGTAGTCGTCGCCGTCGCGCACCGCGCGGGTCTTCAGCGAGGCGAGATCGGAGCCGGAGCCCGGCTCGGAATAGCCCTGGCACCAATAGTCCTCGCCGGAAAGAATCCGCGGCAAGTAGAAATTTTTCTGCTCCGGTGAGCCGAAGCCGATGATGACGGGCCCGACCATCTTCACGCCCATCACGTTGACATTGGGCACGCCGGCCCGCGCGCATTCGGTCTCGAAGATCCAGCGTTGTGCCGGCGTCCAGTCCGGCCCGCCATATTCGACCGGCCAGCCCGGCGCGCCCCAGCCCTGCTTATGCAGCGCGCGTTGCCAGGCCATGCCGATGTCAGGGTCGGAGAACACCGACGGCGTCAGGGCGGTCGCGCGCTTCATCTCCTCGGTGAGATTCTTCGCAATGAAGCCGCGCACCTCGTCCTGGAAGGCACGCTCCTCGGCATTGAACGAGAGGTCCATGATGCGCTCCTTGGGTTTAGGCCGAGACGGCCCTGCGGCTCAGCTGGGCGTGGCGGCCATAGTGATGCGCGCTGCCGCCGAACAGCGTGTCGAACGCGACGAGCCGTTTGAAATAGGCGCCGACCTCGAGCTCCTCGGTCACGCCCATGCCGCCATGGAGCTGGATCGACTGCTCGCCGACGAAGCGCGCGCATTTGCCGATCTTCGCCTTCGCGCCAGAGGCGGCTCGCGCGCGCTCGGCCGGCGGGCTATCGGCCTTCAGCGCCGCCCGCAGCGCGATCGAGCGGGATTCGTCGACCTGCATCGCCATGTCGGCGAGGCGGTGGCGGATCACCTGGTTGGCGGAGAGCGGCCGGCCGAACTGCTTTCGGATCTTGGTGTATTCCAGCGTCGTGTCCAGCAGCGTCTGCATGATGCCGACGGCTTCCGCCCCCAAAGCTGCCATGGCGCGGTCGACGGCCCATTCGATCGCGGGCAGGGCATCGCTGCCGTCGCCGAGCAGGGCGTCCTCGGGCAGATGCACGTCGCTCAGTTCGATGTTGCAGGCGCGCCCGCCGCCGAGGCGCGCGTAATCGGAGACCGCAAGGCCCGTCGCCGTCGCCGGCACGACGAACAGGCCGATCCGCCCAGAGGGGCCATGATGGTCATGCACGAGCGCGGAGACGATGATCTCGTCGGCGGCATGCCCGTCGAGCACCGCGATCTTCTCGCCGGCCAGCCGCCATCCCTCGGGTGTCTTTCTTGCGCTGGTCGCGACCTGGGCGAGATCGAACCGCGCTGCGCGCTCGGAATGCGCAAAAGCGAGCTTCAGTGATCCGTCCGCCACCTTGGCCAGGCTCGCCTGCTTCTGCTCCGCGCTGCCGCATCTCGCGATCAGCGCCGCCCCGAGCACCACAGTTGCGACATAGGGCTCCGACACCAGCCCGCGGCCGAAGGCTTCCATGAGGATGCCGACATCGACCGCGCCGCCGCCGAGCCCGCCGAACTCCTCGGGAAGCGGCAGCGCCAGCCAGCCGAGCTCGGCGAACTGCTTCCACACCGCCGGGCTGAAGCCGAGCGGATCGTTCGCCATCTTGCGGCGATGATCGGCATCGTAGCTTTCGGCCACGAACCGCTCCGCGCTCTCGCGCAGCAATCTTTGCTCGTCACTGAGATTGAGATCCATCGCGTCTACTCCGCGGCCGCCGGCGGCTTGCGCACGGAGGGATGCAGGCCGGATGGATCGACGATCATGCCGAACTCCTGGAGATTGTGCGCGTGGCAGAGCTGATGGAGCGCAAACGCCTGGTCGATCGCGGCGGGTTGGCCCATGATGTCGACCGAGCGGTTGACGGCCTCCTTGGTCAGCTTCAGGGCAAAGGACGGCTTGGTCGCGATCCGGCGGGCCAGCTCCAGCACACGCGACGACAGTTCGGCGCGGGGCACGACCTGATTGACCATGCCGAGCTGGTGCGCTTCCTGCGCGCTCCAATTGTCGGCGGTGAACAGGAACTCCTTGGCCTTGCGCGGACCGAGCTCCCAGGGATGGACGAACCATTCGACGCCGCAAACGCCCATGGTGACGACGGGGTCGCAGAACTGCGCATCGTCGCTGGCGACGATGAGGTCGCAGGCCCAGGCCAGCATCAGCCCGCCCGCGATGCACTTGCCATGAACCTCGGCGATGGTCGGCTTGGCCAGATTGCGCCAGCGCCGCGTGATCTGGAGATATATTTCCTGCTCGCGCGCAAAACGGCCATGCGCATTGGGCTCGGCAAAGCCACCCCAATTTCCAATCGGTGGAAAATCCGCGCCAGCAGCGTTCTTGCCGCCCGGACGCAGGTCGTGGCCGGACGAGAAGTGCGGGCCGTTGCCGGCGAGGATGATGACCTTGACCGTATCGTCCTGCACGGCCGCGTCGAAGGCGGCGTTGAGATCGTAGGTCATTTGCAGGTTTTGCGCGTTGCGCGCCTCGGGCCGATTCATCACGACCCGGACGATCGCCGGGTCCGGCCGTTCCACGAGGATGGTCTCGAACGAGGACATCGCGTTCCCCCTGGCGTTTCCGCTTATGTTTTGCCGGAGTTGACTATGTCGGCCTGCGATAGGCAAGAGGCTTGCGTCAGCCGGCTGGACGCGCTCATCCGTGCCGTCATTCCGGGGCGCGAAGCGAACCCGGAATGACGGAAGAAATCTGGACACTCGCGAAGGTCCTTCTGGTAGTTTACGCCAGATTCCACCGGGAGAAATTTGATGCGCAAGATCCTGACCGTGCTGGCGGCGCTGGCCTCGCTGAGCCTGACCAATTGCGGCTACAACGCGATCCAGAGCGAGGACGAGCAGATCAAGGCCGCCTGGTCCGAAGTCGTGAACCAGTATCAGCGTCGCGCCGATCTCGTTCCCAATCTCGTCAACTCGGTGAAGGGGTTTGCGCAGCAGGAGAAGGACGTGCTGCTCGGCGTCACCAATGCCCGTGCCAAGGTCGGCAGCATTCAGGCGACGCCCGAGGTGCTGAACGATCCGGCCGCGTTCCAGAAATTCCAGGCCGCCCAGGGCGAGCTGTCGAGCGCACTGTCGCGGCTTCTGGTCGTCACCGAAAATTATCCGCAGCTGAAGTCCGATGCCCTGTTCAAGGACCTGATGTCGCAGCTCGAGGGGACGGAGAACCGCATCACGGTGGCGCGCAACCGCTACATCAAATCGGTGCAGGACTATAACGTCACCATCCGCTCGTTCCCGAGCAACCTCACCGCCATGATGTTCGGCTACAAGGAGAAGCCGAACTTCACGGTCGAGAACGAGAAGGCGATCTCGACCGCGCCGAAGGTGGACTTCAACCCAGCCCCGGCGCCGTCGAAGTAAGCGCGTTCGTCTCGCATGCGCGCCTCGCCCACCGCCGTCATTCCCCGCGAAGGCGGGGAATCCAGTAAGCCGCGGCTTCTCGATTCAAGCACGGCTGCCTCTGGGATACTGGATCGCCCGCTTTCGCGGGCGATGACAGCGAATTTGTTGCGGGCGATGACGGTCATCGCCCTCATCTTCGTCCTGGCGTTCCCCGCCTCCGCCGACGTCGACATACCCGAGCTCACCGGCCGCGTCGTCGACCAGACCGGCACGCTCTCCAGCAGCGACATCGCCGCGCTGTCGCAGAAGCTGCGTGACTTCGAGAACCGCAAGGGCAGTCAGATCGCGGTCCTGATCCTGCCGACCACGCAGCCGGAAACGATCGAGCAATTCTCGATCCGCGTCGCGGAGGCCTGGAAGATCGGCCGCAAGAAGGTCGACGACGGCGCAATCCTCATCGTTGCCAAGAACGACCGGCACTTGCGCATCGAGGTCGGCTATGGCCTCGAAGGCGCGCTGACCGACGTCACGTCGAGGCGCATCATCGACGAGGTCATCACACCGAAATTCAGGACGGGCGATTTTGCCGGCGGCATCTCCGACGGCGTCGATCGGATGATCCGGGTGATTGACGGCGAGCCGCTGCCGGTTCCCTCGCCGACCGTCCATTTCGGCAATCTGGACGACCTCGCGCCGCTCTTCATCGTGACGCTGTTCGTCTCGATCGGGGTCGGCGGGTTCTTCCGGGCCACGCTGGGGCGGCTGCTCGGATCATTGACGACCGGAGGCATCATTGCCGCGCTGACCTGGCTCATTCTCGGCTCCGCCGCGCTCGCCGGCGCTCTCGGAGTCCTCGGCTTCATCATCGGATTTATCGCCGATCTGTTTTCGGCGATAACGCCGGGCACCGGCCGCTCGCGCGGCGGCGGCTCGTGGTCGAGCGGCTCTTCGGGCGGATGGAGCAGCGGATCGTCGAGTAGCGGCGGCTTCAGCGGCGGCGGGGGCAGTTTCGGCGGCGGCGGCGCCTCGGGGAGCTGGTAGCGGTCATGAGCATCAAGCGCATTGCCCGACATCTCGTGCAGCATCATTGGCGCGCGAAGCAGATTTTTCCGACTGACGTGCTCGACCGCATCGAGCAGGCGATCAAACGCGGCGAAGCCAGCCATTCCGGCCAGGTCCGCTTCGTCGTCGAAGGGGCGCTCGACGGCGCGCCGTTGTTCCGCAATCAGCCGGCGCGCGAGCGCGCGCTCGACGTGTTTTCTCAGTTGCGCATCTGGGACACCGCGCAGAACAACGGTGTCCTCATCTATCTCCTGCTCGCCGACCGCGACGTCGAGATCGTCGCCGATCGCGGCATCGATGCGAAGGTCGGTGCCGAAGGGTGGGAGAGCATCTGCCGCGCGATGGAGGCCGAGTTCAGATCGGGTCGGTTCGAGCGCGGCGTGATCGGCGGCATCGAGGCGGTGTCGCGTGAGCTGGCGCGGCATTTCCCGCCGCAAGGGCCGTATTCGAACGAGCTGCCGGACGAGCCGGTGGTGATGTGACGGATTGTGATGTGGGGCTGCAGATGGCGTCCCCTCCGTCGCGATGACGATGTGTAGGCAGCGCGACCGCCCGGCCATTGCGCCGCCGTTCATCTTCCCCCGGTTACAAATTGTTTCACGCCCGCCACGCCGGTTCCATTTTCCCGGCCCAATTCGGCCCCGGATCAAATCCTAAAATTTCGGTAAGCGGGTCCAGAGGTAAGGATTTCGCAAGCTATGAAAGTTACCAAAAGGTCAACCCAGACTGGAGTATTTGAGCCGTGAGCGAACCATTGCCCGAGCAGCCTGCCCAGGATCATGGCGCCGTCGAAGCCGCAGCGATCGCGCCGCAGGCCATCGAGGCTGCTGCGGGGATCGACGCCCCCTCGATCGCCCCCGATCACGAGGCGCCGCCCAAGCCGGATCCGGTCAAGGTCGAGCCGCCGAAGATCGAGCCCACCCGGATCGAGGTGCCGAAATTCGAAGCGAAAGCCGAGCCCAAGCCCGAGTCGAAGCCCGAGCCGAAGCCCGGCAAGCTGATCGTGATGGCGCCCTCGGAGCGGGCGTGGAACGGCTCTTGGGACCGCGAGGACTTCGCCCCGCATGTGAAGGCCGACGAGCCGCGCGAGACCGGCGGCAAGCGCCGCCTGTCTGCGATGGCCGCGGTGGTGGCGATTGCCGCTTGCGTCGGCGCGATCAGCGGCGCGCTTGCGACCGCCGGCGTGATGCGTTTCGCCGCCACGGCCCAGGCGCCGGTGCAGGTCGCCGACACCAGCGCGCTGGATGCTTCGGTCGCGCGGATCGATGCCGACCTCGTTGCACTGAAGGCCAGTGTCGAGCAAGGCGCGAAAACCGGCGTCGGCCAGTTCAACCGGACCAATGACCGCCTCGACAAGCTCGAGAAGGCCCAGGCCGAACCGCTGGCCAAGATCGCAAAACTGTCCGAGACCGTCGACAAGCTCCGCGCCGCGCCGACCGCTGCGCCGGCGCAGGCCGCAGCCGCAGCGGCCAAGGAGACCACCGGCTCGATCGCGCCGACCCAGGTCGCGACAGCCGCGGCCGCACCGGCACCTGTCGCGCCCAAGACCGAGGTTGGGCGTCTGCCGACCATCGAAGGCTGGAGGCTGCGCAATGCCGGCAATGGCGGTGCGCTGATCGAGGGCCGCGACGGGCTTTACGAGGTCTATCCCGGCGATCCCATCCCCGGCGTTGGCCGCGTCGATGCGATCCGCCGTCAGGACGGCCGCTGGGTGGTCGTCACCAGCAGGGGCCTGATCGTGTCTCGCTGAGCGTCCAATATCGACTTTCGAAAAGGCGCTTCACCCCCATGTGAGGCGCCTTTTTGCTTGAATAGGCGTCCCTGCGCGGTGTTACCTGAGGCATGAGCCGCGCGTTGCGAATTCTCATTGCTGTCGCCGCATTGTTGGGCGGCGTCGCTTCGCTATTCGCAGCGGCGACGACTGCGCTGACGCGCGGCACCGCGATCACCGATCCCGATCTCCTGCGCAAGCTCGACCAGAACGATACGCTGACGATCTCGCGTCTGCTCTCGCCGGAGCGAAACGCGGACGTTCCGCTCACGACCGACCTGATGTTCGCGTCGCTGCCGCAGCTGAAAGAAATTCCGCCGGCGATCGATGCGGAATTCGACCGCTATATCGCGCGGTACAAGGCGGCATATCCGACCGAGACCATCGGCGTCGGCGAGGGTTTCGACGTGCAATTGTTCGACCTCGCCAATCTGAAATCGCGCGACACGCGTTTCGTGCTGGCAGGCATCGTCAACCGCATGGACCGCGCCTATGTCTCGGACGAGTCCTGCGGCGAGATCCGGCTGATCTATCGTCTCGCGCGTTTCGACGGCAGGCCGGATGGCGGCAAGACCGCAACGCGTCTGCCGATGACGCTCAACCTCGTGATGAAGGCGCGCGACACGCGCCAGACGGACGGGAATGGCATTCCGGTCACATGCGCTGAGGTCGCCCGGCGCTGGCTAGACAATGGCGACTGGCAAGGCCTGATCGGCAGTCGCGTTCCTCCTTACGACGCCATGCTCGACCGCATCGAAACCAACATCCAGGTCTCGGTCGCGCCGAAATCGCCGCTGCATGATTTCCGCTCCGACTATCTGCTCAAGGTGTTCAAGTACGATTCATCCGCGAAGACGTTCGAGGAATCGACGCTGGAGAACCAGATCGACCGCGACAGGATCCTCGCCGACGATGCGCTCCGGCGCGACTTCAAGGCCTGGCTGCTCGCGCCCGATCATCTTCGCGACTTCGATCGCGGCACCGTGCTGATCCCGGAGAAATTCCTGGCCAGGGCCGCGGTGGTGCCGACCCCCGCCGGCCTCGATGCCTCGGCGTTGCAGCCCGAGTTCGGCATGATGCAAGGTGAGGGAAGAGGCGATGCCGTCTTCACTGACAATGACGTAGTCGGCGCGCTGAAGCAGGCGGCGGCACGCGGCATCGACATGCAAAACGTCCGCTCGGTCGCCGGCTTCCAGCGCCGTCTCAACGACGTCACCTGCGCCGGCTGCCACCAGACCCGCGGCATCGGCGGCTTCCATTTCCCGGGCGTCGACTGGCTTGCCGACAAGCCCTCGAATGCGGCCGTCGTGCCCGCCTCGCCGCATTTCTTCGGCGACCAGCCCCGCCGCCGCGACATCCTGACCGCGTTCGCCGCAGGTAAACGTCCTGATTTCTCACGCGGATTTTCCAGCCGGCCGCAAACCCGCGGCAGCCGCGAGCTCGGCGGCACGGAATATCAGGACGGCTGGGGCGCGCATTGTTCCCTGCAAGATGCGGGATCGGGAACGCCGGATAAGAGTTTTACGTCATGGAGCTGTGCTAAAGGTCTCACCTGTCAGGCTGCGGCGGCCTCGAACCGCATCGGCATGTGCTTCATCAAGACGCGCTAGGCCAACAAGCGATTTGGATGACCCATGACGAATACGAGCGAAGCCAACAAGGAGCGCAATCGCGAGATCGCGCGCAACGAGGAAGCCAAGCAGGTCGCCGGCAGCGTTCGCGTCAGCACCTGGGCGATCGCCATGGCCGTCATGGTCGGCGGCATCCTGGTCACGCTCGGCTGGCTGGCGCTGAGATAGTCTCCGCTTCACCTCGCCCCGCTTGCGGGGAGAAGCCGGATCGCTCTTGCGATCCGGGCCCCTCCCCGTAAAACGGGGAGGGGGAGAAAAGCGCGCACGCTCACTTCGCGTAATTCGTCATCCGCTTGCCCGGCAGCAGCTCATAGGCTGGCTTCCAACCCGGCAGCGCGGCCATGCGGCCGAGCCAGGCGTGGATGGCCGGATGGCTCACCGCGAAATCGAAGCCGTGCTCGTCGCTCGGATAGTGCAGATAGGCCATCATCGAGATGTCGGCGACCGTCGGCTTCGCGCCGATCGCGAAGGCGTTGTGCTGGAGATGCCCGTCGAGGATACCGAGGAAGTCCTCGAGCCGCCGGCGAAAATGCTTCAGAACCTGCGGATCGTTTGTCTCTGTGAAGGCGCGCATGAAGCGATAGGTCGCCATGTAGCCGGTGAGCTTGTGGTTGTCCCAGAACAGCCAGCGCAGCAGCTCGAATTTCTCGTCCTCTGTTTCGGCGCCAAAACGCCGGTACTGATCAGCCAGCTTGAGCAGGAGCGGCGCCGTCTGCGTCATCTTCACGCCGTCGACCTCGAGCACGGGAATCTCGCCCATCTCGTTCACGGCCTTTCGCCATTCCGCCGTGCGCGTGACACCGCCGCCGAAATCGGTCCACACCGGCTCGAACGTCTCGCCGCAGAGCGTCAGCATCAGCGCCAGCTTGTAGCTGTTGCCTGACTCGGGGAAATAGTGGAGGCGGTAGCTGGGCATTGAACGCTCCTTGCCTTCGGGGGCCTGGGCCACGATATTACATATGATCCGCGTAACAGAACATTTGTTCTGTCGCGGGTCAAGAGCTGGATGCTGGGCCGGATGAGCAGGGATTCAAAAACTTCAAAAACAGAGTCGGGCGAGCGCGAGCGACCCCTGATGCAGGCAACGCTGCGCATCATCGGGCGACATGGACTCGACGGCGTGACCCACCGGGCGATCGCGGCCGAGGCCGGGGTTTCGCTCGGTGCGGTCACGCATCATTTCGGAACCCGCGATGCGCTGGTTGAGGCGGCCCTGCAGTTCGCTCTGGCGCGCGAAGTCGGCAGGCTGCGTGCGTTGGCTCTCAGCCTTCAGGACAAGGTGTTCGAGGTGGAGGCCTGGATCGACGCGCTGGTCGATTTCTACGTCCGCGAGCTCGGCACAGAAGCCGAGACGCATATCGCCTGCTATGAGGCCTTCCTGGCCGCCGCGAGGCAAGAGCACTATCGGCCCGTGGTCGCCGAGTGGTTTGACACGTGGCGGCAGAGTGCGGAGCTTGTGCTGAAAGCTGCGAAGTCACCAAACCCACGCCGCCACGCCGAGTTGTTCGTCTCGGCGCTGATTGGCTTGCTCTTTCGCCAACTCGCCGCGCCCAGAGCCGGCTTCCGCCGTGAGGCGAAGGCGGAGCTGTTGGAGCTGGTGGGCGGCTTGATCGCGCGGAAGTAACGCCGGCGCGCCGCCTATCCCACCGCCCCGTTCGACCGCAGCTGCTTGATCGCCGCCTCGTCGTATCCCGCCCCGCGCAGAATCTCGTCACTGTGCTCGCCGACGGCGGGCGGCTTGCGCGGCTGCACCTTCTTCGCGCCATCGATCCAGATCGGGCTGTTGATGGTCAGCATGGTGTCGTTCTCGAACGGCACCAGCACCTCGTTGTCGAGCATCTGCTTGTCGTTCGGGATGTCGTCGAGAATGGCGACGACGCCGAACACGAGGCCGCTGCCGTCGAGGATTTTCCGCCATTCGGCGAGATCCTTGGTCGCAAAGGTCTCGTCCAGGATCTTGATCAGCTCGACCGAGCGGGCGTGACGGTCGGCCTTGGTGGCGAAGCGGGGATCGTCGATCAGATCCTCGCGGCCGAGGCAGCGGGCCAGCGTCGGAAACTGCTTCTCCTCGCTCAGCAGCGACAGGATCAGCCAGCGGCCGTCCTTGCACTGGTAGTGGTTGGCGACCGCGTTCAGCGCGCGCTCGCGCGGCCGCCGCTCGCCGAACTTGGCGCCGCACAGCTTTGCCTGCGCCAGCACGCTCGCCGCCCACACCCCGTTCGCCATCAAATTGGAGGCGACATGCGAGCCCTTGCCGGTCTTCTCGCGCTGATAGAGCGCGGTGACGATGGCGCCGTAGAACGCCATGGCGCAAGGATGGTCGCCCATGCCGGCGACCGAACGGGCCGGCGTCGTGTCGGTGTCGGCGCGGACGAGGTCCATCAGGCCGGAGCGGGCCCAATAGGCGTTGCTGTCGAAACCGGGCTTGTTGGCTTCCTCGCCCTTCTCGCCATAGCCGGTGAAGGAGGCATAGATCAGCCGGTCGTTCAGATGGGCGAGGTGATCATAGGTGATGCCGAGCTTGGCGCGCACAGGCGGCGGCATGTTGGTGATGAAGACGTCGGCCTCCGCCACCAGCTTGTACAGCACGGCCTGCGCCTCCGGCTTGGCGAGGTCGAGCGCGATGCTCTTCTTGTTGCGGGCTTCCAGCAGCCAGGCGAAATTGTGCTCGCCGGTCGGATAGCCCGGCAGGTTGGGCAGATTGCGGTAGGGATCGCCGGCCCCGGGCGGCTCGATCTTGATGACGTCGGCGCCGAAATCAGACAGCACGGTCGCGGCCGCGGGCGCTGCGATGAAGCTCGCGCAGTCCAGAACCTTCAGCCCCGCAAAAATGCCCTTGTCCATCGCGGCGTTGCTCCCTCGCTCTTGTCGTTTCCCGCACGCTGGAATTGGCGCGGGCTCATCATGGGAGCATTAGACCTATGTTTCCGCGGGATGCAACGGCGCCAGGCGCAGGGCTTTACGCCTCCCCCGCAAGCAATGCAGCGTTGCCGCCGGCCGCGGCGGTGTTGATCGTCACGGTCTGCTCGGTCGCGAAGCGCGACAGATAGTGCGGGCCGCCGGCCTTGGGACCGGTTCCGGACAGGCCATTTCCGCCGAAGGGCTGAACGCCGACCACGGCGCCGATCATGTTGCGGTTGACATAGATGTTGCCGACCTGAGCCCGATCGATGATCGCCTCGACCGTATCGTCGATGCGGGAATGAATGCCGAGGGTGAGGCCGTAGCCGGTGCGCTCGATCGCTTGCAGCACGCGCGCGAGGTTTTCGGCGCGATAGCGGACGACATGGAGGATGGGGCCGAACACCTCCTCGGTGAGCTGACCGGCCTCCTCGAGCTCGAAGATGTGCGGGGCGACGAAGCAGCCCTCCGGCGCGTGGCCTGCAAAGTGCAGCCGCGCCTCGCGCTTCATCCGCGCGATATGCGCATCGAGGCGCTGCTTGGCCTCCTCGTCGATGACAGGCCCGACATGGGTCGCGACATCGGAGGGATCGCCGATCTTCAACTCGCGCGCAGCGCCCGCGATCATCTCGATCATGCGATCGGCGACATCCTCCTGCACGAACAGCAGCCGCAGCGCCGAGCAGCGCTGGCCGGCGGACCGGAAGGCCGAGGTCACGACGTCGTCGGCGACCTGCTCGGGCAGCGCGGTGGCATCCGCGATCATCGCGTTGATGCCGCCGGTCTCCGCGATCATCGGCACGATCGGTCCGTCCTTGGCGGCGAGAGTCCGGTTGATCAAGCGTGCCACCTCGGTCGAGCCGGTGAAGACGACGCCCGCGATGTCAGGGTGCGCGGTCAGCACGGCCCCGATGCGGCCATCGCCGGTGACGAGGTGCAGCGCACCCTTGGGGATGCCGGCCTCATGCAGCAGGGCGACGGCCTCGCGCGCGATGCGCGGCGTCTGCTCGGCGGGCTTTGCGACCACGCTGTTGCCGGCCATCAGCGCGGCCGTAACCTGTCCCAGGAAGATCGCCAGCGGGAAATTCCATGGCGAGATCGCGACGAAGACGCCGCGGCCGCGCAGGGCGAGTGCGTTGCTCTCGCCGGTCGGCCCCGGCATGGCAGTCTCGCTGCCGAACAGTTTTCGCCCCTGCGCTGCGTAGTAGCGGCAGAAGTCGGCGGCCTCGCGCAGCTCGGAGAGCGCATCGTCGAGCGTCTTGCCGCCCTCGGCTTGCAGCAGCGCGATGAAGTGAGCGCCGCGGCTCTCCAGCAAATGCGCGGCCTGCTCCAACGCCGCCGCGCGCGCAGCTGCCGGTGTGCGGCTCCAGGCGGCAAAGCCGGCGCGCGCAGCGGCCACTGCAGCGTCGGCCTGATCCGGCGAGGCATCGGCGATTGGTTTGAGCTCGGTCGCCTCGCCTCTCACGTCGGCCAGCAACCGGTCGAGCGCGGCGCGTTCGCCGAATTCGACGCCGCGCGAATTGCGCCGCTCCGGCGCGAACAGATCGCGGGGGAGGGGGATCCTTGCATGGGCTGCCGCTTGCGGCCGGCCGATGGCATCGGCGGGGCGCTGCAACAGCGCCGAAACCGGCACGCGATAGTCGGCGGCCTGCGCCACGAAGGACGAGTTCGCGCCGTTCTCGAGCAGCCGCCGCACGAGATAGGCAAGCAGATCACGATGGCTGCCGACCGGCGCATAGGTGCGGTAGGCGATGTCCGGGTGATCTTTTGCCAGCTGCTCGTACAGCGCCTCGCCCATGCCGTGCAGGCGCTGGAACTCGAAGCCGCCGCTGCCCGCGGCCAGCTCCAGCACGGTCGCGACCGTCAGCGCGTTGTGGGTGGCGAATTGCGGGAAGATGCGCGGCCGCAAGGCCAGCAGCTTCGTCGCGCAGGCGACGTAGTTCAGGTCCGTCATCGCCTTGCGCGTGAACACGGGATAGCCGTCGAGCCCACGCTCCTGGGCGCGCTTGATCTCGGTGTCCCAATAGGCGCCCTTGACCAGCCGCACCATCAGCTTGCGGTCATGCGCGCGGGCGAGTTCGTCGACATAGTCGATCACCGCGCCAGCGCGCTTCTGATAGGCCTGGATGGCAAGGCCAAATCCGCCCCAGCCTTCGAGCGAGGGATCGGCGAACGTCGCCGCGATCACGTCGAGCGACAGTTCCAGCCGGTCGGCTTCTTCGGCGTCGACGGTGAAGTTGAGGTCATGGGCCTGGGCGCGCCGGGCGAGGTCCAGCAGCAGCGGCACCAGTTCGGCCATCACGCGCTCGCGGCTGATCGCCTCGAAGCGCGGATGCAGCGCCGAAAGCTTGACCGAGATGCCCGGCCGATCGGGCAGGGGATGGTCGCCGGCCGCCTTGCCGATCGTCTCAATGGCGCTGGCATAGGCGTCGAAATAGCGCTTCGCGTCCGCCGCGGTGCGCGCGCCTTCGCCGAGCATGTCGAAGGAATAGCGCGGCTTCTGGCCGGAGCGCGGCCGGCCCCGCTCCAGCGCCTGCTCGATGGTCTCGCCCAGCACGAAATGATTGCCCATCAGCCGCATCGCCTGGCGCGTTGCGGTGCGCACGGCCGGCGCGCCGAGCCGCTTCACCAGCCGGCCGATGGTGCCGTCGGGCGTCTCGCCCGGCTGAATCACCCGTGCCGACAGGCCAAGCGCCCAGGCCGAGGCATTGACCAGGAAAGCGGTGGACTTCGTCTCATGATGGATGAAGTCGCCCTCGCCGAGCTTGTCCTCGATGAATTGGTCCGCGGTGCGCGCGTCCGGCACGCGCAGCAGCGCCTCGGCCAGCACCATCAGCGCCAGCCCTTCCTTGGTCGAGAGCGCGAACTCCCGCAGCATGTCCTCGACCCCGCCGAGCCGGTCGTCGCGTTTGCGGATCGCCTCGATCAGCCGCGTCGCGCTGCGGTCGATCCGCGCCTCCTGCGGCGGGGACAGATGCGACGCCTGCAAGAGGCGCACAGCGATCTCGGTGTCGTCGGGTGCGTAAGGAGCGGAGAAGGGAGGCGGGGTGTCAGGCATGGCGTGTCCTGTGGCTGAGCTACAGGATAAAGCCCATGTCACCGTAGTTCGATAGACAAATTGGCTGAACTGCCTTATGAAATGAAGATATCATGTCATTTGGCCGTATATAATATGGAACTTGATCGAATCGACCGCAAGATCCTTTCCATTTTGCAGGAGGATGGGCGTATTGCCAATGTCGAGCTCGCCGAGCGCATCGGGCTGTCGCCGACGTCGATCGGCGAGCGGCTGAAGCGCTTGCAGCGCGAGGGATTTGTCGAAGGCTATGGTGCGCGGCTCAATCCGCACCGGCTTGGCCTCGGGCTGTTGGTGTTCGTCGAGGTGCTGCTCGACAAGACCACGCCCGACAATTTCGAGCGTTTCGCGCGCGCGGTGAAACTCGCGCCCGAGGTGCTGGAGTGTCACATGGTTGCCGGCGGCTTCGACTATCTTGTGAAGGCGCGGCTGGCGGACATGGCCGCCTATCGACGCTTTCTCGGCGAAACCTTGCTGTCGATGCCGGGCGTGCGCGAGACGCGGACCTATGCGGTGATGGAGGAGATCAAGCGCGACGCACCGTTGCCGGTGGGCTGACGACATGCCGTCGCGATTGTCATTGCTGTGGCGTCGAATGAGCGGTCTTCACAGGAAAAAATAGCTATCCCCGTGCAATCGCAACGCCTGTCGTCGAATGCACTGGCCGTCTTCTGAAATTTTTTGGCCCCGCTCCCGGATTGATCCGGGAGGCAGCAAAGGCTGGCGCGGGCTTATACTTTGAGGTTCTCTGCGGAGGTCTTGCCCCGGTTTGCGATCTCTTCGTATTCCACCGTCTGTCCCTCGTTGAGGGTGGACAGACCGGCTTTCTGCACTGCCGAGATATGCACGAACACATCCTTGCCACCCGACGCAGGCTGGATAAATCCATAACCCTTCGTCGGGTTGAACCACTTGACCGTACCTTTAGCCATCACGACTTCTCCGCGGGTCTTCCTCCGAGATCTCGAACCGCCAGTCCCCGCCAACCGGCCGGTTCGGTCCTAACAGGATACGCGGAATGTGTCAGGCTTGGTAGCTCAAACCACATCGGCATTTCGGCGAATCCCGCTCAACTTCGCAGCGTTCTTGCCGGTTTTGCCCGTTTCGCGGTCAGTTGACCGGCACGCCGTGTGCCATCCGTCAATAAGTCGCGGCCAGATAATCGACGATCTTGCCGACATCGGCATCGTCGATCGGTGCGCCATAGACCTTGATCATCTTGGTCACCTCGGCCTGCCAGAAGCCCTTCTTGTCCTTCATCGGCGGCTGCGTGGCGATGTAGTCGGCCGAGTGGCAGGCGCTGCAATTGCCCTGCACGACCTCGAGATTGGGGCCGGGCTTGAAGGCGGCGACCTCATCGGGGGTCTTGTAATTGACCGGTGCCGCAAGTGCCGAGCCCACAGCGGCGGCCAGCGCAAGAGCCATGGCGGAGAGAACGGTACGCTGCATGATCACCCCCTTCAGGCCACGGTCACGCGGACGGTTTCGACGACGTTGCGCAGATAACCCGCCGGGTTCCAGCGCGGCGTGTCGGGCTGGGTCTCGCCGCCATTGCCGGTGGCGCGGACCTTGAGCTCGTGGCTACCCGCCGCAAGCTTCACCGGCAGCTTCCATTCGCGGAACGAGTATTTGCCGAGATCCTTGCCGAGCTTGGCACTCGTCCAGGTCTTGCCGCCATCGGTGGAGACCTGGACCTCCTTGATGCCCTTGCCGCCGTCGAAGGCGATGCCGCGCAGCGTCGTGGCGCCTGCCTTCAGCTTCGCGCCGTCGGGCACGCTGGTGATGAAGGAGCGGATGGTGAAGCGGTTGATCGGGATCGTCGCCTTTGGCGCGGTGCCCGGCTCGATCGCATTGTTGGGCGTATCGGGAATGCGGTAGGCCGACTTCATCCAGAAGCCGTCATAGACATTGTCGATGACGGTGATCTCGTTGAGGTGCTTGACCCAGTAGGTGCCGTAATGGCCGGGCACGATCAGTCGCAGCGGAAAGCCGTTGAGGAACGGAAGATCCTCGCCGTTCATGCCATAGGCCAGCATCACCTCGCCGTCGGTGGCGTGATCGATGTCGAGCGCCTTGACGAAGTCTGGCGTCTTGTCGCTGACGGGGCCGTCCATGCCGTTGAAGGTGACCTGCTTGGCGCCGGCCTGCACGCCCGCCATCTGCAGCACGGGCTTCAGCGGCACGCCGCGCCAGCGCGCATTGCCCATGGCGCCGTTGGCGAGCTGGCCGCCGGCGACGCGCGGCTCGACGAAGCCGCGGCTGTTGCCGGAGCACTGATTGACGGCGACGATCTCCGTCGCCTTCATCTTCCTGATGTCCTTGAGCGAAAGCTTCAGCGGCTTGTCGACCTTGCCCTTGACCTCCAGCGTGAACTTGTCGGGATCGAGATCGTAGGGCAGGTCGGAGAGGTGATAGCGCACGAAGAATGCGTTGTTGGGCGTGATCGGGCCGTCGTTGAACACCGCAAACGGTGTCTCGAGCTGTGGCGGCCGGCTGGTCAGGCCGATCATCGGCCGCTTCTGCGGATATTTCACCAGCGGTCGCTCGCCATTGGCGAAGGGCAGCGTGACGGTGTCGAGCGCCGCCGCCCTGGTGGTGTTCAGTGTAGCCGCAAGGGCGGCAAGACCCGCTCCTTTGAGCAGGTCGCGTCGGTCGAGCATTCTGGTCTCCTCCCGGAGCTTTTCGTCGGATCGCGGTCATCACCGCGAGACCTGCGCTCATCTGTCGCAATGATCCGGCTGAAGTCAATTCGTGCTTTCGCAGCCAGCCCATGCCGCTGCGTTGCAGCACAGCGGTGTTGCGCGGCGATGAAATTGAATTGTAACCGCAACGACGGTGCGCTCCCTCGCCCCGCTTGCGGGGAGAGGGTTGGGGTGAGGGGGGAGTCTCGCCGGCGGCGGTGAGAGTTGGACTCGTGGAGACTCCCCCTCACCCGGAATCCGCGCTACGCGCGAATTCCGACCTCTCCCCGCAAGCGGCAGGGCTATCGCATATGAGAGATTTTCCCTGCGGC
>NZ_LSIC01000197.1 GCF_001556045.1 Bradyrhizobium sp. CCH5-F6
CGCGAAGCGTGAGCTATGGTGCGCAATTGCGCACCTGAGAATCCATCGTGCGGCAGCGTCGGTGGATGAATGGATTCCGGGCTCGACGCTACGCGTCGCCGCGGAATGCCGGTGGGCTAGAGTTTGGGCCGGCCTAATCCGGCCGGATCATCTCGAACATGTTTTCCGGCTTGATCTCGAAATAATCGCCGCGGCGGCCGGCGCGGACGATCGGGCGGGCGGCGGCGGTCTGGTAGACGCCGTCCATGATCAAGGTCTTGTCGATGTGGACGGCGACGACCTCGCCGAGCGTCAGCCAGGCGTCGGTCTCCTTGCCGTCGGCGCCCTTGAGGCGGACGATGTCGGACACCTTGCACTCGAAGGCGACCGGGCTCTCAGCCACGCGCGGCACGTTGACGAGCTTTCCGGGTACGGCGGTGAGCCCTGCAAGCTTGAACTCGTCGACCTCGGGCGCGACATGCGCCGCGGTCGCGTTCATCTGCTTCGCAAGGTCCATCGTGGCGAGATTCCAGACGAACTCGCCGGTCTGCTGCATGTTCTCGACAGTGTCCTTCCAGTTGGTGGAGGAGAAGCCGATGATCGGCGGCACGTAACAGAACGCGTTGAAGAAGCTGTAGGGCGCAAGATTGACGTGCCCCCTGGCGTCGCGGGAGGAGATCCAGCCGATCGGCCGCGGCGCGATGATGGCGTTGAAGGGATCGTGCTTGAGGCCATGCCCCTTGGAAGGCTCATAAAAGTACAGGTCTTTGTCGGTCACGCGGTGCTTCCTTCTCGTCATTGCGAGCGCAGCGAAGCAATCCAGAATCCCTCCGCGGAGACAGTCTGGATTGCTTCGCTGCGCTCGCAATGACGGCGTTTGTTGGTCCGTCCTGGCCGCCTCCAGCCGGTCAGCCCGGGGCGGCCGGCTGCTTATAGAGGGAAACCCACCGCCTCGTCAGTGGCGTGGCGACAGACCCGCGATGACGAAATCGATCATCTGGTCGATGGTCGGGCCAGGCTTGGTGGCACATTGGGCGATCATCTGGGGGTGGAAGAAGCGCACCATCGCAGTGCAGGAACACATCGCAGCCAGCTGCAGGTCCGGCGCCTCGAACTCGCCGGAGGCGACGCCTTGGGCGATCATCTGGCCGACCACGCCGGCGACACACTCCATATGGTTGACGCAGACCTGCCAGTCCTCCTGCATCGCGATCTCGACCATCTCGTGCAACTTGTTGTCGCCGACATAGCGCTCGGTGTTCATGCGGTGGATGGTGGTGAGCAGCTCGCGGAAGCGCTCCTTGACCGGACCGGGTTTTGCGACGATCCGCTGGGCTTCGAGCTCGACCTCGCCCATGAGCGAGCGGGCCACCGCCTGATGGATCGCTTTCTTCGATTCGAAGAAGCGATAGACGTTGGCGGGGCTCATCCGGAGCTCCTTGGCGATATCCCCGACCGTGGTCTTCTGGTAGCCGATCTGGCGGAACAGCCGCTCAGCCACCTCGAGAATACGATCCCGGGTGTCGCCTTCGATATGTTCCGCAACCAGTGTCATTTGTCAGGACTCGTCCGTCAGCACTTCATGTCACTTATTCAGCCGCTTCAGCAAGCGGAATTGCCGGATGCTCATCGCTGCCATGCTGCGGCGCGGCAGGCTGTTCGGGGGTACCTGCTTCATCCAGGCTCTTCCTGAACCACAGCGCGTAGAGACCCGGCAGATACAGGAGCGTCAGGAAGGTCGCGACGAACAATCCGCCCATGATGGTGATCGCCATCGGGCCCCAGAAGGCCGAGCGCGACAGCGGAATCATGGCGAGGATGGCGGCGAGCGCCGTCAACACCACGGGCCGGGCGCGGCGGACGGTGGCTTCCACGATCGCCTCTCGGCGCGTCAGGCCGTGCGAGACGTCGGTCTCGATCTGGTCGACCAGGATGACCGTGTTGCGCATGATCATGCCGGCGAGCGCGATCAGACCGAGCAGCGCCACGAAGCCGAACGGCGCGTTGGCCACGTTGAGCCCGAGCGAGGCGCCGACGATGCCGAGCGGCGCGGTCAGGAACACCAGGATCAGGCGCGAGAAGCTCTGCAGCTGGATCATCAGCAGCGTCAGCATCACCATGACCATCACCGGGAAGAGGATGAAGATAGAGGCATTGCCCTTGGCCGACTCCTCGAAGGCGCCGCCCGGCTCGATTCGGTAGGCGGGCTCGAGATGGTCCTGGATCGCCTTCAGCTTCGGCGCGATCTGATTGGTGACGTCGGGCGCTTGCACGCCGTCGACGACGTCGGAGCGCACGGTGATCGCCATGTCGCGGTTGCGCCGCCACATGATCGGCTCTTCATGGGCATACTCGATCTTGGCGATCTGCTGCAGCGGCACAGCCACCCCATTGCGCGAGGTGATGGTGAGATCACCGACACCGCCGAGGTCGAGGCGTTCGGACGGGACCGCGCGGGCAACCACGCCGACCTTCTCGATGCCGTCACGCACGGTGGTGACCTGCGAGCCCGAGATCAGCATGGAGAGCGCCTGCGAGACGTCCTGGGGGGTCAGGCCCATCGCGCGAGCGCGGTCCTGGTCGACGACGAGCTTGAGGTAAGGCGACTGCTCGTTCCAGTCGAGCTGGACGTCCTTGACGCTCTTGTTCTGCCGCATGACGTCGCGGACCTGGTAGGCGATCTCGCGCACCTTGTTGGCGTCGGGGCCGATCACGCGGAACTGGACGGGGAAGCCGACCGGCGGGCCGAAATTGAAGCGGTCGACGCGCACGCGCGCCTCGGTGAGCATGCCGTCGGCGACCGCATTCTCGATCTTGGCCTTGATGCGTTCGCGCGCCTCGACGCCCTTGGCGACGATGACGATCTCGGCGAACGCCTCGTTCGGGAGCTGCGGATTGAGGCCGAGCCAGAAGCGCGGCGAGCCCTGGCCGACATAGGAAGTATAGGTCTCGATGTCCTTGTCGTCCTTGAGCAGCGTCTCGGCCTTCTTCACCGTCTTCTCGGTGACGTTGAAGGCGGTGCCTTCAGGCAGGCGCAGCTGGAAGAACAGCTCGGGCCGTTCGGACAGCGGGAAGAACTGTTGCTGCACCTGGCCGAAGCCGACGATCGAGGCGACGAAGACGCCGACGGTCGCAACCACCACCGTGATGCGGTGGTTGACGCACCATTGCACGATGGCGCGCAGGCCGCGGTACATGCGGGTCTCGTAGATCGCGTGCGGGTCGCTGTTGTGGTGGGCCTTCATATCGGGCAGCAGCTTGACGCCGATATAGGGCGTGAAGATCACCGCCACGAACCAGGAGGCGACCAGCGCGATCGCCACGATCCAGAAGATGCTGCCGGCATATTCGCCGACCGCGGAATTGGCAAAGCCGATGGGGAGGAAGCCAGCGGCCGTGACCAGCGTTCCCGTGAGCATCGGAAACGCAGTTGATTCCCAGGCAAAGGACGCCGCGCGCATGCGGTCCCAGCCCTGCTCCATCTTCACCACCATCATCTCGACCGCGATGATGGCGTCGTCGACGAGCAGGCCGAGCGCAATGATCAGGGCGCCGAGCGTAATGCGATGCAGGTCGAGCGACATCGTGTTCATGACGATGAAGACGATGCCGAGCACCAGCGGCACCGACAGCGCGACCACGATGCCGGTGCGCCAGCCGAGCGCCAGGAACGAGACGAACAGCACGATGACGAGCGCCTCCATGAAGGAGCGCACGAACTCGCCGACGGCGTGCTCGACCACCTTGGGCTGATCGGCGATGAGCTTGACGTCGATGCCCTGCGGCACCGACTTCATGAATTCGGCCGTCGCCTTCTCGACCTCCTTGCCGAGATCGAGGATGTTGGCGCCCTTGGCGGTGACGACGCCGATACCGATCGCGGGCTTGCCTTCCTGACGGACGACGAAGCTCGGCGGATCGACAAAGCCATGGGTGACGGTGGCGATGTCGCCGAGCCGGAACACGCGGCCGTTGCTCTCGACCGGCGTTTCCGCGACGGCCTTGGCGCCGTCGAGTGCGCCGGTGACCCGCAGCGGCACGCGCTGCGAGGAGGTCTCGACCGTGCCGGCCGGCGTCACGTTGTTCTGCTTGGCGAGCGAATCGAACAGCGCCTGCGGCGTGATGCCGAGGGTGGCGAGCTTGGCGTGGGAGAATTCGACGAAGATGCGCTCGTCCTGATTGCCGTAGACGTCGACCTTGGTGACGCCGGGCACCTTAAGCAGGCGCTGGCGGAAGCCTTCCGAGACCTTCTTGAGCTGGGCATAGTCGGCGCCATCGCCGGTCATCATGTAGAGGATGGAATCGACGTCGGAGAACTCGTCGTTGACCACCGGCCCAAGGATGCCGGACGGCAGCTGGCCCTGCACGTCGACCAGCTTCTTGCGCAGCAAATAGAAGAGATAGGGCACGTCCTTCGGCGGCGTGCTGTCGCGGAAGGTCACCTGGAGCGCGGTGAAGGCGGGCTTGGAATAGGTCTGCACCTTCTCGAAATAGGGCAGCTCCTGGATCTTCTTCTCGATGGGATCGGCGACCTGGGTCTGCATCTCCTGCGCGGTCGCGCCCGGCCAGATCACGGAGACGTTGACCACCTTCACCGTGAAGAACGGATCCTCGCCGCGGCCAAGCTTCGAATAGGAGAAGAGGCCGGCGACGCCGAGCACGATCATCAGGAAGAGCACCAGCGTCGGATGGCTGACGGCCCAGGCCGAAAGATTGAAGCGCTTCATCGCACTCTCCGAAAGACGATCCAATTGCCAAAAACGACAGCCAGCCTGTTCAACACATCATCGCGAGGCAGCGAAGCAATCCAGGGGGCTGGGCAAGTTCTGGATCGCTTCGCCGCTTCAGCCCCAGCATTTGCGCTCGGGCCGAAACTCGCCTCGCAAAGACGGCAACTCGTAAACCTTAGAACGACAGCGACGACACGATCCGCACCCTCTGGTTCGGATCGAGCTTCTGCACGCCAAGGGCGACGATCTTGGCGCCCTCTTCCACACCGCCGGTGATGATCACGTCGTTGCTCTCGTAGGACTTCACCGTGACGGGCTTCAGTGTGACCGCGCCGTTGTCGTCGACGACGTAGAACGACGGCTTGTCGCCTGCATTGAACAGCGCCGACAGCGGCAACCGTGCGACGCGCTCGGTGGCGGCGTCCGACAGCGTCAGCGTCGCGGTCATGCCGAGCGCAACCTTGTCGTCGGCCTCGGGCAGCGAGAATTTTGCAAGGTACGTCCGCGTGGCCGGATCGGCTGTCGGCGCGATCTCGCGCAGCTTGGCCGCGTATTTCTTGTTCGGCTCGGACCAAAGAGTGACGCTGGCGGCGCCCGTCTTGGCGCGCCCGACCAGCGTCTCAGGGATCGCGACGACCGCTTCCTTCTCGGCAAAGCGGGCGACACGGATCGAAGCCTGGCCCGCGGCAACCACCTGGCCGGGCTCGATCAGCGTTGCGGTGACGACGCCACGGGCGTCGGCATTGAGCGTCGCGTAGGAAAGAGAATTCTTGGTCAGTTCGACCGAGCGCTCGGCCCGGTTCAGGCGCGCACGGGCCTCGTCGGCGGCAGCGCGGCTCGAATCCAGCTGCGCATCGGTGGTCCAGCCCTTGGCCTTCAAATCCTTGGCGCGCTGCTCGGCGGCGGCGGCCTGGGCCAGCACGCCGGTCGCGGCAGTCTGCTCGGCGACGGCCTGCTCGGCCTGGAGCTTCAGATCCACCTCGTCGAGGGTGGCGAGCGGCTGGCCGATCTCGACGGTCTGGCCGACCTCCACCAGGCGCTTGGCGACCTTGCCGGCGACGCGAAAGCCGAGATCGCTCTCGATCCGGGGCCTGATCGTGCCGACGAAGCTGCGCTCCGGCGTCTCGGCAACATAGTGCGCGGTCGCGACCAAAACCGGCCGCGGCGGCTCCGCCTTCTCGGCGACGGTGTCATTGCACCCGGCCAGCGCTGCGGCCATCAGGGCCAGCGACATACCTACCAATAGCTTGGAATAGCTGGACAAAACGGACCGGACGAACATGAAAGGACACTCCTGCAGCTCGAATGAGAGGAATGTCGACTAATCACTGATGAAAGTCAATATTCGTCAGTCATCAGGAAAGCGTGATCGTTAAGAGGCGGTAACCTCTCTGATATCTTGGCGAGCGCAAGGGCCATGACTCTTGAAGTGGGCGACTACTCGCCACGCGTGTCCGGGCCCTGGCTTTGCGAGGGCCGCGTCGGTTACGGCCTCTCGTCGGCGAACTCGTGCTTGCTGTCGTGGCCACCGACGAAGACAAGGATTCCGGCGATCAGCGGCAGCGCCGCGAGCACGAGGAGGCCGGTCGAGGTCTGGCCGGTGGCTTCCTTGACCCAGCCGATCAGGTAGGGACCGCCGAAGCCCGCGAGATTGCCGATCGAGTTGATCAGGGCGATGCCGCCGGCAGCCGCGGTGCCGGAGAGCCACGCGGTCGGCAGGGTCCAGAACACGCCGAAGCAGCAGAACACACCGATCGCGGCCACCGTCAGCACCACCATCGTCAGGGTGGGATCGGTGAGATAGGAGGAGATGGCGAGCGCGACGGCGGTGAGCAGCAGCGGTGCGCCCACATGCATCACGCGTTCACGCGTCGCATCCGAATGCCGCGCCCACAGGATCATGGCGATGGTGCCGAACAGATACGGGATCGCGGTGACGAAGCCGGTCTGCGCGTTGGTGAGGCCGAACGCCTTGACGATCTGCGGCAGCCAGAACTGCATGCCGTAGAGCGCGCCGACGAAGCCGAAATAGATCAGGCTGAGCGCGATCACCTTCGGCGAAGACAGCGCCTCGCCGAGCGACAAATGCTTCGCCGCCTGCTTTGCGGCGACTTCCGAGTCGAGCTTCGCCTTGAGCCAGGCTTTCTGCTCGGCCGAGAGCCAGTCGGCCTTCTCCGGCTTGTCGGTCAGATAGAACCAGGTGACGATGCCGAGCAGCACGGACGGGATGCCCTCGATGATGAACAGCCACTGCCAGCCCTTCAGGCCCATCATGCCGTCGAGCCCGAGCAGCAAGCCCGAGACCGGCGCGCCGATGACGGTCGAGACCGGCACCGCAATGGCGAAGGCCGCAAGAAAGCGGGCGCGATATTCGGCCGGATACCAATAGGTGAGGTAGAGGATGATGCCGGGAAAGAAGCCGGCCTCGGCGACGCCGAGCAGGAAGCGCAGGACGTAGAAGCTCGTGACGCCGCTGACCGCCGCCATCAGTGCCGAGATGATGCCCCAGGTCACCATGATGCGGGCGATCCATCGGCTCGCGCCGAATTTCTCCAGCGCGAGATTGCTCGGCACCTCGAAGATGAAGTAGCCGATGAAGAAGATGCCGGCGCCCCATGAGAAGATCAGCGGGGTGAACTTCAGCTCCGCGTTCATGGTGAGCGCGGCGAAGCCGAGATTGACACGGTCGAGATAGGAGAAGAAGTAGGCCAGCACCAGGAACGGAATCAGCCGCCACGAGATGGCGCGGATGGTCGATGTCTCGATTTCGCTCTTGCTGACGTTCTTGCTGGCACCGCCGGCGGAACCGGCATAGGCGGTGGTCTGGCTCATGGCTTCCCCCGGGTTGTTGCTTTTCTAGGGCCTGAGTGGCGGTTTTGAGCATCGCGGGCAAAGAGTCAATGGAGCGAGCAATGCATGTGGCGCAACCGGATCAACCTGTTGCGCCGATCCGGACATCGCTGATCCGCGCAGCGCTCGCGCTCGCTGTGATCGCCTGCGGGCTGAGCTTGCGCTGGTACGGCTTTCCGCTCGGGCTTCCAGCCTTCGTGGTGAAATATGGCGGCTCGCTGTTGTGGGCGACGATGGTGTTCCTGCTCGTCGGGGGTGCGCTGCCGCGCCTGCCCCGTACGCAGATCGCAATCATCGCAATGACAATCGCGGCCCTGGTCGAGTTCTCCCGGCTGGTGCATACGCCTTGGCTCGATGCGTTCCGGCTGAGCACGGCCGGCGCGCTGCTGCTGGGGCGCATCTTCTCGCTGTGGAATTTGGCAGCTTATGCGGTGGGTATCTTGCTCGGCATTTGCATCGATCGGCTCGTCGCGCGGTAGCGCCGTGCCCACCATTTCGCCTCATGTCGTGGCAATGGTGGCACTCTAGGCTTTGCCTATCTTTGCGAGAGCGGCACCGTGGCGAGCAACATTCACTCCGCCAATTGAAACCGCTCGAAACGATCGAGCTCGTCCTCGATTTTCCGCTTGAGCTCCTTGCGGCCTGCCGTCTTCTTGCCCTGCCCGACCCAGGTCCATTTTTGTATGGTGAGCTTCTTCGCCTGCCGGTCCGTCTTGAGGTCGAGCGCGGCGACGATCTCGTCACCGACGAGCACCGGCAACGCGAAATAGCCGAGCTTGCGTTTGGCTTTCGGCACATAGGCCTCGAACAAATGGTTGTAGCCGAAGATCAGATTGGTACGCTTGCGCTGGATGATCAGGGGATCGAACGGCGAGAGGATGTGGACGAGATCGGGCGACGGCCCCTCGCCGACCGCCTCCAGCGCTGCAGGCGAGACCCAATGTTCCTGCTTGCCGGCGCCCTCGAGCGCGACCGGCACGAGTTCGCCGCGGCGGACGCGCGAGGCAAGCAGGCGCGCGACCGGCTTCTTGCTCGGCGCGTCGAGATGGCAAATCGAATCCAGGCTGACCACGCCCTGCGCCCGCAGCGCGCGGTCGAGCAGATAGGCCGTGACGTCGCTTGCCGACGCCGGCCGCGGCAGCCTCTCCCAACCGAAATGGCGCGTCATCAGTTCGTAGGTCTTGAGCATGCCCCGGCGCTCGCTGATGGTGACGTCGCCGGTATAGAAGGCGAGTTGTAAGGCGCGCTTCGAAGGCTTGCGGCTCTGCCAGAGGTGCTCCTTTTCGACGAGCACGTCGTCCTCGATGTCTCGGATCGTCAGCGGCCCGGCGCGCAGCAGCCGCATCACCTTGCGCATGTCGGCCGGCTTCACCGAGGCGAACCATTTGTGCCCTTCGCGCCGGTGCTCCCGCATCGCCGGAAGGAAGAAGCGGAAGTCGGCGGCCGGCACGTAGGAGAGCGCGTGCGTCCAGTACTCGAAAACGCTCTTGTCGTCGCTTTGGGCCTGGCGCAGATCGGCGCGGCGGTAGGACGGAATGCGGCTGAACAGGATGTGGTGGTGGCAGCGCTCGATGACGTTGATGGTGTCGATCTGCACATAGCCGAGATGCGCGACCGCATCCGCCACGGCCTGCGCGCCGACGCCGAACGGCGTGCGTTCGTCCAGCCGCTGCGCATGCAGCCAGATCTGCCGGGCCTGTGCGGTCGAGAGAGGAAGAGGTTTCGGGGCGCGGGACATTGCGAAATGCAATGTAGCCGGATTCGCCGCGAGGCAAAGAAGCAGAGACACGAAAAGGCCGCGCTGCCATCTGCTGCCAGCGCGGCCATCACGTCCGGGATCGGCGGGAGGCCTACTTCATCGCCATCGCCTTCTCGGCGTTCATGTAGTGCTTGCAGGCGCCGCGCATGTTGCCTTTGCTCATGTCGGAATTGGCCGAGGCCATCGACTTCCTCGCTGCGATCTTGCCCGGCGTGTCTTCGCCGCCCATCCCGGCAACGAGCTTGGCCATATTTGCACTGGTGCACGCCATCTTGGCGGCGGATGCGGGGGACAGAGCAAGCGCCACGAATGCCGTCGCGAGCAACAGGGTCTTCATCAATTTTCTCCTCCGGAAAAGGAAGCCGGCCCAATACCGGCCACCGCAATTGCCATTCTTCAGTGACAAGTTTTCAGGGAGAAGACATTTTCGTTGCTGCGCCGCAACGCCATCCCGCCATCAGCGTGCGGCTTTTGGGCGCTCCCCGAGGCTACCCGTGGCAACGTCCGGCTCGCAGATGGCCCTGCCGCGGGCCTCCGCCTGGCAGCGATAGACGCTGCCGGTGAGGCGGTCGACCAGCCACATGTTCTCGTCGGTCGGCCCCTCCAGGCCGACGTAGCGGGAGGTCAGCCCCGTGATCAACGTCGAGAGCAGGATCGCCACTGCGATCATCGCCGCGCCGACATAGATGGGCATTGAGCTCAGGGATACTGTCCGATCCGGCGGGCCGCTGCGATAGTAGTCACGCTGATAGTCACTTGGCCTCGGCACTGGGCGGAACTCGGCTCCCGTCGCGGACGAATTGTCGATTGATTGAAGCGTGGTAAGCGGCCATCTCGACGAATTCTTGTTCGCGGGCGGGCCGTGAGACGACGCCTTTGCGTCGACCGGTGAACACGGCCTTCCCGGGACCCTCGGGGCGGGTGCGAAGCAAACCGCGAAACGATCGAGCCACACCACGTTGAACCCGGCTCGCAATTTCGAATGTGACAAAGATCACATCAACGTCTTTGAACCTGCCCTAGGCTCGCAGCATCAAATCGCCATCAGGCGTAACAGCGAGGATACGACAATGACCCGTTTTGATAAGTTTTTTGGATTGAAGGCGATTACCCTCTCCGCGGCCCTGTCGATGACGGCGGGCATGGCCCTGGCCGGAGACAACAACGTCTCCACCGACAAGATCCTGGATGCACTGAAGCCCAAGCCGTTGACTCGCGGCCTGTCTGTCGGGCCGCAGGCCGATACCGCCGCACAGGCCAAGGAATCGACCTTCCTGAACACCGTGCGCAATCGCTCGACCCGGTCGCTCTCGATCGGCGAACGCGAGCAGATCGCCGAGCTCGCGGCGACCAAGCCGAAGATCGATCTGGAGATCCAGTTCGACTACAACTCGGCCGACATCGCCAAGAGCTCGATGGCCTCGGTGCAGGCTCTCGGCAAGGCCCTGTCCGATCCGGCGCTGAAAGGCTCCACGTTCGTCGTCGCCGGCCACACCGACGCGACCGGCGGCGAAGAGTACAATCAAGGGCTCTCCGAACGGCGCGCCGACACCATCAAGAAGTACCTGGTGCAGAATTACGGCCTCAACGGCACAGATCTCGTGACCGTCGGATACGGCGAGACCAAGCTGAAGGACGCCTCCAAGGGCGGCGACCCGATCAACCGCCGCGTCCAGGTCGTGAACATGGACACCAAGACCGCGTCGAAATAAATCGAAGGCATTTCGTCGCAAGACGGCGCCGCCTGCCCTCCCCTGGCAGGCGGCGTCGTCATATCCAGCTCTGAAACAGCATCAATCGATTGAAGGTCTGCATCGAGACGCCGACGAAGGCCGCGGAGATCGGCAGCATGACGGCAAAGCCGGCCGCGGCGACGGCGACATAGGCCCACAGCAGCCAGCGCGGCAGCCCCTTCCGGCGCAGCACATAGACCAGCGCAAGCGACGCCGCGGTGGCGGCGGGAAGATAGTAGTAGATGAAGCCAAGCGTACGCGGCAGCAACGCCCAGGCGAGCCATGGGCCGAAATAGAATGCTGCGATCAGGAACGCATCCCAGCGGCGCGCCACGATGAAATCTCGCAGCACGATGACGAGCGCGAGCAGCGCCGGCCACAACACCAGCGGATTGCCGAGGAAGACGATCGCAGCGACGTTGTCCCCTGTCGTCTTGTCGAACAGGAACCACACCGGGCGCGCGAGCAGCGGCCAGGATGGCCAGCTGCTCATATAGGTGTGGCCGGCAATGGCCGTCGTGGTGTTGTCGGCAAAGATGCGCCGCTGGGCTTCGATCAAATCCGGCAACGACACTCCGTGGAGCGGAACGAAGGCGGCAAGATACGTCATTGCCGGCAAGATAGCGAAGCAGAGCGCGACATGATGCAGCTTCAACCCGGGCCAAAGCGCCGGCCGATACCAGTCGTCCGGCCTGGCATCGGCAAACAGCGTGCTCCAGCCCTGCATCAGGCGGATCACCGCGACGACGACGATGCAGACGCCGAGCGGAAACAGGCCGCTCCATTTGCAGGCCGCAGCAAGTCCGAACAGGGCTCCCGCCGCGGCAAACAAGGCATGCGGCCGCTCTCGTCCAAAGCCATGCATGAAGGCGGCGGTCGCAAGCAGGCCGAAGCCCAACGCAAAAATGTCGAGCATGGCGATGCGCGCCTGCACGTACAGCATCTGGTTGAACGCCGCAATCAGCGCCGCGGCGATCGCCGGTCCTTGCGCGGAGAACAGCGCGAGGCCGCACAGATAAATCGCGACGAGCGCGAGCGCGCCGAACAATGTCGCGGGATAGCGCCAGCCAAACGCGTTGTCGCCGAAAGCCGCGATCGACGCAGCGATCAGCTCCTTGGCCAGCGGGGGATGCATCGGATTGAGCATCGGCTGCGACATCGCAGGCGTCAGCATCTGCCGCGCCGCCGGCACGTAATGCACCTCGTCGAAGACGAACTTCTCGGGCGTCGCCAAGCCGATCAGCAGCGCAAGATGGCCGACCAGGAAAATTGCGACAGCAATCACTGCGCTTCGCGACAATTCCGGAACTGCGATCGCTCCAAGCGGCTGCTGTGGGGATGTTTTGCGTGGCAAATTTGCGTCACCGCGGACAAAAATAGAGATCGTCGTTTTCATTGAACGCATTCTGCCGCAACTGTCACTAAGCATAACGCACGTCCCGCGCCGCTTGTGATAATTCCGCCACATCGCAAGCGCGCGCGATCCGGTACGATCAGGGACAAATCGATCGGTTGCGAAATGAATTTGCGTTTTTGGCTTTTCCCCATCCTGTCGTCGGCCGCACTATGCGCGGCACCATGCGCGCAAGCGCAGACACGCGTCGGCCAAGCCGTCGTGGTCCAGAATGAAGTGGTGCGCGTCGCCGCGACCACGACGCCGATCAACGTCGGCGACAGCATGCTGCGCGACGAGACCGTGCGCACCGGCGCCGATAGCGCGGCGCGCTTCGTCATGGCCGACAGCACCAATCTGTCGCTGGGGCCCAGCGCAACACTGAAGCTCGACCGCACCGTCTTCAACGACGAGCACAGCTATCGCGACGTCGCGATCCGCATGACCACAGGCGCGTTCCGCTTCGTCACCGGCAACTCCGACAAGGCTGCCTACAAGATCACGACGCCACTCGCGACCATCGGTGTGCGCGGCACCACGCTCGACATCCTCTCGCAGCGCGGACGCTCCGTGGTCGTGCTTCAGGATGGCGCAGCCAGCGTCTGCACCAAGAGCGGCCAGTGCGTGCAGCTCACCCAGCCCGGCGACACCGCAATCATCACCTCGACCGGCGGCAAGGTGAGCATCACCAAGTCCAGCACGCCGCCCTGGACGTTCGCTGCCAACTGCGCCGCGAGTGCCGGGCTGTGCGCCGTCAACCGGTACGCCGGCGCCTCGCCGACCATCACGCCCGCCGTCCAGGACGACAGCATGCTGTGCGGGCGCTGACGATGGCAAAGTTCAACGTCAGGCGCCTCATACTCGCCACTGCGCTGACCGCGATTGCGGCGTTTGCGCTTGTCGCATTCAATGCCGGCCCGGCGGCTGCGCAGGAGTCGGAGTGCGGGTCCGAGTGCGAGCCGAATCCCACTCCGTCCCCGACCTATTCTCCGTCGCCGTATCCGTCACCCACTCCGACTCCCTCCCCGTCGCCGAGCCCCTATCCGTCGCCGTCACCAAGTCCGAATGCTCCGCCGTCGGGACCGACCGGCGCCGATTCCAGCGGCAATTCGATCGGCGGCCTCGCCAATCAGCGCTTCAACCAGATGATCACCAACCGCGTGCTCGGCACGGTGCTGCTCGGCGTCAACGAGCAGATCAATTGCGGCGACTGCGTCAGCGCGTTCGGCTCGGCGGGCTCGTTCTCCGCCGGCATCCACGGCCGCAAGGCGCTGACCAACAATCTGTCGCTGCTCGCCGGCATCGCCTACACGCACTACGATGGGCGTGGCTACGAGATCACCAGCGCACCGATCGGCGCTTTCGCGCTACGCTATGACTTCACCGATTGGGGCTCGTCGCGCCCGTTCTTCGACGTCGGCACGATCCTGACGCCGTGGGAGAAGGCTCGCTACACGCGCAGCTACGACACCAGTCTCGGGCCGGTGAGCGTGACCAGCTCGACCAACGCCTCGAACTACGCCGTCTACGGCCGCGCCGGCTGGATAAGTCGCCTCTCGCCACGCGACGAGGTCGCGGCCTCGATCGAGGTCTGGCAGCTCTGGCAACGCGTGTCGGGCTACACCGACAGTGCAGTGGCCTTCAATCCATTCGATGCCAGCATCGCGACCGGTACCGACCGCACCAGCCTCGTCAAGATCGGCGGCCAGTGGACACACCTCTTCGGCAGCAACATCGAGACCAACATCAATGGCGGCTGGGTGCAGTCGTTTGCGAGTCACAGCGGCATCGTCGCGACCGTGACCGGCAACGGCACGGTGGTGCCGACCATGGGCAACCAGGGCTGGTTCGAATATGGCGGCCGCCTCGGCTTCCGCGTGCAAAAGGGCTGGATCGTGGACCTCTTTGCCAACGGCACGCTGGGCCCGCAGCCGGTCGGCAACACCATCCACGGCGGCGTCGGGCTGCGGATCAATTATTAGGCCTTGCTCTCACCTCAGATTCCGCCGTCATGCCCCGCGCAGGCGGGGCATCCAGTACGCCGCGGCCTTTCGGCTCAATCAATGCCGTCTCGGAGTACTGGATCGTCCGCCTTCGCGGACGATGACGAAGCGTGTGAGGCGCGCGCGTGCCGCCTCACGCCGCCGACTTGCCCTCGAACGCCCGGCGCAGCACGTCCACGTCGAGCTTGACCATCTTCAGCATGGCCTGCACCGCGCGCGCGGCCGCCGCCTTGTCCGGGCTCGACAGGAACTCGAACATCACTTTCGGCACCACCTGCCAGGCCACGCCCCAGCGATCCCTGAGCCATCCGCACTGCTCTTCCTTGCCGCCGTGGGCGAGGAAGGCGTTCCAGACGCTGTCGACCTGCGCCTGGTCGTCGCAATGGATCATCAGCGAGATCGCGTGGGTATATTCCATCTTCATACCGCCATTGAGCGCGACCAGGGGCTGTCCGGCCAACGTGAACTCGACGACGAGCACAGAGCCTTCCTTGCCGGAGGGACCGTCCGAAACGTTGCGCTGGACGTGCGTGATCTCCGAATCCGGAACGAGCGAGACGTAGAATTTTGCAGCGTCCTCGGCGTCGCCGTCGAACCACATGCAGGGCACCAGCTTGGACATCGTAAATGCTCCTCTTCAGATCGTCTGGGCTCGGATCAGGCGTTTGCCATGTCGGGCTGCAGAGGCGCGGCCGCGAGATCCATCCAGTTCACGCCCCACATGTGGCCATCGGGATCTTCAAAGCTGCGGCCGTACATGAAGCTGTATTCGTCCTTCGGGCTGGGATCGGCCACCCCACCGGCAGCCTCGGCCTTGCCGACAAGATCGTCGACCTCGCTGCGACTGTCCGCGGACAGGCAAAACAGCGCCTGGTTCGAGGACTTGGCATCCGCGATCGGCTTCGGCGTGAACTGGCGGAATTTGTCGTGAGTCAGCAGCATGGCGTAGATGGTCTCGGAAAAGACCATGCAGCTCGCCGTATCATCGCTGAATTGCGGACTCTTGACCGCGCCGATCGCCTCATAGAAGGCAGTCGCGCGCTTGAGGTCGGTGACCGGCAGATTGACGAAGATCATCCTGGGCATCGGAAGCTCCTTGGCGGGTTCTGACCAAGGACGGACGGCCAGACGGCCATCCGACATCGCTTCCGACTTTTTTTGGACCCCGATCTGCCGGGTTCTGTCGCACCGACCCGGTGTGCCCTCGACGGCTTACTTTTTTTCGTTCGGATCGCGGTGAACCGGATCGATCCACAGCACGGTCTCGGGTTTCTCGACCGGCTCGATGTCGAGATTGATCGCGACCGCCTCGCCGTCGCTGCGCACCAGCACACATTCCAGCACCTCGTCCGGGCTGGCATTGATCTCCTGGTGCGGCACGTAGGGTGGGACGAAAATGAAATCGCCGGGCCCGGCTTCCGCAGTGAATTGCAGGCTCTCGCCCCAGCGCATCCGCGCCTTTCCCTTCACGACGTAGATGACGCTTTCGAGATGGCCGTGGTGATGCGCGCCGGTCTTGGCATCCGGCTTGATGCTGACCGTACCCGCCCACAATTTCTGCGCGCCCACGCGCGCGAAATTGATGGCGGCCGCGCGGTCCATGCCGGCCGTCGACGGCACGTTGGTGTCGAGCTGGTTGCCGGGGATGACGCGCACGCCGTCATGTTTCCAGCGATCGTCGTGATCGTGTGCATGATGAGTGTGCGAGTGATCATGGCCGGTCATGGGGATTCTTCTTTCTGTTGGTTCCGTGTGCGGCAAATTAACCCGAAGCGGGCTGCACTAGCCATACCCAAAATCGGAACCCTTATCGCCGCCCCGTGTTGTCATTGCGAGCAACGCAAAAGGAGCATTTTTCATGGGCAGCACCACTGACAAGATCAAGGGCACCGCGAACGAGGCGATCGGCAAGGCCAAGCAGGGCATTGGCGAAGCCACCGGGTCCGATCGCCTGAAGGGCGAAGGCGTCATCCAGGAAGTGAAGGGTAAGGGCCAGCAGGCCATGGGCGATGCCAAGGATGCCGCGAAGGATGCCGTGGATCGCGCTGCGGCCGCGGCGAAACGTGCAACGGACTAAGACACTCCGCACTGTTAGCCAAAGGACCGGCCGCGAGGCCGGTCCTTTTGTTTGCGTGGTCTTCATCCGTCATGGCCAGGCTTCACCCCGGCATGAGGCAGACGTCACTTCACGGCGAGCAATTCCACGTCGAACATCAGCGTTGCGTTCGGCGGGATCACGCCGCCGGCGCCGCGCGCGCCGTAGCCGAGCTGCGGCGGAATGATCAGCGTACGCTTGCCGCCGACCTTCATCGAGGCAACGCCTTCGTCCCAGCCGGCGATGACGCGGCCCTTGCCGATCGGGAACTCGAATGGCTCCTTGCGATCGACGGAGGAGTCGAATTTCTTGCCCTTCTGGCCGTTTTCATAAAGCCAGCCGGTATAGTGCATCACACAGATCTGACCGGGCTGCGGCGAGGCACCGGTGCCGACGCTGGAGTCGATGATCTGCAAGCCTGAAGCTGTGGTCATGGTCTTTCCTGCGGTCTGGGCCGAGGCCGTGGTGGAAACGAAATGCGACACGCTGGCGATCACGGTGATCGCGAGTGCCGACATCAGGGCGAGAAGCACGCGCTGGAAACGCCGCATAAAACACCTTCCGTTCGAGGCGGGAGGTGTCTAGCCCAACGGCGTCGCCGTTTCCACCCCTCAGATCCCGATATTCTCCGTTTGACCGGCAACTTGCGATGAAGGGCGGCGCAGCAGATGCCGCGCCGCCCTCCGTCAACTTTTCCTGATCTTGTGCGCGGAACCCCCGCGCGAGCTCAATAGCCGAGCGCGCAGCCATCCTTGCGCGGATCGGAGCCGCCGGTGAGCGTGCCCTTGTCCCAGTCGATCCAGATCGCCTGTGCGCCGCCGAGCGGGCTGACCACGCTAGTCGTCTTGTGGCCAAGCTTCTTCAGGCCTTCGACGATCGCGGCCGGGACGCTGTCCTCGAGTTGATACTGGCCCTCGTAGTGCAGGCCGCGGGGCATGTCGATCGCCTCCTGCACGTCGCAGCCGTAATCGAGGATGTTGGTGAGAAGATGGGTCTGTCCGGTCGGCTGGTACTGGCCGCCCATCACCGCAAACGACATCGTGGACCGGCCGCCCTTGGTGAGCAGCCCCGGCATGATCGTGTGCAGCGGACGCTTGCCGCCTTCGATGCAGTTGGGATGGCCGGGCTGGATGCGGAAGCCGCCGGCGCGGTTCTGGAACAGCACGCCGGTCTTGTTCGACACGATCGCCGAGCCGAAGGAATGCGCGACCGAGTTGATGAACGAGCAGACGTTGCGGTCCTTGTCCACCACCGTGATGTAGATGGTCGAGGGGTTCATCGGCGGCGCGACGTTCGGCAGGTCGAGCATGCCGTCCATGCGGATCTTGCTGATATACTCGTCGGCAAAGCTCTTTTCGAGCATCTCGGCGACGTTGATCTTCATGTGCTCGGGAGAGGCGACGTGCATCTCGCGATTCATGTAGGCGACGCGGGCGGCTTCTGCTTCGAGATGGAAGCGCTCGACGCTCACGGGCGCGTACTTGGTCAGGTCGAAGCGCGAGAGGATGTTGAGCATCAGAAGCGCGGTGACGCCCGGGCCGTTCGGCGGGCACTGCCAAACGTCGTAGCCCTTGTACATGGTGCCGATCGGCGTCGTCACCTCTGTGGTATGCGCGGCGAAATCATCGAGCGTGTGCAGGCCGCCGATCCCCTTGAGGGTCTCGACCATGTCTTCCGCGATCGGTCCCTTGTAGAAGGCATCGCGGCCGTCCTTGGCGATCGCGCGCAGGGTCTTGCCGAGCTCGGCCTGGCGGATGACGTCGCCAGCCACCGGCGGCTTGCCGCCCGGCAACAGGTAGCGCACGGTGTTGGTGCCATTCTTCAGCTTCTCGAACTGGTTCTTCCAGTCGAAGGCGATGCGGGGCGCGACGACATAGCCTTCCTCGGCCGCCTTGATCGCGGGCTGGAGCAGGCGGTCGAAACCGAACTTGCCGTGGTCGCGCAGAACCGTCGCGAAGGCATCGATCACGCCGGGGATCGAGACCGCATGCGCCGAAGTCAGCGGCACGGAGTTGATCTTGCGCTCGAGATACCAGTCGGCGTTCGCCGCCTTGGGCGCGCGGCCGGAGCCGTTATAGGCGATGATCTTGCCCTCGCCGCGCGGCTGGATCAGCGCAAAACAGTCCCCGCCGATGCCGGTCGACTGCGGCTCGATCACGCCGAGCAGGGCAGAGGCGGCAACGGCCGCGTCCACCGCCGTGCCGCCCTCACGCAGCACCTCGATCGCCGCGAGCGAGGCCTGCGGATGCGAGGTCGCCACCATCGCGTTGGTGGCGTGGACCGTGGACCTGCCGGGAAAATGAAAGTTTCTCATCGAATGTCTTGCTCTCTTGGCCGTCGGCGCGGATGGCGCGCCATCTCGAAAACCGCGTCTACATGACACATTCCGGCCCGGCGGGGCAATGCTGGCATACCAGGAAAATGGCTGCCATCCGCTGCGCGTATGGACCTTTCTGCGCTGACCGCCATGCGGGTTTTCCGGATGGCTGCCGCCTGCTAAACGAGCCGCCATGTCTCGTCCGGATTCAGCCGCCAAGGTCGCGGCCTTCTATCAGTTCGTCGCCCTCCCGGAATACCGCGAGCTGCGCGAGCCGCTGCGCGCCTTCTGCGCTGACCTCGAGCTGAAGGGCAGCGTGCTGCTGGCGCAGGAGGGTATCAACGGCACCGTCGCCGGTGCGCCGGAGGCGATCGATGCGTTCGTCCATGAACTCGCGCACGGCGGCCTGTTCGGCGGCCGGCTCGACAATCTCGAATTGAAGTTCTCGGCCGCCGAGGCGATGCCGTTCGGGCGCCTCAAGGTGCGGCTGAAGAAGGAGATCGTCACGCTCGGTGACGCGGCTGCCGATCCGACTCGCCAGGTCGGCACCTACGTCGATGCAAGCGAATGGAACGCGCTGATCTCTGCGCCCGACACGCTGCTGCTCGACACCCGCAACGCCTTCGAGGTGGCGATGGGAACGTTCGATGGCGCGATCGATCCCGGCATCAAGAGCTTTGGCCAGTTCAAGGATTTTGCCGCCGAGCGGCTCGATCCGGCAAGGCACCGCAGGATCGCGATGTTCTGCACCGGCGGCATCCGCTGCGAGAAGGCGAGCGCGCACCTGCTCGCACGCGGCTTTGCCGAGGTCTATCACCTCAAGGGCGGCATCCTCAAATATCTCGAGGAGGTGCCGGAGGCGGAGAGCCGCTGGCGCGGCGAATGCTTCGTATTCGACGAGCGCGTGGCGCTCGGCCATGGTTTGCGCGAACGGGGCTTGCTCAAACAGGAAATGGAGCACGGCCGTGACGAATGAGATCAAGGCGCTGAGCGAGCGCATCGACACGCTGGAGACGCGCCTCGCCTACCAGGACGACACGATCGAGACGTTGAACCAGACGATCACCGCGCAGTGGAAGCAGATCGACACGCTGACGCGGCAGATCGCGCAGCTCTATGAGCGACTCCAGGAGGCCGAGGCAAATGCGCCCGGACCTGCCAACGAGCCTCCGCCGCACTATTGAGCGGCCTTACTGGCCGGACGCCTTGGGGAGCAGGCTCATGAGCTCGCCGGACATCATCAGGCGGTCGCGGCCTGCGTCCTTGGCGGCGTAGAGCGCGCGGTCGGCGGCTTCGACCAACGATGCCACTCCCGCCGTGCGCTCCAGCGCCGGCCGGCAGGTCGCACCGCCGACCGAGACGGTGACGATTCCGGAAGCAGGATTGGCGCGATGAACGAGGCCGGCCTCGCGAATGGCGCTGCGGATCCGCTCGCCGACCAGGGCGCAGCCGGCGGAGTCGATGTTCGGCAGCAGCATGGCGAACTCCTCGCCGCCATAGCGCGCCGCAAGATCGCCGACGCGCTGAGCCTCGGCGGCGATGATCTTCGCGATCAGGCGCAGGCAGGCATCGCCCGCGGGATGGCCGTATTCATCGTTGTAGGCCTTGAAGTGGTCGACGTCGATCATCAGCAAAGCGAGGCTGGAGCGGTCGCGATAGGCGCGCGCCCACTCCTCCTGCAGCCGCTCGTCGAAGTGGCGGCGATTGGCAAGGCCGGTGAGGCTGTCCTCGATCGCAAGCGATTCGAGCCTGGTTTCCAGCCTCTTCTGTTCGGTGATATCGCGGGAAATCGCGACCACGCCGTCGACACGGCCATTGTCCTTGCGCGTCACGCGCATGGTCGATTCGAGCCAGATTTCGCCGTTCAGCCGGTGCGCGTTGCGGTAGGTGAGACGCGCCTCCTCCTTCTCGCCGCGCTTGATCGCATCGACGATCGCCTGGACCCCCGGTAGGTCCTCCGGATTGATGCCCGCAAGAGCCGGCGTGCCGACCAGCTGGTTTGGGCGCCAGCCGACGACGCGGACCGACGATGGCGAAACATAGCGCAGCCGTTCGTCGGGGCCGATGCGCGTCACCATGTCGCTGGAGCCTTCGGCGAGCAGTCGGAAATGGGCCTCGGTCTCGGCCAGCGCGACGGCCATGCGCTGACCCCGGTGCAAGTGCCGCACCAGTACGCCGCCGATGACCGCGATCAGCATCACCAGCGCGAGCACGTAGACCATGCGGGAGATGGCCGCGGCGCGCCAGGGCGCGAGCAATTCGTCCTTGTCGACGGTGGCGACCAGGACGAGCGGGAAACGGCTGCTGCGATTGAAGAAGCTGATGCGTTCGGCATCGTCCAGGGGCGACTTGAAATGATAGACGCCGCTCGGCCGCTGCAGGCTGGCATCGCGGAACAACGCGGTGTCGGCGACGCTGCGTCCAACGAATTTATCGTTGCCGGGATCGCGCGCGATGATCAGCCCATCGCCATGCACCAGCGTCGCGGAGCTGTTGCGGCCGATCTCGAACTGCTCGTAGAAATGCGAAAAATATCTGGAGCTGATGGTTGCGAGCACCACCCCGCCGAAGCTCCCGTCCTGCTTGTTGAAGCGGCGCGACATGGGCACGACCCATTCGCCGTCGATCAGGCTCTTCACGGGACGGCCGACATGGGCCTCGCGCTTCGGCGAGAGCCGGTGATATCGGAAGAACGCATCGTCGCTGAGGGTGGAGCCGATCGTACCGGGCGAGGTCAGCCAGTTGCCCTGATCGTCGATGATGGCAAGGCTGTGGATGCGCGAGATCGCGTTCTTCCGCGCTTCCAGGATCGTTCCAACCTTTGCGATCGCGGCCGGCCCGGTGCCATCCATCTCCAGCCGGCTCACCACGCCGACGACGCCGGAATCGAGCAGATCGAGGCTGTCTTCGGCATGCTGCGTCAGCGAACGCGCAACGTTCGCCATTGCGGTCTCTGCACCCCTGAGCACCGAGTCGCGCGCAGCCCATTCCCGCCAGGCGCTGACGCCGAGGATGGTCGCGCAGGTCAGCGCGACGAAAGCCGCCGCGCGTAGCGGCAGGCGGCTCCATCCGGCTTGTTGGGTAGCGCTCATGCGGCAGAGTCCTCCGATCATTCGGAAGCTCTGCCGTTTCTGTTATGGAACTCTGAAGCTACGACCCGAACAGGTACCGATCCGACCGCGTTCCAGTACTATTACGGACGCAATGAGCGGTGCGTCGCTAACAAGCCGTTAGCAAGCCTATCGGATTTCGGCGCCCCGAAGCCGCTAGCTGAAGATGGCCTTGACCTTGTCCCAGAGCGAGGGATTGTCGGCGTCCGCATCGGCCTTCGAGGGGGTCGGCTGCGCGGCGCTGACGGGATCGGAGGCCGGGAAGGTGTCTTGCAGCCCGGCGTCGAGCTTGGCGTTGCGGTCGGCAACGAGCGCCTCGCGCGGGTCGACGGCGTGCTTGTCGTGCGGCGCGGGATTGAATGTCTCAGCCATGATCTCCTCCATGAGCTGTCAACGCAGCCCGGTCGCGCTGGTTCCCCTGTTCCGCCGAGGGCTGGCGGTGTATCAGGAGCCATAACCGTCAGCAGGATCATTCGTGCCCCAGTCTCCGACGAAACCCTTCATCGACGTGCTCTCCGGCCGGCGCCAGACCATCCCGCCTTTGTGGATGATGCGCCAGGCGGGGCGCTATCTTCCGGAATATCGCGAGGTGCGCGCCAAGGCCGGCGGCTTCCTCGATCTCTGCTTCAACCCGGAGCTTGCCGCCGAGGTGACGCTGCAGCCGATCCGCAGGTTCGGCTTCGATGCCGCGATCATTTTCTCCGACATTCTGGTGATCCCCTATGCGCTCGGGCGCTCGGTGCGGTTCGAGGTCGGCGAAGGCCCGCGGCTCGAGCCGCTGGACGATCCCGCCAAGGTCGCGACGCTCGCCGCACAGGCGGACTTCGGCAAGCTCAAGCCCGTGTTCGAGGCGCTGAAGATCGTGCGCGGCGCGCTCGATCCCAAGGTGGCCCTGATCGGCTTTTGCGGCGCGCCCTGGACGGTTGCGACCTACATGGTCGCGGGCCACGGCACGCCGGACCAGGCGCCGGCGCGGATGATGGCCTACCGGCATCCGGAGGCGTTTGCGAAGATCATCGATGTGCTGGTCGACAGCTCGATCGAATATCTGCTGGCGCAGCTCGCCGCCGGTGCCGACGCGCTACAGATCTTCGATACCTGGGCTGGCGTGTTGCCGCCGGCCGAGTTCGCGCGCTGGTCGACCGAGCCGACGCGGCGCATCGTGGAGGGCGTGAGGGCCAAGGTGCCGGATGCGAAGATCATCGGCTTCCCTCGCGGCGCCGGCGCGCTGCTGCCCGGCTATGTCGAGGCAACCGGCGTCAATGCGGTCAGCATCGACTGGACCGCGGAGCCGGCCTTCATCCGCGAGCGCGTGCAAAGCAAGGTCGCCGTGCAGGGCAATCTCGATCCGCTGGTGCTGATCACAGGCGGCGGCGCGCTCGACCGCGCGGTCGACGATGTGCTGGCCAATTTTGCGCAAGGCCGGCTGATCTTCAATCTCGGCCACGGCATTCAGCCGGAAACGCCGATCGCCCATGTCGAGCAGATGATCAAGCGCGTGCGGGGCTGATCTATTTCGCCGCTTCGGGGGCGGCAAAACAAAAACCGCGAAAACAACCCCATGCACAGTAGACAAGTCATTGAAAAGCTTGGGCTGGCATGGCTCGTCCCGCGCGTTTGACACGTCGGGCAAAACAGGCGCACGATGACATCATCGCCGTCGTCGTTTCACAGCCAGGCCAATCAGCGCGGCCGGCTGCGCTCGATGATCTCCGCCGCCCCCTTCGCCAGCAGATCCAATCCCACGGCACGCCCGAGCTCACGCGGGCGGTTGGCGGGGCCTGCGCGCGAGGCTTCGATGATGGTGTTGCCGGAGAGGTCGAGCACGGAGGCGGCGAGCGACATCTGATCGCCTGCGATGGTCGAGAAGCCCGCGACCGGTGAATTGCAGTGACCGTTGAGCACCCACAGCACCTCGCGCTCGGCATCGGCCGAGGCGTGCGCAGCGGGATCGTCGATCGATGACAGGATCTGCCGCGTCTGCCAGTCCTGCGCGGCGCATTCGACGGCGACGATGCCCTGCCCCGCCGCCGGCAGCATCTCCGCCGCGGTAAACTCATAACCGATGCGGTGCGCAAGACCGACGCGATCGAGACCGGAACGGGCCATGATGAGCGCATCGGCCGGGCCCACCGCGCCGCCATCCGGCAGGCGCTGCTTCTCGCCGTTGTCGAGCTTGCGCACGCGCGTGTCGGCGGCGCCGCGGAAGTGGATGATCTCGACATCGGGGAACAGCCGCCGCGCATAGGCCGCCCGGCGCACCGCGTTGGTGCCGATCTTGAAACCCTTGCCGCCGGACTGGCGCAGCGCCTCCAGCGTCACGCCGTCGCGCAGCACCAGCGCGTCGCCCGGTGGATCGCGCGACAGCGTCGCGCCGATGACGAGGCCGGGCGTGTCCTCGTTGCCCGGCACGTCCTTGAGTGAATGCATTGCCGCCTGCAGCTCGCCCGACAGCACAGCGGCGCGGATCTGCGCCACGAAGGCGCCGCCCTTGCCGCCGTGCGGCAGGAGCTTGCTGGTCTGGTCGAGATCGCCCGTGGTGTCGAACTTGACGATCTCGACGTCCAGACCGGGCACGGCGGCGGTCAGGCGGCGCGCGATCTCTTCCGTCTGCGCCAGCGCCATGGCGCTCTTGCGGGTGCCGATCTTGAGTCGTGTAGCCACGTCGTTCTCCATCCCGGACGCGTACTCAGCGCGCATCCTCCAATATCATGTCGGAGGCCTTTTCGGCGATCATGATGATCGGCGCGTTGGTGTTCCCCGACACGAGGTCCGGCATGATCGAGCCATCGACGACGCGAAGGCCTTCGAGCCCCCTCACCTTCAGCCGCTGATCGACCACCGCGAGCGGGTCGTTGCCCATACGACAGGTCGAGGTCGGATGGTAGATGGTGCTGCCGCGCTCGCGGCAATAATCCAGTATCTCGGCATCCGTGGATACTTTCGCGCCGGGGTCGTACTCGCTGACGACGAACGGTTTCAGCGCCGGTGCGTTCAGGATCTTGCGCAGGATCTTCAGACCCTCGACGTTGGTGGTGCGGTCGGTCTCGGTCGACATGTAGTTGATGCGGATTTCCGGCGGCACGGCCGGGTCCGCGCTTTTGATGCGGAGGCTGCCGCGGCTTTCGGGCCTGAGCTGGCAGACCGAAGCGGTGAAGCCGGAGAAATCGTGCAGCTTCTCGCCCATCTTGTCGGTCGAGAATGGCAGGAAGTGCACCTGGATGTCGGGCGACGCCAGCCGTGGGCTGGTCTTGAAGAACGCGCCCGCGGTGCCCGCCGCAATCGTCAGCCAGCCCTTGCGGAACAGCGCATAGCGCGCGCCGGCCATGGTGCGGCGTAGCGGATGATTGATCGTGTCGTTCAGCGTGATCTTCTGCGAACAGCGCATCACGATGCGGACCTGCATGTGGTCCTGGAGATCGTGACCGACGCCGGCGGCGTCCAGCACGACGTCGATGCCGTGCTTGCGCAGGAGATCGGCGGGACCGACGCCCGAGAGCTGAAGGAGCTGCGGTGAATTGTAGGCTCCGCTCGACAGCACGATCTCCTTGCGTGCTCGCGCGCGGCGCACGGCCGCGCCTTGCCGATATTCGACCCCGACCGCGCGGCGCCCTTCGAAAAGGACGCGCTGAGCGTGTGCGGAAGTCTCGATCCTGAGATTGCTGCGCGTCCTGGCGGGGCCGAGATAGGCCACCGCAGTCGAGGCACGGCGGCCCTTGCGCGTCGTCGTCTGGAACAGGCCGACGCCTTCCTGCGCGGCACCGTTGAAATCGGGGTTGTAGGGCAGACCGGTCTCGACTGCGGCATCGATGAAGGCTTTGGACAGCGGATCGGTCACGATCATGTCGGACACCGGCAGCGGACCGCCCGTGCCGTGATACTGATCGGCGCCGCGCGATTGGTTCTCGGCTTTCTTGAAGTAGGGCAGCACGTCGTCGTAACCCCAGCCGGTGTTGCCGAGCTGGCGCCAGCGGTCGTAATCCTCGTGCTGGCCGCGAACATAGAGCAGGCCGTTGATCGAGCTCGACCCGCCCAACGTCTTGCCGCGCGGCTGGAACACCTGGCGTCCCTTCAGCTCGGGCTCCGGCTCGGTCTGGTACATCCAGTTGACGGTCTTCTCCTTGAACAGCTTGCCGTAGCCGAGCGGCACGTGGATCCAGATGTTGGAATCCTTCGGGCCGGCCTCGAGCAGCAGCACACTGTGCTTGCCGTTCGCCGAGAGCCTGTTGGCCAGCACACAGCCGGCCGAGCCGGCACCGACTATGATGTAGTCGAATTCGGGATCGGACGGCGCGAGAGGGGAGTTTGCGTTCATGTGCTACTGTTCTTCTTGGTGTTGGCGTTTCCGTCGCTCACTTAGCACAATCATTCGCGCAGGCGCAGCGCCTCGACCAGCGACTTGAACGCACGGGCATATTCCGCGCCCGCCCTTGCGATATCGGCGCGTCCGGCGCAGGCGACCGCGGCTTCCGTCACCGCGCCGAGCAGCAGCCGGGCGAGCGGCTCGACCGGCTGGCGCGCGATCAGGCCGGCGTCCATCGCCGCAGAGAGCGCGCGAGGCAGCTTGCCACCAAAGTGCCTGGCGTCGATCTCGCGCCAGCGCTCCCAGCCGAGCACGGCCGGGCCGTCGCGCAGAATGATCTGGCCGGCCGGTCCCTTCGCTGTCGCAGCAAAATAGTGCTGGGTGCCCGCGACCAGCGCGGCAAGCACATCCTTCTCGGCCCGTGCCGTGCGGTCGATCTCGGCCACGAGGTCGCGCGAGACCTGGTCGAACACGGCTTCGAACACCGCTTCCTTGGTCTTGAAGTGATGATAGACCGCGCCCTTGGCGACGGAGGCTCCTTCCGCGATCTCGTCCATGGTGGTGGCGGCATAGCCCTGCGTCCCAAACAGGCGACGCGCCGCCGTCAGAATCGCCTCCGTCGTCGCCGCGCGCCGCTCTGCTTGCTTGGCCATGAGTCTCGTCTAGTCGAAACGGGCGCAGGCCGCCAGTTGACTTTTCGACTATCGGTCGGTACTTACCAACTATCAGTCGGTTTTATGCCTGAGGTGCATCATGCCGAGCCGTGAGATCGTCGAAGCGTTCGCAAAGAGACTGGAAGGCGGCGACTTCGTCGGAGCGATCCTCGACTACTACGCGCCGGACGCCGCAACCTACGAGAATCTCGCCGCGCCAACGGTCGGGCGCGACAAGCTCGCGGACAAGGAGCGTGGCGTGCTGGCGGCGTTCAAGGAGGTCACGGCCGTGCGCCTCGGCCCGAGCTTGATCGATGGCGATATCGTCGCAAGCCGCTGGAAATTCTCCTTCACCAACGCCGAGGGCGTGACCCTGACACTGGAGGAGATCGCATGGCAGACCTGGCGAGCCGATGAGATCATCGAGGAACGCTTCTTCTACGACCCGAAGCAGCTTGGACGCTGAGCGGACTTCCTCATCGGTACAGCATGACCACGATCATGCCGATGAGAGGTGCAAAAAACCTGACGGCCTGCCACGGCGAGCCGTCGATCGACCAGCGTCCATAGACGATGGCGCCGCCGTCGTGGGATGACGGCTTCGGTTGATCCCGGAATGCTTTCCATCGCGCCTCCGCAGGCCCGAGAAAATCTTCCGGCTTGACCGTCATGTCGGCGCTGTTCAGCACCACCTGCATCATCTCGCCTTTCGGCTGGAACATGGCTTCGGCCCCGGGCGGCGCAAAGAAGCTGCGCTTCGGGGCGATGTGCTGTTCATAGAAATCCTGGCCGACCGTGACGGCCGCAGCATATGGACTGACGAACGGCACCCCCGAGATGCCGGGAACGACGAGATGGCCCACCCCACGCACCTCCCGCCAGGGAATGAAGAGACCCTTGAGCCAGGGCCTGTGAAACCGGATGCCCGTGGCAGACATTGAGACGACCGCCCGATCCGCGTAGAGATGCCGGTAAGCTGAAAACACAATCCATCCGAAACCCAGATAGAGCAACATCCAGCCGAAGACATTCAGCGATGGATTCACGAGGTGGCTCCAATAGAGACTGCGCATGGCCCCGACGTAGCTGGAACGGCCGCTTGGTCCGCCGACCAACACGCTGATGACACCGATCACGCCGGAAACGATGATCAGGACAAGGACGCCGATCAACAGTTCCAGAAGCAATGGCAGGCCGGACCGTCCGATCAGGGTCGTCAGTGCATAGCCTGCGAACGCCAGCCCCAGGAGAGCCAGATAGACGGCGGCCAGGGCCGCACCATTCTGGCCGCGGCTCTCGGCGTGAATGGCGATCGCAAGACCGGCGACGCAAGCCCACATGGCCCAGGGAAGGCGGTCCATCCGCCACTTGTCCATCGTGTATTCGACCGTTGCCGAAACATCGGCAGAAGGCTCGCTCATGGACAGGCCCTCGTGATCGCAAAACGTATCCGCAGCCGACGCGGCGCACTCAAACCTGGTCGGTCCGAGAAATCTTACCATGCGTTCGCGGAGGTCGTCACGATGCGGCCGGGGGGCGCGGAAAGAACGGACGAGGAGCGCTTCTATTACGATCCGAAGCAGCTGGGGCGGTGATTCCGGACTGAAGGCGTTGAACCTCCGCAGCGTCATGGCCGGGCTTGTCCCGGCCATCCACGAGCTTTCCTGCGGCACGAAGAACGTGGATGCCCGGGACAAGCCCGGGCATGACGGACCTGCGGCGATCGCTTCGGATGCAATTGCCTACCCCCGCCACCCTGCATCTGTATCGATTTGTTATCGATACTCCCTCACGAACACGCAGAAGTGGTCAGCGCGAGCACCGCAGCGAAGCATAATTCATAGTTCGTCAAAGGTTTGCGGCGAATTCTCGCGCGCCGGACAAACGGCCGAGCAGGCTCTGGAATGCGGACTCGAACGACCAACTATGCCGCACGGCTGTTCGCCGGCGATCTGTCGGCCTTTGGCGGTCCCGCAACCGACGAGGCCGTCGCCGGGTATATCCGTGCCGAACAGATGTCGCTGGTGCTCTGCTATTCGGTCGGCATCATGCTCGCCAATGCCTGCAACGCCATCGTGCTCGCCATCGCACTGTGGCAGTCGCCCGACGGGACGGCTGCCCTGATCTGGGCTGCCGCTGTCGCCACCGCCGCGATCGGATTCGGCCTGCAATCCCGCGCCGCGCGCCGCATCACCAGGCCGCTGGTCGTCTCGCGCCGCGCCATGCATCGGCTGGTACGCAATGCTTTCCTGCTCGGCGCGGCCTGGGGCATCGTCCCGGTCGCCTTCTTCGCCGACGCTTCGACCGGCGGCCAGCTCGTCATCACCTGCCTGTGCTCGGGCATGCTGGCCGGCGGCGCGCTGGCCTTCGCCACGATTCCGATCGCGGCCATCGCTTTCACGGCCCCCATCTTCGTCGGGATCGCCGTCTGCCTCGGCAGGAATGGCGACCTGGCCTTCCTGCTGATCGCCTTTCTGGTCGCAGTGTATGGCAGCGTCCTGCTACGCGGCGTGTTCGTCAATTCGTTCTCGTTCACGCGGCGTTTGATGCGGCAGATCGAGGCCGAGCGCACGGTGCGGCTGGATTCCCTCACCCATCTGCCCAACCGCGTCGCCTTCAACGAGACACTCGATGCGGCGCTCAAGCGGCTGGCGTTGTCGGGTGAGGAGTTCGCGGTGCTGCTGCTCGACCTCGATCGCTTCAAGGAGGTCAACGACCAGTTCGGTCATCCCGCCGGCGACGAATTCCTGGTCCAGGTCGCAAGCCGCCTGGAACGCTGCACGCGCGCAGGCGAGCATGTCGCGCGCATCGGCGGCGACGAGTTCGCGCTGGTCATGAACAATGTGGGGCGGCCGGAAGACGCGCTCGAGATCGCCGAACGCTTCGTCGCGGCCTTCACCGAACCGTTCCAGATCGAGGGCCGCCGGATCGTCGGCGCGACCAGCGTCGGCATCGTGCTGGCGCCGCGCGACGGCAACACGCCGCTCGACCTCATGAAGAACGCCGATGCCGCGCTCTACCGCGCCAAGAAGGCGGGACTCGGCACGGTCTGCTTCTTCGAACAAGCCGACGACAGGCTGTCCCGCGACCGCAAGGCGCTGCAATCGGACCTCGAGGGCGCGATCGCAGGGGACCAGCTGTTCCTGGTGTTCCAGCCGTTCCTCGATCTCGGCGGCAGCCGCATCACCGGCTTCGAGGCGCTCCTGCGCTGGCAGCATCCAACGCGCGGACTGGTACCGCCGAGCGAGTTCATCCCGATCGCCGAGGAGTCCGGGCTGATCCACGAGATCGGCGAATGGGTCGTCCGCCGCGCCTGCGCGACGGTCGCCGGGTGGCCGGAGGAGATCCGGGTGGCCGTGAACTTCTCGGCAGCGCAGTTTCACAACACAGCTATTCTCCAGATCATCGTGCAGGCGCTCGCCGAGGCCAAGATCGCCCCGCACCGGCTCGAGATCGAGATCACGGAATCGATGCTGCTCTCGAAATACGCCTCGGCCGCGACGGTCCTGAATGCGCTGCTGGAGCTCGGCGTCACCGTGGCGCTGGACGATTTCGGCACCGGCTTCTCGTCGTTGACTTACCTGCGCAAAGTGCCGTTCAGCCGCATCAAGATCGACCAGTCCTTCATCCGCGACATGCTGGAGCAGCCGGACTGCGCCGCGATCGTGAAGTCGGTGATCTCGCTCGCGCGCGACTTGCAGATCGGCGTCGTCGCAGAAGGCGTCGAGACCGCCGATCAGCTCGAATATCTGCGCCAGTTAGGTTGCGACGAGGCGCAGGGCTATCTCGTCAGCCGGCCTGTATCGCCCGATCGCGTGCTGGCGCTGCTGGATACGAAGACGTATCGGGCGACTTTCGCGGCGTAGGTGATTGGGGCGAAAGTGGCAGATACGGCGGCGGTAAGCCCCCTCTCCCGCTTGCGGGAGAGGGCTGGGGAGAGGGTTGTCTCCGCAGAGGGACTCCCCCAGAGCAGAGAACCCTCACCCGCGCCTTCGGCGCGACCTCTCCCGCAAGCGGGAGAGGTGGAGACCGCGGCGCGTCCATTCATCCCAACGAATTCCAGCTTCAGGCAGATCAGAGCGCGTCGACGCGCAGCAGCGTATCCACCGTGATCGTGCCGCGGGCGCGGGAGACGCAGGCGCAGATCTTCTGGTTGCTTTGCTTCTGGTGATCGCTGAAGAAGACATCGCGGTGGTCGATCTCGCCGTCGATATCGACCACGTCGATGGCACACAGGCCGCACTCGCCGCGCTTGCAGTCGTACATCACCTCGTGGCCGCTGGCGTTGAGCACGTCCAGCATCGAGCGCTCGCGCGGGATTTCGAGCTCGATAGCCGAGTCCTTCAATCGGACGCGAAACGTTTCGGTCGGCAGCGTGCCGCTGGAGCCGAAGGTCTCATAGCGGAGATCGGGAAGCGGATGACCGGCGCCGATCCAGGCGTGGCGCGCCGCGTCCAGCATCCGCATCGGGCCGCAGAACAGCGCGAGCGTGCCCTTGGGAAGTGAAGCAAACAGGCCGTCGAGATCGAGCCGGCTGCCTTCGTCGCTGGCATGAACGACGAGGCGATCGCCGAGCATCGCGGCGAGATCATCGAGATAGGCGGCCTCTGCGCGCGAACGCACCGCGTAGTGCAGCCTGACATTCGCCCCGCGGCGCGCCAGCGCCTGCGCGGCACCGAGGACCGGCGTGATACCGATGCCGCCGGCGATCAGGCAATAGTCTTCGCGGGTCCAGTCCACCGCGAGCAGCGAGGCGGGCTGCGTGATGTCGAGCCGCGCGCCCGGCTGCAATGACCACATGTAGCGCGATCCGCCGCGGGAATCGTCGGCGCGGCGCACCGCGATCTTGAATCCATGCGAAGAGGCCTCGCCGACCAGCGAATAGGACCGCGTCTCCGGAAGGCCGTCGATGGTCACGCTGACATTGATGTGGCTTCCGACCGGATAGGCCGCGACGTCGAGCTGATCCGGCTTGATCAGGAATTCGCGGATGCCGGGCGCGAGATCGCGGGTCGAGACGAGCGTTGCCGGATTCCAGGTTTCGATGAAGCGCATGGTGACGGCCCTCAATCGGTTGCGGTCTTGATCAGCGCGAGCGCCGGCAAGAGGTCGAGATGGGTCCGGTTGCGCAGCGCGAGGCGCAGGTTTCGCACAGCGAGCCGCGCGTGCTCACGCATGATGGCCTCGGCGCGCGCGCCTTCGCGGTTCTCGATGGCGTCGATCACGACGCGATGGTGCTCCTGCCCGATGATCAGGATCTGCTGCGCCTCGGGCAACGCCGACTGCGCCATCACGAAGCCGCTCGGCGAGGCGAACGGCAGCGCCGAGGCGCGGTCGATCTGGCGGATCAACGGCGGGCTGCGCGACAGTTCGGTGAGCACCGCGTGGAAGCGCGCGTTCAGCGTGACATAGGACGAGAAGGCATCGACCGAGATCGGCACCTGCCGCAGAAGCTCGTCGATCGCCGCGAGGCATTCCTTCAGCGGCTCGAGCTCGCGTGCGGAGACGCCGCGCTCGGCGGCGAAGCGCGCCGCAAGGCCTTCGAGCGTGCCGCGCAGCTCGATGGAATCGGAGATGTCGCGCTCCGAAAACGCCTTCACCATGAAGCCGCCGGAAGGGATCGCCTCGAGCAGACCCTCCTCCTCCAGCCGCACCAGCGCCATGCGCACCGGCGTGCGCGAGGCGCCGGTGGTCTCCACCGCCTGAAGCTCGGAGATGCGCTCGCCCGGGCGCAACGCGCCCGACAGGATCTGGTCGCGCAGCGCGAGCTGCGCCTTCACGGTCTGCGAGACGGATCGGTCGACTTCCCGCTCGGCCATCGCCTACTCCGCGGCCTGGAGGCGTTGCGGCGCATTCTCCTTGGCAATCATCTTGTCGATCAGCTTGCGCGACCACATCGCGCCGGCGTCGATGTTGAGGTTGTAGAAGATGCGGTCGGGGTTCTCGTCCATCGCGCGCTGCTGCGCCTCCAGGATCAGCTCGTCCTCGCGGAAGATGCCGGAGACGCCCTCACGGATCTCGGTGGTGATGCGCTGCTCGCCGAGGCGGTAGTTGCGCACGAAGGCCCAGAAATAATGGCAGGTCTTCTCTGTCTCGGGCGTAATGGTGTTGAGCACGAAGCCGTTGACGCCCTGCGAGCGGTCGCCTTCCGGCGCGCCGGTGCCGGTCGGCGCGACGCCGACGTCGATCGCGATGGTGCACGGGGCCTCGAAGCGGATGATCTGCCAGCGGTCGACGAGTCCGGGCTTGCCGAGCTGCTTGGCCCAGAACGGCGGCGGCTCGATGCCCCGCATCCAGCGGGTCACCGTCACGGTCTTCTCGCCATGGGTGACGTCGAACGGGGCTTCGGCAACCGCCTCGTTGCCGATCGAGGAGCCGTGCACGAAGGTCTCGTGGGTGAGATCCATGAGATTGTCGAGCACGAGGCGATAGTCGCAATTGACGTGGATGGTCTTGCCGTCGCCGGCCCAGGCCGGATCGTGATTCCAATGCATGTCCGGCACGAGCGCGGGATCGGCAAGCGCGGGGTCGCCCATCCAGAGCCAGATGTAACGGTGGCGTTCGACCACGGGATAGGCGCGCACGCAGGCCGACGGATTGATGGTCTCCTGCGAGGGCATGAAGGTGCAGCGGCCTTGCGCATTGTATTTCAGACCGTGATAGCCGCAGACGACGGTGTCGCCCTCGAGCCGACCCTTGGACAGCGGCACCAGGCGATGCCAGCAGGCGTCCTCCAGCGCGGCCACCGAGCCATCGGCCTTGCGGTACATCACGACATGCTTGCCGCAGATCGTCCGCGGCAGAAGCGCCGGCTTCACCTCCGCATCCCAGGCGGCGGCGTACCAGGCATTCATGGGGAAGGGCTTTGTCATCGGTCTCACTCCCACGGCTTATGTATGCGTTCTGTATACAATAGCGCGGGACTAGAATCGTTCAAGCGTGAAATAATACCGTTACTCGTCATATCGGTATACAGGAAATAATGTAAGATCCTTCCGCGGAGACGGTGCACCTCTCCCGCTTGCGGGGGAGGTCGGCGCGAAGCGCCGGGTGGGGGCTCTCTCCACCCAGGGGTCCCATCTGCAAGTCCCAGACAATCCCGACGCGGAGACACCCTCTCCCTGACCCTCCCCCGCAAGCGGGGGAGGGAACGCACCCGTCACCGCGGCGACAGCTTCGATTTCAAAAGACTACGCCCCGAACACCTTCGCCAAGCCCGCCTGCGCCTCGTCCTGGATCCGCTTCAGGTGCTCGGTGCTGCGGAAGCTCTCCGCGTAGATCTTGTAGACATCCTCGGTGCCGGAGGGCCTTGCAGCGAACCAGCCGAAATCGGTCTCGACCTTGATACCCCCGAAGGACTGGCCGTTGCCGGGCGCCTTGCTCAGCGTGGCGCGAACCGGATCGCCGGCGAGATCCTTCAGGCCGAGCTGCTCGGGCGTGACGGACTTCAGGATGTTCTTCTGCGGACCTGTCGCGGCGACGTCGATGCGCGCGTAATGGGGCATGCCGAATTCGGCGGTGAGATCGCCGAAGAGCTGGCTGGGATCGCGGCCGGTCTTCGCCATCATCTCGGCTGCGAGCAGGCCGAGGATGATGCCGTCCTTGTCGGTGGTCCACACCCCGCCGTCGCGACGCAGGAACGAGGCGCCCGCACTCTCCTCGCCGCCGAAGCCGAAGCCGCCAGTGAGGAGGCCATCGACGAACCATTTGAAGCCGACCGGAGTCTCGACCAGCTTGCGGCCGAGCTTTTTCGCGACGCGATCGATGATCGAGCTCGACACCACGGTCTTGCCGATCGCGGCATCCTTGCCCCAGTGTGGGCGGTGCGCGAACAGATAGGAGATCGCGGTCGCCAGATAATGGTTCGGATTCATCAGGCCGCCGGTGCGCGTCACGATGCCGTGGCGATCGGCATCGGTGTCGTTGGCAAAGGCGACGTCGAAACGGTCGCGCATCGCGATCAGGCTCGCCATCGCGTAGGGCGAGGAGCAATCCATGCGGATCTTGCCGTCCCAGTCCACGGTCATGAAGCGGAAGGTGGGATCGATCGCTTCGTTCACGACGGTCGCCTTCAGGCCGTAGCGCTCGATGATCGGATGCCAGTAATGCACGGCGGCGCCGCCGAGCGGATCGATGCCGATGTTGACGCCGGCGGATTTGACGAGGTCGAGATCGACGACATTGCCGAGATCGGCGACGTAGGGCGTGATGAAGTCGTAGGCGTGGACATTCGCGGATTTTTTCGCCTTGGCGTAGTCCATCCGCGCGACGCCCTTGAGGCCATCGGCGAGATAGGCGTTGGCACGCTTCTCGACGACGCCGGTCACATCGGTATCCGCCGGGCCGCCATGGGGCGGATTGTATTTGTAGCCACCGTCCTCCGGCGGATTGTGCGATGGGGTGATGACGACGCCGTCGGCGAGGCCGCTGGCGCGGCCCTTGTTGTAGGTGAGGATGGCGTGCGAGATGACGGGCGTCGGCGTGTAGCCGCCGTCCTTGTCGATCATGATCTCGACGCCGTTGGCCGCGAACACCTCGACCGCGCTGACCAGCGCCGGCTCGGCCAGCGCGTGGGTGTCGATGCCGATGAACAACGGACCCGTCAGCCCCTTTTCCTTTCGGTAGTCGCAAATCGCCTGCGTGGTGGCGAGGATGTGCCCCTCGTTGAAGGTGTTCCTGAACGAGGTGCCGCGATGGCCGGAGGTGCCGAACGCCACCCGCTGCGCGGGATCCGCAACATCAGGCTTGCCGGCGAAATAGGCCGTCACCAGCCGTGGAACGTTAGTGAGCGCGTCCGGCGAGACAGGCTTGCCCGCCGCGGGATGAACATCAGCCACTGAGATTTCCTCGTCCTGTCGTCACGGATTTAGCGGATACCATAGCATCGGCGGTGCCCCCGCCAAGTGCACAACACGCGCGGTGGGGAAGGCGTTCCTTGGGCATCAACCCGGAATGAATGCCGCAGCCCGCATGAGCAAAGCGATATGCGGGACCATCTGCCCCGGATGTCGCTCCGCTCATCCGGGCTACGAAACCGTGCTATGCTCTCCGCCAACGGTGCCCTTTCCAATCGTCTCATGATTCCTTCGCGCAAGCTGCTTCCGCTGATCGCTGGTCTGGTCTTCGGCGTCACCTTGGCTGGCCCGCCGACGCGGGCCGCCGAGTTCTACACCGAGGACCTGCGCATTCCGATGTCGGAGGCTGGGCCGCAGGGGCTGGAGGCGTTTCTGGTCCGCCCCGCCGGTGCAAAGCGTTATCCGCTGGCGCTGCTCAGCCACGGCTCGCCGCGCAAGTTCGACGACCGCGCGACGATGTCCGCGCGCAAATATTACGGCATCGCGCTCGAATACGCCCGGCGCGGCTTCGCCGCCTTGATCGTGATGCGGCGCGGCTACGGCACCTCGCCCGGCGGTCGCATCGACAGCCTCGGCGGCTGCGCGAAAGCGGCGTACCTGCCTGCAAGCGCAGTCGCGGTTGCTGATCTGCGCGCCGCGATCGATGCGATGGCGCGCCGGGCCGACGTGACGACGTCAGGCATGATCGCGGCCGGCCAGTCCGCCGGCGGGCTCGCAACCGTCGCGCTGAGCGCGCAGGCCCCACCCGGCCTCGTCGCCGCGATCAACTTTGCCGGCGGCCGCGGCTCGCGGAACGACGACGACGTCTGCAATCCCGATGGGCTGGTGCGCGCCTTCGCCACCTTCGGCAAGACGTCGCGCGTGCCGACGCTGTGGGTCTACGCCACCAACGATTCGTACTTCGGTCCCGACCTCGCGCGCCGACTCCATGACGGCTTTAGTGCCAGCGGCGGCAACGCGACGTTCATCGCGGCGCCGCCTTACGGCGACGACGGCCATTATCTCTATTCGGTCGCGGGCCGCCCGCAATGGACGCCGTATCTCGACGCATTCCTGCGCGAGCGCGGCCTCGTCGGCCGCGACATCCTCGGCCCGCCCGATCCGCTGCCGCCGCCACGCCAGCTCGACGAGGCCGCGCGGGCCGAGTTCGCCCGCTATCTCGCGAGCATGCTGCCGCACAAGGCTTTCGCGGTGTCGCCGAACGGCGGCTATGGCTGGCGCTCGGGCCGCGCAACGGCCGACGATGCCCGGCGCGACTCGCTGGCGGCGTGCCTGAAATGGTCGCCCGTCTGCACGCTCTATGCGGTCGACGACCGGTTGGCCGCGCCTTCGCCAGCGACCTCCACCGATCAGAGCGCCCGCGCGCGGCAGTGACGGCGCGCCGGATGCCGGTTTGTTAACTCCGGGGCTCTATGAGAAAACCATGCTGTGGGATCGGGCATGCTTCAAGCTCGGCGCGACGTGGAGACACGTAGCGGTCGTCCTGATTTTGTCGGCCCCGATCTGCGCGCATGCGAGCGACGGCGATACCGACGGGCCGCACACGACCTCGACGATCGCCAACGCCAGGACGGAGCTCGGTGCCGGCGAGACGCCGACATCCCGGGCCATGATCCGGAAAATCATCGAGAGAGAAACCGCAAACACCAATCTGTCGGCCGATATCGCCGAAGCCGTCGTCTTCGTCGAAAGCGGCTATAATCCGGGGGTCATCGGCAGCGCCGGCGAGATCGGCCTGATGCAGGTGCGGCCCGGGACGGCGGCGATGCTGGGCTTCCGGGGAAGCGACGCGGAGCTCGCAGAACCGGACGTCAACATCCATTTCGGCGTGCTTTATCTCAGCCGGGCCTGGCATCTGGCAGGCGGGGACCTCTGCCGCGCCCTGATGAAATACCGGGCAGGTCACGGCGAAGAAGAGATGACCGCGCGGTCGCAGGTCTATTGCAACCGCGCCCGTAACCGTCTCGTCGCGATGAGCGCGATGCCGACAGGGGCCGAAGCCGCGGCTGCTCCGGATCCGGCGCCCCCGGTCGCTGCTGTGGCTCCGGCAAAACCGGCGAGCCGCCCGAAGATGCCGGCGCAGCCCAAAGCGGTCTATGCACGCTATCGCCAAGGCACCGCGGCCGCCAGCCGCGCCTATTGGGCCGCGCACGAAGCCCGGATCACCCAAATCAAGGCGCGCATCCAAGCCAGATGGAAGCGCGTCGCATCGCGTTGACGGCGAGCCGGCCTCTCACCTGGAGCCTTTCCCGTTCCGATGGGATTGGAACGAGCCTCCAGATTCTTGGTCTAGCGTGTCTTCCTGACGCGAGCCGGTGTCCACTTCGTTCGAAAACGCTCTACAGCCGCTCGCTGAGCGCGAGCTTGTAGCCGACGCCGGTGACGGTCGCGATCACCGGCGTGCCGCTGCCGATCAGCTTGCGGCGCAGCCGCGCCACCAGCGCATCGACCGTGCGGATGTCGACTTCGGCCTGGCGGTTGCTGACCACCTCGATCAGATAGTCGCGGCTGAGCGGCCTGCCGTCGGCCCCGACCAGTGCCGCCAGCAGGTCGAACTCGGCGCGGGTCAGCGCCACCGGCTTGCCGTCGCTGCCGAGCAATTCACGCCGGGTCAGGTCGATGATCCAGTCGCCGAACGCGATCGAATTGTGGTTGCGCGCCGCCTTGCGGTCGATCGAACGCCGCCGCAGCACGCTGCGCGCGCGCGCGAGCAGATCGCGTAAGTTGATCGGCTTGGTGACGTAATGATCGCCGGCGATCTCGAGGCCGAGGATGCGATCGACGTCGGTGTCGCGGCGGGTCACGAAGATGATGCCGGCGTTGCTGGTGGCCTGGATCTCCTTGGCGAGCTCGAAGCCGTCGCCGTCCGGCAGCTGCACGTCGAGGAAGACGAGATCGGTACGCGCGCGCAAAGCCTGGCGACATTCCGCGCAGGAGCCGGCACCGACCACGTCGAAATTGTTCTCGTTGAAATAGCCGACCAGCATGGTCCGCGTCACCGGATCGTCCTCGACGACGATCAGCCGCTCGCGGCCGATAGGACGTAACTCCTGACGGGCGGAATCGGCCACGATGTTGGATATCCTGTGTGCTTGCGGCCCGGCCTGAAGACCCAGATCGTCGCGCAACGCGCGGCCTTGTGAACGACCATTCACGACCTGTTCGAGCCCCCGAAATTTGCCTGCCGCGATACTAGGCGTGTTGTACTGCCCAAACAATATTGGTCATGGCCTTGCCGCATTAAGTATGAATTGGCCCACATTTCTCATTCCGCGCATCATCGCGCCGGCAAGGTTCACGACTTCTGAAAATCAGATCCCGCAGCGGCAGCGACTCGCGGCTTGCTCCGCCGCGAGCTTCGCATCTACTGTGCGTCTCCGGAGTCTGCAGCTGGAGGTGGCGTCATGGAGGTCATACTGCTCGGCACCGGCGGCCCACGCCCGGACCCCCGCCGGATGGCGACGACCACACTGATCAGGCTCGGCGAGGAGAACATCCTGTTCGACGCCGGCCGCGGCGTCATGGTGCAGCTCAGCAAGGCCGGCGTGCCCCTCGGCGCCATCAACACGGTCTTTCTCACCCATCACCATTTCGACCATATCGGCGACCTCTACGACGTGATGCTGAATTCATGGATGCACGGACGCAAGGAGGAGTTGCGCATCTATGGACCGCCCGATACCGAGCGCCTGGTCAATACGCTGATCACGCAGGTTTACGACAAGGACATCGCCTGGCGCGATCAAGCCGAGCCGAGCTTCGGCGGCTGGAAGCCGGTGGTCGCAGCCGACATCGTGCCGGGCCCCGTTCGCGACACCGGCCGCTGGAAGATCAGCGCAGAACTCGTCTCGCACGGCGACGGCCTCGACATGTCGCCGGCGTTTCTCCACCGCTGGATGTGTCTCGGCTACCGCTTCGAGGCGGAAGGCAAGGTCATTGCGATTTCCGGAGATACGGTGCCGTGCCCCGGTCTCGAGCGACTGGCCGAGGGAGCCGACCTGCTCGTCCAGTGCTGCTTTCTCGCGACGCCCGAGATCAACAACGAGCAGCTCCGCCGCCTCGCAAAATTGACGATTGCCTGCGGCGATACGGTCGGCAAGGTCGCGGCCAACGCCGGCGTCAGGAAGCTCGCGCTGACCCATCACCGGCCGCGCACCGACGACACCATGCTGAACGCGCTACTTGACGACGTGCGGCAGGATTATTCGGGGCCGGTGGTGCTCGGCGAGGATCTCACGCGCATCGAGGTCTGAGGCCATCGGCCGTCCGGCCTCAGGACGATCCGACCTCGATCCGGAACGACAGCTGCTCTTGCGCGTCCGGCGCAATGTGCATCAGACCCGGCTTGTCGGTGAACTCGCCGTCGAAGCCGGCGGGACTGGCATAGCCGCGCCACGGCTCGATGCAGAGGAACGGCGCGCCTGCCGGTTTCGACCAGACGCCGAGCTCGCGAAAGCCGCGCCAGGACATTTTCAACCAGGGTCCGGCCGATGCGCCCTGCCCCGCGGCATAGCGGACCGAATTGCTCTCGATCCGGTCGAAGATGATGGCGTCGTCGGTGAACAGGGAATTGGACAAGGGAAGCAAGGCGCCTTGGACCGGGCTCGGCTCCGCTGCCGGCCGCAACAGGCCACCATCGAGACGGCGGACCGACGCCGATTCTGCGCCCGCGAAAGTCAGCGCATAGCTCTCCTTTGCCGCGCCAGGCTGGAGCGGCCAGTTGAAGGCGGGATGGCCGCCGACCGAAGCCGGCAATGTCTCCTTGCCGGTGTTGGCGACGGTGAGCGTCAGATCGAGGCCGGACTCGTCGATCGCATAGGCCGCCGTGAGCCGGAACGCGAACGGATAGAGCGCGCGGGTCGTCTCATTGTCATCGAGCACCAGCGTGCAGCGGCTCTCGCCACGTTCGGCCCACATAAAGCGGCTGTCGCGGGCAAAGCCATGCTGGGTCATCCGATACGTCTTGCCCCGGTGCCGCAATTCGTCGTTGGCGAGCCGCCCGACGATCGGAAACAACAGCGGCGCGTGGCGCGGCCATTCCGGCCCCGCCTGCCAGACGAATTCGAGACCCCTGCCATCCTTCAGCGAGCACAGCTCGGCGCCATGCGCCTTGACGGTTGCGCTGAGGGAGCCGCTGTGGATTGTGTGAGTGTCATCGCTCATGCGCGACGTCTATACCGCGACCTCACACGCGGCAAGGTGACGCCAGCCATGCAGGCGGAGACCAGGGTCCTGCAGAGCTGCGTCATATTTCTGTACCTAACGGTTGCTCCCTTGCGCCTCGTCCACCGTCTGAGTCCCGCAGTCCGGAGCCGGACTCCGAATCAACCATCGTGGTAGCCAATTGAAATTCTTCATCAACGGCCGCTTTCTGTCGCAAAAGCTCACCGGCGTTCAGCGCTATGCCGCCGAAATCGTCAAGGCGATCGACGCGCAGCTGGCCTCCGAGCAGACTCCCGCCTCGCTGCGGAGCGCAGACTGGCAGTTGCTGACGCCCGTGGATGCAAGCGAGGACCTTCACCTCGAACGAATCAAGATTCGCACCGTCGGCCGCCGGCGCGGACATGCCTGGGATCAAATCGATCTGGCGCGCGCCGCCACGGGAGGCCGCTTGATCAGCCTGGCCAATTCCGGGCCGGTGTTTCATCGCGACCATATTGTCGTGATCCACGACGCTCAGGTCTTTCGCAGGCCCGATTTCTTCAACTGGCGCTATCTGGCGGTTCACCGCACGATGGGACGGCTGCTCGCCCGGCATGCAAGCATCGCGACCGTCTCGGCATTTTCGCGCAGGGAGCTTGCAGAGGTGCTGCATCTGCCGGCAACGGAAATCCCGGTCTTCCCCAACAGCGCAGAACATTTCGCGAAGACGAAGCCGGATCCCGGCATCATGGCCCGGCTCGGCGTTCAGCCGCAGAAATTCTTTCTCTACGTGGGCTCGCGGACCAAGAACAAGAATCTTGCCGTCGCGATCCGCGCGGTCCAGTTGCTCGATCGGCCCGATGTTCCGCTGGTCATCGTCGGCGGCGACAACAGCAAGGTCTTCCAGGACAATTCGAGCGAAGGCGCTGCCGGCCTGCTGCTGGCCGGGCGCCTGACCGACAGCGAGATCGCAGCTCTCTATGCGCATGCATCGGCATTCGTGTTTCCCTCGCTCTATGAGGGATTCGGCGTGCCGCCACTCGAAGCCATGATCTTCGGCTGTCCGGTCATCGCCTCGACGGCTGATGCCGTCGTGGAGACGTGCGGTGATGCCGCTGCGTATTTTCACGCCAGCGATGCCGAATCGCTGAAGCAGCTCATGCTCGAAAGACTGGCAGCCGGCGCAATTTCTGATCAGGAACGCATGAAGCAGCAAGATCGGATTGCGTTCTATTCGTGGAAAAAGTCGGCGAAAGCGCTGCTCGATCATCTCGCCGGGCCGGCAAACGTCGCCAGCGCTGCTTGAAATTCCGCGCAACTCGCCCATCGCGCGCAATGGTTCTTGCACAAACGATTTGCAACTCGCTGCCTCATATCTGGTTCCATGAAGCTCTCCGTAATTGCTATGATTCGTCGGTGCAAAGAGCTTGGCGCAACATCACCACATCGCTGCCCCAATATCGCTACGTATTCGGGGAACTGTGTTCGCATCAGCGAGATCAGAACGAGGGTCCCCGATGCCCGGCTCTCCCACGCGGTCCTATGGAAAGCAAAAGATGAAAGTGCTGCACATCGCCGAGACCATCCGCGGCGGGATTGCGAGCTATCTGAACGAGCTGCATCCGCAGCAACAGGCAAGCTTCGGCGCCGAGAACGTGCACTATGTCGTGCCTTCCGATCATCGTCGCGACCTCGCCGCGATCGATGACAGCCAGATCACGACGTTCGAACGGTCGGGCCGCAGCGTCTCCGGCCTGTTTCAGATGCTGCGCGCGAGCATGCAGGCATTGGATGCCTTCCGGCCGGACGTGGTCCACCTGCACTCCTCGTTTGCAGGCCTCGTGCTTCGCCCCGCACTGGCGGCCCGCTCGGACGGACCGCGCGTCGTCTATTGTCCGCACGGCTGGGCGTTCTCGCGCGAGACCAGCCGCCTCAGCCATCTCCTGACGAAAGCGGCGGAAAAACTGCTTGCGCGCACGTCGGACCGAATCATCTGCATCTCGAGCGACGAGTTCAACGAAGCGGTCCGCGCCGGAATTCCCGCCGAGCGCCTGACCCTCGTGCACAACGGCATATCGAAGAGCCGCACGCCGCAGCCGGTCGCGGCAGACTGGACTTCCAACAAGGTCAAGGTCCTGTTCATCGGGCGCCTGGATCGGCAGAAGGGCTTCGATCTCCTGATCGAAGCGGCGCGTTCGCTCGAGCATGCGCTGGACGTCCGCATGATCGGCGCCTCCGTCGTCAACAAGTACGAAGGCCCGGCCGTCCCGTCCAACGTGGCCCTGCTGGGCTGGCTGGACCGCCCGACCATCGAGACGCAACTCGAGGCCGCCGATCTCGTCGTGATCCCGTCACGATGGGAAGCCTTCGGGCTCGTTGCGCTGGAGGCGATGCGCGCGGCCAAACCCATCCTGGCGTTCCGCAGCGGTGCATTGCCCGAGATCGTCGTCGACGGCGTCACGGGCGTGCTTTGCGAGCCGGTCGCCGTGCAGCCGCTCATCGACGGCTTCCGGCGCGCGCTCGATCTCGATCTCAAGGTGCTGGGACAGCGCGGCTACGACCGGTTCAAGCAGTTTTATGACGTTCAGAAGACACATGGGCAATTGCAGCAGGTCTATACCGAGCTCCTCCAGGACGACCCGACACCGGTCGAAGCGAAAGCGGGGCTGCAATCGGATCTCTCCAAGAATTTCTGATGATCAACATGCACGCCTGCTCTCGCACATGCTGGAGATCGGACTGGCGATGCCCTGGGCCGGGATCGGTGTCTCCGCCAGTGCGTCGCGCGTGAGCCTGATCTAGACCATGACACGCCCACGCACCTTTGTTCGCGACAGAGTCCTCCGCCTCGCGGGCCTCGTCTCGTCCATACTCCTGTCGGTTCCTGCCTGCGCTCAGCAAGCTCAGCCGCTCGATGCTCGATTCCTGCTGGGTGTCGGCACCCATCAGGGGCTGGGAGGACCCGTCAGCGCACGCGGATACGTTCCTGCGGAGAACATCGCCCAGATCAAGCAACTCGGCCTCAATTCCTTCCGTGACGATTTCCCCTGGTCCGATTTCGAAACGGCCGGGCGCCGGATGGGTTTCGCGCCCAGACTCGGTAGGCTGGAGGCGCAAGTCAGGTCCGGAGTCGCGCGCCCGCTCCTGATCCTTGCGTTCGGCCATCATCTCGTTCCGAACTCCTCGCCACCGACGACCGATGAAGCCCGGCGCCGGTTTGCCGATTATGCGGCCGCCGCCGCGCAATCGGTCGTGACGCAACATCCGATGTTCGAGCTCTGGAACGAATGGAACCTGGCGGCCAAGAAGGATGCCGCATTCTCACCGGAAAACTACCTGGCGCTTGCCGAGGTGACGCGGCCGGCGGTCAAGCGGGTTGCCCCGAACGCGCCTTTCATCGTCGGCGCGCTCGGCGACGATCCCGGCTGGACATGGACGGAGAAGATGCTGCGGACCGGCATTCTTCAACACGCGGACGGCGCCTCGATCCATCTCTACAATTTCTGCATGGGGCCAAGCAAACGCACCTCGGCTGAAATCATCGACAGGCTGACGGCGTTTCACCGCCTCGTGGGCCAGGCGAGCGGAAACCCCGACTTCCCGATCTATGTGACCGAAACGGGCTGGACGACAGCCACCAACAAATGCGGCGTCAGCGAACAGGCCCAGGCCGACAATACGGCGCAACTGATCCTGTGGGCGTCGACCGCGACGCGCTGGCTCAAGGGAATGTGGCTCTACGAGCTCAAGGACAGCGGAAAGAATCCATCGGAGCTGGAGGACAATTTCGGACTTTATCGTTTCGACAATTCGCCAAAGCCGGTCGCCTGCGCGGCTCAGGGCGCGTGGGCTTTCATTCGCTCCAGCCTGAGTGCCGAGCGGCGAGAGCTCGCCAGCGGCGTCGTGTCGATCAATGCATCGACGGCGTCCGGCGGCAGAGTTGCGGTCTGGTCCGAGGCTCCGGACCGACGCTACGAAATCCGGCTCAAGGGTGATCCGCAAGGGGCAACCGTCGCCATGCCGTGCGACTCCACGGCAAGACCCGCCTCCGGGGCCTGGATTCCCGTTTCGAGCACACCGGTCCTGATTGCAGCCAATGACAGTGCAATACCCGCTCTGGAGATACGGCCGGCGCGGTAAACGCAATTTCAGACATGAGGTTGACACGATGAAAGTTCTTTTGACGTCCACGCTTTATCCGACGCCTCAGGCACCAAAGATCGTCGGCGGCGCAGAGATCTTCGCGCGGCGTTTCGCCGAGGGCCTGGCGCAACGCGGCGACGAGGTGGAAGTGATCCGGGCCGCGTCCTCCCCTGGGCAGGCGCGCGAAAGCTGCAACGGCATCGACATCTATTCCGCGCCGGTGCAGAACGTCTATCTGCCGTTCACCGAGCAGAAGAACGTCGCCTTGCGCAGCATCTGGCACGCCGTCGACGATTGGCAGATGCAAGCGCCCTTGATTGCGGAGCGCATCCGGGCCTTCAAGCCTGATGTCCTGCACTCCAACAATCTATCGGGTCTCACCACCGCGATCTGGCGCGTTGCGGCCCAGCTCGGCGTTCCCGTGCTCCATACGCTGCACGACTATTATCTGACCTGCCCGCGCTGCTCCCGCTTCGACAAGGGACGGTCTTGCGAGCACACCTGCACGAGCTGCAAGATTCTGAGTTTCCATCGCAGGCGGGCCACGCATTGGCTCAGCGCCGTGGTCGGCGTCAGTGAACGCGTCCTGTCGATCCATACCGACATGGGCATGTTCACGGAGACGCCGATACGTACCGTGATCCGCAATGCCTCGACCGAGCCGCCACGTGAGCCCTACCCTCGCCCGGTCTGCACGACCGAGGTGACGTTCGGGTTCATCGGCCGCCTCACGGAGGAAAAGGGCATCGACAACCTGATGCGGGCGCTTGCCCTGCTGCCTCGTGATCGCATCCGGATGCTGATCGCAGGTCGCGTCAGCGACGAGGAGCAACGGCGCCTCAGGGCGCTCGCGCCGGATGCGCGACTCGAGTTCATGGGATTCGTGGTGCCGGACGATTTCTACAAGCAGGTCGACGTGGTGGTCGCGCCGTCGATCTGGCACGACCCAGGTCCGCTCGTGGTCGCCGATGCCAAGGCGGCCGGCAGGCCGCTGCTCGGAACGCGCTTTGGCGGCATGCCCGAGGTGATCGAGCACGGCGTGACCGGTTGGCTGACCGAAGCCGATCCGCAATCCCTGGCCGACAGCATGCTCGCGGTCGCCTCGGATCCGCGCAAGATCGACGAGATCAGCCGCCGCCTCATCGCGGATACCAACAAGTGGATATTTGCCGACGTGCTGTCTTCATACAAGAACCTGTATGAGCAGTTGCGCGAGCAACGGATGTCGCGCATGCGCGCCGCCACGGCTGAAGCGCCACAGGGACGGGGCGTCGGCAAGGAGCGCCTCATTCCCAGATGACACGCCTCTTCGCCATGGCGGGCTACGTCTATCAGAGCGCCGCGGCGATCATCCTGATCTTCGCGATCAGCCATCTGTTGCCCGCTTCCGACTACACCAGCTTCTCCTTCGCGCTGGCCTCGAGCCAATTGCTCTGCGTCCTGATGTTCGAATGGCTGCAACTCGCCGGACTGCGCTTTCTGGCGGGGGCCGGAGAGAACGAGGCGGCGCGGCTGAGATGGTCGCTGTTTGCGGCAGGCCTGTCGAGTGCGGGCGCGCTCGTCATCGTCGGGAGCTGCGCATCCCTGACCAGCGCGCTTCCCGCAGAAATCATCGCGCTCGGGCTCGGCATATCCGTGCTTCAGGGCTTGACGGATCTGTACTTCCTGACGGTCCGTCTGTCCGACCGGCTGGGCGTCGCATCCTCCCTTCTTGCGCTGCGCGCCACCGCCCTCCTGGCCGGGGCCGCCGCAGGAGGTGCGATGTCGGGGACGGCCGAGGCCGCGCTGCTCGGCATTGCGTCGGGCCACACGCTGGGCCTCGTCGCCGGGCTCCTCGCATACCGCACGCCGCTGGAGCGCGCGTCGTTGCCGGCGATGCTCGCCGACTGGAAGACTTTCGCCCGCTACGGCATGCTCGCGGCCGGCGCATCCGTCATCCATTTGTCGGTGCCGGTGCTGCTCCGCGTCATCATCATCGGCCGGCTCGGCGCGACGGGAGCCGGCGCCGGATTCTCCATCGCGCTCGACCTGCTGCAACGTCCGTTCTGGGTTCTCAACGCGGCGATCCACACCGTGAGCTATCCCGAGGTGGTCAAGGACTTCGAGCACGGGAGCGTCACGAAGTCGGTTCGATCGGCGCGACGCATGTTCGAGTTCATGATCTGCACGACCCTCGTGCTGTTCGGCGGGCTGGTCGGCTTCATTCCGGATGCGGCCCGCATCTTGGTGCCGCGGGAGAGCCTGGATGGGTTCCTGCAGACGGCCCCCGCGGTGGCCGCCTTCTATTTCCTGCACCTCCATCTCCAGGCGACCGTCGCAGTCGTTCCTCACCTCGAGAAGCGCGCGACCCGGCTCGTGGTGGTCGCGGCCGGACAGCTCGCGATCGTCGCGGCCTGCTCGCTGGCTGCGGTATGGGCCGGCCTGTCGCCGCGACAGGCGGTCGGCTGCGCGTCGCTCGCCACGCTCGCGGCGATCCTGGCCGCGCTCGGTCCGACCCTGCGGTTCGAGGCATTCCCGCGCTGGCAGCTGGTCACGCAGGCGCTGGTGGCCGCGATCCTGATCGGATCGCTCGGCGCGATGCCGACGGAACCCGCGGCATGGCTCGCCGTCAAGGTCGTGATCGCCGCGATCGCGACGGCGATCATCGGATGGCGAGGAGACTTTCTGATGCTGGCCCGCCGCAGCTAGTTCGTCGCGCCCGGCGCGACCGAGCCACCCCGCGCGGACGGCGGTGAGCCGTTGGACGACGCCGCCGATCCCGTTCTGCGCGGAACCGTCAGGCTTCCAGATCCAATCAGACGGCAAACATCCTGGAAACTACACACACAACCATCACGATAATATTTATTAATCTACCCGCCATCGAAAACGGCATCTGCCGATGCGCTGTGCAATCCGACGATGAAGATGAAAGCTTCAGCGGAAAACGCTGGGCAACCCTGCCGGCATGCGCACATATTCAGCAGCGCGGATCGTGAAAATCACGAAAGCGCCTTTCTCGCGTCACCCTGCTTTGGCATCGCATTACTATTCTGCTGCAAAAGAGCGATTCTGTTCCTGCGCAAGGAACCTCTGTTCGCTCGCGATTTGTAGCTTCCATTTTTATCTGAAATTCACACTCGACAGAGATGGTTGACCGCAAATCCAGCGAGCAATTTCGTTCGCGCTGAAATTCGAGTGTGCAATGCCCGATCAAGCCATCTTGTCTGCCAGCGGATTCATCAACTCCATCGGCGTCAACACGCATGCCGGCTTCGGTTGGACCGGCTACAACAATCTCGCGCTGATGGTCGAGGACCTCAAGTATCTCGGCGTCACCCATCTCCGCGACGCGATGGGCACCAGCCCGGCTGCGCAACCCGTCGTCGAGGGATTGGCGGCCGCCGGATACAAGTTCGACTTCCTGGTGTCATCTGCCCTGCCCCAGACGGGCACGGTCGGGCTGCAGAACTACATCGCCTCGCTCGAGAAGTTCGCGACGAGCTATGCGGGCAGCATCAGCGCCATCGAGGGGCTCAACGAGGCCAATCACCAGCCCTTCAGCTACAATGGCAGTTCGAGCCTCACGGCCGCGGGTCAGTTCCAGAGTGCGCTCTATCAGGCCGTCAATGCCAACGTCGCGCTCGCCAGCATCCCCGTCTACAATCTCTCACTGGCCTACAACGATCCCCAGGGCTACAGCCAGCTCGGCAACATGTCGGGCTCCGTCGACTACGCCAACGCCCACGCCTATGTCAGCACCAGCCTGACGCCGAGCAGCTCCATTGCGGCGACGCTGAGCGCCGTCATGACCGCTGCACCGGGAAAGCCCGTCGTCATCACGGAAACCGGCTACACCACGCAGGCCAACACCCAATATCTCGGCGTCAACGAGACGGTGCAGGCCAAATCGATCCTGAACACGCTCGTCGATGCCTACAAGGCCGGCGTCAGCGCGACTTATCTCTACGAGCTGTTCGACCGCGACTCCTCCGCGAGCAATACCAATCCGGAAGCCAATTTCGGCCTGTTCAACTCCGACGGCACGCCGAAGCTCGCCGCGACGGCGATTCACAACCTGACGACCATTCTGGCTGACGACGGCAAGGGCGGCCTGCAGCCGACTGATCCCTTGAACTACACGCTGAGCAACATGCCGGCCTCGGGCAACAGCATGGTGCTGGGCAAGAGCAACGGTGCCTACGAGCTCGTCGTCTGGGCCGAGCCGAAGCTGTGGAACGACGCCACCGATACCGAGATCAGCAATAGCGCCCAGACGGTCACCGTGAACCTCGGCGCCGTCCATCATACGGTGAAGGTGTACGACACGCTGACGGGCACCACCGCGATCGCCAGCTACACGGACGTCAGCACGATCACGATTCCGGTCAGCGATCACCCGCTGATCATCGAGATCGATGCGCCCCCGACCACGCCCACTCCGCCGGACACCCGGACCAGCATCAGCGGCACGGCCGCCGAGATCGTACCGCAACTGTCCGACCTGAGCGACTCGACGGCGCTGCAAACCATCACGCTGACGGACTCGCATGTCCTGCCGGTCGCCTCGAAAGCGACGATGGACTACATCATCGCCCATTACGGCAGTGCGCTGTCCAAGATTGGGGGCGGATACTCGTTCTCGGTGACGAACACGGCCGCGACCTGGACCAGCACGAAGACTTACGACGCGAGCGGAAAGCTGCTCTCGCAGTCCGACACCGGCCTCAATTCGAGCGGGCAACCGACCTCGACCACGGTCGCCTACACCGACGGCTCCAAGGATGTGATCAGCTACACCGCCGGCGTGCAGACGAAATTCGTTCACATCGGCACCGACGCAACCCGGACCACCGACACCTACAACACGGCCGGAACGCTTCTGAGCGAGATCGTGCAGAAGGCCGACGGCTATTACTCCACGACGCTCTACACGAACGGCGTGAAGACCGCCGCCTACGTCAAGAATGCAGACGGATCGCAGGACAACTTTACCTACAACATCACGGGCAAGAGCTTCACCACGCAGGTGCAGCACCTCGACAAGACGGGAAAGGTCACCTCGGTGACCCGCAGCCATGCCGACGGCTCGCTGGACTCGACGCAGGTCTACAACAGCGACGGCAGCAGCGTGATCACCACGTACAGCGCCACCGGCGTCAAGCTGGTCGAGACCAGCTATCATGCCGACAAGAGCAAGGACGTCTGGACCTACAACATCAAGGGCCAGAACTACACGACCGAGCACGACGTCTACGACTCGACCGGCTTCCTCACCACGCTGACACGCCTGCACAGCGACGGCAGTCTCGCCTTCAAGCTGGCCCAAACCACCGACGGCACCAAGACGACCGATTGGTACAATGCCGCCGGCAGCCTCACCAGCGAGGTGGTCCAAAAGGCCGACGGCTTCACATCGACGACCCTCTACAGCAACGGCGTCAAGACCAAAGCCTATATCAAGAACGCCGACGGCAGTCAGGACAACTATGCCTATGGCATCAGCGGCCAGAGTTACACCACGCTGATCCAGCACGTGGATCCGTCCGGCAAGGTCACGGCCGTGACCCGCAAGCATGCCGACGGCACGCTCGACTACACACAGGTGATCAATGCCGACGGCAGCAGCGTCGTCACCAATTACGACGCCGCAGGCGTGCGGACCAAGGAAACCAACTACCACGCCGACGGCAGCAAGGACGTGTTCCTCTTCAACATCACCGGCCAGACCTACACGACCGAGCACGACATCTACGATACGACCGGCTTCCTCACCACGCTGATCCGCAAGCACGCCGACGGCAGCATGGCGTTCAAGCTGATGCAGAGCAGCGACGGCACCAAGACGACGGACTGGTACGACGCCAAGGGTGTCCTCACCAGCGAAGTGCTCGAGAAGCCGAGCGGCTACAGCTCGACCACGGTGTACACCAATGGTGTGAAGACCGCGGCCTACATCACCAATGCCGACCAGAGCCACGACAACTACAGCTACAACATCACCGGCCAGAGCTATACCACGCAGTACCAGCACGTCGACCCGACCGGCAAGACGACGGAGGTGACCCGCTGGCACGCCGACGGCTCGCTCGACTACACCCAGGTCGTCAACGACGACGGCAGCAGCGTGGTCACCAGCTACGATGCGGCCGGCGTCAAGAAGCTGCAGACCGACTACCACGCCGACGGCTCCAAGGACGTCTACCAGTTCAACATCGTCGGCCAGACCTACACGAACGAGCACGACAGCTACGATTCGACCGGCTTCCTCACCAACATCGTGCGCACCCACGCGGACAACAGCCTGGCCTTCACGCTGGTGCAGAGCGCCGACGGCACCAAGACCTCGGACTGGTATGACGCCAAGGGCGTCATCACCAGCGAGGTGACGACCAAGAGCGACGGCTACAGCTCCACCACAGTCTACACCGGCGGTATCAAGACCGCGGCCTACATCAAGAATGCCGACGGCACGTCGGACAACTGGAACTACAACGTTACCGGGCAGTCCTACACCACCCAGCATCAGCACCTCGATGCCTCGGGCAAGCTGGTCGAGCTCACCCGGACCCACGCCGACGGCACTCTGGACTATACCCAGGTCATCCACGACGACGGCAGCAAGCTGACCGACATCTATAACAGCGCCGGCGTCAAGACCCAGGAGATCGCCAATAACGCGGACGGATCGAAGGACGTCTTCCTGTTCAACTTCAACGGACAGTCCGGTACGACCCAGCACGAGAACTACAACAGCGCCAACACGCTGCAGTTCTTCGACCAGACCAAGACCGACGGCACCCACAACGTCACGGCGGTCGCCGCCGGCGTGACGATCCAGGGCGGAGCCGGCAACGACGTGTTCTCGGCCGCGCCGAACTCGACCACCATCGCCTACGACCATGGCCAGGACCAGATCGTCAACTTCCAGGCTGGCGACGGCACAACGCACGACGTGATCCAGATCTCGAAGCTTCTGGCTGCCGACTACAGTCACCTGCAGATGACTCAGTCCGGCACGAACGCGCTCATCACGTTCTCGGCCAACGATTCGATCCTGCTGAAGAACGTCTATGTCAGCAACCTGACGAGCCACGATTTCCTGTTCGTCTGATCGCTGCGGAGCACTGGCAAGACAGGCGGCAACGTCGCTGGGGGCGGGGGCCATGTCCCCGCCCCGTTCATTTGTTGGGCGCCTGCCTCATCGATGAGCAGAGAGCCGACTGCCATCCGCATTCGGATGGGCGCCATGCATTCGCGGACTGCCGCGATTGCGCCGTATCGGCCAGTGTGCTTGCGAACTTGCGTCACAATTCGTCTCTAGAAGAGAGACGAACCGCGCAAGGACTCCGAGACCCGATGGAAGCCAGTGAAGCAAGACGTTTTGTCGTTCTCGACTTCTACCGCTTCGTCGCCGCGCTTGGGGTCTTCATCTTCCACCTGAAGCTGATCGACCCCGGCATCTCGCCGGCCTGGAACGGGTCCTACGGCCTGTTCGTGGACATGTTCTTCATCCTGTCCGGATTCGTGATCTCCTACTCCTATCCGTCAACCTCGACAGGCCTGCGCTCATATGCGCGCTTCCTCGTTAGGCGGATTGCGCGAATCTACCCCTTGCATCTGCTCACATTGTTGACATTCGCGGCCCTTGCTCTCGTGGGCATATCCGGTCCGACCTCGCACGCGAGCTGGCTGGATTTCATTCAAAACCTCTTCCTCGTGCAGGCGTGGGGCGTCACAGATCATCTCAGCTTCAACTCGCCGGCCTGGTCCATCAGCGCCGAGCTGTTCTGTTACTTTTTATTCCCACTGTTCGTGCTGCTGGCCGGCAGGATCTCGCCGCTGATGCTCGCGATCATCGTCGCGCTCTCTTATGGAATCCTCGCCCACGCTCACCTGCCGATCTGGCAGGAACGCTCGCAGATGTACGGGGCAACCTTCGATTTCGGGATTTTACGGGCCCTGCCGAGCTTCCTGAACGGGATTCTCCTGACCGTCCTGTTCAGGCTCTCGAGCGACTATCGCAAGAAGCCGGTCGCATTCGCCGGAATAGCGCTGTTTGCCGTATCGATCCTGGTCCTCAACGTCTATGCCAAGCCCGACCTTGCAATCATACTGTTCTCTCTCGCGATCCTCGTCACCGCCACTGGCGAAAGCGCTTTCGCCCGGTTTCCCGGCTCTGACTGGCTTGGCCGCCTCGGCAACACGTCATATGCAATATACATGGTGCACGAAGTGCTGCTGATCCTGCTTTTCAAGCCGGCCTGGCACTTTTTCGGACTTCAACCAGGCATGTTTCCTGTGTTTGCGTTGGTCTGTTGCATCGTCCTGACAGTCGTTGCCGACGTGACATATCACTACGTCGAAGATCCCGCTCGAAAGCTGATCAACCGGCTTGCGCCCGGCGACGCAAGATCAACCCGCATCCCGAAGGCCGAGCCACTCGATCTTTCCGAGACCAGACAGGCGGCCAACGCAAGCTAGGTGTTTGCAGGCCAGATCTTGCCGCTAACGCATGATCCGGAAAAGTGTGCAGCGGTTTTCCGAAAAGATCATGCTTGAACAAAAACCTGAAGCGCGATGACGAGTCATCCTAATCGCATCGCGCTTCAGGTCCTCGACGATCGCCGCACACGACCCAGGATTTCCTGGCATATCCGTACCACGGCCGGCCGGGCGATCGCGACAACAACGACAAGATAAACCGAAGAACCAAGCAGCACGAGCGCGGCGAGACGCAGCCATGGCGACGTGGCCGGCATGGTGACGGAGGCACCAACCACCGCGCATGCCATTACCGCGGAGCCCGCAAGTGCGGGCATCAGCGCCGCGGCATAGGGCCTGATACCGAGCGACAGGATCCGCATCGAGGCTCCGGCGGATAGCGGATACAGCAACAAGGCGCGAACGACGTAGCCGACAGCAATCGCGATGAGGCCAAACGGCGCAGCGAGGATGAAGATTGCTATGTTCGAAACCGCGTAGATCAGTGTCAGCCAGGTCTGCCAGTGCGGTTTGCCAAATGCCAGGATCACGGAGTGATTGTAGAGGCCGATCGTGGTCAAGAATCCGGTGACCGACATGATCGCGAGTAGTGGGGCGGCCTCGCCCCACTTGGATCCGAAGAAACCGACGATCAGATCCGGCGCCAGAGCCGCAATGCCAGCGAAAATCGGGGCCGTCAGCAGCGACGTGTACATGACGAAGTCGACCAGCGTCGAACGCGACGCTTCCCGGTCATGCTGGAGACCCGCGATGGTCGAAAAGAACACGCGGTTCAACGCATTTCCGATCACGGTACTCACGGCGTTGACCAGGCGCTTGGCGAGGCTGTAGAAGCCCGCACCGGCGGCGCCGGTATACCAAGTGACGAAAATCAGATCGGAATTGGCGTTGGCGAAGTTCGTGATTCCCGTCAGCGCCACGTAGCGCGCATAGCTCAGGAGTTCGACAACAGCCTGTCGGCTGACCCGGAGCCGAGGGCGCCAGGGCGTCAGTATCCAAAGGCTCACCAGCGAGATCAACGAAGTCGTGACGAGCTGTCCGACCAGCGCAACGACCCCGTAACCCTGGATCGCCAGCCCGATCCCTACGGCCCCGCCAACCGAGATTGAAGAAAGCGAGCGGATGGCGAGGGATCGAAAGAGTTGATTGCGCGTCAACCAGGCTTCGTGCGTCCGTGACAGGCCTTGCACGGCCACCACGATGCAAAATCCCTTGAGAACGATGGCAATATCCGAAAGACCCGAGAATCGTTCGATAGCGCCGCTCGAGGCGAACAGTGCGAGCGCTGCAAACAAGGAGAGGCCCGCGATGAGCCAGAACGAGGCGGTATAATCCTCGTCCTTCGGCTCGGCACGCGCCTGGACGGCAATCGCGACGCTCTCGATCAGGACTGCCCGGCAGAATTCGAGCGCCAGCGCCCCCGTCGCCACGATGCCGAGAATCTGCGGCGACAGCAGCCGCGCCATGATCATGTAGATTGCGAGCGCGAGAGCCTGTCCGACTGCGGAATCGAGTGCGGACCAAATGACGCCCGAAACGATTGAGCGCGGCTTGATAGTCTCGTGGCGCAATTGGAAGCCTGTCACAATCTCGGGTTAGGCGGATCTTCGTCGATGGCCCATTGTCTGCAATGGTCCAATAGTCGCCTTGTTTACGAGGACACTACGGCAAGAAAGCAGCTACAATCCGAGGCAGCATGAATTTTCGAGGCAATTTACGACGGCTGATCAACGAGGTCGGTTGCGACTTTATTCATCAACTGCCGTATCCGCATGTCGACTTGTTCTTCTGGCGTCCAGACGACGGAACGATAAATTTCGGCGACCATCTTTCGATCATCGTCGTTGACCATCTCTTGCGACATTTCGGCTATACGCTCGCCGACGAGGTGCCGCGGCAAACGCGCTTGTTCGCGATCGGCTCCGTGCTCCACTACGCGCGAAATGGCGATGTGATCTGGGGAAGCGGCGTGAACGGGCGCCCCGGTCAGGACGACCTCAACCGCCGCGTGCAGAACTTGGACGTGCGAGCGGTGCGCGGCCCTCGTACACGGGAGGTCTTGCAGCGCCGGGGCATCGCGGTACCCGAAGTGTTCGGAGACCCTGCGTTGCTGCTTCCTCAGCTGTTTCCGAATCGCTTTCGCCCTACTGCCAAGAAGCCGTGGGTGTTTGTTCCGAATTTGCACGATTTGAGTCTCATCGACCATGCCAACGATACAGTGGTCTCACCGCTGGGATCCTGGAACCGGCGAATTGACGCCATTCTCGAAGCTGAACTGGTTCTGGCCAGTTCGCTCCACGGCATCATTGTCGCCGAGGCATTCGGGATACCGGCTCGATACGTGCGTCTGAGCAGCGGAGAGTCCGAGTTCAAGTATCGTGACTATTATGAGGGCACCGGGCGGTTCGCCGTCGAGTTTGCCACAAGTATTGACGAAGGTCGCGAGATGGGTGGGGCTGCGCGCCTCAACTTTGACCATCGTGCCTTGATGAGTGCATTCCCGATCGACCTCTGGAACGGAAAGAGCTGACATGGCCAAGCGCCTCCGCGTGGCCATCTACGCACCGCATTTTGCTGAATATTCCTACCGTCTCGCATCGGGATTGGCGCATCATTGCGACGTTCGCCTCGTGCTCAACCGCAAGGACGCGAACCAGCAATGGGAACTGGCCGATATCGCCGTCGCCGCGCCGTTCGAAACACGCATTCGGGACCTCAGTCTGCGCCGCGGCGGCGCGATCGGCATCCCCGCGTCCTTCATGGATGTAATTTCGTTTCGTCCGGACGTGATTCATTGTCACGAAGTTCCGGAAATCTACACGTATAGGCTGATCCAGCTGCTCCGTCCACTCGGCATTCCCCTGGTGTTGACGGTTCACGACGCAATTCCGCATTCGGAAGGCGGCTCGGGCACCTCGCCGCGTGAGGATGCCTGGCGTGGGCGCATGCGCGCGGCCGCCTCGGTCGTCACGACGCATGGCGAGAGCTGTATTGCCGATTTCCGCCGTGCCTCGCCCGACTTCAAGGGCGAGACGGTCTCCAGCATGCACGGCGTGCTCATGGTTCCGCCAGCCAAGGGTGCGCTCGCCGAGCCGGAAGCCGCGCAGATTCTGTTTTTTGGACGGATGTGGGCTTACAAGGGCCTCGACGTCTTCATCGATGCGATCGACATATTGGCCCAGCGCGGCGTGGCGCATGAAGCGATCGTCGCCGGCCGCGGCCCCGAGATGACGCGGCTCGGCGCGCGGATGGAGGCGATGCCGACCGTCAAGACGATCAACGCCTATATTTCGCCTGCTGAGACCGGACGGCTGTTTCAATCAGCAACCGTGGTTGCCCTGCCCTATAAGGATGCAACGCAGAGCGGCGTGCTGGCATCCGCCTATGGGAATGCCCGGCCCGTCGTCGCCAGCGCAACCGGCGGAATTCCCGACGTCGTAACCGACGGGGTGAACGGGCTCCTGGTTCCTCCCGGCGATGCCACTGCACTGGCCGATGCACTCGAGCGCGTGCTGACGTCGAAGCCTCTCGCCGCGACATTGACCGAGGGCGCACGGCAAACCGCGGCTGGCCCGTTGAACTGGGATCGCATCGCCGAGCAGCTACTCGGCTCCTATCACAGGCTCGCCGGTCGCACCGTGAGCTGAGCGCCAGCGGCGATCCTTCAAACCGATTGCTCGATCTGCGGCCGAAAGAACGTGCCGCGGGTCGCGCCGTCCAACAGGCGCCTCAGCCTGACCTCGATCAACTCATAACTGATCGCGCTCGCGACGAGCGACATCACCAGCCCGAGCCCGATGAAGGCGGCCCACAACAGCCAGCGGTCGACGCCGGCGGCAACCAGCTTCAGGCCGATCATCTGCAAGGGGAAGAGCACGAAGGGGTGCACGAGATACAGGCTGTAGCTGATCTTGCCGATATACTGGAGCGCCGGCGTACTCAGAACCCTGCCGAGGCCTGATTCCGGGGCAAGCACCATGCCGAACAGCAGAAATCCGGGAATGAGCCCCACGAACGGGTGAAACAGCACGAGGCTCGCATACAGGGCGGCCCCGCAGGCTAAGCCTGCGAATAGCCCGAGACGTCCAGGAATGGAGATACGAAATCCGGTGGCGCTGAACAGCATTCCGATACAGAAGAACGCAGTGATCGGCCAGTGCATCAGGCAGGCCAGACCCAGCAGGATCAGCGGCGCCGCCAGCAGCCTGCCCCCGCCGCGCCACACCGAGAACGTCAATGCAAACCAAATGTAGAATGCCCACTCGTACGTCAGCGTCCAGGCATTCTGCTGGGCGATGGGCAAGCCGAGCGCATCCTGCACGAAGAACAGATTGGCTGCGAAAATCGCGAGATAGCTGGTCAGATCGATGTCACGGAAGAATTTGTAAGCCACGATCGGCCCGATCGCGAACAGCGCAAGATGCAGGACGACGAACACCGGCATGATGCGCAGGACGCGATCGAAAAAGAACCGCGACAGGGATCCGTGCCGCACCAGGCTCGCCGGAATCAGGAAGCCGCTGATCATGAAGAACAGCTCGACACCGTGGCCGCCGACATTGATCACCGATTGCAGCCAGGGCCAGAGCGGCGGCAGGAAGCCGGGATTCGGGATGTCGTACATCCCTGCCTTCGGCATGTCGTAGAAATGGTCCATCAGCACGCTAAGCGCGGCGATGGCACGAAGGCCCTGGACCGAAGGAACGAACGATCCATCATACGCGGCGCCCGCCTGGTGGGGTGCCTTGATCACTCTGCGGCACCCTGGGTGCTGAGGGCCGGCTCGAGGATAACGGGCCTTCTTCGCGCCGAGCGGAACCTCTGCCCGAAGGAAATGCTGGGCTTCTCGATGAAGGCGAATGTCATCCAGCTGACGAGGATCGACAACGCCAGGATCACGACCAGGAAGATCGACCATCCGAGAGGTCCGTCGCCGAACCAGACGAGGCGATGGATGAAGACGATCACGAACGGCGACATCAGGTAGACCGAATAGCTGATCACGCCGACGAAGGCCATGGGGCGCCAGGCCATTCGTTCGCCGAACACGGCAAAGCCGATGAAGACCAGTGCCGCGCAGACATAGGCCGATCCGATCGAATAGCTGTAGAAGAAATTCTCGTGATACACGCCTCCGAACCTGCGGTCGGACAGCGTGATGGCGAAGATCGCATACATCAGAGTGCAAATCGTCACATGGCTCCACCGCAGCTTTCCGCCGATGACGGTGTCGCGGATGATCTTGCCCAGGAACATCGCCGACAGGTTCAGCCCGACCTCCATCACCGAGGAGACCGTCCTGTTCTCAACGAAGAGTGCAGCGGTGGTTCCGACCAGCGCGGCCGCAACGACGATGCTCACCGCCGTGAAGCGCCGGTTCAGCAGCCCCATGGCAAAGAGAATGGTGCATCCGACGTAGAACAAGAGCTCGATCGCCAGCGTCCAGTAGAACACCCAGAGGTTCGGGATGTTCACGAAAGTCTGGAACATCGTCACGTTCGCGGCGACCTGCCCCAGCGGATAGACCTTCGCATCCAGCAGATACATCATCACGAGCCCGACCACGAGCGAGGTCCAGTAGGCCGGATACAGCCGGAAGAAGCGGCTGATCGTAAAGTCGCGCACGGGCGTGGCGCTGTCCGGGAAGCTGAACGGAATGACGAATCCGCTGACGAAGAAGAACAACACGACACCGAACCGGCCAAAGTTCATGTAGTAGCCGAACACATCATGAATGGGCCAGTAGTAGGCGCCAGTCGGGTGCTTTTCGACGATCACCTCGAAGACATGCTGGACCAGGACCGACAACACGGCAATGCCGCGCAGCGTGTCGATGAATGCGAGCCTTTTATGCATCATTCGTTCTCACCTGCTTCCGCTCGCCGCCGGCATATCCGGGCGGAAGCCTTCCAATGACGGCATCGGCGGCCGCACGACAACCGGCACGGCTTCGCCCGCTCGTGCGGAGGTTGCACGGCGCGAGAAAACCTCGCTGAAGCTCAATGCGATGATCAGAAGCCCCGACGCCGGGCCGTAGTTCAGCACGGTGATCGTGAACAGGTTGACGACGAACAGCAGCGTAAGCTTGTAAACGTCAGTCGCGCCGAACGTCGCGCGGAATACCATCACCATGAACGCGACAAAAGGAAGGCCGAACATGAGGTAGGTCCCGATGTAGAAATTGTCGACGGGCACCCAGTATTGCGCCAGCGGCGAGAACAGCTTCTGCGGATAGTTGAAGCAGCCGGCCCCGCAGCCGGTCACCAGGCCGATCGGCATGAGCTGGCTCATATAGACGAACGGCAGCTGCCAGCTGTTGTTGATGCGATCGACGATGCTGAACAACGTCGTGTGCGGCACCGCGGCGGTACCGGAAGCGAGCACGATCATGAAGAAGGGTACGAAGATCGCAACGAACGACCACTGCGCAATCGACCGGATTGCGGGAAAGCGCGATCTCTCCGGGAGCATCCGCACGCACACGAGCAAAATCAGGTAGACCACGAGGACGATCATGGTCGTCTTGCTCGTGGTCAGGCGAGTGGCATAGATCGCGATGGAACCGAATAAGAGGCACCACGTGGTGCTCATGCGAATGGACGTGATTGCGAACGACACCAGGATGAAGAAGGCCGCCATCGTATTGTCCGCGGCAAAACCCATGAGGCGCTGGTCGTCGCCACCATAAGCCCACCACAGACGGCCAGCCTCGCGCACCGCGCCGAAGGCTTCGTATTTGTAACCCACCCAGGGCATCAGGAAGAACTTCGTCAGGAACACGCCGATCACAGAGAGGTAGAAGGTCACTGCAATGACCGACAGCAGCTTCCGATACGAGCCGAGGCTCGAATCGCAGAAGCAGAATCCGACGAACACCGGCAGCATCATCTTGAAGGACGAGATCGCCGCATTCATCGTGCCCATCATGAAGTAGCCGAGCACGAGCGACAGCATGATCTGCACGAGCACGATCAGGGCCAGCGTACTGCGATTGCGCAGGACGCAGTGCACGAAGAATTGGGCCAGACACAGAAAGGCCACGCCGTCGGGCAGGTACCAGAGCGCATCCATATGATAGATGCTGGTGTAGTAGCGCATCGCGCCGCCGAAGGCGTCGCGGACCAGATAGACCCCGAGCGCGATCGCCTCGATATTGAGACTGATCAGCGTGATTCGCGGCCGGTGCAGCGCGAGGATGCTCATGCTGGACTCAGTTGGTCAGCCGCGCCGATCGCGCGGGAGATGGCGAGAAATCCGGACGGCTTCCAAGTGCATTGCGCATGAACTTGCCGCCGGGAATTTCGACATAGAGATAAGTGAAGTGCGAAACCACCAGCACCGCGGCCAGCGAGACGATGAGATTCAGCGACGCCGGCAGGCCTGCCCAAACCGAATCAAGCGCGGCGATCCGCCCTGCCCCCACGGCCCGCACGAAGTATTCGGCCAGCAGCACCACGAGCGCGTGCACCATATAGATGGAATAGGAACGGCGCCCGAGCCAGACCAGCGGCTTGGCCACCAGCATGCGCGGGACCAGCAGCGCATCCGGAAAGGCCAGCAGGCTGCCGAGGAAAATCGCAAACGTCACCGGCGCCAGGAACGTTACCGCAGGATTGGTCTCCGCGAGGGACACCAGGACGATGCTGGCGACCATGGCGACGAATTGCAGCGCGCCCTGCATGGCTGGGCCCGGCTTCGCCGGCAGGCGATCGACGATCCTGACCGTCAGCACGCCCAGAAAGAAGCTCACGAAGCAGCGCAGGATGCCGAAATCGGTCTGAAGCCCGAGGCTCCTCTTGTCGAGCACGAAGATGATGAAGACCAGACTGCCGACCGCAAGCGCCCCGCAGAGGATGTAGAACCACAACAGCGAACGCAGGCGCTGGGCCAGCAGGAGGATCAGGCCAAACACCAGATAGGTGTAGAACTCGACGCTGATGCTCCAGCTCGGCGCATTCCAGCTGAGATAATCGATGAATCCCATCGAATGCAGCAGGAGAACGTTGAGACCGAAGGAATAGGCGTTGTTCACCTCGAAGGCCGCCGGCGCGGCCACCACGACACCTGCCATGACCAGACCAATGCGCAGGAGACGAAACACGAGGTTTGCCAGCAGCATGACGATGTGCAGCGGATAGACCCGCGCCAGTCGCCGGATCATGAACTCACGCAGCGAGAAGCGCCCGAAGTCGCTCTCGACATAGCTGAGCGACATGACGATTCCGCTGAGAACAAAGAACAGGTCGACCAGCAGCCAAGCGCTCCTGAAGAAGGAGCAGTTGATCCAGGCATTATGCGGGAATGCCGCGAGGAAGGTCGGCATCAGCAGAAGGTGGTGAATCACCACCGACGTCGCGGCGATCCCCCGAATGCTGTCGAGCGGCAGGACATGCGCCTTCTCACGATGAACCAGCTCCGTCACATCAACATTCCATGGCTATTGCACCGCAACAGTGTGAAGGAGGTCGCGCCTGCTTTCAATCTCCGGATTTGCGGACTCGCATTCGGCGCATGATGACCGGCGATAAATTCAACGCTCGCAAATCATTCGACATGCGAGCGCCAAGTTCACGCCATCTTTCACTGGGACCGCGCGCATGTCCGCGCGCATAATCGATCGCGCGGGATGATTGCGAGCATTTGCGTGCAAAGTATGCGCGAAATTCGGCGCTGTTGCGATTCGCAGCCGCGACAGATCACACCGGCACATCAACGAGCAGACGTCAACGTGCAGACGTCGCGAATTTTTTGGCAGCCGCCACGGAACAAGAATGGCACTGACGACTTGTGTCGGTTTTACGACGCATGAATGCGCAGATGCCTCATATGTTTTCAATCTGCAAGATTCCTGGGCGCGATCTGCCGATCACGCGTGCATTGTAGATCTTCCATCCACAACCGGTCGAATAACGCACAAGTGGCTCGCAATCACCGGTCGGCACGCGACGAATTTTGCGTCGCACAAAAATTGACATAGTTGTCTGCCAGTTTTCGCGTATTCTCCCATTGCAACAGCGACGAAGGGACACGGATGGGCTGCGGACTAACACGTCGTCGTCATGCAAGGCCTCGTTGGCTACCGGTCGTCTTGATGGGTTCTGCCCTGATGGTGAGCATCGATGCTTGCCGCGCTCAGTGCGTCGAATTCTCGGACCGCACCTCGCAGGTCGAACTCGACACGTTCGTGAAGTCGCCTTCCTCGCTTCTGGAGCGACTGCGCAATGACAAGGAGAAACTGAGATTTCGGCTCGCCAGCTACATCGCGACGAACCCGGCGGTGCTGCCGTCCGTTCAGACGCTCATTTCGGCGGCGGCTTCAAGCGACCGGTCGGCGATCGGAGCCGCGCTGCGGATTGCCGAGGTACGGTGCACGTCGACGAAGCCTGACGCGGCGCGAAAGATCCGGGACTTCGCGCAGCGCGTCGGCGATCTCAACGTGCAATCAGGCTATTCCGCGGCGGGAGAGGACAACTCCGGCGCCCTGGCACAACCGCAAATCAAGGGTTCCGCGCAACCGCCCAGGGGCGCGGCCCTTCTCGAAGGCGAATGGAAGACCAAGCTGGCCAATCCATTCAAGCCCGTCCCGATTCCTCGTTGATCGACGACCGTCAAAGGCAGCGAATTAGCAAATGTACCAGCCTCGAGAACATTTCCAGTCGGGCCACCGTTTCGGCCTCGAATTCGGCGGAGCGGTCCTCAGCTTCGAGCGCGTGGCCGATGTGTTGCGCCGCCAGTGGCCGATCATCGCTGCCTGCGTCGGAGCCTCTATGGCGCTGGTCATCGTCTACCTGCTCATGGCGAGCCCCATGTATACGGCAAATGCCCGTATCATGATGGATACGCGTCAGGCACAGGTGTTGGACAAGGACAGCAACGCCAGCAGCGCTCTCATCGACACCGGCTACGTCGACAGCCAGGTCGAGATCATCAACTCGGACGACCTGATTTTGTCCGTCGTCCGTCGCCTGAAGCTGACGGAGGATCCGGAATTCAATGGCTCCAAGCCGGGCCTCCTCTCCCTCGTCCTCGGCAAGATCACCTCGCCATTCGGCTCCGGCGAACCGCCGAGCCAGGAGCGCATCGAACATGCCGTGGTCGAACAGGTGCAGAAGAACCTGAGGACGGAGCGCGTGCTGACGACCTATGTCTTGTCGCTGAGCTATCGCGCACGGAGCCCCGACACGGCCGCCAAGATCGCCAACGCGATCGCCAACGCCTACCTCGTCGGTGCGCTGGAAGCGAAATATCAGTCCACCAAGCGGGCAACCGAATGGCTTAAGCAGCGCAGCATCGAGCTGAGCGAGCAGGCATCGGCCAGTGACCGCGCCGTCCAGACCTTCAAGGCCGAAAACAACATCGTCGGAACCAGCCGCGGCCTGATGTCCGAGCAGCAATTGTCGGACCTCAACACGCAACTGGTTCAGGCGCGAGCTGCGACCGCCGAAGCCAAGGCCCGGCTGGACCGGATCGATACGATTTCCGATCAGGATGTTGCGCAATCAACCGTGACGGACGCCCTCAACAACTCGGTGATCACCCGTCTGCGCGCTCAATACCTCGACCTCCAGGCCCAATATGCCGATTGGTCCAGACGCTACGGCAAGACCCACCTTGCGGCGGTCAACCTGGCCAACAAGATGGAGGAGCTGCGCAAGAACATCGCCGACGAGCTGCGTCGAATCGCAGACGCCTATCGCAGCGACTACGAGATCGCAAAGAGCCGGGAGGCCTCGCTCGAGAAGAATGTGAAGGAGCTCGTCGCCCAGGCCGGCAACAAGGGCCAGGCCGAGGTCAAGCTGCGCGATCTCGAAAGCGCGGCCGACACCTACCGCAATCTCTACAACAACTTCCTGGAAAAGCTGCAGAGCGCGACGCAGAACCAGAGCTTCCCGCTCAGCGAGGCTCGCCTCATCAGCACCGCCACCAAGCCGGATCGCAAGAGCTCGCCGCGGACGATGCTGGCGCTGGTGGGGGGCCTGGTGGGCGGTCTCTGTCTCGGCTTCGGCGTCGCATTCGCGCGTGAACTGCTGAGCGACGTGCTGCGGACGCCCAGCGAGGTCGAGGACGAACTCGGCGTGAAGTGCCTGGGCGTTCTGCCCGACATTCGTTCGGCCACGAAGACCGGCCCGTCCGACCTGTCTCGCTACGTCGTCGATCATCCATTCTCGCGATTCGCCGAGACGTTGCGCAACATCAAGGTGTCGATCGACGTTGCGCGCCTGACCCGCGAGATCAAGGTGATCGGCATCGTCTCGTCCCTTCCCAAGGAGGGGAAGACGACCGTGGCTGCCAATTTCGCTCAGTTGATCGCTCTCACGGGTCACCGCACGGTTCTGATCGACGGCGATCTGCACACGCGCTCACTGACGCGAGAGCTCGCGCCGAACGCCAAGAGCGGACTTGTGGAAGCGCTGAACGACCCCGCGAGCCTCGGCTATCACGTGCAGCGGAGCAAGGAGACCGGACTGGATTTCCTCCCGTCCGTCGTCGCTTCCCGCATGGTGAATTCGGCCGACGTGATTGGCTCGAAGGCGATGGCCGAGCTGCTCAAGGCGCTGAGAGAGCACTACGAATATATCGTGATCGATCTCGCCCCGGTCATGCCGGTGGCGGACTCGAAGGCCGTCAGCTTCCTGATCGACGCCATGGTCTACGTCATCGAATGGGGGCAGACGACACGAAGCGCTCTTCAGGAATCGGTTTCCGGGTCGGAAGTCCTGCAGAAGAAACTGCTCGGCGCCGTGCTCAACCGCGCCAACCCGAAGATGCTCAAGCGCATCGAGGCCTATAAAGGCAAGCACCACAACAGCTACTACGTCGAGCATGCCTAGGCGGAGGCGCGGCGCCCCGCCTCCCGCTCGCGCGGGTGGAAGAGTTCGGCCGGGCGCCGTGGTTCACCCTCCCGGACAGGGAGAGTTCGAGCTGGACCGATGCGGAGGCCTCCCCGGCCGGGTAAGCCGCCCGGCACTCCACGAGAGCGGAGCCCTCGGGCTTTGAATCAGCACTGATCGTGCTTCAGCTGGACTGGCTGAGACGCGGCCGGCCGAGCCACAGGCCGCGAGCGGATCGCTCGGCGAGCCAAATTGCTGCGGGGGGCTCGTTCGGAAGCCGCCAAGCGGGGCTTTGGTCCGCGCGCCTCCGGCTCGCTGCCTCCGTATTCGTCCGGAATCCACAACTTGCGGTTATTGCTCTAGCCAAAAGCAACGATTGACGACAAGATGGTGACTAGGACATTGGCTACCATCCGTCGAAGAGACGAGACAATCCTGGCCTTGATGCCTCAAGTGCTGAAAATTTAGGCACCTTTCCTTCTCGGTGCCCTGAGGCTAATCTCGCCTCATACTCGCAGTTCCTTTCCGGTGGCTCGGATGCTGATCGCGCTTACGATTCTGACGATTTGGGTTCTGCTCAACATTCTATTCGTGTTGATCGTGGTCCCCCCGCGCAAGCCGCTTCGGCAGCCTATGACGACGACGCTCTCACCGGCGCCGATCGAGCCGAACCGGCGCGAGATCGAGCAGGACGAACCTTTCTCGATTCGCCACGTCATCGTCTCCGTTGCAATGGGGACCTTCTTCGTGCTCGTGCCGCCGCTGCTGGCCCTGCGCGATGCGATCATGCGGCTGATCGGCAAGTCCCCACGCAATGGAACCTGAGGCGGGTGGGGATCCCCATAGTCCGGAAAACGACTAGTAGGCTTCCTGGAACATCACGGCGGACGCCGTGCGGGCCATGATCTTCAGGTCGAGCCAGATGCTCCAGTTGCTGACGTACCAGACGTCGTACTCGACCCTCTTCTCCATCAGATCGATCGTGGGCGTTTCTCCCCTGAATCCGTTGACCTGGGCCCAGCCCGTCAGGCCCGGCTTCATGTGATGGCGGTAGACGTACTTGCTGATGAGTTCGTCGTAGTAGTTGTCATGGGCGAGCGCGTGCGGACGCGGTCCGACCAGCGACATGTCTCCACGCAGCACGTTCCAGAGCTGCGGCAGCTCGTCAATGCTGGTCATGCGCAGGAAGCGCCCGATCTTGGTGACCCGAGCATCCCTCTTGGTGGCCTGGGCAATCGTTTCTCCGTTCTCGCAAACGGTCATGGTTCGGAACTTCCAGATCTCGAACGGCTTGCCGTTAAAGCCGCGGCGGGACTGCCGGAATATGACCGTTCCGGGCGAATCCAGCTTGATCAGCACGGCAACGGTCAGCAAAAGCGGCGTCAGCAGGACCAGCGCGAACAGCGCGACGCCGACGTCGAGACAGCGCTTCTGCAGCCGCTCGAGAATCGTGAGCGGCGGTCGCTGGATCTCGACCGCAACGGTTCCGCTGACCGGCAGAAAGGGACGGGTCACCAGGTCAGCGACCGGGTCGTCCGGCAGCAGGCGAATGGGCTGCGGGACAGCGCGCAAATACGGCCCCAGCTTGCGCAGCATCGGCAATTCGTTCCAGTCGATGGCAAGCAGATATTCGTCGACATCAGCCGAGCGCGACTGACGGATGACGTCGCGGATCTGTCGCTCCCATTGGCCATCCTCCCGGTCGGCTGAGAGCACGAAATGGCGCATCACGTCGAAGCCATTCCTCCGCAGATCCTTGAAGCGGTTCGAGGTGAAGTCGAGCGGCTTCAAGCTGAGCAGGATCACCTTGCGGTCGACCAACCGGCTTCTCGCAAAGCTCATGCCTAACACGGCCTGCCAGCCGAAGCGGAGGCTGATCAAGCCAAGGCCGCCGATCATGGCGAACACGATGACGGTGCCACGCGATAGATTGTCGGTCGATTTCAGCAAGAAGGCCGCAACGGCAAGGATCGTGAGCGACGTCAGCCAGATAATCACCGCCATTCGAAGCTGCCATACGAGATTGAGCAGGCGGTGCGTGGAATAGACGTCCCGGAAATAGGCGATCCCGACGAACACCACGCCGACGAACAACCCGGCCCCCACCGAGGCGCCGTCGGCAGGTGACGGGACTGCCACACCATACAGCGCTCCCCCCGCCGCATAGCTCAACAGGATCAACAGGAAGTCGACGGCGATGACGACGATCTGAAAGGGCCTCTGGAGAGCGCCGCCACGCGCAGATGACAGCGCGTGAGCGTTCTCAGAACCATAAGTTGCAACAGCCATTCGAACCTCTGCTTGTCGAGAGAGTGCTTGACGCTCATCGTGATGCTGAAGACTCGTCACTTCCCCGCTCTGAAAATGTTGATTGATCGCAGCGACATTGTGGCACTGCACGCAAAAACTTTTGCGACGCACGGATGATGCGTCGTGTTGAAATACGCGGTGAAATTCGACGCGCCGAAAATGTCGTCACAGTGCTGACATACGAGCGGGCGGACTGCCGCATTTTGAATCAAGTCCTGCATCCGATGCGGGCGCCCGGTCGTTGCATGAGCGTCTATTCGCTCAAGTATGAGGCGCTGCGATGCTTCGCCGAAGCACATCGATTCAGCCGCGGGAATCTCGTCGAACTTCCATCTATGGATGCATACGAAATTCTGCGCCGAGCCATGCAGCTTTGCCGCACAGCGATGCAATTCCGGCGCGCCGATCTTGTTCCTGCAATCCGCTACGAAGCAAGGTCGGCAAAAAATGCCGCGCCCTTCTTTTGGCGTGATCCGGTCGGAGAACAAGGCGCGGCCCCACCGAACTCGCGTTGTTCGTGTTGGAGGAAGCTCTCCGGTGCCGACGACTTGGGGACTTTTTTCGACCACCCGATCGATTGAGCGCCATGAAACCCCTCGCACGACCACGTCCGTCCATTCCCAAGCCGCAATTGCCCGACGGAGTTCGCATCTATGCGATCTCGGATATTCACGGCTGCGCGCATCTGCTCGAGCCCATGCTGCGGGTGATCGACGCCGACGTTGCCCACAGCCGGCCGCGCTATGCCATCGAAGTCTTCATGGGCGACTACATCGATCGCGGCCCGGATACGCGCTCGACCCTAGACTTGCTGGTCGAGCGAAGCCGCCGGGGAAATGCGGTTTTCCTCAAGGGCAACCACGAGGCGTTCCTGGTGCGGGTATTCGAAGACCCCTCGCTGTTCGAGGACTGGATAGCTTTCGGCGGCACGCAGACATTGATGTCCTACGGGCTTGCGCCGCCGGATCTCAAGCGCGATGAGCCGGCATCGATCATGCGCGATTTGATCCGCGCGATGCCGGCCGAACATCTGGAATTCCTCGACAATCTGCGGCTGAGCTTCACTTGCGGGGACTTCTTCTTCGTCCACGCCGGCGTTCGCCCGGGCGTCCCGTTGGCCGAGCAGTCAGAGCGCGATCTGCTCTGGATTCGCGAAGAATTCCTCCGGAGCGAGGAGCAGTTCGGCAAGTATATCGTCCATGGTCACACGCCGGTCCGAAACGCCGAATTCCTGGCGAACCGCGTCAACATCGACACCGGCGCCTATGCGACCGGCAACCTCACGCTGATGAGCATCCAGGGAAGCCGAATGCTCGCGGTGTGAGGTGGCGACAACCGCCTGCCACTGATGGGCGATATGGCTTCGCCCCGATGGCGCGCTAGTTGAGCAGAGGCGGCTTCTCCAGCCGCGTCCGGGCCATCCAGTCGCTCCAGGCTCGTTCGTGCTTGACGTAGAGCTCCACCCAACGTTCGCCGTGCTTGGCCTGACGGACCCGACCAGCCTCGCCAAGCAAGTCGGCGCCCGGATGCGTGTCCGGCTTGTCCAGCGCTTCGAACTCGATGGTCTCCGAGATGGACAGACCCACAAGCACGCGCTGTCCCGCGCCATCCACGATGTAGCGCCGAGGCGCATCCTTCTTGGGCTCACTCATGCGATCACGCCCCCATTCGATTTAGTGAGAACCCCGCGCCCCGTCGCCAAACCGGATCGCACCTAAAAGGCGCGTCGGGCATGGCCGAACGTTGAAGTGGGGGTCGAGGTCCGACCGGATGAGGTTGCAACCCGTCGTTGCACGCGCCACGCGCGCAATACGTATCCCAGGATGAGGCCAGCGCCAAAGATGAAAGCAGAGACAAGTGCAGAAGTCATGGAGAGTCGTCCCGGATAATCCGGGGACAGATCAAGACCGAGCAGTGTGTCGACATCATGATTCTCCGGTGGCTTCCGACGCCGAAAGATTGTTCACGCCTCGACCTCACGCGTGCATCCAAGTCAATGCCCCGTCTGATCGTCCCCTCACTTTCTTATCTCGGCCGGAAACTGCGTATCAGAGTCGAGGAGATGCATTTGCGATCATGCGGGTTCGAGCCTTTCTCGTCGCGGAGTGCTTGGAGCGGGCCTTGCCGGCCTCAACGGGCGATTCGGTCCGATCAGCCGGCCGATGCCCTTGCAACCATCCGGAACCCGTCGCATTATTTCGCATCGCATTGCATGAGGGATTCAATCCAATGAACTTCCGCGCCATTATTCCATCCATTGCCCTGTCTGCTCTCGGCCTCACCTTGACGGCATCCGTCGCGCCTGCCGCCGAGCTCGCGCCTGCTCCGTCACATCGGTCGGCCGCGGTCCAAGGCGGAGTTGTGCTGTGGGATGACGTCTACCCGCCCGCGATGTACGGCCCCCAGGTCCGGCCGGTCGAGGAAGTCGCAGCCATGAAGGCGCAGGCGCGCCCGGTTTCCCAGCGCTGGTGGGGGTATTGGTACGTCCGGTAGGAAGCCGGAGCGCCTTGATTTCAGCTATTTAGCGCCAGAACAGGCTGGCTTAACGGATCGTATTTAAGACGGGTCATGCGCAACACGTCACTGCGCGCGCGGCTTCACCGCCGCGTCGGCTCCGGCTCACAGATATCACCGACATCCCGACCGAAACGGACGAGCTGTATCCGGCTGCCGTCATGGACCTTCCAAGACCGCACGCTTGCGCGGCCACATGCGCCCGAGCCCACATCGTTCGCACTGACGATTCGCGCTCCGACAGCAGCGGTCTGCTGCCGGATTGATCAATCATTCCGACTGCGCGTGCCGTGTCTCCCAACAACATCGCGCACGACAAAGCAATCAAACGGCGAATGCGGGTAAGATTGAAACGGTGGCATGGTTGAAGCAGAATAAGGGAGAGCCGCCATTTCTCCCTTGCGGATTGCAGAAACCACAATCCTAGGTTTTACAGATCCAGCTGGCTGCGCAAGGCGTCACGCTCGTCGAGGAGTTCTCGTAGTTGTCGAGCATTGTCAGATTGTGTCTCCTGCCACTCGATGCGGTCCTCGGCAGTCCACAGGTAGGATTCGCGATTGAACCGAGCTTTCTCTGCCCTATCAAACTCCGTGAAGAGTCTGATATCGCGCTCAACCTCGTCCAATTGTTCCTGGAGAGTTCTTGGCATCAGCCGCTCCCTCGGCTCTGCCTCTAGCCCATTTCGATTTTCCGAGTGTTCGGCGTAGCGATCAATAGGCATTCACTCCCCTCGGGCGCGTGGATCGTCGCCCAGACATCACCGCAAAGGTTGCATTTTCCGGGTGTACATCTTCCTACTTTTCGATTGAGGTCAAACGAGGACGGCTGCGACGCTACTTTTGGTCTGGAACGCCAAAAGCTGTGGGTTGCTGGCTGCGGAAGACCTCACCGAGGAGCGGCCATGCCGAGCCCCGAGCACACAGATCGGAGGTCGTGATCTTCGGACAATCCCGTGGAAGCGCACCTAGACCTTGCTGCTTCGCAGGAACCCTAGTCAGCCGACCCCAGGCCCTGCCACCAGGGCCGGGTTGAGAATGCAAAAGGATTTCTGCAAATCTCTTGCCCTGAGAACAGCTCGCAAGAGCAGCACGCCTGTCTAAACTTCAAGTTGATTTTTAGCTTGATTGCAGCTTGCATGTAAGCTGATCCGCGAGCGCGCTAGAACCAAAGGTGTCGCGCGTAATTCGTCGGGCAGTCGGGCAGTCGATTCGCCACGACCGAAGCTCCGAAAACCGCGACGAGCCGGTGCTGTTCATACGGGACTCTGCGATGAAGTCGGTCGGATGGTGCTTGATCAACTGCACGTCGTCCGCCGGAAGATGACTCAGGATCAGGAGTCCGAGACCTGTTGCTCAAGCCAATTAGCAGCGCGGATCGGATTGTTCCGGGAGTGCATCGCAGGACTTGTCCGCACCGGGCGCGAGGCGATTGCGCACCACCCGCGCGGGCTCGCCCATGGCCACGACCTCGGGAGGAACGTCCTTGAGTACGGTGCTCCGCACGCCGATGACGGCGCCTCTGCCCACCTTGACGCCCGGCGCAACAAACACATCGCTGGCGATCCAAACTTGATCGCCGACCGTGATAGGAGCCGTGACGTAGCTGAAGGCGAGGTCGTCCATGTCATGCGACCCCGTGCAGAGATAGGACCGCTGCGAAATGACCGAATGAGAGCCGATTGAAATGCGATCCAGGCTGTACAGCTCGACGTGATCACCGACCCAGGAAAAGTCCCCTATTTCGGTCTTCCAGGGGTAGGTCACGCGCACCGTCGGACGCAGCAGCACCTTGCGGCCAATCTTTGCTCCGAACAGGCGCAAAAGAAAGCGACGCCAGCCAAAAAAGGGCTGAGGCGAAAGTGCAAAGAGCGTCGATTGAACGAGCTGCCAAAGCGCCACGACGACCGGTCCCCGTCCGCGAAACCCCGGCGGCACACGAAACTGATCCAACTTCTGGAACTCGCGCATTCTGGTAAATTCGAACGACAGAGGGAGGACTATGTTTCAGCGATGGTCTGTGGCGGATGCCTGGGTCGTCAGGTAGGCCTCGTAGGCGCGCCGTATTCCGGCTTCCAACGGAGTCTTGGCCCGCCACCCGAGTGTTGAGAGACGACCGACATCGAGCAGCTTTCGCGGCGTTCCGTCAGGGCGCGTCGGATCGAAGACGATATCCCCCTGATAGTCGACGATACCGGCGATCATACGGGCGAGCTCGGCGATGGTAACGTCGCTGCCAGTCCCGATGTTGATCGGCCTCTCGTCGGAATAGTTCTTCATCAGGTGGATACAAGCATCCGCCATGTCGTCAACGAAGAGAAACTCGCGGCGCGGCGAGCCGCTGCCCCAGACGACGACGCTCTTGCTGCCGGCGACCTTGGCTTCGTGAAAGCGTCGGATCAGGGCCGCAGCGACATGGCTATATTCCGGGTGATAGTTGTCCCCAGGGCCATAGAGATTGCTCGGCATCACGCTGATGAAGTCAGAGCCATATTGACGCCGATAAGCCTCTGCCATCTTGATGCCCGCGATCTTGGCAATGGCATAGGGCTCGTTCGTCGGCTCAAGCGGACCAGTCAAGATCGACTCTTCGCGCAGCGGCTGAGGCGCAAACTTCGGATAGATACAGGATGAACCAAGAAACATCAGCTTCTCGGCTCCGTTTGCATGTGCAGCGTGGATGACGTTAGCCGCGATCGCTATGTTCTCGTAGATGAACTCGGCGCGAAGCTTGTCGTTCGCGGCAATTCCTCCCACCTTGGCCGCTGCGACGAACACGACCTGCGGCCGCATCCTTGCGAACCAATCGAACACCTGAGCTTGGTTGATGAGGTCGATTTCGGTTCGCTTCGCGGTGAGCAACCGTACGTTTTCTTGCGCGAGCCTGCGCACGAGCGCAGCACCGACCATCCCCCGATGCCCGGCGACGTAGACGCTCTTGCCCTTCAGATCAAACTCCGTGGCTGGCACTCGATCGCTCCCGCCTTGCATCCTTCAGATCGCTTGCCACCATCTCGTGCACGAGCTGACCGAACGTACGCTTCGGCTTCCAACCCAGCACCCGGTTCGCCTTGCTGGCATCGCCAACCAGAATGTCCACCTCGGTTGGCCGGAAATAGGTCGGGTCGATTCGAACCACCGTCTTGCCGCTGCTTCTGTCGATGCCGATCTCATCAACGCCCTTGCCGCGCCATTCGATCTCGCGTCCCACCTCCCTGAAGGAGAGTTCGACCATCTCGCGCACCGAGCGGGTCTCGCCGGTGGCAAGCACGAAATCGTCCGGCTTATCCGCCTGCATGATCAAGTGCATCCCTTCGACATAGTCCTTGGCATGCCCCCAGTCTCGTTTCGCCTCGAGATTACCCAGGTAAAGCGTATCCTCGATCCCGACTTCGATGCGGGCCACAGCGCGCGTGATCTTGCGGGTTACGAAAGTTTCGCCGCGGATGGGGCTCTCGTGGTTGAACAGGATGCCGTTGCTGGCAAACATCCCGTAGGCTTCGCGGTAGTTGACCGTGATCCAGTATCCGTAGAGCTTCGCCACACCATAGGGCGAGCGCGGATAGAACGGCGTTGTCTCCTTCTGCGGGATCTCCTGCACCAGCCCATACAGCTCGGACGTCGATGCCTGGTAGAACCGCGTCTCCTTCTCCATGCCGAGGATGCGGATCGCCTCCAAGAGCCTCAACACCCCGATTGCGTCGGCGTTCGCGGTGTATTCAGGACTCTCGAAGCTGACGCCGACATGGCTCTGCGCCGCCAGATTGTAGATCTCCGTCGGCCTGATCTGCTGCACGAGCCTGATCAGATTGGTGGAATCCGTCATGTCGCCGTAGTGCATCAGGAACGGCACCTCACCAACGTGCGGATCCCGATATAGGTGATCGACACGAGCCGTATTGAACGAAGACGAACGCCGTTTGATGCCATGAACGACATAACCGAGCGATATGAGGTGCTCGGCGAGATACGCACCGTCTTGTCCAGTAACGCCCGTAATTAGCGCAACACGCCCACTCATATGCGAAAACCTGCCGTTGACCGCCGGGATTGGAAGCAAATACGGTGACGATAGAATGCCTCAACCACCGGAGACATGTAGAAGCGACCTTTCATGCAGGTCAATCGCAGCCGGGACTGATCGTTAACGCGGGAGACATCCCGCCGCGTTGCGTCAGGACAGGGGAAGAGCGTCATTGATCGATGTCGTCGCCTTCCCGGAAACCACACCCGGCCCGTGTTCAGATCTGCCCGGCCGACCGCAAATCGAACTCATGCTCTCGATCCAGCGACGCACGATGGTACGGCGGTCCCAACGCTCGATGGAACGCTTTCGTCCCTCTGCACCGAGCCTCTCGCGAAGAGAAGAATCTTCGCTCAACTGAAGAATGGCATCTGCAAGCGATCGAACGTCTCCCGCCGGAACGAGCAAACCGGCACCCTGCACTTCGGCAGCAAGCCCCGTGCCTCGTGCTGCCATAGCGACGACGGGACGCGCGGACGCAAACATCGCCCCCAACTTGGACGGCAGTACAAGATCGGCCGCCTCCGCCCTCTGCGGGACGACGTGAAGGTCAGCCGTCGCCAGCAATTCGTTGAAGCTTTCGTTCGGCTGCAGTCCCAGGAAATGAACTCTCGGGTTGTCAGAGGCCATGTCCACCAGTCTTGCCTTGTGTGGCCCTTCGCCAGCCAGAATGAAATGCAGTCGCGGATTGCGCCGAAGAAGAGCGGCGGCTTCGACGAGGAGGTCAAGTCCTTGCTTGGCCGACATGGTCCCAGCGTAGAGAGCAACGACGTCATCTTCGCGGATATTCAGGGATGTGCGATATTTGGTCTGCTTCGGACGGGGAACTATCACATCCGTGTCGATCCAGTTTCGGATCTCGGTCGATCTTTGCGGATCAACGTTTTTGTCCCACAAACGCTCCACCATTTGCGGACAAATGCTGGAAACGCGATCAAACGATCTGAGGACCGCCGCCTCGGCCTTGAGCATCAGCTTCCGCAGTGAAGCATTCCGTAGCAGACCCAGACCGTATGCGGCGTCAATTTCGAAGTCTTGCACATGAAGCCACGACTTGGCATCGATGCGACGAGCAACAAAGGAAGCAAATCGGGCCGACATCAACGACGGCGCGACGGAAATGATGATGTCGGGCCGCCAGTAATATGCATCGATCAGCACCGGCACCAAGCTTGTCAGTGCAAAAGACAGGTGATGGATCAGCCGCTTTGCACCGGTCGGCTGCTTGGGAACGTAGATCGGCGTTCGCATGACGCCCACGCCCCCCATCGTCGAGCGCCTGAAATAGGAGGTATTCGAACCGGCGGGGATGCTCCAGGCCGGATAGTAGGGAGGCGCTGTAACGACCCTCACCTCATGGCCCTCGGCAACAAGGTTTTCGCAAAGCTCCGTATTGTATTTGGCCACACCGATCAGATCGGGAGCGTAATTGATGCCGACCAAAAGAATACGCATTCAATCCAAATCCTGAACGACAACTCGTATCCAAAACTCGAGACAGCCAAGCATCACCGCATTGGCTCTACAGCCTCCGCTGAACGATCGCTGTCGCAGCGGCCAATCGCCGCTTGAACTCCGATGCGAAATCAAGGGGACTACGCTTGGCCTGCCAATCATCGGAACGAAAAGTTTCGCTCCGCATCGACACGCCACGGCTTTCGCCGGTCTTCGCAGCCTGACCGAGCTCGCCCCGCAGTCCGTGAACCTTCGGGCCAGAACGTGCGCTTGCGCAAGGCGTCAGCCTCTCGCTCACTGCGCTTTCGCTTGCGGGGTGGTGGCAGCTCTCATTAACGGAGTAAAGAAATGACCATTTTAATGATGAACGCGCACCGTCAAGGGCGGTCAAACGTGACAAGCAGTTGGAGCTTTCCGAGAAACGCCCTTCCTAGTAAGCCCGGCGAAGGACCGGGCTGGTCCCCGCCATACAGACACGGTCCAAATACCAGCCGTAGGGAGTCTCCACGCGGACTTGAGGGCAACGCCGCCGCGGCACATAGCGGTAAGGATATGATTGAGCCCAGAAGGTGACTGGGAGTACGTGTTCGACTGGCGTCGAGACTAGGGGTGCCGGCAACTGCATCGCAGCGATTGCCTGCGGCCCGGCCAACAAGACCATTGCCGATACCAACAACCCCAAACGCCGGATAGTCTGCTTTGCCATCGCCTTCCCCTGCGCTCGCCAACCGGCGACAAAATGCGCCAAATTAGAATATTTCAAAATCCAGCCGGATATCGTGTTTATTGTTTATCAACGGGATCAGAAAAAGGCAACGGACCATACGGACCCATCCAGCAGCCGGAATGTCCAATCGGGTCGGCTAAAAGGCGCCGGCGCCTTCCTTTTCCGGCGCTCGCCGGTATTCGCCCCTGATGAATTGTGTGCTGACAGCCTGAAACAGCGGGGCGTTTTCCCTGCCAAGACCCGCGAAAACCAGGATGTCGCGCAGCGTGCGCCATCGACTTTCGTCGTATTCGCCTATTCGTGCGCCAACAGGCAGCACCAGCGACCGCTGCTGCTCCAATTCAAACTTGACGCGCTCAGGAGCGAGGCTCGACGGGTCAAAATCGACAATGATCGGAATCGCCCGGCTGTAATCGGCATAGGCAAATTGCCAACCGCGAACCAGGCCGTGCAACAGATCGGCAATTGCGGACGGCCGGTCTCGGATCAGATCGTTGCTGGCGAAATAAACCTGCCCAGGCACGTGGATTGCATAGTCCTGAGGCTTCATAACGCTCAATGGGACGTAGTCCGCGCTTGTCGGGCCAGGCTGCTGATCGATCGGGACAACGATCGCGTCCACATCCCCAGATCTTAATGCCTGGAAGTCAGCTCGGTCGGGAACTTTGACAATCTGACTACGTGGCAGTCGAAGCTTGGCCATCATGGCGTCGAAGACGACCTCGGCCTCACTCCCCTCGCGGCAGCCGATGCGCTTGCCGATCAGGTCGTCCGGGCGATGCAAGCCCGACCGCTCCAGTGCAAAAATCGCCACCGAGGTATCAAGAAAGCTTGCTGCAAAGGCAGTGACAGGAGCCCCTGCCCAAACGGCAAGCAAGAACTTCTGGCCGGTGGTCACCCCGATTGCATTCTGCCTCGCAACCGCTTCGACGAAATTGGGATCGTCCGGAACGGCTCTCACTGTGACGCCGCGCTTGAAATAGCCCTCCTTGGCAGCAATCATCTCCCCAGCGAAGCGAGCGGAGTACGGCCCATCCAGGAAAAAGCTGGCATGAAACGAGGAATCGGCGGGGGTGTGGACGGGCGTAACATCAGGAACCAAGGCAAAGATAACAAGGCCGGTTGCGGACAGCGCCGCGAGACCAATCGCCACCCGGCGCGTCACCGTTGATCCTGATCGCCGCCGTCGGTGACGCATGCACGTATCCTCTTCCGGCCTTCGAATTTTGTATTCCAAATGGCAGAACTAGGATAATGAGATCACAAGAAGTAGGGTTATTTTTTCATTCGTCTTGTTTCGGCTACGGCCTTTCCTGATAACACCCAATCCGATCTTCCTTGTCCTGAGTTCATATTATGACAGTTGCATCGGCCCGCCCGACCTCCGCCGCGGACAGTCCGGTCGAAATTCACATTCTCGATGAGGCGAATCCGGCACGCGCAAGCTTAGTAGTGAGATGGTGGCGACCGCACATTGTTGAACTCCTGGCTCTTGTGGCCGACGCCATCATCATCGTGGCAAGCGGCGTTGGCTGTGCTGCCGGATACCAGATCTATGCACGGCCGGAGCCCGACCAACTCGACGTCTACGCCGCGCTCAGCCTCGTCGTTGCGGTCAACTTCATACTTCTGATCAAGGTTCAGCACGGCTACGCTCTCAAAAACTTTACCGACCTGCCGCGGCTATTCAAGAAGACACTGGCAACGTGGACCGCCTTGTTCGGCGTGCTGATCGTTGTCACCTTCGCCATGAAGGCCAGCAATCAGATCTCGCGCGGCACGATAATCTCGTTCTACCTGGTCGCTCCAGTTCTGCTTCTGCTGGCAAAGGCGGCCATTGCGCGATTTGTCACGACTGCATTGCGGAACGGTGGCGCCTTCGCCAGGCGCCGCGCCGTGGCGATCGCTGAGCGCGGGTTGATGTCGTCAGAGGCAATGGCAGAACTCACACAGCATGGCTACCGGATCACGCGCGTCATGGAGCTCCGCCCGGAGTGCCTGACTACGCCGTCGCTGATTCCGTCGATCGGTCCGCGCCTTGACGACTTTATCGCCTATGCGCGAGAGAACCAGATCGAACAGGTGTTCCTGCTGCTCAGGTGGGATCATGGGCACGCGATCGACATGATCGCGGACGCGCTGAGAATCCTTCCGATACCGGTAAATCTCGTCTCCGATCCGGATGTTTCGAGGTTTTTGCGCTACCCGGTCACGACGGCCGGAAACAGCATGATTGCCGAGATACGGCGCGCACCAATTTCGCGGCAAGAGCAGGCTCTCAAACGTGCGTTCGACCTGATCGGCGCCAGCCTCGGCCTGCTGGTGTTCGCACCGGTCATGCTGATGACCGCAATCCTGATCAAATGCACATCGAACGGCCCGGTGCTCTTTCGGCAAACCCGGAACGGCTTCAACGGTCGCGCCTTCAGGATCTACAAGTTCCGGACGATGCGCGTGCTGGAAGATGGACCAATCATTCTGCAGGCGCGCAGGAACGATCCTCGCGTAACCCCGGTCGGCAGATGGCTCCGCAAGACCTCGATCGACGAACTGCCTCAGCTCTTCAATGTCCTGCTGGGCGACATGTCGCTGGTCGGCCCCCGCCCCCACGCGGCTGCGCACAACTCGGAGTATGAGCAGGTCATCAGCAACTACGCGTTTCGCCAACACGTCAAACCAGGCATCACTGGCTGGGCCCAGGTCAACGGCTACCGCGGCGAAACGCTGACCGTCAACATGATGAAAGCCAGGGTCGACCTGGACTTGTGGTACATCAACAACTGGAGCATCTGGCTCGACGCGAAGATCATCTTGCGCACCGTGGTACAAGTGACCCGCGATCCCGTGGCCTACTGATGTCTCGCCCCGCTCACCCGCCAGCGGGTGCAGCCGATTCATTCTGCGATGTCACCGATCGTATGGCGCGCGCCTGATCGTGATTCATTCCCTCAATGACGATCAGGCAATTAACTTTGTCTTCAAACAGGCCCTCACCAGGGCTCCTCATCATCCTATAACGTTGCGCAACCAGGGCCCCAGCGCTATGACCCTAGCGCCCGCTGGCCGCAATCCAATTTCAGGACGATGAAAACCTACCTCATCAAATACTTCGTTCTGGGCAGCGAACAGGTCATCTTCAGCTTCTCCAATTTCTTCTACCTGGCGATGGTTGCGCGTCGGCTGCCGCTGGCCGAGTTCGCCGAACTGAGCCTTGGATACACCTGCTATCTCATTCTCATCGGATGCCATCACGCGGTCATTTGCGATCCCATCATCGCGACTGGAATCAGCGCACAGGCCAGTCAACGATCGTTCTTAACGCGCCTGTGGACGGTGAATGTATCCTTTTGCTGTCTCTCACTGGCCGCAGGATGCGCACTCGTCTTGAGCAGCAGAACTCACGAGGTGCAAACGCTCACCGTCGTGGCTCTGGCCTGCTTGTTCTTCAGCTTTGCCGGTCCGGTGCAGTTTGTTCGGCGAATTATGCATGTTCAGGGGCACGTGCAAGCCTCTGCCATCGCAGCAGCGGCTTACGCAACCGTCCTGATCGTGTCGGCCTGGATACTTCCCCACGTCAATCTGGAATCGCACTTCGCCTACACCGTACCCTTCATCCTCGGCAATCTGGTTTTCCTCGTCTCAGCCTGGCGAAACATTCCCCGCAAACTCAACGACGACCAGAACGTGTCCCTGAAGTCGCATTTCCGTGCCGGGTACTCGTTCCTGATCAACAACCTCCTCGGCCTTGCGACGACGAACATATACCCCTTCGTGTTCGTGTTTCTGGGCTCGCCTGAGGCCGTTGCAAGTTATCGACTAATGTTCGCCGTCATAGCCCCGTTCGCTCAGTTGCTCGGCGGGCTCTCGGGATTCATCACGCCACGCATTGCAGTCGCGAAGATCAGCCAGATTGAAACCCCTCACCTGCTCATCCTGGCTCTGATCGTCTTCGCTCCCCTTCCGTTGGCCGTCCTGGCAATTTGGTTCGGCAACGACGCGGCCTCTCTCATCTTCGGAACCAAGTATGTCGCGCTCGGAGGCTCCATCCCCGTTGCATTGATCTCGACGAGCTTCGCCCTCGCACTTGCGACTGTGAGCATGTGGCTAAGGGCCAATCATCGGCTGGGGCTGATGCAAGCCGGCAGCTTGATCTCCGCGGCGATAACCGCCGTCATCGCGATTCCCAGTTGCCTGGCTCTTGGAGTTACCGGTGCGTTCGTGTCCCTGGCGATTGCCAATGGAGCCGCGGCAATTTGGGTCGTATTCAAGGGAGCCTCGGGCCGTATCCGGACGCAGCCCGGTTAGCCGCCTAGTTCTGCGACGTCTCCGGCATTGCCCCGCGGCGAATTGAGGGGGGTGCAGGAACATAGACAGCGCGTTTGGTGAGGAGCAGCATGACCGCCGAAGCCATGACGGTCGAGCTATGGATCGCCCATTCCGACCACCCCACTTGAAACGGGCCGCGAAGCAAGATCATGCAAAGCATGGGCGAAAGACAGAGAATGAAGTACAGGGGCGACAGCCTTTGGGCCGCGTAGCCGCGACGTTCTACCCGGTCGAGAACATAGACGATCGCGACAGACATCAGCATCGCCCCAACAATCCCGAAGCTGAAATAGCCCTCGATCGGCGGCGGAGCCGAAACGTTGTCGGTGCCGAAGCCCTTCAGGATGAAGATGTAGTCATGCATGATCTCACCGACCGTTCTTCCCTTCCCGGCCCATAGGTCGCGAGGAACGAAGAACAGAAGCGCGCCCATGATGTTCGATCCCCATTCCAAGCCCTTCATTTCGACCCACATGATGGCGTAGCAGAACAGATCGAGGCCTGAGAAATCGGGATGAACGAAGAACTGGGAGAACGGCCGCTGATCGAGAGAGACGTTCGCGTACCGGAAAATGGATCCGAATATGGGCGAGGCCAGCAATCCGGCGAAATAGGTAACGAGGAACAGACGAACGCTTCTTGGACCAAAGATCGCAAGCACGCAGAATACAATCAATGTCGAGGAGCGAAATCGCGCGGAAATGAGTGGGTTGTTGATGAAGAGACCCGCCAGAAGCAGAACTGCAAAACACGTCACCCAGCCCGTGTCCCGGCGAGCCAAGGCGACACTCACACCGATGACGGGAGCAACCAGGGTGAACGGCCGGAAGAACGCCGTGACCAGAATGTTGATCATCTTGCTCTCGCCGACCACCGAACCGAACGCCTCGCGATTCACCTGAAGCAATGACGAGCCGAGATAACCGACCAATCCCAGCGATATGACGATCGAGGCAGCTGCCAACAGGCTGTAGTTCGGATTTGGCTCGGCGGCGAGGCTTCTGTCGAGAAACCGGTTGTGGCGGGGTTCGGGAGTTCGAAAGGGACGATAGATGACGAAGCAGAGGCCCACGATCGTCATGAATGTGCAAAGCACGCTGGCCGGCACAACGAGACTTACGTCAGCCAGAATTGGATCGAAGTCGTTTCCGATCTGCTGAAGAGGCGCCACGGCCAGAAACAGCAGGTTGAAGACGAAGAAGACGACGAAGAGCAGGTAGGACCTGGCCAGAGCGATCTTCAATCCGAACAGGGAAATTATCCCGTTCACGCCGAGTATCATGGCTGCGATCAACGACGCACGTGGGCTCGACCAAGCCTGGGTGAACGAGAGGAGCAGGTAGGCGCCGCCTAAGCCCATCACGGCATAGTCGAAGGCGCTCTTCGGCGTCACATGCAATTGGGTAGCGGCTGCACTACGCGAGAACTGGTTCATAGCCTGGATACATTGGAGTTCGTCAAGCTCCGCAGTGCGGGCTCTGGAAAGAGCGCAGCACCGCAGTTCAACTTCGACGCAGATCGCACAATACTAGTCTCGGTCGCGTTAACGCTTCGAACTCGTTCACCTTGCGGCCAAAACTCAGGTAAGATATCCTTGTAATATATAGAAGATATCAACGGAATACTTACTTGAATGTCCTTTCCACCGGCCCGGATTAACAACGATCTCAGGCTGCGCGCCCGCATGGACCGGCGTCAGCTTCTTTCCACCGGTATCCTCCTCGCGGGAACATCTTCAATGCCGGCCTCGGTGGCGGCCGCGACGGGTACGGACACGAAGACCAAGAAAGTCTACGCTCACTGGCACTGGTTTCCGACCTCGTTTGACAACTGGCCGGCGGACAAGGATCAGTATGCCGACTATATGTCGCCAGACGGGACCCAAGGCAAACTTCGGGCCGAAGGCGGCTTCATTCGCGAACGGCCCCTGCCTCGCCCCCCACGCCCGGAAGCAAACTGGGCCGTGCTTGATATGCTTGATGAGATCAAGGCCGCGCATCACATCGGGCTGGATGGTTTCCTGTTCAACATGGGAGGCATAGACGACGGCTCCCCGTACATGATTCATCTGCGCAACATGCTCGAGGCCGCCCAACAGGGCCCGCCGGGATTTGAAGTCATACTATCGATCGATACCGTAATTCTGGTGAAGACACCGGTCGATGCGATCGCCGACGCAGTCCTCAAGCTGGCGCGGAACCCCCACGTTGCGCGCCAATCCGACGGCCGACTGATCCTGGGGGCCTTTTCTCCCGAGCAGTGGGACGTCGGCCGATGGAAGGAATTGTTGCAACGACTGACGGCCGGCGGAGAGAAGGTATTCTTCTATCCTACATTTCTCGATGTCCGCAGAACTGTCGATTTCATGGAGCTGATCGATGGCGCATCGATGTGGGGTGTCGACAAGTTGAGCGACGTCCCCCTTCTTAGGAAGGTGGGAAAGTTGACCAAACAGGCTGGGAAGGTCTGGGCATCCGTGGTGTGGCCCCAGGACTTCCGGCCGCACAATCGCTGGTTCTCGGAATGTCATAACAGTGAGTTGTTCCGGGCTTCATGGGCCGCGGCGATGGAAATCGGCTCCGACGCGGTCAACATCGCGACCTGGAACGACTATTCCGAAGGATCCGAAATTCGACCATCCACCAGCATTCAATATGCCTTCTATGATCTCGCTGCGTTCTATATCGCTTGGTTCAAGAACGGCACGATGCCGCCGATCACTGAAGACGTGCTCTATTATTTTCACCGGATCGAGTCCACCGAGGCGCCTGGGACCGGCTCTGCTCAACCGTTCAGGTTCGCAACAAATCTGGTCAGTCGCTTTGCCGATCCGCCTCAGAACGACATTGAGCTGCTTGCGTTCTTGAAGGAGCCGGGGGAGCTCACGATAGCGACCGCGAAGGGCTCAAAGAGCCTGAAGGCGAAAGCTGGAATCACGTCGTTTCGAATTCCGCTCGTGCCGGGCAAAGTGAATTTTCGGCTCAGCCGCGGAGACGCCAGCGTAATAGACCTGCCGAGCGCGTTCGAAATTCGCGAGACCTCGGCCTATCAGGATCTGCTGTATCACGGCGGGTCGTCGTCCCGTCCACCGGTCTAGAATATTCCGGCCGTGGTTCAGACGAGAACTGCCTGGATATCTGGCCGTCATTTCTCTTGGGCGCAGCAGCGTCAGTGAGTCCCATGCATTCAACTTTCTTCCCGGAACTAGCTGTTGGCGGATTTACCAGAATCGACGGCACGGTTGCGTTTTACCAACGCGTGAATGCCCTCGTGACGCCGAGCACCAGAATGATCGATTTCGGCGCAGGCCGCGGCATGATCCATGAAGACGTCAGCTCGGAGTACCGTCGCAATCTCTGCAACTTCAAGGGACGCGTTGCCCAGGTCATCGGATTGGACGTCGACGAAGCCGTCTTCACCAATCCGTCGCTGGACGAGGCGATGCTCCTGGATCCGACGGGACGTGCGCCTCTGCCCGCCAACTGCGCCGACATCATCCTGTCGGATTGCACATTCGAGCATATCCCGGATCCGGCCCAAAGCACCGCCGAGATGGACAGGCTCTTGAAGCCCGGCGGCTGGATCTGCGCGCGGACCCCAAACAGGTACGGCTACATCGCACTGGCCAACCGCCTGATCCCGAGTGGAATTAGCCGCACCATACTCAGCTCGGCACAACCCGAGCGCAAGGATGAGGACATCTTTCCGGCGGTCTATCGCTTGAATACGCCGGCTACCCTACGGAGGTATTTCCCACCCGCGCGGTTCGACCATTTCGTATATGCTTGGGATGCGGAGCCGGCCTACCACGCCAACAACCGCGGCATCTACCGTGCGTTCCAACTCATTCAGCTCCTTACGCCTCACGCCTTCAAGACGGTCTTGATGATCTTCATCCGGAAGAAGCTCAACTGTCCGGCCGAAGCCGCCTAGCTTGCGGGCTGGTGAATTCGCACGCTCGAGGCGATACACTGTCGAAATAACCTTAAGGCCGAGATCTTGACCAAACCGCAGCCATTTCGGCTATTTTGGGTGGGCGCAAGGAACGACTATGCTGAAAATCGTCATTCAAGTTCTATTCCTTTTATTCCCCTGGAGAGTCCGTCGGCTGGTCCTCAACGCGATCCCTGGTTTTTCCATCCATCGCGACGCACGAATCGGTCTCTCCCTGATCCTTGCCGACGAATGCATCCTGGAAGCGAAGACCTACATCGGTCATCTCAACTATATCGGCCGGCTCGATCGGTTGCAGATGGACGAAGATGCGGTCATCGGCAATCTGAACTGGATAGGTGGACTGTCAACTCGCCTGAACTCGCCGGCCTTCCGAAGCAGAACGAAGCGACGTTCGGACCTCATCATGCGCAAAGCGAGCCTGGTGATGAGCCAGCATTACATCGATTGCACAGACCGGATCGAGTTTCGTCAGTTCTGCGGTCTCGCCGGTTTCCGCAGCCAGTTGTTGACCCATGGGGTCAATCCAATGTCCGCCCGGCAGACATGCTCTCCTATCACGATAGGAGCCTACACGATGATCGGCACAGGCGTGATCATTCTGCAGGGCGTCACCATCCCGGACAATTGCGTTGTGGCTTCGGGCGCCGTCGTAACCCACGTCGCGCCCCGGGAATATTCGATGATCGGCGGCAATCCGGCGGTTCACCAGCGGGACATCCCGAAGACCGCCAGGATATTTCACCGAACCACCTTTACAGTCACATAAGCTCGGACACGGCTCGCAGCCGCATCCCGGGCACGCCCAATGACCCGCCTCTACGGTCAATTGGGTGGCATTGGGGAGCCGTGGCGCCCTCTTGCCAGGATGCTGCTCTCGCCATCGATTGTTCATGTGCCGACATGCTGAGCGACCGACGCCGTGCCCAGTAAAATGATCGTTGTGGCGGGTCCCCTTCCTCCGCCGGTCCATGGCGCAGCGCTCATCACCAAGCGAGCGGTCGACACTCTGCGCGCTGCTGGATTTCAACTCGCGCTCGGGAACACCTCACCGGGCGATGCTGCCGGTGGGTGGCGGCATCATTTCAATCGCGCACGGGCCTACGTCCGATGCGGACGGACCATCCTTCGTCACCCCGATGCCTCGATCCTCTACCTCTCTCTGTCCGGCGGATATGGACTGCTCTATGACCTCTTGATCGTCGTCCTTGCACGGTGGCTCGGGAAGACGATCGCGTTCCATCATCACAGCTTTGCATATCTGACGAAGCGCAGCGCCATCCTGGCGTCCATCGTCCGCATGGCCGGCGCCGACCAGCTTCATATTGCGCTCTGCCCCAGAATGGCGACGAGGCTTTCGGAGCTGTATGGCGGACATCTCAGAACGGTCGTCATTTCCAACCTGGCCTTCATGGACCTGCCCGCGGCCGAGCTACGGAGCCCTGAGCGGAGATTCAACTCGATTGGCTATCTGTCGAACATCTCGCTCGAGAAAGGCATCGACCGCTTTCTCGACCTGATGGCTCGACTACGAGAGAGCGGATCCGGCCTGACGGCACGAATCGCCGGTCCCTGCTCCGATCTCGAAATCGAGCGCTACATCAAGCGCCGCGCGAGCGAGATCGATGGAATCGAATATGTGGGGCCCGTCTATGATGACGCCAAGACCAACTTCCTCTCATCGATAGACGTCCTGGTGTTTCCGACAAGGTACGTCAACGAGGCGCAGCCCGTCGTCATATACGAGGCGCAGATGGCAGGCATCGTCGTTGCCGCCTCTTGCCGTGGATGCATCGCCAACATGGTGCCGGAACAACTGCTGCTCGATCCGAGCGCATCAGATCTGGACAAGATCGCAGAACAAATCCTCGCGTGGGAACGGTCGGACGCTGACTTTCAAGCCGTTCTGAACGAAGCCAGGGACAATCGAGCAGCGCTGCTCGTTCAGCGCGAAGACGACGCCAGAAAGTTCCTGGAGCTTTTCGAGGCCCCCGCGACTAGATGAGCGGATAGTGCGGCAAGTTCATTTTTGCGATAGTGAATATCTGAACGTCGACATCTTCATCGTTCCCAGAATCGTGTCGACGCGTTGATAGCCGTAGACGGTCGCATCCTTGCAGTGATCGCTATGGTAATAGCAGATCTTGACCCTGATCATTCGAGAGCAGTTGTTCTTGACGCTGACGATATGATCCATCAGTTCTCCGTTCGCGACATGCCCTTTGGCGGCCGCCTCGACATTGAGGCAAGGACGATTGGCGCCGTCACGGATGACAGGCGATTCCGATGTGTCGGCGGCGCCTTGCATCATGAATTTCGGCTTGGTGCCTTGTGCGTGAGCCGACGGAAGGTTCTGGACCAATGTCCAGGCCGGAGCCATGCAGATCAGCACGACAAGCCGAATGAGCGATCGAACCATTACCGCCACATCCTTTCAGGCAACTCGACCCCCGGCACGGCAGCCTTCACGCCTTCATACGCCAGCCGCTTCGCAAAGGCTTCACGGGCGACCAAGCTGACGCCCCCGAGGCTCGCCAGCAGTCTATCCTTCTGAGCCCAACCGACTCCCGTCAGGTTGCGTGCCGCATCATCGGTGAACTCGCTTTCGACCATGCCAGCGAACTCGGCAACGACCTTCTGCTGCAGCTGTTCGCCAAGCAATGGAAATATCGCAAGCGCCAGCCTGTTGCGACGGAGCGCAATCCAGCCTTCGTATGGTCCGGCCGCATACGACTGTTCAAGATAGCGAATATTTCCCGCGTCAAAACCGTCACGTTCGTTCTTCACCCAGTACAGCAACAGCCAAAGAAAGGCGTCGGCCGGATTGAGCATCAACGACGACTTCAGCTTGTCCTCCGCAGCCGACAATCTGCGGTCCAGGTCCTGGGAACCCTTTCCCAGCAGGCCCTCCTCGGCGGAGCGAAGTGCAATCAGCGCCCGGGCTCGCACCAGACTAGGGTAGAGAGGGCCCGATGGCGAGCCGGCGTCCATACGCACCGCGATCGGCTCCACCGTCCCCGGCTTGAGCCGTTCACCGACCAGGATGTGCGTGGCGACGGAGCTGACCTGCAGATCGGACCAGAACGATGGCAACACGATCAGTGACCAGGCTACTCCAGCGATACCCGTCAGAAGCAATGCGCCCCTGCAGCATTTCCGCCAAACCTCGCCCATGCTAGTCGACGTAGCCGTAACGGGCATAGTTCTTCTTGTAATAATAACGGCCGTGATAGGACTCGTAGCGAGCAAGGCGCTTCGTATCCGCCTTGTTGAGCACGACGCCAAGCAGCTTGTCTTGGATTTCCTGAGAACCACGCAGATTGTGCCTGACGACATCCATCGGCGTCTTGCCCCACTCCACGACGAAGACGTAGGAGTCAACGAAAGTCGACGTCACGCGCACGTCCACCACCGGCGCCATGGGCGGCATGTCGATCACGATGTAGTCGAACTTGCCCCTCAGCTCGCCAATGAGGCCATGCATCGTCTTTGACGCCAGTATCTCGTTGGTGTGAAGAAGCTTGGAGGTCGTACCTGCCGCCAGAATCGAGAGCCCCGTTCGCGCATCGACCGTCAAGGCCTTCTCCAACTTGTCCTTGTGCGCGAGGATCTCGACCAACCCAATCTCCGCGTCGGGCGTCAGCGCGCGCGAGAGCGAGGGATTGCGGAGATCGCAATCGATCAGGAGAACGCGCGCACCGCCATGGGCCATCAATTGCGCAAGGTTGGCAGACAGCGTGCTCTTGCCCTCATTCGGAAGGGTCGACGTAACCGCCAGCACGCGGTTCTCTCGAACAATCGAGTTCAGATCGACTGCCACCTTGGTCGAGCGTACCGCTTCCGAGAAGCGCGAGAGAGGATGATCAACGACGTAATTCAGCAATTTTGCCCCGGCGTCCTTGGTCGCAGCCGCGTTCACCGTCGGCAGCAGCGCTATACAATTCGCACCGAGCACCTCTTCGACCTGTTGGGTCGTCCTGAACACCCGGTCCATCATCTCGCGCACGATCGCCAGGACGAAGCTCAGCACCAGGCCGCCAAAAAGAGCCACGCCCAGCACGATGAGAGTCTTTGGGTAGCTCTTGACCAGCGGTGTCGTTGCTGCGCTGATCACGCGCGCTTCACTGATCGGGAAGGATTGCTGCTGGACCGATTCCATGTAGCGCTGCAGGAAATTGTCGTACATCGCCTGATACGACTGCGCATTGCTATCGAGCTCGCGTAGCCGAACCTGCGCCTGATTGGTCAGCTGGGACTCCGAGACTACAGTGGCCAAACTGGCCTTGATGCTCTCCTCGCGCGTGACGGCGATATCATAGTCGCTCTTGTAAGACTCCTGAATGCGCTTGAGCTCGTCGATGATGTTGCGCTTGATCTCGTCCATTTGGCGACGCAGGTTCACCGCAGCAAGATGATCGTGGCCATACTTGGCTGCCCAGATCGCTTCCTTGGCGGCCATGTCGACATATTGACCTCGCAGCTTGACGATGGTCTCGTTCCGAAGAGCATCCGCCACTGCCGCGTCCGGGATTTCGCGCTTCAGAATATCGTTGATGCGGTCCAACCGCGCCCGGGCCTCGGCCGTCGAAGCATGGGCCCCAACCAGTTGGCTGTTCACTTCGGCGAGCTGCTGCTCGTTCATCAAGCGCCCGCCGGTATCGACAATGTTGTTGGCCGTCTTGAAATCGACGACCGCCTTCTGTGCCGCGGATGCCTGAGCGCGCAACTCCTTGATGCGGTCCTGCAACCAGACGCTGGCACGACGCGTCGATTGGTACTTGGCTTCCAGCTGGTCAACGATGTAGGCGTCGGCGATCGCATTGGCGATCTGCGCCGCCTTCGCTGGATCACGCGACGTGAAGCCGATCTCCATGACGTATGTGAGACCGAGGCGCTTGATGGTGCGATTGCTCTCAAATCGTTGCAGAGCCTTGCGCTGCAATCTGAACTCGGAACCGGCGCGGCCGCTGGAGAACAGATCGGAAAAGAAATTGCCGATCGACCCGATCAGGCTTCCGCCGTTGCCGAGAAACTCCGGATCTTCCGTCAGGTGCAAGTCACGAATGACCGCCAAGCTGATGTTCTCGGACTTGAGAATTTCGACCTGCGTTTCCACCGACGCGGAGTCAGGGGCCACATCGCCGAGCATCGATTGCTGTTGGAACAATTGTACTTTGCGGGTGTCGATGACGATTGAAGCCGTGGAGGTGAATTGCGGAGCTTCGGTAAAGAGATAGAGAAGCGCCAGGATCAGGGAGGCGGATATGATCGCGACAATTGTCGGGAACTGATGCCGGATGACATCCAAATGCAAGGTCAGCGATTGAAACGGAGAGCCTTGTGTCTCAGCGAATTCGCGATTGATCTCTGAGGTGGACTTGTTCAGCTGCAACATCCGGTAATTCCTGAAATCAATCAATGCCCGTACTTGGACCGACAAGCGCGCGACGACGTGATTTCACCTATCCGCAAATCACGCACAGCCATCGAAGCATGGACGCACCACGTGCTTCACGGGTTGTATATTGAGCGAGTTACCGCAGAAGATCAAAGGCAGCGTGTGAACACGCTGCCTTGGTTTATTTTCTCTTAGGGATGCCGGCGCAAGAAGCCCGGACGTTACTGCGTCGGACTGACCGCGGGATAGGCGGTCGAGGGAGTCACCGATCCCGTATAAGTCGTCACGCGGTTCGGGTAGTTCAGGCCACCAAAGAGCTGAACGCCGGAGCTGCTGCCGCCCGAGGCGAAGCCAGAGCCGGTCGTTGGACCGCCGCTGCCGCTACCGCCACCGCCGGCACCCGCCGCAGCGATTGCAACATCACCGGTCGCGGCCTGGTAGGCAGCAATGACGTCCGGATTGTTCGTTCCGGCGACGGCGGCCTGAATTTCATTGGCAAACGCCTGATCGGTCTGCGCCGCCATGCGCGCCACCTGGGCAAGACCAGCGACGATCGCGCGCAACTGATCCTTCGTCGTCGCCGGGTTCTTCAACAATTCGATCAGACCCGGCACCGTCGTCGGATCCGACGCTCCAAGGTCTCGGACGCGCGAGATCAGCTGCGGACCGCCATCGGGATATTGCTGCAAAAGCGTTGCGGGAGATCCCTTGAAATCGGAGATGATCTGAGCCTGCAGTTGCCGGCTGGGCGGATAGACAGCTGCGCTGGCAGCGGAGGATATCGAGCTTGCGACGGCAATCATCACAGCGGCACGAACCGTAAACCTGACAAGGTTCATAATTTCCTCAACAACTAGTTTGCCTTTATGGCCGGAACGAAAGCGATGGGAAAGTAGTCGAAAGAGGCGGCCCTGTCCACCAATTCTAAAGGAATAGTTAAGGCCCAAGTACCTGGAAAGACGGCTATTTTGGCGATCCCGAGGTGCGAGCACGAGTCGACAGCGCATTTGCCGCAGTCTCTTGCGGCTCCGCGCTCCCCTCGCCGGAGTGAAAGGATTGCGCCAGACCGACCCCGAACAGCGCAAAGAAGGGGATGCTGTAACCCGGCATCTGCAACGTGAAATCCAGGCAGGAATGGAGCAACGCCAGCAGTGCAGTGCCGACGGCCGCCAGTGGAATCGATGCGTCACGCTTGCGGCTGAACACCCCACGCGCAAGCACTGTGAGCATCACCGCCCAACTGGCCGACAGGAGCAGCGTCATCGGAATTCCGGCCTCCAAAGCCACCTCCAGAGGAGTCGAATGGGCTGCATTCCAGGTGCCGCGCATAGAAATATTCGAGCTGCGGAAGGCTGGAAACGCCGACTGGAAAGTCCCCATTCCAGTGCCGAACCAGGGATTATCGGTGATGATCCGCAACGAGGACTTCCACCCCTCCAGCCGACCACTATCGGTCAGCCCCTGGCTATCGAAGCGGCCCATGACACGACCACCGAGCAATTCCAGGAGAACGAGAGCTGCCAAGGCGGCGGCCGCCAATGCCATCCAGACGCCGGTGCGCGGCGGCAGGTCCTTCCGCAGGAAGACGACAAAGACGAAGATCATGGAGAGCAGCGAAACGGCCACGCCCGCCCGTGAGCCAGTCATGAACATCGCCATGACGCAGATCAGGAGTGCGGCGAACTTCAGAGCTAGCAAAGCCTGCGGAATTTTCGTCAGATCGCGGGAGAGATTGCTCCACCTGAAGCGCCCTCCGGGGAGGTGGCGGCGCACTTCCGTAAGAAGCAGAAGTATCCAGATGACGGCACATGAGCCGAAATAGGCAGCAGCGGTATTGCGGTTGATGAACGTGCCGGTGACGCTGCTGAGATAGGCGGTCTTGTCGCGCCACAGAATCATGGTCGGTTCGATGAGGAACGAGAGGACGCCATACGCAGCATAGAAGCTGCCTGAGAGCGCAATCACGAGCATTATCTGGCGCGCACGCCTCGCGTCGGCGCCGATGACAAGCCCCACCAGAATAGCCAAAATGTTCGCAAGTGGCGCCCCCAGAGCAAAGAGAGCTTCGTGCCTGACAATCGAGGCCGATGGCGCAACGGATGAATCGAATAGCGAGCCGATCTGATTCCAGATCGGATGATAGGGCGCAATCCACGGGCTGTCGGACAACTGTTCGTGCAGCACGACCCCGTAGGCCGCAACGACAATGAAGATGCCGGCGATGATCCAGAGATGGGGACGGCGCAAGGCCTTCGCTGGCGCGAATATCAAGGCGATTCCCAGACAAGCGCACCAGAAGGCAATAGCCAGATTGTTGGTCGACCCAAACGGGAACGGCGCGCTCGCTACAACAAAGAACAGTGCACAGCTGGCTGCGAGATCAGCCGACCAGCGAATGTTCATCGAAACACGGCCCATCACTTTCGTCTGACGACCCCCAGTGGAGAATACATTAGATCGGATGATCCCGTGGGCGTCCAGCAAGTGCCGCGCCAGGTCCCGCAGTCGGAAGAGACGGTGGACGATCCATTCCAAATCATACCCCGCCTACAGAGGTTAATTTCCGGCGTCAACTCGTCCGGGAGCACGGTGACGAGGAGAACGAGTTCGTTAACAGGGCGATTCACCACAGGCGCAGGTCTCCTCCGATGAAGGGGCTGGACGGTCCCAATTTCAGTCAACTACGCTGGATTTCGGCAACGTGGTCCGGTAGTGCTTCGGCCACACCGCATCTCCAGGCTTAAGAAAACCCGCGTCGCCAATTGCCGACGGACTATTTCCGGGAGAATTCCTGCTTCTGATCGAACGTTTTCCATGAAGTTCTTATGTCAAGACGACCGACGTTTGCTGGCCGTCTCTCTGCGAGGGCAAATTGAATATTGACGTCATCTTAGCGACACGCGGCAGACCGGCAGACGTTCAAGTTCTTCTAGACCAGCTTCGACTTCAAGAACGCGCGCCCGATAACGTCATGCTTGTGGGCGCTGAACCCAAAGATCTGCCCGGTGTTGCCGCCGTCCCGAATGATCTGAGCGTGCACCGACTGGTTTCTCCGCGGGCGGGACTGACGTCGCAGAGAAATCACGGCATTCAAACGGCCAGGAGGATGAGCTCTCCCGAGGCCTGGCTCGCGAAGATCATTGTCTTCTTCGACGATGATTTCAGGCCTGCAGCCGATTGGCTGCAGAAGTGCGAAGCGCTGTTTGCGGCAAATCCGCAGGTCCTAGCCGTTACAGGAGCGGTGATCATGGACGGGGCAAGAGGCAGCATCGCAATCACCGAAGAGCAGGCTTCGGATGCGCTGGCGCTGCCTCGGGCGAGCGATCAGATCGGATACGGCAAGTGGAAGGAAGGCCTGTACGGATGCAATATGGCTTTCAGAGCGACAGTGTTCGATCAATGTGCGTTCGACGAGACTCTGCCGCTTTATGGCTGGCTGGAGGATACGGATTTGTCCGGACAGATCAGGAAATTCTCGGACGTCTATCGAGCTTCAAACTTGATCGGTGTACATCTTGGGTCAAAGTCTGGACGGGTCAGTGGCTACAAGTATGGCTACTCGCAACTCGCTAATCCGCTCTACCTTGCGCGCAAAGGAACAATTTCCCTCGGAAGGTGCGCATACTTTTGGACACGAGCGCTCGCGTCCAACGCGCTGCGCTCGCTTCGCGAACATCCGGCGATCGACTACCGAGGCAGGCTTGCCGGAAACATGGCTGCAGCGGCGGACTTGGTTGCCGGATCAATTCATCCCACCAACATCTTGTCATTCCGCCGCTAGAAACGCATTGCGCGCGCGACGCTCCTCACGACCTGGACACGAGTACGAAAATCATGATTGACGAAAACCTCATTTACGATCTCGGCGCCCATAAAGGTGAAGACTCCGGGTTCTATCTCAAGAAGGGATTCAAGGTCGTTGCCATCGAAGCTGTACCGGAATTCTGTAGCGCACTTGGCCAGCAGTTTTCCCAGCAGGTTGCCACAGGGCAACTGAAGATCCTCAACCTGGCCGTCGCCAAGACGCCGGGGAATATCGACTTCTACGTCAACACGGAGCACTCGGTCTGGGGAACGGCAAACCTCGAGTGGGTCAAGCGAAACCAGATGCTGGGCGCAGCGAGCGTGCAAAAGATAACAGTCAAAGCCGAGCGGCTGGCCGATATCATGCGCGACCACGGCATTCCCAGATATTGCAAGATCGATATCGAAGGGAACGATTTTGACGCATTGTCATCGCTCGGGAACGTTTCCGAACCCCCGCGATTCGTCTCGATCGAGTCCGAGAAGAAGAATTGGAGCGATCTCGTAAGGGAGTTCGAATTGCTCAGGAGCTTGGGCTACTCCAAATTCAAGATTGTGGATCAAAGCCTCGTCTCCCTGCAGGAGCCGCCTCAGCCGGCGAGCGAAGGCTGTTTCCAGCCGCACAGATTCGAACAGGGCAGCAGCGGATTGTTCGGTAACGAATTGCCCGGACGGTGGATGGACATGTTCGAAGCGCTCGAGGTCTACAAGGGAATCTTCCGCGGCTATGCGCTGGCGGGAGACGCAGGCATCTTCCAGGGGCGAAAGAGTGTGTTCCGCATGCTTGGAGGGATTCAGGCCGCGCTGGTGCGCGCGGCCGGGCGAAAGGATTACCGTTTCCCGGACTTTCCTCCAGCTGGCTGGTACGACACGCACGCAGCGCGATAGCGCGTCGGGAGCAGATCAGATCGGGAAGCACTACTAGCCCCGAGGCTGATCGCTCCTTGCCCGGTTCTGTTCGGAGTCGCGGACTAAAGCGCGATGCGCTTAGGACGAATCGTCATCGCGCTTTAGGTTGTTGTTGAAGCATGATCTTTTCGGAGAACCGCTGCGCACTTTTCCGGATCATGCTTTAGGATTTTCGATCAACCGCAAACCGCAACGGTCGTCGTTCCCATGAACTGCCTTGCCTGAACTAAAGAGGGCAATCGATTGAGTAGATCTTGAGGTCCACGTTCAGGCGGCTGTTCCGGGTCTGCGCCCGCAAGGCATAGAATGCCCCAAGGCTATCGCTCCCGGGATCAAGCTTTATTCCCGGAGTCAATTCGTCGGGCGGGACCAGAAGTCCGATGCGCCGGTTGAGGGCGGAGATCTCGACCCGCCCCTCGCCTTCCGCAAAACGCCCGCCGAGCTGGGTCACGGTGACCTTCGGCAGGCCGCGGCGCTGATGGCAGACCTCCTCCTCCCAGAGCTTGGTCTGTTGCACCAGCTGTTTGCCCGCGCCATCGGGAACGACGATATCGGGAAAGGACGGGCGCAGCATGCCGAAGAACCTGCTCTCCTTGGAGTTCGCCGAGAGACGGACCGTCAAGGACAGCTCGCCCTTGGCCCCCCTCAGGCGCGACAAGATCGGAGCATCGGGCTCGGCGGAGACCATCACGTCGATCCGATGGCGGACGCCCAGCTCCGCGGCAGCGCCGAGAGCCTTTCCGATCGGTGCAAGCCCGAAGGCGAGAGGAACGAGCGCCAGAAGACGCCAGAATGCTCGAAACCGCATGAAGCCCCTTGCAACACTGCGGGGTGGACCGATGACCGGCGCGCCGTGTTCAGCGGCGCCTTGATCCAGATCCCGAACTTGTAGCCCCGGCAGAACCGCTTCGGTTCCTAAACGAAAATGGCACCGGGACAAAGGCCCGGTGCCATCGGTTTTGGTCGATCAGGTTGGCGTCTTACGGCGCCAGCTTGATGTTGTTGCGGAAGATCAGGGCATCGTTGGCGAGGTTCACGGCATCGCTGCCGGTCGCCATGACCACACGCAGGTAGTTCAGGAACTTGGCAACTTCGACGTTGCGCGAGTTCGAGACGTAGATGATGTCCTGGTTCTTCATCATGACCTTTGTCCCGAGGAAGAAGCCGCCCGGATCGCGGAAGTTCACGTTGAAGATGACCGGGATCGTTTCCGACGTGTACTTGCTCACGTCGATGCCGAGCTGGGCAGCGACCTCGCGCGGCTCGCGACGATAGAGATAGACGGCAGCCGGATCGGCCTGAGCATCCAAAAGACCGCCAGCCTTGCCGACTGCTTCGGCGAGATTGATGCGCCAGGCATCGAAGTTGAACTCGCCGCTCTGGCCGCTGGCGCCGAACGCCAGGAACTTCTGCTGTTCGCGATAGACGTAGATGCTGTCGTCGGGACGAACATAAACGTTGTTCTCGGGCGCCATCACGAGATTCTCGAACGGCACGGTCGCCCGCCTGCCGCCGCGTTCGAGCATGACCCAGGTCTCGAAGCCCTGGCCCTTGATGCCGCCGGCGCGGGTGATCGCATCGAGCACGCGGTCCTTGGCACCCGCCGCACTCGCCGGATAACGCGCCGGCGAATTGACTTCGCCGAGCACGCTGATGAGCTGGGTGCGCTGCGAGGACATCGCCACGATCGCCTGCGGCTCGATGGCACGGTTGCCGATCTTCTCGACGATCGCGCGCTGGATTTGGACCGCTGTCAGGCCCGCGGCCTTGATCTGGCCGGCATAGGGCACCGTGATGAACCCGTCGTTGTCCACCGACTGGTCCGGGATCGTCACATAGTTGCCGGGGCGGACGCCGGCTTCCGCCGGGATGAACAGACCGCCTGCCGCGGCTTCGAAGATGGTGACGCTGACGACGTCGCCGATCCCGAACACGATGCTGGCGGGCGGGCGGCGATCGGTGAACACGCCGGCGAGCCCCTTGGGCTCATGCGTGTGCAGGATCTTCACGGTCGCCGGATTGAGCGGCACCAGCTCATAGGCCGGCGCGTTTTCGGTCTGGATCCTGTTGTTGACGTCGTCCGTGAGCGGTCCGGAGCCGGGATTGGTCGAGCAGGCTCCCAGCGCCAAAGCGATCACCAGGAATGCTGGCTTCAATATGTAGCTCTTGGCAATGGATTGCATGAACGCGCCCGAGAGTCCCCAATTGGCATAGATTGGTACGGCCTAGGGGGTGGTGCGACAAGTGTTCCCGGCGGTCAGCGGTGCGATCCGTTGACTACTGTTGCGTGCGGGCCACTGTTTGGAGCGCGGTTTAACCCATTGTGGCCATTTGTTGTATTTCCTGTGCCCGATCGCCAATCAAACCGCCAAGCTCAAGGACTTGGTGTGTCGCGCACAGGCTTCTTGGCATCGCCGCCTTCTGCTAAGGCTCGGCCTATCTGAAGTGGGAATCTCATGCCCGATCTCGTTTTGATCATGCTGTTGGCAGGTTCGCTCCTTGGCGGCGCCGAAAACGGACGGGATCGACCGGCCCCCTGCCCTGGCAGCGCGGAATCCTCGTGTCGCGGCGCACCCGTCATTGCGGTGGCCGCCCCTGCCTCCTCTTCCGTCTGGAAATTCACCCGGACGCAAGGGACGAAGGACGGCGAGAGCTTTGCCGCGATCATGAAGACTGCGGACACGGCCCAGTCGGATCCGGACTTCGCCGGCCTCATCGTCCGCTGCGCGCCGAGGGGCAAGATCGATGTGCTGGTGGCCCTGATCCGCCCCCTCCCGCCCCGGAGCCGCCCCAAGGTCACGATCGCCGCCAGCAGCGGCGGCACCCTGACGTTCGAGGCCAGCATGGCGGCCGTGGGCGCTGCCGTGCTGTTGCCCGACGAGGTCTCGGCCTTTGCTGCCGGGAAATGGCAGACCACGCCCTCGGTGTCCGTGGTCGTCAGGGAGAGCGACAGCGAGATCAAAGGTACCGTAGCATTGACCGGGCTGCGGGAGGCCTATCATTCGCTGCTGGCGAATTGCACCCAGTAGGCTAAATTTAGCCAAACAACTTAAGGGTCTTTTTAGGGCGGGGAACCTAGGGTCCGAGGCACGGAGTGTTTCGGATGACCGCGTTTTTGATCTTCAGCTTTCTCGTCGGTGCCGTGCTGGGGCAACGCTTTCGCGTCCTTGTGCTGGTGCCCTTGACCTTCTTCATGGTCCTCGCCGCGATCCCGGTTGGCTTGATCGCCGATCTCACGGTGCTCGAGAGCCTGAAGGGCGTGATGTTCGCAGCCATTGCCTTGCAGGGCGGTTATCTCTTCGGTTCAGGGGCTCGCTTTGGCCTCGCTGCCGCGCGCGCTGGCCGCGTCTTCGCCCGGCCCGTCAAGACTGTCCGCTGACGCAGCGATGAACCTTTCGCGGGACGCGAGAGGTGAAGACTGCGCCGTTGCCTGGGCAGACCTTCGCTTGAAAACCCGCCGCCCGCTTGTATGGTGACCTGACTGTTTCAGGATTCCCTTCGAGCACCGTTTGTCCCTCGCCTATTTTGCCCTCATCGTTTCCATCGTTTCCGCTTCCGCTCTCGAAATCGCTGGCGCCAAGTTCGGTGCGCAGCTCGGGATGCTGGCTGTAGCGCTGAGCTTGCTGGGGGCCACCGCAAGCGCACGACGGGCCGACTACGATCACTATGTCCGCGCGCTTTCCTGGGGGCGCTGGATCCTGATCGCCATTCCGCTGTGCATCGCCACCCAGCTGATTCCTCTTCCGCTGAGCTGGGCGCATCCGATCTGGTCCAGCGCTCACGACGTCCTCGATGGCCCCTCGCTCGGGCGGATCACGGCCGACACCGGCCTGACCGTGAACGCTCTGCTGCTGGCGCTTGCAGCGATCTCGTCGCTCGGCGTCACCATCCTGGTGGTCCGCAACCGTAGCCGTGCCGAACTGATCCTCTTCGTGCTGAGCGGCGTGACGGCAGTGGCCGCCTTGATCCTGGACGTGCGTCGGCTCTCGCCCGCCGTTGCAGCAGCCGCGCCCTCCGAGCTCATGACGACTCTTGCCGGCCTCGGCCTCATGCTCAATCTCGCCGTCATGCAGCTCGCAGCCGAACGGGCCGAAACGCATCACTCGGTGCTTCGCTCGGTCGCGATCGGCCTTTGCGGTCTTGTCGGGGCTTCGGCCAGCGCGGCCGCCATTTTTGGGTTTTCGGGAACGAACAGCGCGATCGCAGCGGCTTTCGGCGTCGCGCTGATCCTGCTGATCCTCGTCATCCGCAGGCTCGACCTCTCCCCATTGGCGGCCGGCGCATTGGCGGCGGCAGCCCTGATCGGCGCGGCGATCGTGCTGACCTTCCTCTTCGAGAAGAGCTCCGGACCAATCCTCCTGCGGCTCGTGCCGGAAATGGGAGCCGAGACCAGGGCGCCCCTCGAGCGCATGTTGGCCGACACGCGCTGGTTCGGCGCCGGTGCCGGGACCTTCGTCGCGGTGGGCAGGATCTATCAGAGCGATGCCGGAGTCGTCTTGACGGCGCCGTCGGCGGCCACGGCCGTCTTCGCAGGCATGGGATGGATCGGCTTGGCTGCCACGATGGCCGTGAGCCTGATCGCTCTGGTCCGCCTGTTCTTCGGCGCCTTGCACCGCGGACGCGACTCGTTCTTTCCGGCGGCGACCGCCGGCTGCGTTCTCTTTGCACTCGTCCAGAGTTTCGCCGGCCCCGGATTGCTGGGACCGGCCGCAATCCTGTGTCTTTCGGTGATCGTGGGACTGGGGCTGTCGCAGAGCGTCAGCCAATCCTCATCACGATAGAGCGCCGATCGTCAGACTGAACGATCGCCGAGCGAAGCCCAGTAGTTCGGGTTCTTGGGCGACTGGATGCGGACCCAGCGATACGGTTTCTTCGACCACGGCATGATGTGGCCGGAGAGATTGTCCAGCACGAGATCGCCGGAGAAGGTCCGCACCACGACCACGAGATGATGCTCGCCCCAGGTGGTCACGACCTCGCTGAGCAGCACCGAGCGCGCCGGAAAGCCCTTGGCGATCAGATCGTGGCGTTTTGTCACGGCGTAGTCGTTGCAGTCGCCGCTCGCCGGATGCAGCAGCCATTTCTCGCCGCGCAGTCCTTCCAGGTTGGGTTCGGGACGGATCGCGCTGTTGACCCGCTGGTTGACCTCCTGCATCTGCGCCAGGCGTTCGGCCGTGAGCTTCAGACGGCCGCCCCTGAACACGATCTGCTGCGGCCGCGGCTTGCACTCATCCTTGTACTTCAGGCAGAAGATCGTGAATGCCATCGGCGCCAGCGTCGGCTGGTCGAACTTGATGTATTGGATGGCGCCGCGCAGCCCCATGGGCGCGCCGACGAAAGCGGCTTCCGCGTTCTGCTGCACCCCCGCAGCAACGACGATGGCGGCCATGGCCGCCAGGAACTTTACAACTTTGCGCATGTTGCGCTCCCCGTTCTTGTCGGGGAGACGCTACGCCAGACGTCTTGAAATACGGCTCAAAGGCCGCGTCATCCTTTAATCAAATGCGGGCTAACCGGTCGGAAACAATTAAGAATACCGGTATGTGACTTGTTCTGCTAAGAGCGGTCACGATGATCCGCTCGTGACGCCAGAAGCGATTCGACCGACCTGATGGGCCTTTCCAGCCGTTTTCGAAAGAGGACCAAGCCTCGGCTTCCCGACGGCCTTCGCGTCTATGCGATCGGCGACGTGCACGGCCGCGCCGATCTGCTTCGATCGCTGTTAACCGTGATCGACGTCGACCTCGCGCGCTCTGCGCCCGAACGAGCCATCCAGGTCTTTCTCGGCGACTATGTCGATCGCGGCCCGGACTCACGCGGCGTTCTCGATATCTTGATCGAGCGCTCGAAATCGCATGAGACGGTTTGCCTGAAGGGCAACCACGAGGTCTTCCTGCTCGAGGTCCTCAAGGACCCCGCCCGCCTGCAGGAGTGGCGCCATTACGGCGGCCTCCTGACACTGGTCTCCTACGGCATCACGCCGACGATGAATCCGTCCCCGGAGCAACAGGTCGAACTGATCGAGGCGTTGAGACGCGCGCTCCCGCCGGAGCACTTGGCGTTCCTCCAGCAATTGCCCTCCTCCTTCACGTGCGGCGACTACTTCTTCGTCCATGCCGGGGTCAAGCCGGGCATCGCGCTCGATCGCCAGAAGGATGAGGATATGCTCTGGATCCGCGAGGAATTCCTCGCCTCCGAGGAGCGCTTCGGCAAATATATCGTTCACGGTCATACGCCGGTCAGCGCGCCTGACATCCGCCCGAACCGCATCAACATCGATACCGGCGCCTACGCGACCGGCAACTTGACGCTGTTGACGATCCAGGGCGATAGTCTCATGGCAATCTAACGGCTCCGGCCGAACCTCGGTCCCGTCTTCGGCCCGCCCGCACTGGCCTCGTCAATTCCTCAATGAACCGCATCATCCTGCTCCGCGTCGCCGGCATCTGCACCGCAATCGTGCTGGCGCTTCACGCCGGCATGACGTTCTACGGCGATCTGATACGGCCGAACTTTCGCGCCAACGATCTGTTCTCGGGCGAGATTCCGCCGGACAAGGCGAAGCTGGCAGCCGCTGGTAGTTTGGCCTCGTTTTCATGGGATGGCGACCTGCTCGCGAACTACGCGGCGGCGATGGCCACCGACGTCCTTCACCGTCCGTCGACCGAAGCAGGCGGAATGACGAGCGAGAACAAGGCAGCCCAAGCCGCCGTCGTGGCTGCCTTGAAGGTGTCGCCAATCAGGCCCGCGCTATGGCTCACGCTCGGCGCGCTCCAGACCAAGGCCGGCGAGGCGGCGACGGCTGCGGTAAAGATGTCCTACTTGACCGGGTCGGTGCCGCTCGACGTTGCGTTCTCTCGCGTCCGGACCGTCACCTCGAGCGCGGCTGCGACCGATGACGAGATCAAGCTCCTGGCGCAATCCGACATCCGGGCGGCGCTGGCCAATCGCTCTCGTTACGAGCCGCTGCTGATCGCGACCTACGTGCAGGCAACTCCGCAAGGCAAGTCGCTGCTGCTGGAGGCCACGAAAGTGACCGATCCCAAATTCAACGAGATATTGCGGCGGTACTGAACCTCAGCGCACCGATTGCGGATTGACCGGCACGAAGTCCTGATCCCGGCGCGGCTGATCGGATCGCCCCTGGTAGACGAACATGCCCTTCTTGGTCGCGACGATGTCGCCTCGTTGCAGACTATCGTCGCGAAGAAGGCGCTCGGTCGCGACGCGGTCCGGGTCTTCCGGAATCGGCTTGTAGAGTTCCGGATGCTCCCGTCGCTCGCGCGATACCTCCCTGGCGCGGCGCCGTGCCTCCTCGATCCGCTGCCGCCATTCGTCGCGCGAGACTTCCGGCTCGCTCGGCGGAAGGTAGTCGTTGATCGAGGGCTCCGGTCCGGTCTGAGCGAGACACAAGGACGGCCAGGCAAGGCCGAGACCAAGACCAAGACCAAGGCCGAGTGCACCGGCAACGACCGCCCGAGACAACTTCCCAAACCGCTTTTCACAGTAGCCACGTCGGCCCGTTCGCACGCTGATGACTCCAGTCAGAGCGACAAGGACGACCATTGGAAGGACGAGCATTGGCCGATGTCCTCATCTCCAACCTCCATTCTATACCTTTGCCGATTGCAGGAAAACGAATTCGCGGACGAGCTTTCCCTGCGGCGTTTCGCAGCCCTCCCGTCAAAAAAATCGAAAACAACCCCATGCACAGTAGGAGGCATCAGCCGGATCAATGGGTTACGCCTTTTCCGAAAATGAAGTTGACTCGTCAGGCAAAACAGGGGCAGAATGGCATGGTCTGGAGAGAGGCCGACCGCAATGACGGGTGCACCTGAGATCCGCGTCACATGACCGGTTCAGGGCAAACGGCTTCGTTCTAAGACCTCGTTAGGTCATCGCTGCTAGCTTTGCACATCCCTTCGTGGAGTGGCCGAGAATGCGTACAGGACCGGTATCGCTGCTGAGTATTGCCCTCGCGGTTTTCGCCCTGTCTGGCGCGTCGGCGCACGCCAGCCGCCTCTGCATCAAGGAACGCACGCCGTTCGCCTTGTCGCAAGATACGGTGAAATGGACGATGTCGATCGCGCCTGGAACCGACTGCATCCAGGGACTGCGTTGGTCCTACATGCAGATATTCAACGTGTCGGTCGTGAGCGGGCCATCGCGGGGACAATTGGCCGTTGTCGGGTCCGGCTTCCGCTATGCGGCAGACAGCAAGTTGAGCGGCAGCGACAAATTCACGCTGCTGATATCGGGCAAGAACCTGCACGAAGCAGGGACATCGACCCTGGAGGTCGAGGTCAATCCGCAATAGCCGTCCTGCGATCCTGTCGGGTGTCCAGCGCGCCTAATAACGGCGGCTCGACCCGCTGCCCCTGGTTCTATTCCCGTAATATGGCCGGGCACGACCGCCGCTCGTCGTCACGGGCGGTTCGATCCGGCTCGGAATGTTCGGGGTCGCCGTGGAGCGCGACGGCTGCGACGGGTTGACGATGATCACATTACGGTTGGGTGTCGACGCATCGTTGACGCCCTGGGCCCAGGCGCAGGCAGGCACGAGAAGCGCGAGTGTAATCAAACCTAATCGTTTCATGCTATATCTCCCGAGCAAGAACGTCAGGGAGGCGAACACGGTTCCTTCACGGCTGCTTCACGGTTCGTTGCGTGACCTCATCGCGGCACCGCGACCAGCTTGCCATCCCGCCAGACGCCTTGAGCCGACCTTCCGGCAGGAAGGCTCCCCGACACATTCCGAGTAGCCGTCGGCCGGGACGCGGCTTGGGTGGTTTGCGCCTTTTTCGTCGGTGTCGTGATGATGCTGGAGCTTGTGGTGTTGGCCTGATCCTTGGTCCCCTGCGCAGAAGCAGACTGAACCAGGAAGGCCAGGAACACGATCGCCGTCAAAATGCCGCGCATGGTCAAACACCGGAAGAAGGAGCTGGGCGGAATGTCACAGGTTTCCGCCCAAAAGCAAGCTCTTCGAGGCGATCGCGAACGACCGCTGCGTGTCGTTGCCGTCGGAGCGTTGCGCCGCTTGGCCAAGGGAATCCAAGTGAAAAAGCCTAGCGAAACAGCAGTATCCGGGCTAGTTGATCGGCCTTGATGACGGAGCCCGGCGACACAGCAGCCCACGCCTCGAAGGCGCAGGAGATCAAGGCCGGACTGGTCCGCCTGTTGTCAGGGCGGATCCGCGAAATCTCCGACGATCCCCGGCAGATGCGGGATGTCGTTTACGAATTGGCCCGCGTCAAGCTTCTGGAACAATTCAGCCACACCGATGCGCGGGAAGCGCGGGAGCTCCAGCAAGTCCTCGAGCGCGCCATTCGGGAGGTCGAGCGGTCCTTTGAGCGAAGCGGAACATCGTCACCGGCAAAGGCTGCCGCAGACCCCGTGGCGAATCCTCCACCGGCCGACATCCCAGTTCCACCGCCCATTCCGATGCCGGTTGCCTTGGCTTCACCAGCCGTTTCGCAGGCTGCGGAGACGCAACGCCGTCCTGCCGCACCGCCAATTTCGCTCGACCGACCCAAACGGAGCGGCGCCTTCAAATCTCTCGTTCGATTGACCGTCATCCTCCTGCTCATTGGTGGGGCCGGGACCTTGGCCGTCTATTGGCCTCGGCTGAGGACACAGCTGACCGCATTATCGCCGACGGCGTTGCCGCCCGAGCGGGCACCGAACAGCCAGGAAGCTCGCCCGGCCGCCAGCCCGGCTCCCCCCGTGGCCGAAACTGCTGAACGGACGCCGGATAGCCAGAAAGAGCCGGCGCATCCCTCGATGCCTTTGCCGACGACATTCGGCGTCTACGCCTTGAACGAAGGCCAGCTCCATGAGCTCAAGCCGGTGCCTGGAAAGATTCCCGACCGGCGCGTCGCGATCTCGGCGGCCATCACCGCGCCGAGCGTGACCACGTTGACGGACGGCGACGTCAAATTCATCGTGTTCAGGCCCGACGGAGGTGTCGACGCAAGCGGGACCGAAGTTCGGGTGGTCGCGAAAGTCTCCCGGGCCATGGGCGTCGATGCCACCGGGAAAGCCGCCATCGTCAACGTCGGCGATTCCTGGGTCATTCGGAGCATGTCCTACCCCTACAAGGTAGGTCCGGTCGACGACCAGCCGAGAATGCTATTGCTCCAGCCGGAGCAAGACGGCTTTACGCTCGCTCCCGGCCGCTACATCGTCGTGGTCAAGGGCATGGGCTACGACTTCACCGTGGCTGGAACGATCACCGACCCCAATCAATGCGTCGAACGGATCAATGCGGCGAACGGCGCGTTCTACTCGCCCTGTCCGCCGCCACGACGCTGAAGCATCGGGACTGATTGAATCAAACGCTCTCGCAGCAAGCTCGATTCCTATTTGGCCGGCTTGCTGTCTTTTGGCGCGTCCGCCGGCATGTCGTCGACCTTGCCGTCATTGGCAACGCATTTCTTGAAGTATTCGCGCTGATCCTTGCCCGTTCCCTTGGTGCTGCCAGCTGCGGGGTTGCCGATTTGTCTGGGCGGAAAGGCCTTGGCCACCGCCGCCTCGCATGCGCGCGCGACCTCGACCGTGATGGCCGAAGCCGTTCCCGGCGCGGCCAGCGTCAAAACAGCCGCCAATCCGGCCGACGTTCGCAAATCCCTGATCTGCACTCTGTCGCTCCCTCAATCCGTGAACCGTTGCCGAAACCATATCAAAAAGGGTCGCTGCACCAAACGGCAAACCGGCGCCGAATTGCCGAGCGGTCGCCCCTGCGTGCCGCAGAGCCGCTTCATATGAGGTCGTGGGAAACCTGAGCGCGCGCCAAAGGGCGGCCGTCTCGAAGGATGGCCGCAAGCATACGGCCTCAAATGCGAAGCGCGGGACAGGATCCCCGGACTAGACTAGCTGTTGAGCTGCGGCGGCTTGAAATCCGGGAAACGCGTGAGCATTGCGGTCTTGACGAACTTCAAGTGAGCAATGGAGCTGGCCAGTTCCTTGAGCCGTCGCTGGCCGTTCGAGATGTCGGCCGCGAAGAGATCCTGATGATGATTGTCGAGCGCCTCCCGCTCGAGATATTCGTCGGTGCCGTTTCCGAAGGTGACGGATGCACGAGCAAGGGCATCGTCGACGCGGCGGTTGAGCCCGGCCTGCTCCCTCTCTGCCTCCTGCAACGCCGTTTCGATCGCCGTCAGGACGGCACCGATGCGCACGCGATCGGTCTCCGCATCACGTTCGACGGAGCGGGCCTTGAAGCCTTTGTCCTCGCGGCGGGAGCCGAGAAGATTGTGTGCGCGCGCTCTCAGGAACAGCTGAAACATCCGGGCCATCCCACGATCGAGATTCAGAGGACTACCATCGGTCAGCCATAGTTAACAAACCCTGAATCTTGCACCCGCTCTGCCTGGCTTTCTACGATCCACGCCCGCCAGGCCCCTTCGTGCTTGGAATGGAGCTCGAGCCAGCGAATTTCGTGCGTGGCAGCGGCTCGTTCGCTCACGCAGATCCGGGATGCGAACCGCACTGTCTCATTCGGCGCAAGATCCAGCGCTTCGAACTTTGCCGTCTCTTCCGGAGACAGGCCGATCAGAACACGGTGTTCTCGCACGCCGACGAAATATCTGCGGGCGCGTCGCGCCTCAGTTCAATCATTCGAGCGGCCCTAGCTCATGATCCAGGGCCCGGAAGATCTTTCAGTCGCCGATCAAAGGTAGGAACGAAAGCGGTCAAAGTGAGCGCACCGCTGCCGGGCGCAGCTGCGGCCGGCGCGGGATACCTGCGACGCGGACTCGAGCGGATCCGGCAGCCGTCGCGGACGACACCGGCCGGCACAAGATCCGTGGTTATACGGGGCGTCATTCACCAACTTCATCCCGGTAAGGTTGAGAGGTTAGCTTAATCCGCGTTGTTTGTTGCGAACGCGCGCGCTTTGCTTATCCATCTCTCGCACCGGGCTCCCCCAAGTCCGGCCCCACCCAAGCAAAGCCGTCGAGCGAACATGGGTCCGCTTGGCGGCTTTGTCGTTGTGTCGACGAGAGGAACATTTCGGTTATGGCGCGCAGGCCCTGGTCGTTCAAGGAAGATCGCCGGCTCATGGAGCTGGCCAAGTCTTCAGCCTCGCTGGAGCAAGCGGCGAAAGCTCTCGGTCGCACGCCCGATGCGATCAAGCGCATGGCCTTGCGGCTGGGTCTTTCGTTGAAGTCGAAGTCGGGCAAGAAGAACTGACTGCGAGAACGGCAGCGCCGCACGCGGCCGATCATATTCATAGCTCGTTCCCGTCCGCCATCGCCTCCGGCGGAGAGCGTCGAATGAGCGCTCCCGCCTCTTGACGAGCCGCTTCCTTGCCTAGTTCTGCGACTTCTTCTGGGATCCCATCCCGGGGCTGGTCCCGTAAGTCGGCGTCCCCGTTCCTTTGAACGCGCCGCCCATGCTGTCCGAACCGGAATTCGTTCCTGTGCCGCTGCGGGTCGAAGACGTGGGCTGCGTGCCCGATGGCGTGTCTTTGGTCCCCTGCGCCAGGGCCACAGAGCTTCCGATGGCTGACGCGAGAAGAAGGAGACTTAAAGTCCTGATCATACTGCTCAACTTTCCATGTTCGTGCGGCGAGACCATTGGTCAGCCATCGCCCAGGTAGACCCACTTCGGGCCTGTGTGCCCGTTAAACCCTATCTTGGCCCCCGCTGGCTAGAAGCCATTGCTGAAGGCAAACTGGAATTTCGAGCTCTCGGGGAATGTCGTGCCCAAGCATCTTCCACCGAAGCGCATCGGCGGGACAACAGGCTTGTGGCCGGCGGGACCTCTGACGACGACAGCGACCTTTTAACGATACTCTCGGCTTTCGAACCAGACCGGCGGCCAACCTTGTATGTTGGCGCCATGCGCAGGAACCACCTGATTGCAGCCGCGAGCATCTGTCTTGCGCTGATCGTCTATGCCACGCTGGCGCGGCTGGCGGGACGGCCGGCGCTCATGGGGCACCACGAGGCCTATTGGGTCGTCGTGATCGAGCGTTTCAGTGCCTATGGGTTGCTCGGCTTCCTGCTTTCCTTCCTGCTGCCGGGACGGTTCGTCCTGGCCTGCTCTCTCGTTATCGGCGTCGCCATGGGGCTGGAGCTGATGCAAGCGTTCATACCCGACCGGGATCCGGGCTTCCTCGACGTGCTGCAGAAGGCGGCAGGAGGGACCGTCGGCGTCATGCTCGCCCAGATGATCCTGGCGTTCCTGCCCCGACCGCCGTCCTGAAGCGTCCAGCCTCTCGGCGAGGAGAGTCAGGCCACCCCGCGCCTGTTGCGGAGTTCGGCAGGCGCCAGCAGTTCGGCCATCTGCCGGTGGGTGTCGTGCAGCGCTTCGATGGCGCAATCGAGATCGAAATCCGCCTCACGCACGGATGCAAGGAATTTGGCCGTCAGTGCCAGGTCGAGCTTGACGCGCGTCGCCCCGTCGCGACTCTTGCGACGATCGAGCGACAGATGGATGGCGCGGGTCCGCGCCTCCATGGCGCCGCAGCCGCAAAGCGCGCCGAGTTCGTCGTATGTCATCCAGATTTGAGGCATGTTCTTCCACCACGCTTGATCGGCCGCAGACTAGCTCTCGCTTCTAAAGGCAGGGTTTCTGCAGCGCGGCCGCGGCGTGAATTCAAGACGACAGCGTCAATGCAATGCTAATCACGGCGTTCGGCGCGAAGGCTTGTGGCGCCGCGAATTTGTTCGATCTGCCTTTTTACTTGGGCGAGCCAGCCGCAAACGGATTCCGCGATCGGGTGCGGCCGTCGAGCCGCTTGGGCAGCTTGTCGGAATTGAGTTTCACGACCGCGCCACGGGCATCGGGCGCCGGCGCGTCTTCCTGGCTGTAGATCAGCGTCGCCTCGAACATCACGCCGGGCGCCTCCCGGGCCGTTCCCGAACAGGTCGCCATCGCACCGCTGTAAACGCCCGAAAGCTCGACCTCGACTTCGTCGTAGCCGAACACGGTCGGCGGCCCGTCGGCATGTCGCCGTGTGGTCAGAACGGCCGTGAAGTGCTGGTCGTCATCGAAATGATAGGAGCCGCCATAGGTGAAGAAGCTGTCACTGCCCGAGATCCGGCCGTCGGCCAGATGCACGATGCCGGTGCCTTGCGCCTGCGCGGTTCTGAACCACGCCGCGTATTTGCCCTCTTTCAGCATGGAAACGTCCGTCGTCAATTCCGTCCGTATTTGCAACGAACAGTGGGGCGCAACAATGACCGGCGCGGCGAGCATTCCGCCACGGTTAACGCCCTGCAAAATCAATCCGTCAAAATTTCTGCGGGCACGCGAGGCGTGCCCGCGGCAACATCAAAACAATTCTATGCCGTCGTCCGCAGCCTCGACCGCCTCGATCCGCCGCGCGGTGGCGACCGACGTCAGCCCGAGCGTCTGCAGGAATTCCCGGTGGACGTCCCGCTCACGCTCCATCGTGTAACGCGCAAACAGCTCGTCGAGCACCGCTTCGTCCTGCGCTTGCGGCCGCGGCTTCTGCGCGCCCGCGCTCGCGGCTTCGAGCCGCGCAGCGACCGCGGGCAATGCCGCCGAGCCTTCGCCGAGGGCGCTCATCAGGCCTTGCGCCGAATTCATGAGACCTTCGAACTCCGCACCTTCGTCGACGAGCCGGCTCATCAGCCTGCCGAGCCGTTCGTTGCCGGCCTCGACCTCGCGCAGCGCCTGGAGAATCTGCGGTTCGAGCTGGGCGAGCTGCGTGGGATCGCCCTGCACGCGAAGCTCCTTCAGCTCCGCGGCCGATCGCTCGATACCGTCGAGCACGGGCCTCAGACGCGCCGCCCCCGCCGACACCTGGTCGGCGGTGGCCTTGAGCTCGTTGGCGATGACGACGAAAGCGCTGCCGCGGCTGCCGAGATGGCTCGCCTTGAGGCCCGCATTCATTCCGATCAGCGTGATGTCGACCGTCGCCTCGGCCAGCCCGGCGATGGCCTGGCGGAATTTCGTCAGCGTATCCTCGACGATCGCGAGCGCCTCGTCGACCGAGCGGCCGGCACCCTCGCAGGTGGCGATCAGGTTCGATGCATGCGCCAGCGTCTGCTTGATGCGCGTCAGGAACGACGACGAGCCGCCGTCATCGCCGCCGAACAGCGAGCGGCCGTGGCCGACGACATTGCCCGCATCGCGCAGGATGGCGGCGAGCGCGCCAACGATCTGGCCGACGTCGCCGCTGAACTCGCGCTGTGCGTCCCTGAGCTGAGCCGCCTGCAATTGGCGGATCGCGCGCGCGCCGTCGTCGCTCGCCATCGGTACGGGAACGAGGCTCGGGGCGCGAGCCGACGCAAGGCCAAGGCCGTGCGAGACGTGCTCGAGGCGCTGGCGCGTGCTGTCGCCGGCCTGCAAGGAGACGATCGCGCTGCCCACCGCCTCGGCGATCTTCCTGGTGCTGGAGCTCGCGAGGTCGGCGAGATGGCTGCTGTTGCTGCGCTGATCGCGCAATCCGGAATAGGCGGAGCCGAGCTCGGCGCTCTGCGCCGCCAGCTGATTGCGGTAGCGGCCCTCGAACTCCTTCTGCCGGCCGAACGCGGTGGCCACCGCCTCGGACAGGCGCTGCTGATCCCGCGCGCAGCCTTCGAGCGCGCCCTGTACGGCCTTGCCGAGATCGTAGGCCTCCTGCGTGAAGGCGAGAAAGCCCTCGCGGTCGCCGTCGAGCGAGGCTGCCTCGATCCGCGCGCTGCGGGCGATGATGGTGATCATCTGGATGTGCTTGAACAGCGGCTTGAGCAAGGCGGATGCCTCCGCCGTGCTCTTGCCGATCGTCTCGAGCAGGGCGGTCTCGGCCGGCAGGGCCTCCGCCAGGTCGCTGAGCCGCGCGGCGATCTCCTGTAGCGCGGTTGCGGCCCCCTCGATCTCAGCACCGGAGAGTTCGGTGGAAAGCGCGGCGAGGCCCTGGTTCAGCTCCTTGAAGATGAGATGACCGCGTCCGAGGTCGTGACCGACGCGCGCGAACACGTCCTCGATGCGCGAGTTGACGTCCTCGATCGCGGCGATGGCCTCGGCGGACGTATCGGCCGGAATGAACGACATCGCCATCAACCCGCCATCACGGGTTGCCCGGCCTGGTACCAGAGCATGATCTCGCGCGGAATGTGGTGCAGCGAAACGACCTTCTCGACGCCGCCATGGGCGATGGCTTCCTTCGGCATGCCGAACACCACGCAGCTCTCTTCGTCCTGAGCCCGCGTCGAGGCGCCGAGCTTGCGCATCTCCAGCATTCCGCGCGCACCGTCATCGCCCATGCCGGTCATGATCACGCCGAGCGCGTTGGCGCCGGCATGCTGGGCCGCCGAGCGGAACAACACGTCGACGGACGGACGATGCCGGGACACCGGCGGGCCGTCCTTGATCGCGATCTGGAAGCGAACGCCGATGCGCTGGAGCAGCATGTGGCGGGCGCCCGGCGCGATATAGGCGCAGCCCGGCAGCACCGGCTCGCCGTCCTCGGCCTCCTTGACGCGGATCTGGCAGACGCCGTCGAGACGCCTGGCGAAGGCCGCGGTGAAGCCCGCCGGCATGTGCTGGACGATGACGATCGGCGGGCAGTGCGCCGGCAGCATCTCCAGGACGTCGTTGAGCGCTTCGGTTCCGCCCGTCGATGCACCGATGCACACGATGCGCTCCGTCGCCGGCCGGACCTTGCCCTGCACCGGCGGCGGGATGATCGCATCGGCCGTCAGCTTCTTCTCGATCTCCCGGCGCTCTGCGCGCGGACGCACGCGCGCGCGCGCTGCCGACTTCACGGCTTCACGCAGCCGCGTCGAGCATTCGAGCAGCGCTTGGCGCGTGTCGATCTTCGGCTTCGGCACGATGTCGACCGCACCCGCCTCGAACGCCTCGAACATCACGTTCGAGCCCTCCTCGGTCAGCGAGGAGCAGATGATCACCGGAATGGGACGTTGCGCCATGATCTTGCGCAGGAAGGTCATGCCGTCCATGCGCGGCATTTCGAGGTCGAGGATGATGACGTCGGGCAGCTCCCTCTCGAGCCGCTTGGCCGCCACGAACGGATCGGACGCGGTCGCCATCACCTCGATCTCGGGATCTTCACTCAGGATCGTCAGCAGGATTTGGCGCACCGACGCCGAATCGTCCACGATCAGTACGCGAACTTTCTCGCTCGGCATTTTGGTTGCGCTCCGGCTAGACTTGGAAGATGGTCGGCTGAACCTGTTTCAGCCCAGGGACGGCACTGTGAATCATCGATTCTGAATGCCCGACCAGCAGATAGCCGCCCGGACGCAAATGGCTGCACAGACGCTCGACCACCTTGCGCTGGGTCTCGCGCTCGAAATAGATCAGGACGTTGCGGCAGAAGATGATGTCGACGTCGCGATCGACGGGATAGGACTTGTCCATGAGGTTCATCCTCATGAAGTGTGTCATGCGCCGCAGCTCGGGTACGACCCGCACCTCGCCGCGCGACTTGTCCCGCGACCACGAAAAATATCGCTTCACGAATTGCTCCGGAACCGGGGCGAGCACGTCGCGGGTGTAGATCGCCGTCCTGGCGAGGCGCAGCACCGCGGTCGAGATGTCGGTTCCGAGGATGCGGTACTGGAAGCGCGATCCGCTCCGCGTCATGTCGTCCAGCACCATCGCCGTCGTGTAGGCTTCCATGCCGGTGGAGCTCGCCGAGCTCCAGATCTTCAGGTTCGCGTTCTTCCGTCCATGCGCTTTGAGCAGGCCCGGGACCGCGACGTCCCTCATGAAGACGAAATGCTGCGGCTCGCGGAAGAAGTCGGTCTTGTTGGTGGTCACCACATCGATGAGGTGAGTGAGCTCGGTTTCGAAGTGATCGGCCTCGAACAGGTTCTCGACATATTCATTGAGGTCGGAGAAGTTGAGCGCGCGCACGCGCTTGTGCAACCGCCCTTCGAGCATCAGCCGCTTGCCCTGCGGCAGCTTGATGCCGACCTGGCTCTCGATCAATTCGGCAATGGTCCGGAAATGGCGCTCGGACAGATGCACAGCCGTATCCTGCATGGCGGGCATCATGGGCGACGGCTCCCGCCCGGGATGGCCGCCTGCACTGAATGTCGGGCCATACGGGCCATCTTGAAACCTACGCGTTCATCGAACTGCGGAAAGTGGACCGGTCCACCGCCAGGGCGGACCGGCCTTCAAAGTCCTAGCGCTGGAAATCGGCGTCCCGATCGTCCTCGCCGTCATTGAGATCGAAGGCGAAGCCGCCGCCGGCAACCTTCGCGGCGCGCGCCGGCTTGGCCTGCGGCTTCTTCGCCGGACGTTCGACGGCCGCCATGGACGCCGCCTTGGCGCGCAGCTGGTTCACCGCCCGGTCGATCGGCGCGGGCGCCTGGCTCTTTGCGCCGTGGTCGATGCGGAAATAGGCGATGGTGGATTGCAGCTGCTCGGCCTGCGAGGCGAGCTCCTCCGAGGTCGAGGACACCTGCTCGGACGCGCTGGCGTTCTGCTGGCCGACCTTGTCGAGCTGCTGGATCGCCTGGTTGATCTGGGCCGAGCCGACGTCCTGCTCGCGGCAGGCTGCGGTGATCTCTTCGACGAGTTCGGCGGTCTTCTTGATGTCCGGAACGAGCTTGGACAGCATGGCGCCGGCCTCTTGCGCGACCTTGACGGTTTCGACCGAGAGCGTTCCGATCTCGGCGGCTGCCGCCTGGCTGCGCTCGGCGAGCTTGCGCACCTCGGAGGCGACGACCGCAAAGCCCTTGCCGTGCTCGCC
>NZ_LSIC01000198.1 GCF_001556045.1 Bradyrhizobium sp. CCH5-F6
CCCAGCTGAACACGCCGCTGACCCCGCAGAAGATCTGGCAGGCGATCCGGGACGCCGTTGGTGACGCAAGGCGGGCCGCCGATGGCGCCGGATTCGCCGCAGCCCTTGGCGCCAAGCGGGTTGGTGCGGCAGGGCGCGGAATCATCCAGAGTCACCACGATCGGCGGGACGTCGTCGGCGCGCGGGATGCAGTAGTCCTGGTAGCTTGCGGTGAGAAGCTGGCCGTCGGCATCGTAGGACACGCCTTCATAGAGCGCCTGGCCGATGCCTTGCGCGACGCCGCCATGGATCTGTCCCGCCACCAGCATCGGGTTCACGGCGACGCCGACATCGTCGACCGTGGTGTAGCGCACGACCTTGGAGACGCCGGTCTCGGGGTCGATCTCGACCTCGCAGATATGCGTGCCGTTCGGCCAGCTCGGACCGTCGACCTCGCCCTCGGAATCGACGCTGAGCCTGGCGCCGTTCTCCTTTTCTGCGAGATCGAACAGGCTGATGCGGCGGTCGGTGCCGACCACGGTGAGCATGCCGCCCTGGTATTCGATGTCCTCGACCGAGGTCTCCAGCACGTTGGCCGCCTTCTCGCGCGCCTTCTGGATCAGATCGTTGGAGGAGACCGCAACCGCAGTGCCGCCGACGAACAGCGAGCGCGAGCCGACGCTGCCGAAGCCCATGGCGAGATCGGTGTCGCCCTGGACGACGTCGATCTTGTCCATGGAGATGCCGAGCGTGTCGGAGATCATCTGGGTGTAGGTGGTCTGCAAGCCCTGCCCCATCGCCATGGTGCCGGAATGCAGCACGACGCGCCCTTGCGAGGTCGCGTGCAGGCTGACCTTCTCGGTATGCGCGCGGCCGCCGGTCCATTCGATGTAGGAGGTGAGACCACGGCCGTAGAGCAGGCCCTTCTTCTTCGCCGCCTTCTTGCGCGCGGCGAAGCCATCCCAGTCGGCGAGCTTCACGGCGCGATCGAGCATGTGGGCGAAGGCGCCGGAATCATAGACCTGGCCGACCGCGTTGGTGTAGGGCAGCTGCGCCGGCTTGATGTAGTTGGCCTTGCGGATCGCGCGCGGATCCATGCCGATCTTGCGCGCGGCGGCGTCGAACAGGCGCTCGACGATGAAGACCGCTTCGGGCCGACCCGCGCCGCGATAGGCGCCGACCGGCGCGGTGTGGGTCATCACCGACTTCACCTCGAAATGCACCAGCGGCAGATCGTAGACGCCGGTCTGCACGAACGGCCCGAGCACCAGCGGGATGATGTTGGCCGCGCCCGAGGAGTACGCGCCGGTGCAGCCGATCGACTTGACGCGATAGGCCAGCACCTTGCCCTTTTCATCCAATGCGAAGGAGGCGGTGGAGGTGAGATCGCGGCCGTGGGTGCCGCCGACGAACTCGTCGGTGCGGTCGCCGCGCCAGCGGATCTTCTTGTTCAGCTTGGTCGCGGCATAGGCGACGATGCCGTCTTCCGGATAGAGGTTGGTCTTCTGGCCAAAGCCGCCGCCGATGTCGCCGACCAGCACGCGCACGCTGTCCTTGGGACGCTTCAGCACCGCTTCCGCCAGCACATCGCGGGTCGACGCCGGCGTCTGCGACTGCACGTGCAGCAGGAGACGGCCGGACTTCTTGTCGATCTCGGCAATGGTCGAGCGCGGCTCCATCGCCGACGGCACGAGGCGCTGGCTGACGATGTCGAGTTCGACGGTGTGCGCGGCCCTGGCAAAGGCCTCGTCGACCTTGGCCGCATCGCCATAGCTCATGGCACCGACGATGTTGTCGGGCGCCTCGGGCCACACCACGGGAGCGCCGGGCTTCACTGCTTCGACGGGATCGACCACCGCCGGCTGCACGTCATATTCCACCACGATCGCCTCGGCTGCGCTCTGAGCCTCCACGCGCGACGAGGCCACCACTGCGGCGACCGCCTCGCCGGCATGGCGCACGACCTCATGGGCGAGCAGGCGGCGCGGCGGCACCGTCATCGGCTTGCCGTCGGGACGCTTGAAAATGCTCAGGGTCGGGATGCTGCCGATGTCGTCCTTGACGAGGTCCGCACCGGTATAGATCGCGGTGACGCCGGGCATCGCGGCCGCGGCGCTGCTATCGATCGAGACGATCTTCGCGTGGGCGTGCGGCGAACGCAGCACGTGCAACCACAGCGCGCCGTCCTCCGGCTTGTCGTCGATGAACTGTCCCTTCCCGGTGAGCAGCCTCTGGTCTTCCAAACGCTTGACGGGCTGGCCCGCTCCGAAACGCAAATTGCCGGGAAGAATGTTCATTCCGTTATGTCCTCGAAATCCGGAAAACGACCGCGGCGGTTTTAACCGATTTTGCGGGCCAGACAACCGAGCCGCGGCACATCTGCAATGCGTGCCGCGCCCCTTTTGGCCGGGCAAATCGCGGGTCAGGAACGCTCGATGTCGATGATGCCCACGTTCACGTCACGGGTGTCCGAGCCCCGCTTGACGGTGAGGCGCACGGTCTTGCCGGCGCCGGCCTGCTCGAGCGCATCGGTCAGGTCGGAGAGGCGCCGCACCGGCTTGCCCTCGACCGCGGTGATGATGTCTCCGACCGCTCCGGTCGAAAAGTTGACACCGCGAATCCCCGCCCGCTCGGCCGGACTACCGGGCGCCGTCCGCACCACGATCACCCCTTCGACGCCGAGCCGGGTCGAAACGTCCTCGCCGGCGGCCACGATCCCGATGCCGGGCGTCGGCACCCGGCCGTTGCGGATGAGTTCGGGGACGATCCGGTTCACGACGTCGACCGGGACCGCGAAACCGATGCCCGCGTTCGAGCCCGACGGCGATATGATCGCGGTGGTGACGCCGATCAGCCGGCCTGCGGAATCCAGCAACGGCCCGCCTGAATTGCCCGGATTGATCGCGGCATCGGTCTGGATCACATTGGCAATTTCACGGCCGCCATGGGTCGGAAGCCTGCGCTTGAGCGCGCTGATGATGCCGCTCGTCATCGACTGGTCAAGCCCGAAGGGATTGCCGATCGCAAAGGCGGATTGCCCGACCTTCAGGTCGCTCGAGCTGCCGAGCGCAACCGGCGGTGGAAGCTCGCGCACGCTCCGAATCCGCAGGACCGCAAGATCGTAATTGGGAGCCGTGCCGACGAGGTCGACCCGGGCCACCTCTCCCGAGGCAAAGCGCACGGCGATCTCGCCGCCACTGGCGACGACGTGATTGTTCGTCACGAGGTGACCGTCGCGGTCCCAGACGAATCCCGTGCCGGAAGAGCCGCCCTGGCCTTCCTCACCCATGAGAGGATTGACCGCCGATCTCACGGCAACCTGGACGACCGAAGGCGATACGCGCTCGAAGATATCGATGGTCGCCTTTTCGGCATCCGACAGCGGCCCGCGCTGCTCGACGGCGCGTGCGGAGGGAGCCGCCCATGGGGCGAACGAGATCGGGACATGCAGGATCTTCGCGGTCGTTATGGCGAGCAACAGGGCGGCGAAGGCTGCCGCGGCAATCGCATAGCGACGATTCATGAGTGATCACCGTCTCTTGTGCTGAATACGCTCTCTTGTGCTGAATACGCTGTTGGGATGCACATGCATGGGGTGATGGACCTCGCTCACGCAGCAACGTCGGAAACGAACGGAAGTTTCTCCCTCAGGTAAGGAGCCTTTTGCTCTCGACACGGGTGCCCGGGGCAAATTGCCGCGTCGCGAGCAGCTATATCAGCTCGCGCAACGCCGCCTCCACGACCTTGCGCGCGTCGGCCGTCAGCGACGCCTGCGGCGGGACGGGGTCACCGACATCGTAGCCCTGGATCGAAAGCCCCGCCTTGATGCAGGCGGCGAGATTGAAGCGGGCGAAGGCTTCGTTGACGCGCCACAGCCGGCGCTGCAGCGCCATGGCCTCGTCCCAGCGGCCGGCCTTGCAGAGGTCGTACAGCGCGACGCTCTGGCGCGGGATGATGCAGGCCGGGCCCGCCATCCAGCCGAATCCGCCGATCAGCATCACCGCCGCAGGGATATGGGCCGAGGCCGAGAATACCCGCAAGGAATCGCCGCAGCGGTTCATGATCGAGAGCAGCCGGCCGGTGTTGGTCGAGGCATCCTTGATGTAGCCGATGCGCGGATGTTCGGCGAGGCGCGCAATGACGTCGAGGGTGAGATCGGAGCGCTGGAATTGCGGATTGGTATAGATGACGACGGGGACATCCACGGCATCGGCGATGGCGCGGAAGTAGGATTCGACCTGGGCATCGGCGAGCGGGAAATACGCCTCCAGGATCGCCAGAATGCCGTCGGCGCCGAGCTTCCGGTAGGCCTTCGCCTGCGCCACCGCGTCCGCCGTGGAGGTGGAGGCGACGCCGGCCACGACAGGCACGCGGCCCCGCGCGGCCTCGATCGTGGTCTGCACCACCGCCGTGCGTTGCTCGGCATTGAGATAGGCGAACTCGCCGGTCGAGCCCAGCGGGGTCAGGCCGTGCACGCCGGCGCCGATCAGGTCGTCGCAGAGCTTTGCGAGCACGCTGGTCCGCACCGTGCCGTCGGCATCGACGGGCGAGACGAGATAGGGAAAGACACCGTGGAATTCGGACATGTCAGGTCCATTCGGGACATCGGGCGGCCGTAGCAGCCCTCAATCGCTGCTAACACGGGCAAAAATCGCCAGCAAGCCTGCGCATTGACGACTTCTTAAGGACGTTGCGCAGCAACCATCATCTCGCGCCCCGTCCCTACCGCTTGTTAGGAACAAGCAGGGATGGTGCCGGCCATGACTCTGACAATGTTGTCCAGGTTCTTGCATCCAGATCCGCGCATCCGGCGCGAGCTCGTGGATCTCCTGTACACGTCGCTGCCGCAAGTGTCCGCCATTGGCGCCACATCGGTGACGGGCGCAGCCGCGCTGACGCTCATGAGCGGCGACACCGGCTATGCCGTGATCTCGGTCTTCATCTTCATCACGGCCGCAGCCCGCATCGCTTCTCTGCTCCGCTACAAGTCGCGCGCTGCGCAATTCTCCGATACTGACGTGATCCGCTGGGAAGGGCTTTATGGCGCCGGCGCGTCCGCCTTCGGCCTTGCGTTGGGCCTGTTGTCTTACCGCGCGCTCCAGCTCGACGACGGGCCCGGCGCGTGGATCACGTTCGGGCTTTCGATGTCGTTCTGCGTCGGCATGGTCTCGCGCGCGGCGATCCGACCCTGGATCATCCTGACCGCCGCTGCGGTGCTGTTGACGCCGATCATCCTGGGCGGCCTGCTCCACCCCGAGTTCGCCTACAAGCTCGGCGCAGTCATGCTGGTGTTCTTCTGGCTCACATTGCGCGAGGCGTCCAAACATCTCAGCGCCGCCTTCGTCGAGCGGCTCGAAGCAAAACATCGGCTGGCGCGGCAGGCCACCCACGATTTCCTGACGGGATTGCCGAACCGGGCCGCGTTCTTCCAGGCGCTGGCGGAGACGCGCGGAAACTTCGCCATCATCGCCATTGATCTCGACGGCTTCAAGCCGGTCAACGACCGGCACGGCCATCACGTCGGCGACGATCTGTTGCGCCAGGTGGCGGAGCGGCTTTCCGTTTGCATCGGCAGTCCAGGGCTCGCCGCGCGCTTCGGCGGCGACGAGTTCATGATGCTCAAGCCGGTTGCTTCAGGTGATGCCGGCCGTGAGCAAGCGCTCGCGCTGGCGCGCCAAGCCATTCGCGATCTCTCGATGCCATTCCTGCTCACGGACATTCCGGTCCGCATCGGCGCAAGCGTCGGCATTCTGGTCAGCGCTGATGCAGTCACCGCCATCTCAACGTCGCAGCTCATGGAGCGGGTCGACCGCGCCCTCTATGCAGCGAAACGTGCCGGAGGCAGCCGCTGCGCATGGGCGGATGAGGACGTCCGCCTCGAACGCGCAGCAGGCTGAAGCTGCCGCCTTCGATCACACCTTGAGCAGCCGCACCCGCGTGCCCCAGGGATCGATCGCCTCCACACCATTCGCAAGCGTGGTGAGCTGCGCACCGGCCTTGCGCAGGCGTTCCTCCTGTGCGGCGAGAATGTCCTGCTTCGCCGTCACCAGCGAGAACCATGCAAGTCCCGTGGTGGCATCGTCGCGCTGGCCGGCGCCCTGGCTCTGCCAGACATTCAAGCCGAGGTGATGGTGATAACGGCCCGATGACAGGAACGCGGCGCCGTTGCGCTTGCGCGTCGGATCAAGGCCGATCGTGCCGTGATAGAAGCTCTCGGCCTGCGCGAGATCGCCGACGCGCAGATGCATGTGGCCGACGCGCAAGCCGTCCGGCGCCTTGGCATAGTCGGCGACGCGTGTATTGGTCAGCGACAGCAGGTCGGGGATGTTGAGCTCGTCGGTCGCCATTTTCACGCTGCCCTCGCTCCACTGCCATTGCGAGGGATCGCGGTCGGCATAGACTTCGATGCCGTTGCCCTCGGGGTCGTCGAGATAGACGGACTCGCTGACGAGGTGATCGGCAAAGCCCGACAGCGGCACGCGATGCGAGGCGGCATGCACCAGCCAGCGCGCGAGGTCTTTTCGCGTCGGCATCAGGAAGGCGGTGTGGTAGAGGCCGGCGGCGTTGCGCGGCTCGATCGCGGCATCGGGACGGGCCTCCAGCACCAGCAGCGTGATACCATTTGTGCCGAGCCTGGCCGCGCTGGTAGAGCGCTCCATCACGGTGAGCCCGATTACGTCGCGGTAGTAGTCGGCGACCTTGCCGAGATTCTTCACCCGCAGCGTCACCATGCCGACCCGCATCGGCGTGCGGCTCGCATAGGTCGGCCCGCCGCCCTGCGGCGTCCCCTCGGCGCGCGCCGCGGCCGCGGCGGCCATCGCAAGCGACGTCGCGCCGGCGAGTTGAAGCAGGGTGCGGCGGGTGAGGTCGATGGTCATGAGTCAGGGCTCGCTGGGAGAGGCTTGAGGCCAATTGGTGCAATTTCCCGATTGCTACACGTTCCCGTGAGCGCCTCCCAATCACATGTTTGTCGGCCGTGGTCCTACGGAGGACTGGCCACCCGGCCAGTTTCGCAATCACCCGCGACATCCCAGATTGAAGGCGGCTTACAGGAGCCTTGAAACCTCGCAGGAGCCTTGCATGACCGATTCCACGCCTCTGTCTTCGCTGTCGTCAGCGCTCGCGGACGTCGTGGCGCACACCGCGCCGTCCGTCGTTTCCGTGCATTCGCATCGCTCCCGCGCCACCGGCTTCGTCTGGAAGCCCGGCCTGATCGTCACCGCCGACGAGGCGCTGGCCGACGAAGGCGAGGTGACGATCGGCCTGTCCGACGGCAGCACGGTCGCCGCGACGATCGTCGGCCGCGACCACACCACCGACGTTGCGCTGCTGCGCGCCGACACCGATCTCGCCCCGGTCAAGCTGTCTACCACGGTCCCGCCTCTCGGCACGCTGTCGGTCGTGGTCGCCACCGATCGCGATGCGCCAAGCGCGGCGCTCGGCATGGTGTCGGCATCCGGCAACGGATGGCGCAGCCTGCGTGGCGGCGAGATCGATGCGCGGATCGAGCTCGATTTGCGCCTGCGCTTCAGCCAGCAAGGCGGGCTTGCGCTCGACGCATCGGGCGAGGCCTTCGGGATGGCCGTGCTCGGACCGCGGCGGGTGCTGGTGATTCCGACGGCGACGATCGCGCGCGTCGCGGCGCAGCTCGAGACGCGCGGCCGCATCGCGCGCGGATATCTCGGCCTCGGGCTCCAGCCGGTACGGCTCGACGACGGCATGGGCGCGATGGTGATGCATGTCGACAAGGCCGGGCCTTCGGCTGCAGCCGGCATCCGTCAGGGCGACGTGATCGTCGCGGTCAACGACCAGAAACTGTCAGGCGTGCGTGCGCTGGCGCGGACGCTCGGGCCTTCGAGCGTCGGCGCGGTGGTCGACGTCGCCGCCCGCCGCGGCGGCGAGCCGGTCAGCTTCAAGGTCACGGTCGGCGAGAGGCCGGAGGCGTGAGCGCGGACGACGCCCCCGAGATCGTGCTGTCGCTGGAGATCGACGATCCCGCTCTCGCCGGCCGCCTGGCCGCACTGCTCGGCAACGTCGCCGGGCTACGTCTCGCTGCGCCGGGCGAGTCTGCTGCGGCGACGATCGTGGCCCGCGATCCGCGCAGCATGCCCGATGATATCGCACTGACCCAGCGCGAGCTCGACGTGCTGGCACTGATGGCCGAGGGCGCCTCGAACAAGATGATCGCGCGTCAGCTCGGAATCTCCGTGCACACCGTGAAGTTCCATGTCGGCTCGCTGCTCGACAAGCTGGACGCCACCGGCCGCACCGACGCAGTGGCGCATGCGGCGCGCCGCGGCGTGATCGAGCTTTAGGCGAGGCGGCGCCTCTCTCCTCGTCATTGCGAGGAGCTCTTGCGACGAAGCAATCCAGGATCCCTCCGCAGAGGCGGTCTGGATTGCTTCGCTGCGCTCGCAATGACGTGGATAGACCTCTCCTCCGAGCTTACACCCGCTTGCCACCGTTCTTCTCGGCCGCACGGCGCAACGCTTCGGCGAGGGCGCCGCCGCCGGAGGAGGTATCCTGTTTGCGCGGCGCCGAGGAGGTCATGCGGGCGGGATTGCGTGAGCCGTTGTCGCGCTGCATGCCGGGGGCGTCCTTCTTGGCGCCGACCTCGTCGTCGAGGCGCAAGGTCAGCGAGATGCGCTTGCGGGCGACCTCGAAGTCCAGCACCTTCACCTTGACGATGTCGCCCGGCTTCACCACCTCGCGCGGATCCTTGATGTAGGTCTTGGACATCGCCGAGATATGGACGAGGCCGTCCTGGTGCACGCCGATGTCGACGAAGGCGCCGAAGGCGGCGACGTTGGTCACGGTGCCCTCGAGGATCATGCCCTTCTTGAGATCCTTGATCTCCTCGACGCCCTCCTTGAACACGGCGGCCTTGAATGCCGGACGCGGGTCGCGGCCGGGCTTTTCGAGCTCGCGCAGGATGTCGGTGACGGTCGGCAGGCCGAAAGTCTCGTCGACGAAATCCTTGGGCTTGAGCGTGCGCACGATCTCGCTGCTGCCGATCAGCGCCTTGATGTCGCTCTTGGTCGCCGCCAGAATCCGGCGCACCACCGGATAGGCTTCCGGATGCACGCCGGAGGCGTCGAGCGGGTCTTCGCCGCCCAGGATGCGCAAAAAGCCGGCGCACTGCTCGAACGCCTTGGGTCCGAGCCGCGGCACGTCCTTGAGCGCCTTGCGCGACTTGAACGGGCCGTTGGCGTCGCGGTGCGCGACGATGCTCTGCGCAAGGCCTGCGCCGACGCCGGACACGCGCGCAAGCAGCGGCGCGGAGGCGGTGTTGACGTCGACACCGACCGCGTTCACGCAATCCTCGACCACCGCGTCGAGCGATTTTGCGAGCTTGGCCTGGCCGAGGTCGTGCTGATACTGGCCGACGCCGATCGCCTTGGGCTCGATCTTGACGAGCTCGGCGAGCGGGTCCTGGAGCCGCCGCGCGATCGAGACGGCGCCCCGCAGGGTGACGTCGAGGCCGGGCAACTCCTCCGAGGCGAAAGCCGAGGCCGAATAGACCGAGGCGCCGGCCTCGGACACGACGATCTTCGTCATCTTCAGTTCGGGCAGGCCCTTGACGAGGTCGGCGGCGAGCTTGTCGGTCTCGCGCGAGGCGGTGCCGTTGCCGATCGCGATCAGCTCGACGCGATGTTTCAGCGCCAGCCTGCCGAGCGTCGCCAGCGACTCGTTCCACTGCCGCTGCGGCTCGTGCGGATAGATCGCCGTGGTGTCGACCACCTTGCCGGTCGCGTCGACGACCGCGACCTTCACGCCGGTGCGGTAGCCGGGATCGAGCCCCATGGTGACGCGGGTGCCTGCCGGGGCGGCCAGCAAGAGGTCGCGCAAGTTCGAGGCGAACACGCGCACGGCCTCGGTCTCGGCCGAATTCCACAGCCGCATGCGCAAATCGATGTTGAGATGCACCTGGATCTTCGTGCGCCAGGCCCAGCGCACGGTGTCGATCAGCCAGCGATCGCCGGGGCGCTTGAGGTCGGCGATGCCGAACCGCTTCATGATCTTCATTTCGTAGGCGCTCGGCACGCCCGGCGGCGGCGCTTCGGCCTCGGCCTGAATTTGCAGATCGAGGATTTCTTCCTTCTCGCCACGGAACATCGCGAGGATGCGATGCGAGGGCAGCTTGGTCAGCGGCTCGGAGAAATCGAAATAGTCGGCGAACTTCTCGCCCTCGGTCTTCTTGCCGTCGCGCACCTTGGAGGCCATGCGCGCGTTGGTCCACATCTCCTCGCGCAGCGCGCCGATCAAGTCGGCGTCCTCGTCGAAGCGCTCGACCAGGATGGCGCGCGCGCCGTCCAGCGCGGCGGCTGCATCCGCGACGCCCTTCTCGGCGTTGACGAAGCTTTCCGCCACGACCTTCGGATCGTTGCCTGGCTCCGACAGCAGCTGATTGGCGAGCGGCTCGAGGCCGGCTTCCTTGGCAACTTCCGCCTTGGTGCGGCGCTTCGGCTTGAACGGGAGATAGATGTCTTCGAGGCGCGCCTTGCTGTCGGCGGCCATGATCGATGCTTCGAGGGCGGCATCGAGCTTGCCCTGCTCGCGAACCGATTCGAGGATGGCCTTGCGGCGGTCTTCGAGCTCGCGCAGATAGACTAGGCGCTCCTCCAAGGTACGCAATTGCGCGTCGTCGAGCGCACCGGTCGCTTCCTTGCGGTAGCGGGCGATGAAGGGAACCGTAGCGCCGCCGTCGAGCAGCGTCACCGCCGCCTCGACCTGCTCGGCGCGAACCCCAAGCTCCTGCGCAATTTTCTGGTTGATTTTTGCCACGCGAGAATCCCTCTGTCCAAGCACGCGATGCGGCGGCGAACCACCCGCTCGCGGGACGCCGCTTATGGACCAACCGAGGTTGATTCATCAAGGTGCGGCGGTCAATCGTCGACAGAGGATTTTTTTGCTGAACCGATGCGATCTCGCCACAATCATTGGAATGGCGAAGCTGGCGCGCAAATCCGATGGTTCTGGCCTTCTCCGACCAGACGGGAGAGATGCAAACGATCGATGCCGGCACCTTGACAGGCGTCCCGGTTCGACGACTGTTTCCCGTGCCGGACCACCGAATGCCACACGAGGACTCTCATGCAGACGACATCGGTCGGCGTCATCAGGATCGCCACCAAGGGCCCCGGCGACGTTTCCGGATTGATGAGCATGATCGGCTCCGGCGCGATCGATCCAACGGAGATCCTCGCCATCCTGGGCAAGACCGAAGGCAATGGCGGCGTCAATGATTTCACCCGGGAGTACGCCGTCGCGGCGCTGTGCACGGCCCTCGCGCCGCTGCTCGGCCTGTCCCGGGAGGACGTCGAACAGCGCATCGCCTTCGTGATGTCCGGCGGCACCGAAGGTGTCCTCAGTCCCCACATCACCGTGTTCACCCGCCGCGCAGCCGAACGCCCGGCGCGCGTCACCGGCAAGCGCCTGGGCATCGGCATGGCGCACACGCGGGATTTCCTGCCTGAGGAGCTAGGCCGCTCCGCGCAGATCACGGAGACGGCGAAGGCCGTGAAGGCCGCGATGGAAGATGCCGGCATCATCGATCCTGCCGACGTCCATTTCGTGCAGATCAAGTGCCCGCTGCTGACCAGCGACCGCGTCGAGGCCGCGGCCGCGCGCGGCAACAAGACGGCGACGACGAGCTCCTACGGTTCGATGGCCTATTCGCGCGGCGCCTCCGCGCTCGGGGTTGCGGTCGCGCTCGGCGAGATCGCCGCAGATGTCGGCGACGCGGACGTGCTGCGGCGCCACGATCTGTTCTCGAAAGTCGCCTCCACCTCGGCCGGGATCGAGCTGATGCACAACGTCGTCATCGTGCTCGGCAATTCGACGGCTTCAGTGAGCCCGTTCGAGATCGGCCATGCCGTCATGAGCGATGCCATCGACGCAGCGGCGGTGATGTCCGCATTGCAGAGCGTCGGGCTGGCTGTCGCGCCGCAGGCGACGAAGGGCCGCCAGCTCGTCAACATCTTCGCCAAGGCCGAGGCATCGCCCGACGGCAGCGTGCGCGGCTCGCGTCATACCATGCTGGAGGACACCGACATCAGCTCGACACGCCACGCTCGCGCCGCGGTCGGCGGCCTGATCGCGGGGCTTGCGGGCACCGGCGCGGTCTACGTATCCGGCGGCGCGGAGCACCAGGGGCCTCCGGGCGGCGGCCCGGTTGCGGTCATCGCGCAGCTCTCCGATTGAGAGCCCACCCCTCCGCGCCACGCAACCCTGCCCCTCGCGCCGGCTCGGTTGATTCATGCCCCTTGCGAAAGGAAGGTGGCGCCGCATCAAGGGGATTTTGACGACATGACTTTGCCGATGAGCTGGAGTGAATGGGCGCAGCACGACGGCGTCGCGCTGGCGGGGCGCGTGCGCAAGGGCGAGCTGACGGCGAAGGAATTGGCGCGGCAGGCCGCGGCAGGCGTCGCCAAGGTCGATCCGGCGCTGTCGGGCGTGGTCGAGCTGTTCGAGGACGTGATCGCCGACCCTGCCAAGGACGGCGCCAACCTCGCCGGCGCGTTCGCCGGCCTGCCGTTCCTGATGAAGGATCTGGGCCCGACCATGAAGGGCCGGCTCCAGGAGATGGGCTCGCTGCTGATGCGCGGCAATCGCGCCAGCACCGACACGTTCCTGACCGGCAAATTCCGCCAGGCCGGCCTCAACCTGATCGGCCGCACCACGACGCCGGAGTTCGGCGTGTGCAGCTCGGCCGATAATCCCGCCGTCTATGTCACGCGCAATCCCTGGAACACCGATTATACCACCTGCGGCTCGTCGGCAGGGAGCGCCGCGATGGTCGCGGCCGGCGTGGTGCCGATCGCGCATGCGACCGATGGCGGCGGCTCGATCCGCATTCCCGCCGGCGTCAACGGCAATATCGGGCTGAAGGTCTCGCGCGGCGTGTTCTCGCTCGCCCCGCACATGTCCGACCTCACCGGCCTGGTCTCGATCCAGGGCTGCCAGTCGCGCTCGGTGCGCGACACCGCCGCCTTCGTCGACCACGCAAGGGGACCGGCGCCCGGCGAGTTCATGCCGTTCTGGACCACGGCGCAGCCCTATTCCGAGATGATCAAGCGCGATCCCGGCAAGCTCCGCATTGCGCTCTCGCACACCTGGGGCGATTACACCGCAACGCCGGAGATCGCCGCCGAGCTGGAGAAGGCCGGCCGCTTCCTCGAAGGGCTCGGCCATCACGTCGACCATGCGCTGCCCGAGATCGATTTCCGTGCCGCGTTCGCGGCGCAGACCACCTGCTACATCTCGAACTTCGCGGTGGTGATCTCCAACATGCTCGCTGCACGCGGCCTGGAAAAACCGCCGGAAGACCTGATCGAGCCCATGAACATTCGCATCTGGGAAGCCGGCCGGCATACGAGCTTCGCCGAGCGGGCAAAGATGCAGGGCGTGTTCAACACGACCTCGCGCGGCTTCGGCGCCTTCTTCGAGCAGTGGGACGTGATCCTGACGCCGATCACCGCGCTGCCGACGCCGAAAGTCGGCACGAAGGAGTACCTGACCATCTCCGACAATCCCGACGTGCTCGACTGGTTCGGCAATCTCTGGCGCAATTTCGCCTTCACGCCGCTCGCCAATCTCTGCGGCATGCCGGCGATCTCGATGCCGATGGCGACCCAGGATCACGGCCTGCCGCTCGGCATCCAGGCCATCGCAAAGCAGGCCAATGACGGTCTGCTGTTGCAGCTCGCCGCCCAGATCGAACGCGCGCTGGACGGCAAGTGGAACGGCGGCAGGAAGCCGAAGGTGCATGTGAGCTGAGAAGCCGCCATCGCGCTGACGGGCGATCGTACTTCCAGCGTCAGTTCTTCACCGCCGGGATTTCCTCGTTCGGCTGCTGTTGTCCCTGCTTGTACATCGCCAGTGCCTTGTCGAGCGCTTCGCGCAGCGCCAGCGCCGCAGCCACGCTGCAACGCAGGTGCGCGGTCTGGACTACGTCGACCCTGACGGCCGCGCCGACCGGCATCAACAGGTTCGCGGCGAGCTCGATCTGGATAGCGCCGTTGTGGTGGCCGAAGCAGGATGCGCCGTCGAAATAGATGATCGGCGCCCGCTCGGCGCTGGAGGTCGAAATGGTGACGGGCCCCTGGGCGGTCGAGGGCGTTTCGGGATCGGCCATGGGCGCTCCTTGCGGCTATTCAGACGAACGAAGCGTCCACCATCCTCGCTTCGGCCCGCTCTGTCGAGGCCCAAGCGACCTGCGAGGCACATTCGGGTTTTGCGCGGCGCCCGGCAGTGGTCTAGAACAGCGCCATGTCCACTCCACCCGTCACGCTGCCGTTCGAGGAACTCGCCGAGGCGATCAAGGGCCGCCGCTCCGATTACGGCCACATCAGCGGGCTCCAGCTCGACCGCTTCGCGCCCGCCGAGGCCTGGTCCAGCCTGCCCTACCGTCCCGTCTTCGTTGGCAACAGCGAGACCGGCGTTCTGCATGGCGGCGTCGTCACGGCGATGCTGGACGAGAGCTGCGGCATGGCCGTGCAACTCGCACTCGACGGCACGCGCGCGATCGCAACCCTGGACTTGCGTATCGACTATCAGAAGCCGGCGACGCCGGGCCTCGACATCAAGGCGCATTCGGTCTGCTATCGCACGACCCGCTCGATCGCCTTCGTGCGCTCCACGGCCTATCAGGAATCCGAGGACGATCCGGTCGCCACCGCAACCGCCTGCTTCATGATCGGCGCCAACCGCACCAACATGCTCGCGGACCGGAGGATGGATGCGCGCAGCATTCCGACGCTGGAGGCGCCGGAAGACCCGGATGGGCCATTCGCGAACAGCCCGTTTGCGCGCTGTCTCGGCATTCGCGTCAACGACGACGGCACGCTGACGATGCCGTTCTCGCCGCAGATCATCGGCAACCCGATCCTGCCCGCGATCCACGGCGGCATGACCGGAGCCTTCCTGGAGACCACCGCGATCGTCGGGGTGGCGCGCGAGCTCGGCACTGCGGCGCCGCCCAAGCCGATCGGCCTCACCGTCAACTATCTGCGCTCCGGCCGTGCCCTCGATACGTTTGCCAACGTCTCGATCGTGAAGCAGGGCCGGCGTATCGTTGCCTTCGAGGCGCGGGCCTGGCAGGACGACGCGGCCAAGCCGATCGCCACGGCTTTCGGCCACTTCATGCTGCGCCCTACGCCGGGAAGTGACGAGGAATAGGCGCATTTTGACTTGACGGCCGGCGTTCCGGCCACAACGATAACGCATCCCGCGAGAGGCATTGGATTGCGGCATCCGCTCGACATCGTCGCCATGTTCGCCGCGCTTTGGCTGCTCGCATCGATGGTGCTCGACGCGCTGACGCCGAAGGAGTTGACGGCGATCATGATCGCCGTCAACTCCTTCGGCGTCAGCGCGTCGAGCACCATCGATGCGAGCAGCCAAAGCGCGGCGAACATGGCGACGATGTCGAGCGGATGCCGCAATCCAATGCCTCTCGCGGGATGCGTTATCGTTGTGGCCGGAACGCCGGCCGTCAAGTCAAAATGCGCCTATTCCTCGTCACTTCCCGGCGTAGGGCGCAGCATGAAGTGGCCGAAAGCCGTGGCGATCGGCTTGGCCGCGTCGTCCTGCCAGGCCCGCGCCTCGAAGGCAACGATACGCCGGCCCTGCTTCACGATCGAGACGTTGGCAAACGTATCGAGGGCACGGCCGGAGCGCAGATAGTTGACGGTGAGGCCGATCGGCTTGGGCGGCGCCGCAGTGCCGAGCTCGCGCGCCACCCCGACGATCGCGGTGGTCTCCAGGAAGGCTCCGGTCATGCCGCCGTGGATCGCGGGCAGGATCGGGTTGCCGATGATCTGCGGCGAGAACGGCATCGTCAGCGTGCCGTCGTCGTTGACGCGAATGCCGAGACAGCGCGCAAACGGGCTGTTCGCGAATGGCCCATCCGGGTCTTCCGGCGCCTCCAGCGTCGGAATGCTGCGCGCATCCATCCTCCGGTCCGCGAGCATGTTGGTGCGGTTGGCGCCGATCATGAAGCAGGCGGTTGCGGTGGCGACCGGATCGTCCTCGGATTCCTGATAGGCCGTGGAGCGCACGAAGGCGATCGAGCGGGTCGTGCGATAGCAGACCGAATGCGCCTTGATGTCGAGGCCCGGCGTCGCCGGCTTCTGATAGTCGATACGCAAGTCCAGGGTTGCGATCGCGCGCGTGCCGTCGAGTGCGAGTTGCACGGCCATGCCGCAGCTCTCGTCCAGCATCGCCGTGACGACGCCGCCATGCAGAACGCCGGTCTCGCTGTTGCCAACGAAGACGGGACGGTAGGGCAGGCTGGACCAGGCCTCGGCGGGCGCGAAGCGGTCGAGCTGGAGCCCGCTGATGTGGCCGTAATCGGAGCGGCGGCCCTTGATCGCCTCGGCGAGTTCCTCGAACGGCAGCGTGACGGGTGGAGTGGACATGGCGCTGTTCTAGACCACTGCCGGGCGCCGCGCAAAACCCGAATGTGCCTCGCAGGTCGCTTGGGCCTCGACAGAGCGGGCCGAAGCGAGGATGGTGGACGCTTCGTTCGTCTGAATAGCCGCAAGGAGCGCCCATGGCCGATCCCGAAACGCCCTCGACCGCCCAGGGGCCCGTCACCATTTCGACCTCCAGCGCCGAGCGGGCGCCGATCATCTATTTCGACGGCGCATCCTGCTTCGGCCACCACAACGGCGCTATCCAGATCGAGCTCGCCGCGAACCTGTTGATGCCGGTCGGCGCGGCCGTCAGGGTCGACGTAGTCCAGACCGCGCACCTGCGTTGCAGCGTGGCTGCGGCGCTGGCGCTGCGCGAAGCGCTCGACAAGGCACTGGCGATGTACAAGCAGGGACAACAGCAGCCGAACGAGGAAATCCCGGCGGTGAAGAACTGACGCTGGAAGTACGATCGCCCGTCAGCGCGATGGCGGCTTCTCAGCTCACATGCACCTTCGGCTTCCTGCCGCCGTTCCACTTGCCGTCCAGCGCGCGTTCGATCTGGGCGGCGAGCTGCAACAGCAGACCGTCATTGGCCTGCTTTGCGATGGCCTGGATGCCGAGCGGCAGGCCGTGATCCTGGGTCGCCATCGGCATCGAGATCGCCGGCATGCCGCAGAGATTGGCGAGCGGCGTGAAGGCGAAATTGCGCCAGAGATTGCCGAACCAGTCGAGCACGTCGGGATTGTCGGAGATGGTCAGGTACTCCTTCGTGCCGACTTTCGGCGTCGGCAGCGCGGTGATCGGCGTCAGGATCACGTCCCACTGCTCGAAGAAGGCGCCGAAGCCGCGCGAGGTCGTGTTGAACACGCCCTGCATCTTTGCCCGCTCGGCGAAGCTCGTATGCCGGCCGGCTTCCCAGATGCGAATGTTCATGGGCTCGATCAGGTCTTCCGGCGGTTTTTCCAGGCCGCGTGCAGCGAGCATGTTGGAGATCACCACCGCGAAGTTCGAGATGTAGCAGGTGGTCTGCGCCGCGAACGCGGCACGGAAATCGATCTCGGGCAGCGCATGGTCGACGTGATGGCCGAGCCCTTCGAGGAAGCGGCCGGCCTTCTCCAGCTCGGCGGCGATCTCCGGCGTTGCGGTGTAATCGCCCCAGGTGTGCGAGAGCGCAATGCGGAGCTTGCCGGGATCGCGCTTGATCATCTCGGAATAGGGCTGCGCCGTGGTCCAGAACGGCATGAACTCGCCGGGCGCCGGTCCCCTTGCGTGGTCGACGAAGGCGGCGGTGTCGCGCACCGAGCGCGACTGGCAGCCCTGGATCGAGACCAGGCCGGTGAGGTCGGACATGTGCGGGGCGAGCGAGAACACGCCGCGCGAGACCTTCAGCCCGATATTGCCGTTGACGCCGGCGGGAATGCGGATCGAGCCGCCGCCATCGGTCGCATGCGCGATCGGCACCACGCCGGCCGCGACCATCGCGGCGCTCCCTGCCGACGAGCCGCAGGTGGTATAATCGGTGTTCCAGGGATTGCGCGTGACATAGACGGCGGGATTATCGGCCGAGCTGCACACGCCGAACTCCGGCGTCGTGGTGCGGCCGATCAGGTTGAGGCCGGCCTGGCGGAATTTGCCGGTCAGGAACGTGTCGGTGCTGGCGCGATTGCCGCGCATCAGCAGCGAGCCCATCTCCTGGAGCCGGCCCTTCATGGTCGGGCCCAGATCCTTCATCAGGAACGGCAGGCCGGCGAACGCGCCGGCGAGGTTGGCGCCGTCCTTGGCAGGGTCGGCGATCACGTCCTCGAACAGCTCGACCACGCCCGACAGCGCCGGATCGACCTTGGCGACGCCTGCCGCGGCCTGCCGCGCCAATTCCTTCGCCGTCAGCTCGCCCTTGCGCACGCGCCCCGCCAGCGCGACGCCGTCGTGCTGCGCCCATTCACTCCAGCTCATCGGCAAAGTCATGTCGTCAAAATCCCCTTGATGCGGCGCCACCTTCCTTTCGCAAGGGGCATGAATCAACCGAGCCGGCGCGAGGGGCAGGGTTGCGTGGCGCGGAGGGGTGGGCTCTCAATCGGAGAGCTGCGCGATGACCGCAACCGGGCCGCCGCCCGGAGGCCCCTGGTGCTCCGCGCCGCCGGATACGTAGACCGCGCCGGTGCCCGCAAGCCCCGCGATCAGGCCGCCGACCGCGGCGCGAGCGTGGCGTGTCGAGCTGATGTCGGTGTCCTCCAGCATGGTATGACGCGAGCCGCGCACGCTGCCGTCGGGCGATGCCTCGGCCTTGGCGAAGATGTTGACGAGCTGGCGGCCCTTCGTCGCCTGCGGCGCGACAGCCAGCCCGACGCTCTGCAATGCGGACATCACCGCCGCTGCGTCGATGGCATCGCTCATGACGGCATGGCCGATCTCGAACGGGCTCACTGAAGCCGTCGAATTGCCGAGCACGATGACGACGTTGTGCATCAGCTCGATCCCGGCCGAGGTGGAGGCGACTTTCGAGAACAGATCGTGGCGCCGCAGCACGTCCGCGTCGCCGACATCTGCGGCGATCTCGCCGAGCGCGACCGCAACCCCGAGCGCGGAGGCGCCGCGCGAATAGGCCATCGAACCGTAGGAGCTCGTCGTCGCCGTCTTGTTGCCGCGCGCGGCCGCGGCCTCGACGCGGTCGCTGGTCAGCAGCGGGCACTTGATCTGCACGAAATGGACGTCGGCAGGATCGATGATGCCGGCATCTTCCATCGCGGCCTTCACGGCCTTCGCCGTCTCCGTGATCTGCGCGGAGCGGCCTAGCTCCTCAGGCAGGAAATCCCGCGTGTGCGCCATGCCGATGCCCAGGCGCTTGCCGGTGACGCGCGCCGGGCGTTCGGCTGCGCGGCGGGTGAACACGGTGATGTGGGGACTGAGGACACCTTCGGTGCCGCCGGACATCACGAAGGCGATGCGCTGTTCGACGTCCTCCCGGGACAGGCCGAGCAGCGGCGCGAGGGCCGTGCACAGCGCCGCGACGGCGTACTCCCGGGTGAAATCATTGACGCCGCCATTGCCTTCGGTCTTGCCCAGGATGGCGAGGATCTCCGTTGGATCGATCGCGCCGGAGCCGATCATGCTCATCAATCCGGAAACGTCGCCGGGGCCCTTGGTGGCGATCCTGATGACGCCGACCGATGTCGTCTGCATGAGAGTCCTCGTGTGGCATTCGGTGGTCCGGCACGGGAAACAGTCGTCGAACCGGGACGCCTGTCAAGGTGCCGGCATCGATCGTTTGCATCTCTCCCGTCTGGTCGGAGAAGGCCAGAACCATCGGATTTGCGCGCCAGCTTCGCCATTCCAATGATTGTGGCGAGATCGCATCGGTTCAGCAAAAAAATCCTCTGTCGACGATTGACCGCCGCACCTTGATGAATCAACCTCGGTTGGTCCATAAGCGGCGTCCCGCGAGCGGGTGGTTCGCCGCCGCATCGCGTGCTTGGACAGAGGGATTCTCGCGTGGCAAAAATCAACCAGAAAATTGCGCAGGAGCTTGGGGTTCGCGCCGAGCAGGTCGAGGCGGCGGTGACGCTGCTCGACGGCGGCGCTACGGTTCCCTTCATCGCCCGCTACCGCAAGGAAGCGACCGGTGCGCTCGACGACGCGCAATTGCGTACCTTGGAGGAGCGCCTAGTCTATCTGCGCGAGCTCGAAGACCGCCGCAAGGCCATCCTCGAATCGGTTCGCGAGCAGGGCAAGCTCGATGCCGCCCTCGAAGCATCGATCATGGCCGCCGACAGCAAGGCGCGCCTCGAAGACATCTATCTCCCGTTCAAGCCGAAGCGCCGCACCAAGGCGGAAGTTGCCAAGGAAGCCGGCCTCGAGCCGCTCGCCAATCAGCTGCTGTCGGAGCCAGGCAACGATCCGAAGGTCGTGGCGGAAAGCTTCGTCAACGCCGAGAAGGGCGTCGCGGATGCAGCCGCCGCGCTGGACGGCGCGCGCGCCATCCTGGTCGAGCGCTTCGACGAGGACGCCGACTTGATCGGCGCGCTGCGCGAGGAGATGTGGACCAACGCGCGCATGGCCTCCAAGGTGCGCGACGGCAAGAAGACCGAGGGCGAGAAGTTCGCCGACTATTTCGATTTCTCCGAGCCGCTGACCAAGCTGCCCTCGCATCGCATCCTCGCGATGTTCCGTGGCGAGAAGGAAGAAATCCTCGATCTGCAAATTCAGGCCGAGGCCGAAGCGCCGCCGCCGGGCGTGCCGAGCGCCTACGAAATGAAGATCATGAAGCGGTTCGGCATCGCCGACCTCAAGCGCCCCGGCGATCGCTGGCTGATCGACACCGTGCGCTGGGCCTGGCGCACGAAGATCCAGGTGCATCTCAACATCGATTTGCGCATGCGGCTGTGGAATTCGGCCGAGACCGAGGCCGTGCGCGTGTTCGCCTCGAACTTGCGCGACCTCTTGCTGGCCGCCCCGGCAGGCACCCGCGTCACCATGGGGCTCGATCCCGGCTACCGCACCGGCGTGAAGGTCGCGGTCGTCGACGCGACCGGCAAGGTGGTCGACACCACGGCGATCTATCCGCACGAGCCGCAGCGGCAGTGGAACGAGTCGCTGGCGACGCTCGGCAGGCTGGCGCTGAAACATCGCGTCGAGCTGATCGCGATCGGCAACGGCACCGCCTCGCGCGAGACCGACAAGCTCGCCGCCGACCTCGTCAAGGGCCTGCCCGAACTGAAGATGACGAAGATCGTCGTGTCCGAGGCCGGCGCCTCGGTCTATTCGGCCTCGGCTTTCGCCTCGGAGGAGTTGCCCGGCCTCGACGTCACCCTGCGGGGCGCCGTCTCGATCGCGCGGCGGCTCCAGGACCCGCTCGCCGAGCTCGTCAAGATCGAGCCCAAGGCGATCGGCGTCGGCCAGTATCAGCACGACCTCGGCCAGGCCAAGCTCGCAAAATCGCTCGACGCGGTGGTCGAGGATTGCGTGAACGCGGTCGGTGTCGACGTCAACACCGCCTCCGCGCCGCTGCTTGCGCGCGTGTCCGGCGTCGGCGCAGGCCTTGCGCAGAGCATCGTCGCGCACCGCGACGCCAACGGCCCGTTCAAGTCGCGCAAGGCGCTCAAGGACGTGCCGCGGCTCGGACCCAAGGCGTTCGAGCAGTGCGCCGGCTTTTTGCGCATCCTGGGCGGCGAAGACCCGCTCGACGCCTCCGGCGTGCATCCGGAAGCCTATCCGGTGGTGCGCCGGATTCTGGCGGCGACCAAGAGCGACATCAAGGCGCTGATCGGCAGCAGCGAGATCGTGCGCACGCTCAAGCCCAAGGATTTCGTCGACGAGACTTTCGGCCTGCCGACCGTCACCGACATCCTGCGCGAGCTCGAAAAGCCCGGCCGCGACCCGCGTCCGGCATTCAAGGCCGCCGTGTTCAAGGAGGGCGTCGAGGAGATCAAGGATCTCAAGAAGGGCATGATCCTCGAGGGCACCGTGACCAACGTCGCCGCCTTCGGCGCCTTCGTCGACATCGGCGTGCACCAGGACGGCCTCGTCCATATCTCGGCGATGTCCAAGACCTACATCAAGGATCCGCGCGAGGTGGTGAAGCCGGGCGACATCGTCAAGGTGAAGGTGCTGGACTTCGAGGTCGCCCGCAAGCGCATCTCGCTGACCTTGCGCCTCGACGACGAGGTCGGCGCCAAGAAGGACGCCCCCGGCATGCAGCGCGACAACGGCTCACGCAATCCCGCCCGCATGACCTCCTCGGCGCCGCGCAAACAGGATACCTCCTCCGGCGGCGGCGCCCTCGCCGAAGCGTTGCGCCGTGCGGCCGAGAAGAACGGTGGCAAGCGGGTGTAAGCTCGGAGGAGAGGTCTATCCACGTCATTGCGAGCGCAGCGAAGCAATCCAGACCGCCTCTGCGGAGGGATCCTGGATTGCTTCGTCGCAAGAGCTCCTCGCAATGACGAGGAGAGAGGCGCCGCCTCGCCTAAAGCTCGATCACGCCGCGGCGCGCCGCATGCGCCACTGCGTCGGTGCGGCCGGTGGCGTCCAGCTTGTCGAGCAGCGAGCCGACATGGAACTTCACGGTGTGCACGGAGATTCCGAGCTGACGCGCGATCATCTTGTTCGAGGCGCCCTCGGCCATCAGTGCCAGCACGTCGAGCTCGCGCTGGGTCAGTGCGATATCATCGGGCATGCTGCGCGGATCGCGGGCCACGATCGTCGCCGCAGCAGACTCGCCCGGCGCAGCGAGACGTAGCCCGGCGACGTTGCCGAGCAGTGCGGCCAGGCGGCCGGCGAGAGCGGGATCGTCGATCTCCAGCGACAGCACGATCTCGGGGGCGTCGTCCGCGCTCACGCCTCCGGCCTCTCGCCGACCGTGACCTTGAAGCTGACCGGCTCGCCGCCGCGGCGGGCGGCGACGTCGACCACCGCGCCGACGCTCGAAGGCCCGAGCGTCCGCGCCAGCGCACGCACGCCTGACAGTTTCTGGTCGTTGACCGCGACGATCACGTCGCCCTGACGGATGCCGGCTGCAGCCGAAGGCCCGGCCTTGTCGACATGCATCACCATCGCGCCCATGCCGTCGTCGAGCCGTACCGGCTGGAGCCCGAGGCCGAGATATCCGCGCGCGATGCGGCCGCGCGTCTCGAGCTGCGCCGCGACGCGCGCGATCGTCGCCGTCGGAATCACCAGCACCCGCCGCGGTCCGAGCACGGCCATCCCGAAGGCCTCGCCCGATGCGTCGAGCGCAAGCCCGCCTTGCTGGCTGAAGCGCAGGCGCAAATCGAGCTCGATCCGCGCATCGATCTCGCCGCCACGCAGGCTGCGCCATCCGTTGCCGGATGCCGACACCATGCCGAGCGCCGCGCTTGGCGCATCGCGATCGGTGGCGACCACGACCGACAGCGTGCCGAGAGGCGGGACCGTGGTAGACAGCTTGACCGGGGCGAGATCGGTGTCGGCGCGCAGCAGCGCAACGTCGGTGGTGTGGTCGCGGCCGACGATCGTCGCGGCGACCGTGCTGCCGTCGGACAGGCCGATCGTCACCTCGCCTTCGTCGGCCAGCGCCTCGTCGGCGGTGACGATCAGGCCGGGCTTCCAGACGAAGCCGGTGGCGCGGGAGCGATGCGAATGCACGGAAACGACGGACGGCGCGGTGTGCGCCACGACGTCCGCGAGCGCTGACGACAGCGAAGACAGAGGCGTGGAATCGGTCATGCAAGGCTCCTGCGAGGTTTCAAGGCTCCTGTAAGCCGCCTTCAATCTGGGATGTCGCGGGTGATTGCGAAACTGGCCGGGTGGCCAGTCCTCCGTAGGACCACGGCCGACAAACATGTGATTGGGAGGCGCTCACGGGAACGTGTAGCAATCGGGAAATTGCACCAATTGGCCTCAAGCCTCTCCCAGCGAGCCCTGACTCATGACCATCGACCTCACCCGCCGCACCCTGCTTCAACTCGCCGGCGCGACGTCGCTTGCGATGGCCGCCGCGGCCGCGGCGCGCGCCGAGGGGACGCCGCAGGGCGGCGGGCCGACCTATGCGAGCCGCACGCCGATGCGGGTCGGCATGGTGACGCTGCGGGTGAAGAATCTCGGCAAGGTCGCCGACTACTACCGCGACGTAATCGGGCTCACCGTGATGGAGCGCTCTACCAGCGCGGCCAGGCTCGGCACAAATGGTATCACGCTGCTGGTGCTGGAGGCCCGTCCCGATGCCGCGATCGAGCCGCGCAACGCCGCCGGCCTCTACCACACCGCCTTCCTGATGCCGACGCGAAAAGACCTCGCGCGCTGGCTGGTGCATGCCGCCTCGCATCGCGTGCCGCTGTCGGGCTTTGCCGATCACCTCGTCAGCGAGTCCGTCTATCTCGACGACCCCGAGGGCAACGGCATCGAAGTCTATGCCGACCGCGATCCCTCGCAATGGCAGTGGAGCGAGGGCAGCGTGAAAATGGCGACCGACGAGCTCAACATCCCCGACCTGCTGTCGCTGACCAATACACGCGTCGCCGACTATGCCAAGGCGCCGGACGGCTTGCGCGTCGGCCACATGCATCTGCGCGTCGGCGATCTCGCGCAGGCCGAGAGCTTCTATCACGGCACGATCGGCCTTGATCCGACGCGCAAGCGCAACGGCGCCGCGTTCCTGTCATCGGGCCGTTATCACCATCACCTCGGCTTGAATGTCTGGCAGAGCCAGGGCGCCGGCCAGCGCGACGATGCCACCACGGGACTTGCATGGTTCTCGCTGGTGACGGCGAAGCAGGACATTCTCGCCGCACAGGAGGAACGCCTGCGCAAGGCCGGTGCGCAGCTCACCACGCTTGCGAATGGTGTGGAGGCGATCGATCCCTGGGGCACGCGGGTGCGGCTGCTCAAGGTGTGATCGAAGGCGGCAGCTTCAGCCTGCTGCGCGTTCGAGGCGGACGTCCTCATCCGCCCATGCGCAGCGGCTGCCTCCGGCACGTTTCGCTGCATAGAGGGCGCGGTCGACCCGCTCCATGAGCTGCGACGTTGAGATGGCGGTGACTGCATCAGCGCTGACCAGAATGCCGACGCTTGCGCCGATGCGGACCGGAATGTCCGTGAGCAGGAATGGCATCGAGAGATCGCGAATGGCTTGGCGCGCCAGCGCGAGCGCTTGCTCACGGCCGGCATCACCTGAAGCAACCGGCTTGAGCATCATGAACTCGTCGCCGCCGAAGCGCGCGGCGAGCCCTGGACTGCCGATGCAAACGGAAAGCCGCTCCGCCACCTGGCGCAACAGATCGTCGCCGACGTGATGGCCGTGCCGGTCGTTGACCGGCTTGAAGCCGTCGAGATCAATGGCGATGATGGCGAAGTTTCCGCGCGTCTCCGCCAGCGCCTGGAAGAACGCGGCCCGGTTCGGCAATCCCGTCAGGAAATCGTGGGTGGCCTGCCGCGCCAGCCGATGTTTTGCTTCGAGCCGCTCGACGAAGGCGGCGCTGAGATGTTTGGACGCCTCGCGCAATGTGAGCCAGAAGAACACCAGCATGACTGCGCCGAGCTTGTAGGCGAACTCGGGGTGGAGCAGGCCGCCCAGGATGATCGGCGTCAACAGCACCGCAGCGGCGGTCAGGATGATCCAGGGTCGGATCGCCGCGCGCGAGACCATGCCGACGCAGAACGACATCGAAAGCCCGAACGTGATCCACGCGCCGGGCCCGTCGTCGAGCTGGAGCGCGCGGTAAGACAACAGGCCCAACGCAAGGCCGAAGGCGGACGCGCCGGCGCCATAAAGCCCTTCCCAGCGGATCACGTCAGTATCGGAGAATTGCGCAGCGCGCGACTTGTAGCGGAGCAGAGAAGCGATGCGGGCTGCGGCCGTGATGAAGATGAAGACCGAGATCACGGCATAGCCGGTGTCGCCGCTCATGAGCGTCAGCGCGGCTGCGCCCGTCACCGATGTGGCGCCAATGGCGGACACTTGCGGCAGCGACGTGTACAGGAGATCCACGAGCTCGCGCCGGATGCGCGGATCTGGATGCAAGAACCTGGACAACATTGTCAGAGTCATGGCCGGCACCATCCCTGCTTGTTCCTAACAAGCGGTAGGGACGGGGCGCGAGATGATGGTTGCTGCGCAACGTCCTTAAGAAGTCGTCAATGCGCAGGCTTGCTGGCGATTTTTGCCCGTGTTAGCAGCGATTGAGGGCTGCTACGGCCGCCCGATGTCCCGAATGGACCTGACATGTCCGAATTCCACGGTGTCTTTCCCTATCTCGTCTCGCCCGTCGATGCCGACGGCACGGTGCGGACCAGCGTGCTCGCAAAGCTCTGCGACGACCTGATCGGCGCCGGCGTGCACGGCCTGACCCCGCTGGGCTCGACCGGCGAGTTCGCCTATCTCAATGCCGAGCAACGCACGGCGGTGGTGCAGACCACGATCGAGGCCGCGCGGGGCCGCGTGCCTGTCGTGGCCGGCGTCGCCTCCACCTCCACGGCGGACGCGGTGGCGCAGGCGAAGGCCTACCGGAAGCTCGGCGCCGACGGCATTCTGGCGATCCTGGAGGCGTATTTCCCGCTCGCCGATGCCCAGGTCGAATCCTACTTCCGCGCCATCGCCGATGCCGTGGATGTCCCCGTCGTCATCTATACCAATCCGCAATTCCAGCGCTCCGATCTCACCCTCGACGTCATTGCGCGCCTCGCCGAACATCCGCGCATCGGCTACATCAAGGATGCCTCGACCAACACCGGCCGGCTGCTCTCGATCATGAACCGCTGCGGCGATTCCTTGCGGGTATTCTCGGCCTCGGCCCATATCCCTGCGGCGGTGATGCTGATCGGCGGATTCGGCTGGATGGCGGGCCCGGCCTGCATCATCCCGCGCCAGAGCGTCGCGCTGTACGACCTCTGCAAGGCCGGCCGCTGGGACGAGGCCATGGCGCTGCAGCGCCGGCTGTGGCGCGTCAACGAAGCCTTCGCCCGCTTCAATCTCGCCGCCTGCATCAAGGCGGGGCTTTCGATCCAGGGCTACGATGTCGGTGACCCCGTCCCGCCGCAGGCGTCGCTGACGGCCGACGCGCGCAAGGTCGTGGAGGCGGCGTTGCGCGAGCTGATATAGCTGCTCGCGACGCGGCAATTTGCCCCGGGCACCCGTGTCGAGAGCAAAAGGCTCCTTACCTGAGGGAGAAACTTCCGTTCGTTTCCGACGTTGCTGCGTGAGCGAGGTCCATCACCCCATGCATGTGCATCCCAACAGCGTATTCAGCACAAGAGAGCGTATTCAGCACAAGAGACGGTGATCACTCATGAATCGTCGCTATGCGATTGCCGCGGCAGCCTTCGCCGCCCTGTTGCTCGCCATAACGACCGCGAAGATCCTGCATGTCCCGATCTCGTTCGCCCCATGGGCGGCTCCCTCCGCACGCGCCGTCGAGCAGCGCGGGCCGCTGTCGGATGCCGAAAAGGCGACCATCGATATCTTCGAGCGCGTATCGCCTTCGGTCGTCCAGGTTGCCGTGAGATCGGCGGTCAATCCTCTCATGGGTGAGGAAGGCCAGGGCGGCTCTTCCGGCACGGGATTCGTCTGGGACCGCGACGGTCACCTCGTGACGAACAATCACGTCGTCGCCAGTGGCGGCGAGATCGCCGTGCGCTTTGCCTCGGGAGAGGTGGCCCGGGTCGACCTCGTCGGCACGGCTCCCAATTACGATCTTGCGGTCCTGCGGATTCGGAGCGTGCGCGAGCTTCCACCGCCGGTTGCGCTCGGCAGCTCGAGCGACCTGAAGGTCGGGCAATCCGCCTTTGCGATCGGCAATCCCTTCGGGCTTGACCAGTCGATGACGAGCGGCATCATCAGCGCGCTCAAGCGCAGGCTTCCGACCCATGGCGGCCGTGAAATTGCCAATGTGATCCAGACCGATGCCGCGATCAATCCGGGCAATTCAGGCGGGCCGTTGCTGGATTCCGCAGGCCGGCTGATCGGCGTCACCACCGCGATCATATCGCCGTCGGGCTCGAACGCGGGCATCGGTTTCGCGGTCCCGGTCGACGTCGTGAACCGGATCGTCCCCGAACTCATCCGCAACGGCCGGGTGCCGACGCCCGGCATCGGGATCGTGGCCGCCGGCGAGGACGTTTCGACCCGGCTCGGCGTCGAAGGGGTGATCGTGGTGCGGACGGCGCCCGGTAGTCCGGCCGAGCGGGCGGGGATTCGCGGTGTCAACTTTTCGACCGGAGCGGTCGGAGACATCATCACCGCGGTCGAGGGCAAGCCGGTGCGGCGCCTCTCCGACCTGACCGATGCGCTCGAGCAGGCCGGCGCCGGCAAGACCGTGCGCCTCACCGTCAAGCGGGGCTCGGACACCCGTGACGTGAACGTGGGCATCATCGACATCGAGCGTTCCTGACCCGCGATTTGCCCGGCCAAAAGGGGCGCGGCACGCATTGCAGATGTGCCGCGGCTCGGTTGTCTGGCCCGCAAAATCGGTTAAAACCGCCGCGGTCGTTTTCCGGATTTCGAGGACATAACGGAATGAACATTCTTCCCGGCAATTTGCGTTTCGGAGCGGGCCAGCCCGTCAAGCGTTTGGAAGACCAGAGGCTGCTCACCGGGAAGGGACAGTTCATCGACGACAAGCCGGAGGACGGCGCGCTGTGGTTGCACGTGCTGCGTTCGCCGCACGCCCACGCGAAGATCGTCTCGATCGATAGCAGCGCCGCGGCCGCGATGCCCGGCGTCACCGCGATCTATACCGGTGCGGACCTCGTCAAGGACGACATCGGCAGCATCCCGACCCTGAGCATTTTCAAGCGTCCCGACGGCAAGCCGATGACGGTGCCGCCGCGCCGCCTGCTCGCCCATGAGGTCGTGCGCCATGCCGGCGAGGCGGTCGCCGCAGTGGTGGCCTCGTCGCGCGTGGAGGCTCAGAGCGCAGCCGAGGCGATCGTGGTGGAATATGACGTGCAGCCGGCGGTGGTCGATCCCGTCGAAGCAGTGAAGCCCGGCGCTCCCGTGGTGTGGCCCGAGGCGCCCGACAACATCGTCGGTGCCATGAGCTATGGCGATGCGGCCAAGGTCGACGAGGCCTTTGCCAGGGCCGCGCACACCGTCGAACTCGACATCGTCAGCCAGCGCCTCGTGCCGTCGGCGATGGAGCCGCGCTCGACCATTGCCGAGATCGACAAGAAGTCCGGCCGTCTCCTGCTGCACGTGCAGTCGCAGACGCCGGCGTCGACCCGCGATGTGCTGGCGGAAGCGGTGCTGAAGCGTCCCAAGGACAGCGTGCGCGTGCTGGTCGGCGACATCGGCGGCGGCTTTGGCCAGAAGACCAACCTCTATCCGGAAGACGGCATCGTCGCCTATGCCGCGACCAAGCTGAACAAGAAGATCCGCTGGCGCGGCGACCGCACCGACGAGTTCGTCGGCGGCACCCACGGCCGCGATCTCACCTCCACCGCCTCCTTCGCATTGGATGAAAAGGGCAAGGTGCTGGCCTATCGCGTCAAGTCGATCGGCTGCACCGGCGCGTACTCCTCGGGCGCGGCCAACATCATCCCGCTGGTGCTCGGGCCGTTCGTGCAGACCGGCGTCTACGATCTGCCGCTGGTGCATTTCGAGGTGAAGTCGGTGATGACCCACACCGCGCCGGTCGGCGCCTATCGCGGCGCGGGTCGGCCCGAAGCGGTCTTCATCGTCGAGCGCCTGTTCGACGCCGCCGCGCGCAAGATCGGCATGGATCCGCGCGCGATCCGCAAGGCCAACTACATCAAGCCGGCGCAGCTGCCCTACACCAACGCGGTCGGCCAGGTCTATGATTCCGGCGCCTTCGCCCACATGCTCGATCGCGCCGTGAAGCTCGCCGACTGGGATGGCTTCGCCGCGCGCAAGAAGGCGGCGAAGAAGAAGGGCCTGCTCTACGGCCGTGGTCTCACCTCCTACATCGAATGGACCGGCGGCCGCGCGCATACCGAGAAGGTCAGCCTGCACGCGACCTCGCAAGGGCGCGTCGTGCTGCATTCCGGCACCATGGCGATGGGGCAGGGCTTGCAGACCACCTACACCCAGATGATCTCCGACACGCTCGGCATCTCCATGGACAAGATCGACGTCGTCCAGGGCGACACCGATCTCGCCATGGGCTTCGGCAGCGTCGGCTCGCGCTCGCTGTTCGTCGGCGGCACTGCGGTTGCGGTCTCCTCCAACGATCTGATCCAGAAGGCGCGCGAGAAGGCGGCCAACGTGCTGGAGACCTCGGTCGAGGACATCGAATACCAGGGCGGCATGCTCACCGTGGTCGGCACCGACCGCCGCATCAGCCTGTTCGATCTCGCAGAAAAGGAGAACGGCGCCAGGCTCAGCGTCGATTCCGAGGGCGAGGTCGACGGTCCGAGCTGGCCGAACGGCACGCATATCTGCGAGGTCGAGATCGACCCCGAGACCGGCGTCTCCAAGGTCGTGCGCTACACCACGGTCGACGATGTCGGCGTCGCCGTGAACCCGATGCTGGTGGCGGGACAGATCCATGGCGGCGTCGCGCAAGGCATCGGCCAGGCGCTCTATGAAGGCGTGTCCTACGATGCCGACGGCCAGCTTCTCACCGCAAGCTACCAGGACTACTGCATCCCGCGCGCCGACGACGTCCCGCCGATCGTGGTGACTCTGGATGATTCCGCGCCCTGCCGCACCAACCCGCTTGGCGCCAAGGGCTGCGGCGAATCCGGCGCCATCGGCGGCCCGCCTTGCGTCACCAACGGCGTCCCGGATCGCCTGCCAGATCTTCTGCGGGGTCAGCGGCGTGTTCAGCTGGG
>NZ_LSIC01000199.1 GCF_001556045.1 Bradyrhizobium sp. CCH5-F6
CTGCTCGCACAAAACTCGCCATCGCAACCTCCTTCGCTGAAGTGTTGCGACGAACGGTTGAATCCGCCCAGTACGCCGCGGCCGTCGTGATGAATCTCGCTGCCTCTGGAATACTGGATGCCCCGGTCGAGCCGGGGCATGACACCGTTGGTGTGGCTCCTGCGCGCGCCTCAACGCCTCAATGCAAATGCAGCAGATGCGGCCACCACAGGCCGAGGGCGGTCATGACGAGGCCGGCGATCGTCAGCACGCCGCTGACATAGGCGAGTGCGAGCATGCCCGTGATGATGGTGGCCGAGGCCAGCACGATGCCGATCTGGAAGGCGGCTGAGGCCAGCTCGAAATGGTGGTATTTCGCGGTCGCCTCGTCGCGATCGTGCTCGGCGTGCTTGGCCTTGTCGGCGAGCTGCTCGGTACCTTCGCCGGTCTCCGGCTCGGAGCGGTAGCGCTGTGCGGTCTTGGTCCAGTCGTCGATCTGCTTCTGCACGGCCGGCTTCATGGCGGCGTCATCGGCCAGCGAGCCCAGCGTCAGCTTGCCCTGCTCGGCCGCAGTGATCACCACGGTGCGGCGGATGCTCTTGGCCTGGAAGAACGCCCAGAGATTGGCGGCCTCGACGTTCTTGCTGATCGATTCGGTCTGGGCGCCCTTGCCGAGCGTCTCCGAGATCGCCAGGAACAGCGCCAGCACCGCGATCAGCAGCGCGATCTTCTTGTTCGAGCCGGACGCGTGCTCGGCGTGCTCGGCGTGCTCCATGCTTTCGTGTGCGCCCATGATTCCCCTCTTGGTCGGTTCCGCAACGATTGACCGAACCGCGGCTGCCGCGCAAGAGGCACGCGAGCTATGACGAGAGTGTGTCAGCGCCGCGGATGCGCGCTCGCGTACACTTCCAGCAGCCGCTCGGAATCGATGCCGGTGTAGACCTGCGTGGTCGAGAGCGAGGAATGGCCGAGCAACTCCTGGATGGCGCGCAAGTCGCCGCCGCGCGAGAGCAGATGCGTGGCGAAGGAATGGCGGAGTGCGTGCGGCGTGGCGCTGTCGGGCAGGCCGAGTGCGCCGCGCAGCCGCTCCATCGCGAGCTGGATGATGCGCGGGTTCAAGGGGCCGCCGCGCGCGCCGACGAAGATCGGCCCCTCCGCCGGCAGCGGATAGGGGCACATCGCGACGTACTCCTGAATCAGCGCGAGCACGTTCTGGAGCACCGGCACCATCCGGGTCTTGTTGCCTTTTCCTGTGACAACCAGCACATCGCCTTCGCCGGGGCGCGGCACCTCGCGGCGCTTCAGGCCGAGCGCTTCGGAGATGCGCAGGCCCGACCCGTACAGCAGCGCCATCACCGCCGCGTCGCGCGCGAGAATCCAGGTCTCGCGGTCCTCGCCGGCGCGCTCGTCGGCGTCGGCCAGCCGTTTGGCCGAGGCCATCGGCAACGGCTTCGGCAGGCTCTTCGCAACCTTTGGCGCACGGATCGCGGAGAGTGCACCGACCTTGCCCTTGCCCTCGCGCTCGAGGAAGCGGCCGAACGAGCGCAGGCCCGCCAGCGCGCGCATCAGGCTGCGGCCGGCAATGTCGTCGGCCCTGCGCATCGCCATGAAGGCGCGGATATCGGTGGCTTCCAGCGCCGCGAAGCGCGCCAGCGTGACGCGCTCGCCCCAATGATTGCTGAGGAAATCCAGGCACTGCCGCAAGTCGCGGCCATAGGCCTCCAGCGTCTTCGGCGACAGCCGCCGCTCGGCGCCGAGATGCGACAGCCAGCGCGCCATCTCCTGCGCGATCGAGGGATCGGCGCTGGCGAGCTCGATCTGTGGGACGGCTGCTTTGCTCATGCGCTCTGGACGTGGTGATTCCGCACAGTATATCGCATCACACTCGTTTATCGTTCGCTAAGGCCGGCCCGTGGCGCTAGCCTTGAAGACCCCGGTTCCGATTCTCCCCTCATGGATCATTCGTCGCGCAGCAACGCCGCCCCCGCCAACGCGACCCGCATGGTCGACGTGCTGGTGCCGGTCGCGCTCGACCAGGCCTACTCCTACAAGGTGCCGCGCGGGATGGAGCTGAAGGCGGGCGATCTCGTCGGGGTGCCGCTCGGGCCCCGCGAGGTGCTCGCGGTGGTCTGGGGCGAAAACGCCAATCCGGATCCGCGCCTGCATAATCGCCTGAAGGAGGTCAGCGAGAAGCTCGACATCCCGCCGCTCAAGCCCGAGCTGCGGTCGGTGGTGGATTGGGTCGCCAATTACACGCTGAGCCCGCGCGGCATGGTGCTGCGCATGTGCCTGCGCATGGGCGAGAATCTCGGCCCGGAGCGGGTGCGCGCCGGCGTGCGCCTGGTCGGCGAGCCCCCGAAGCGCCTGACGCCGGCCCGGCAGCGGGTGATCGCGGTGCTGTCGGACCGGCTGCTGCACGGCAAGTCGGAGGCGGCCAAGGAAGCGGGCGTTTCGGCCGGCGTGATCGACGGCCTCGTCGATGAAGGCACGCTGACGGTCGAGCCGATGCCGCCGCCTCCGCCCCCTCCGGCGCCCGATCCGGATTTCGGCCGGCCGGATTTCTCGCCGCTGCAGCGTGCCGGTGTGGATGCGATGCGCGCGCTCGCGACCAACGGCACCTTCCACGTCGCGCTGCTCGACGGCGTCACCGGCTCGGGCAAGACCGAGGTGTATTTCGAGGCCGTTGCGGAAACCATCCGCCGTGGAAAACAGTCGCTGATCCTGATGCCGGAGATCGCGCTGACCGGCCAGTTCCTCGATCGCTTCGCGCAGCGCTTTGGCGTGCGGCCGATCGAATGGCATTCTGAATTGACGCCGCGCACGCGCGCACGCAATTGGGCGGCGATCTCCAATGGCACCGCGCCGGTCGTGGTCGGTGCGCGCTCGGCGCTGTTCCTGCCTTACGCCGATCTCGGCCTCATCGTGGTCGATGAGGAGCACGACCAGGCCTACAAGCAGGACGACGGCGTGCATTATCACGCCCGCGACATGGCGGTGGTGCGCGCGCACATCGCCAGGATCCCGGTCGTGCTGGCCTCCGCGACGCCTTCGGTGGAGTCCGAGGTCAATGCGCGCAAGAAGCGCTACCAGCGTATCGCGCTGCCCTCGCGCTTCGGTGGCCAGCACATGCCGCATATCGAGGCGATTGACCTGCGCCGCGAACCGCCCGCGCGCGGCCGCTTCATCTCGCCGCGGCTTGCCGGCGAGATCAGGACCGCGATCGAGCGGCGCGAGCAGGCGCTCTTGTTCCTCAACCGACGCGGCTACGCGCCGCTGACCTTGTGCCGTGCCTGCGGCCATCGCTTCGCCTGCACCATCTGCGATGCCTGGCTGGTCGATCATCGCTTTCGCCAGCGCCTCGTCTGTCACCATTGCGGCTTCTCGATGCCGCGTCCGCACATCTGCCCGAACTGTTCGGCGGAGGAATCGCTGGTGGCCGTCGGCCCCGGCGTCGAGCGCCTGCAGGAGGAGGCGGCCGCGCTGTTCCCGGAGGCGCGCACCATGGTGCTGTCGAGCGACCTCATCACCTCGATCGAGACGATGCGGTCAGAACTCGCCGAGATTGCGGAGGGCCGTGTCGACATCATCATCGGCACGCAGCTCGTGGCAAAGGGCCACAACTTTCCCCGGCTCAATCTGGTCGGCGTGGTCGATGCGGATCTCGGCCTCAGCAACGGCGATCCGCGCGCGGCGGAGCGCACCTGGCAATTGCTCAACCAGGTGATCGGCCGCGCCGGCCGCGAGCAGGGCCGCGGCGTGGGCTATCTCCAGACCCACCAGCCCGATCATCCCGTGATGAAGGCGCTGATCGCCTGCGACCGCGAGGCCTTCTACGACAGCGAGATCGATCTGCGCGAGAAGACGCTCTATCCGCCGTTCGGACGGCTCGCGAGCCTGATCATCTCCGCGGGCGACCGCCCAAGCGCGGAAGGTTTTGGCCGCAAGCTCGTCGCGCTGGCGCCGCGCGACGAACGCGTCGTCGTGCTGGGGCCAGCAGAAGCGCCGCTCGCCGTCATCAAGGGCCGCTATCGCTTCCGCATCCTGCTGAAATCGGCGCGCGGTTTTGATCTGTCGGATTATCTGCGCAGCTGGCTTGCGGTCTGCCCGAAGCCATCAGGCAATCTCAAGCTCGAAGTCGACGTCGATCCCCAGAGCTTTTTGTAGGTCGCGGTCGCGGCCTCATTCTCCGCCGTCATTCCGGGGCGCGCGAAGCGCGAGCCCGGAATCCAATTCACCGCAGACTTCGCCGCCTGGTGGATTCCGGGCTCGATGCTGCGCATCGCCCCGGAATGACAGAACGTAAAAAAGCCCGCGGTCCCCCAAGACCGCGGGCTTGTTTCATGCGCGCACCAAACTGATGAAAACTGCGCGTGTGAGAGGGCGCGTCGACGCCTTAGATGACTTCCGCGGTGACGCGGCCGACGCCGCGGCTGGTGAGGCCGATGGCACGGGCGGCGCCCGTGGAGAGGTCGAGCACGCGGCCGCGAATGAACGGGCCGCGGTCGTTGATGGTGACGACGACGCTCTGGCCGCCATGGGTGACGCGCAGCTTGGTACCGAACGGCAGAGAGCGGTGCGCCGCGGTCATGGCGTTCTGGTTGAAGCGCTGGCCCGACGCGGTCCGGCTGCCGGACTCGTTGCCGTAAAAGGAAGCCATGCCGGAGAAGCTGCGGCCCGTGCCGGAGGTCGGCGTCATCGACGCATTGGCGTTGCGCCAATCGGAGGTCGCGTTGGTATCGGTTTGGGCGTGGTGGCGGTGATGGTGACGGTGATGCCGGGATTTGGCGGCGGCTTCGGTGGCGGTTCCACCGACGAGGAGAGTTGCGGCTACGAACGCGATCGCCGTACGCGGCCGGGTCACAAGGCCCAGCGACTTCAAAGACAGCATTTAGTGGTCCCTAAGCTAGTATTGCCACACATGTGGCTAGTGAAGCTCCCATCAGTTTGTGAGCGGGTTGGCGTTTCGATTCCTAATGAGGCGTGAATTGGGCAGTAAATCCGCTATGTGTCGTCTTGAAACATCTTGTGACCCGAACCCGATATTGGGCTGATGTTCCGTAATCTTGCGCTTTAATGATCTATTAACCAGTTGATTACTTCAAATTACTGTAGAACGAAGTCATCGCTCTGATTGTTTAGAATTGGGTAAGTATTCGGCGAGTGGAACCGACGACGTCGGATTCACGCCTCTGCGATCCGTGTTCATGGCGGCTATGCGCTGAAAGCAGGAACCAAGGGAGAGGCGGGCGGCAGGCTCGTTTCATTCCGCGGGGTGGGATGTCATCGGCCTCAATGCGTCACTGGGCCCCTCTGGGATCGCCTTCTGCGACGAACTGGCGACAGAAGCTCGTGCCTTTAGTTTGGCGTCATGTTGCACCTGCGTGGCTGCTATGTTAGCAAAGCCGCGATTTTAACGACCCGGCACCTCCCGTGTTGGTCGAAAATCGAAGTCCCGCTTGAATTCCAAGGGCTTGGATCGCTAGGCGCCGCTTCGTGGCGACGGTTTTTCCCTTGCGAGTTTGACAGCAAAAAGAGCGCGTCTGTGGCAGCAGAAGATACGTCCGTTTCCGGTGTGTCGGGCCGTTATGCAACGGCCTTGTTTGAACTGGCCCGCGACCAGAAAGCGGTCGACGAGGTCAAGGCCGATCTCGATAAATTCGAGGCCCTGCTGACCGAGAGCGCCGATCTCAATCGCCTCGTCCGCAGCCCGGTGTTCGCGGCCGACGCCCAGTCGCGAGCCCTGTCGGCCGTGCTGGCCAAGGCCGGTATCGCCGGCATTGCCGCCAACTTCCTCAAGGTGCTGACCGCGAACCGTCGTCTGTTCGTGGTGGCCGACGTCATCCGCGCCTATCGCGCCCTGGTCGCCAAGTTCAAGGGCGAGGCGACGGCGGATGTGACCGTCGCGGAAGCGCTCTCTGACAAGAATCTCGACGCCCTCAAGGCCGCCCTGAAGTCGGTGACCGGCAAGGACGTCGCGCTGAACGTGAAGGTCGATCCCTCGATCATCGGTGGCCTCGTCGTCAAGGTGGGCAGCCGCATGGTGGATGGTTCGCTTCGCACCAAACTCAATTCGATCAAGCACGCGATGAAAGAGGCAGGCTGATGGACATCCGCGCCGCGGAAATTTCCGCGATCCTCAAGGACCAGATCAAGAATTTCGGCCAGGAAGCTGAAGTCTCCGAAGTCGGACAGGTGCTGTCCGTCGGCGACGGTATCGCCCGCGTCTACGGTCTGGACAACGTCCAGGCCGGTGAAATGGTCGAGTTCGAGAACGGCACCCGCGGCATGGCGCTGAACCTCGAAACCGACAACGTCGGTGTCGTCATCTTCGGTGCCGACCGCGAGATCAAGGAAGGCCAGACCGTCAAGCGCACCCGCGCCATCGTGGACGCGCCGGTCGGCAAGGGTCTGCTCGGCCGCGTCGTCGACGCGCTGGGTAACCCGATCGACGGCAAGGGTCCGATCCAGGCCGAGAAGCGCATGCGCGTCGACGTCAAGGCGCCCGGCATCATTCCGCGCAAATCGGTGAACGAGCCGATGGCGACCGGCCTCAAGGCGATCGACGCCCTGATCCCGATCGGCCGCGGCCAGCGCGAGCTGATCATCGGCGACCGTCAGACCGGCAAGACCGCGATCGCGCTCGACACCATCCTGAACCAGAAGCCGCTCAACGCGCAGCCCGACGAGAACATCAAGCTGTACTGCGTCTATGTCGCGGTCGGCCAGAAGCGTTCGACCGTCGCCCAGTTCGTGAAGGTGCTGGAAGAGCAGGGCGCGCTCGAATACTCGATCGTCGTCGCCGCCACCGCCTCGGATCCGGCGCCGATGCAGTACATCGCGCCGTTCACCGGCTGCACCATGGGCGAGTACTTCCGCGACAACGGCATGCACGCCGTCATCATCTATGACGATCTGTCCAAGCAGGCCGTCGCCTACCGCCAGATGTCGCTGCTGCTGCGCCGCCCGCCGGGTCGCGAGGCCTATCCGGGCGACGTGTTCTATCTGCACTCCCGCCTGCTCGAGCGCGCGGCGAAGCTGAACAAGGACCAGGGCTCCGGCTCGCTGACCGCGCTGCCGGTCATCGAAACCCAGGCCAACGACGTGTCGGCCTACATTCCGACCAACGTCATCTCGATCACCGACGGCCAGATCTTCCTGGAAACCGACCTGTTCTTCCAGGGCATCCGTCCTGCCGTGAACGTCGGTCTGTCGGTGTCGCGCGTCGGCTCCTCGGCGCAGACCAAGGCCACCAAGAAGGTCGCCGGCAAGATCAAGGGCGAGCTGGCGCAATACCGCGAAATGGCGGCGTTCGCGCAGTTCGGCTCCGACCTCGACGCCTCGACTCAGCGCCTGCTCAACCGCGGCTCGCGTCTCACCGAGCTGCTGAAGCAGCCGCAGTTCGCGCCGCTGAAGATGGAAGAGCAGGTCTGCGTGATCTGGGCCGGCACCAACGGCTATCTCGATCCGCTCCCGCTCAACAAGGTGCGCGCGTTCGAGGACGGTCTGCTCTCGCTGCTGCGCGGCAAGAACGTCGATATTCTCAACTCGATCCGCGACACCCGCGACCTCACCGACGACACCGCTGCCAAGCTGAAGTCGGTGGTCGAGGGTTTTGCGAAGAGCTTCGCGTAAGAGAGAACCGTCACGGCCGGGCTGAAGCGCGAGGCGCGTCTTCGCAACTGAAGTCCCGGCCATCCACGTCAATCGACGTGTGAGGCGGCAGGTGGATGCCCGGGACAAGCCCGGGCATGACGACTGGGATAGGCTAGCGGCTCGATCAATAGGCGTCGAACCGCCGGGGTGAACGAAGAATGGCGTCACTTAAAGACATGCGCGTCCGCATCGCCTCCACCAAGGCGACGCAAAAGATCACCAAGGCCATGCAGATGGTCGCGGCCTCCAAGCTGCGCCGCGCGCAGACCGCCGCGGAAGCGGCGCGTCCCTATGCCGACAAGATGAGCGCGGTGATCTCGAACATCGCCAGCGCCGCGGTCGGCTCGCCCGGCGCGCCGGTGCTGCTGGCCGGCACCGGCAAGGACCAGGTTCACCTGCTGCTGGTCTGCACCGGCGAGCGCGGCCTGTCCGGCGCCTTCAACTCCTCGATCGTGCGTCTCGCCCGCGAGCGCGCCCTGGCGCTGATGGCGCAGGGCAAGGACGTGAAGTTCTTCTGCGTCGGCCGCAAGGGCTACGAGCAGCTGCGCCGCCAGTTCGACAAGCAGATCGTCGAGCATCTCGACCTGCGCAGCGTCCGCCAGATCGGCTTCGTCAACGCCGAGGAGATCGCCAGGAAGGTATTGGCGCGCTTCGAGAATGGCGAGTTCGACGTCTGCACGCTGTTCTACGCGCGCTTCAAGTCGGTCATCGCGCAGGTCCCGACCGCCCAGCAGGTCATCCCGCTGGTCGTCGAGGAGGGCGCCGCCGCGAACACGACGTCTTACGAATACGAGCCGGAAGAGGACGAGATCCTCGCCCGCCTGTTGCCCCGCAACCTCGCGGTCCAGATCTTTCGCGCGCTGCTCGAGAACAACGCTTCGTTCTACGGCGCACAGATGAGCGCGATGGACAACGCGACGCGCAACGCCGGCGAAATGATCCGCAAGCAGACGCTGGTCTACAACCGTACGCGTCAGGCGCAGATCACCAAGGAACTGATCGAAATCATCTCGGGCGCCGAGGCCGTCTGATCAAGGCGCATCGGCACCCATCATACGCAACATCCCGGTCAAGCTGACCGAGGTTTAGAAGTTCGGATCGAAGGAGACATTCAATGGCAGCCCAGGTCGGTCGCGTCACCCAGGTCATCGGCGCCGTCGTCGACGTGCAGTTCGAAGGCCACCTCCCGGCCATTCTCAATGCGCTCGAGACCAAGAACGGCGGCAACCGCCTGGTGCTCGAAGTCGCCCAGCATCTCGGTGAATCCACCGTGCGCACGATCGCGATGGACACCACCGAAGGTCTGGTCCGCGGCCAGGAAGTGACCGACACCGGCGCGCCGATCCGCGTTCCCGTCGGCGAAGGCACGCTCGGCCGCATCATCAACGTCATCGGCGAGCCGATCGACGAAGCAGGTCCCGTCAAGTCGGAAGGCCTGCGCGCCATCCACCAGGAGGCGCCGTCCTACACCGACCAGTCGACCGAAGCCGAAATTCTCGTCACCGGCATCAAGGTCGTCGATCTTCTTGCTCCCTATGCGAAGGGCGGCAAGATCGGCCTGTTCGGCGGCGCCGGCGTCGGCAAGACCGTGCTGATTCAGGAGCTGATCAACAACGTCGCGAAGGCGCACGGCGGCTACTCCGTGTTCGCCGGCGTCGGCGAGCGTACCCGCGAGGGCAACGACCTCTATCACGAGTTCATCGAGTCCAAGGTCAACGCCGATCCGCACAATCCGGATCCGAGCGTGAAGTCGAAGTGCGCGCTGGTGTTCGGCCAGATGAACGAGCCGCCGGGCGCCCGCGCCCGCGTCGCGCTCACGGGTCTCACCATCGCGGAAGACTTCCGCGACAAGGGCCAGGACGTGCTGTTCTTCGTGGACAACATCTTCCGCTTCACCCAGGCCGGCTCGGAAGTGTCGGCGCTGCTCGGCCGTATTCCTTCGGCGGTGGGTTATCAGCCGACGCTGGCCACCGACATGGGCGCGCTGCAGGAGCGCATCACCACCACGCAGAAGGGCTCGATCACCTCGGTGCAGGCCATCTACGTTCCGGCCGACGACTTGACCGACCCGGCGCCGGCGACCTCGTTCGCGCATCTTGACGCGACCACGACGCTGTCGCGCTCGATCGCCGAAAAGGGCATCTATCCGGCGGTGGACCCGCTCGACTCGACCTCGCGCATGCTCTCCCCGCTGGTCGTCGGCGAGGAGCACTACGCGGTCGCCCGTCAGGTCCAGCAGGTGCTGCAGCGCTACAAGGCGCTCCAGGACATCATCGCCATTCTCGGCATGGACGAGCTTTCGGAAGAGGACAAGCTGACCGTGGCGCGCGCCCGCAAGGTCGAGCGATTCATGTCGCAGCCGTTCCACGTCGCCGAAATCTTCACGGGTTCGCCGGGCAAGTTCGTCGACCTCGCCGACACCATCAAGGGCTTCAAGGGCTTGGTGGAAGGCAAGTACGACCACCTGCCGGAAGCCGCCTTCTACATGGTCGGCACCATCGAAGAAGCCGTCGAGAAGGGCAAAAAGCTCGCCGCTGAAGCGGCTTAAGAGGCGAATGGCGAATGGGGAGTAGCGAATAGTCCGCTGCTCCCGACCGCCACTCGCTATTCGCCACTCGCTATTCGCAGGTTTCCCATGGCCACCTTCCATTTCGATCTCGTCTCTCCGGAGCAGCTCGCCTTTTCGGGTGAGGTCGATCAGGTCGACATCCCCGGCGTCGAGGGTGATTTCGGCGTGCTGGCCGGACATGCGCCGGTCGTGGCCGCGATCCGCCCCGGCATCCTCACCATCACCACGGGCGGCAAGCACGAGAAGATCATCGTTCTCGGCGGCGTCGCCGAAGTCTCCGAAAAGGGTCTGACTGTGCTCGCCAACGTCGCGACGTCGCTGGCCGAGCTCGACCGTGCGCAGTTCGCCGAGACCATCGCCGAGATGGAAGAGGGACTGAAGGAAAAGGAAGGCGACGAGCTGGACAACGCGATTGCTCGGCTCGACCACTTCAAGAGCATCCAGCAGCAGCTCAGCTCCACGGCTATGCACTAAGCCCCGGCGCAGCCGCTCCGGGGCTCGAGCCTGGAATTCCTGAACAGGTTCAGCGCTCGTCGCGAAAGCGGCGGGCGCTGAATTTTGTCGCACGAGCGACGGAGCTGCGATGCTTGGGCATTGCCGCCCATTTTATCTCGGCGGGTCAGCCACTTCGCTACGGTGCATGGGGTTGTTTTCGCAGCTTTCAGTTTCCGAAGGCCGCAAACTCTCGCGCCACCGCGGCATACACCTCACGCCGGAACGGCACCACGAGATCGGCGACACGGTCGAGACGCTCCCACCGCCAGGCGTCGAACTCCGCGGGCTGGCCGTTGCGCGGCGTCAGCGGATCGATCTCGTCGTCGCGGCCGGTGAAGCGCAGCGCGAACCATTTCTGGCGCTGGCCGCGGAACTTCGCCAGCCGGTGTGTCTGCGGTCCGTCGTAAGGAGGGAATTCGTAGGTGAGCCAGCCGGTCTCGCCGAGATAGCTGGCGCTGACGACGCTCGTCTCCTCCCAGAGTTCGCGCATCGCGGCATCGCGCAGATCCTCGCCCTCGTCGACGCCCCCCTGCGGCATCTGCCAGTCGAGCCCCGGCAGGATGATCTCGGGCCCGTCGCCCTTGAAGCGATGGCCGATCAGCACACGGCCATCGGCATTGAACAGGGCAATGCCCACGTTGGGCCGGTAGGGCTTTTCATTGGTCACGCGCGGATCTCTCGTGGTCGTTCCCGGCGATGGATTAGCACCGAACCCGGAATGACAACGGCCTTTATTCCTCCGCCAGGGCGGAAAATTCCTTCACCACGCGCTCGTAGACCGGGCGCTTGAACGGGATGATCAATCCGGGGAGATTCTTCATCGGCTCCCAGCGCCAGCTCACGAACTCGGCCTTGTGGCCGCCGCCGGGCTTTTCGACGTTGATCTCGCTGTCCTTGCCGGTGAAGCGCACCGCGTACCATTTCTGGCGCTGGCCGCGGTAGCGGCCCTTCCAGGCGCGCCCCGCGACCGTGCGTGGAATGTCGTAAGTGAGCCAGTCCGGGACTTCGCCGAGCCGCTCGACCGAGCGCACGCTGGTCTCCTCGTAGAGCTCGCGCTTGGCCGCCTCCCAGGTGTCCTCGCCGGGATCGACGCCGCCTTGCGGCATCTGCCAGACATGGGTGTCGTCGACATGCTCGATGCCGCCGGCGCGGCGACCGATGAACACCAGTCCCTTTGGATTGATCAGCATCACACCGACGCAGGTCCGGTAGGGCAGATCCTCGTAACGCGCCATTCCGCCAGACCTCTCGCATGCCCTGGGTGCGGCTCGACGCGGCCCCGCGGGGACACGTGCCGTACCAATTCGTTGATTTAGCTGGATTTTGATTTCAGCATCGCGGTTGTCAATGGCACCAAAAGGATACCTCGGTCGCCCAATGTCCTGGTCCAGGCGGCGATGCGCTCGATCGAGACGGGCAGCGCGGAGGCCGTGCCGACAGCGATGCCGCGCTCGCGCGCGGTCGATTCGAGCTTGTTCAGGGCGCGGTCGATCTCGGCCGAGGTCGGAACCACGTCGATCGCGATGTCGCCCTTGCCGAACGGCATGGACTGGCTCGCCGCAGCCTGGAGCGCGATGCTGCGCGGCGAGGAGCCGTCGTCGAAGAAGCCGAGCCCGCGCTTGGCCGCCTCGCGGATGATCGGCTGCATCGCCGGTTCCGTTGCGATGAAGCGGGCGCCCATGAAATTCGTCAGGCCGGCATAGCCCTGCATCCGGCTCAGGTGCCAGTACAGGCGGTCCATGTTCTGGTCGGGGCTGAGCGAGGTCAGCAGCGTCTGCGGTCCCGGATCATTGTCGGGGAAGTCGTAGGGCTCCATCGGGATCTGGAGGAAGATCTCGTGGCGCTGCGCGCGGGCGCGCTCGGCGAGCTTGCCGGGGTCGGTGCCATAGGGCGTGAAGGCCAGCGTCACCGCCGGCGGCAGCTTCATGATGGCATCGGTGGTCTTGGCGGCCCCGACGCCGAGGCCGCCGATCACGATCGCGACCACGGGCATCTTGGCGGCCTGGGCGCGGTCGGCGTCCGCCGCATAGACGTTGAACGGCTTCAATCCGTCGGCCGCCACCGGAATCATGCCGTAGCGTGATTTCTCCAGCAGCTTCGGATTGATCCCGGCCATCACGGGCGGCGATGCGGAAGCCGCACCACCACCCTTGTCACCATCCTCGCCAGCGCCGATCACCACGTCGTGGCGGGCTCCGGTGGAGCCGTCGATCATGGTGATGGTCTTCTGCGCGCCGGGAGCGGCCTGCTTCGGGGCTTCCTTGCTTTCCTGCTTGCCGTCCTGCCCGTGGCCGGCGGAGGGTTTCTCATCACTCGCCTTGTCCGCGGCATCGGGAGCGCGGATCGCGAGCCGGGTCATCGGCTCGCCGCCGAGCGGATCCTTGTTGAAGATGGCGAAGCCGGCAAAGGTGAGGAGGAACAGGCCGAGCAGGGCGGCAAGCAGCTGCATGGCCGTGAACGGCAGCCGCAGCCGGCGTTTCCGGCGCGGCTTATCCTGTCCGAGCGGCGCGCTCAGATCATCGGCCGTTTCAGTCATGCGAGATCCCGAATCACTCCAGCCGACGATACCACGCCGAGGTCAAGCGGCGGCAGGCCGGGATAGGCCGGGGGATCGGAGTTGCCAGCAAAAAGGGCGGCTCCGGGAGCCGCCCTTTTCCGTCAGATCGTAAACCGCGCGGACTTAGTTCGCCGCTTTGGGCTTGTCGGTCGTCGCCTTGTTGTCGCCGCCCGGCGTGGGCGCGGCGGAGGCGCTGTTCTTGATGCCGTGGAGCAGGTCGCCGGCGAGCTTGAGCGCCTTGTCGTCCTTGGCATCCGGCGGGACGTAGGACTGCGAGCCGGTCTTCTCGTCGCCGTCGTTCTTCAGATGGCCGCGCAGCGAAGCCTCGCCCTTGGTGTCGGTACGCGACTTCAGCTCGTCCGGCACGTCCTGCAGCACCTCGATGTCGGGCACGATGCCCTTGGCCTGGATCGACTTGCCCGACGGCGTGTAGTAGCGCGCCGTGGTCAGCCGCAGCGCGCCGTTGCCGCTTCCGAGCGGAATGATGGTCTGCACCGAGCCCTTGCCGAACGAGCGCGTGCCGACGATCGTCGCGCGCTTGTGGTCCTGCAGCGCGCCGGCGACGATTTCCGAAGCCGAGGCCGAGCCGCCATTGACCAGCACGATGACCGGCTTGCCCTTCGTCAGGTCGCCCGCATGCGCGGTGCGGCGCTGGGTTTCCTCGGCATTGCGGCCGCGGGTCGAGACGATCTCGCCCTTCTCGAGGAACGAGTCGGAGACGGTGACCGCTTCCTCGAGCAGGCCGCCCGGATTGTTGCGGAGGTCGATGATGAAGCCCTTGAGCTTGTCGCCGATCTGGTTCGTGAGGTTGGAGACCTCGCGCTTCAGGCCTTCGGTGGTCTGCTCGTTGAAGGTGGTGATTCGGATATAGGCGATGTCGTCCTGCTCGACGCGCGCGCGCACGGAGCGGACGCGGATGTTGTCGCGCACCAGGGTGACGTCGATCGGATTGTCCTGGCCCTTGCGGATGATCTTGAGCTTGATCTTGGTGTTGACCGGGCCGCGCATCTTCTCGACCGCCTGGTTCAGGGTCAGGCCCTGCACCGCCTCGTCGTCGAGATTGGTGATGATGTCGTTGGCCATGACGCCGGCGCGCGAGGCTGGCGTGTCGTCGATCGGCGAGACGACCTTGATCAGGCCGTCTTCCATCGTGACCTCGATGCCGAGGCCGCCGAACTCACCGCGCGTCTGCACCTGCATGTCGCGGAAGCTCTTGGCGTCCATGTAGCTCGAATGCGGATCGAGGCCGGTGAGCATGCCGCTGATGGCGGATTCGATCAGCTTGGTGTCGTCGGGCTTCTCCACATAGTCGGAGCGCACGCGCTCGAAGACGTCGCCGAACAGATTGAGCTGGCGATAGGTGTCCGCGGTGGCGGCTCGCGCGCTGGAGCCCATGAACACGGCGCGGGGCTGGGTCACGAACAGCGTCAGCGCTGCACCGGTGGCGGCGCTGAGGAGGATTACTGAAGTCTTGCGCATCATCCGCGAACCTTCTCGCCTTCATTTGCGGCCCACCATGGGCCTGGATCGACTGGAGTGCCGTCTTTACGGAACTCGACATACAGCACAGGTTGACTTGCGTTCGTGGCGAGAATGGAGGCGACTTGAGATGTCGACCCCATGGTCGCGACTGGCTCCCCCGTGAGCACAAACTGACCGATGCTGACCGAAATGCGCTCCATCCCGGCGATCAGGACATGATACCCGCCCCCGGCGTTGAGGATCAAGAGTTGTCCATAGCTGCGGAAGGGTCCGGCATAGACCACCCAGCCGTCACACGGGGTCGTGACCTGGGAGCCGGGCTTGGTAGCCAGCGAAATGCCCTTCTGGACCCCGCCGATTCCGTCGGAACCGCCAAAGTCCCTGATCTTGTTACCGTTAACAGGGAGGGGCAAAAGGCCCTTGGCTGAGGCAAAGGCGATCGCCGGGGTGGTGCGGGACTTGTCCTTGAAAGCGCCGGGTCCCGACTTGGCGCTCGCGGCCGCCTTTGCCTCGGCCTGCCTTGCGGCCTCCGCGGCCTTCTCGGCAGCCTTGGCGGCGCTTTGCAGGTCCTGCTCCATCTTGGCGATCAGCCCCTGGAGATCGCCGACCTGCTTTGACAGCGCGATGGCGCGCGAGCTCTCGGCGTCCAGATCCTTCTCGCGCGCCGCCTGCTGGCGCTGCCGCTCGTCGACCAGGGCGGCGAGCCGGGTCTGGTCGTTACGGACCTTGTCGCGATCGGAGGCGAGCTGGTCGCGCTCGGTGGCGATGGTCTTGCGCAGGGCCACGAGCTCGCCGAGCTCGGCCGCGATCTTCTCGGCGCGGCCGCGCAATTCCGGCACGACGGCGCCGAGCAGCATCGCCGTGCGCAGCGAATGCAGCGCGTCTTCGGGCCGCACCAGCAGCGCCGGCGGCGTGCGCCTTCCGGCGCGCTGCAAGGCCGCCAGCACCTCGACGATGTCGGCGCGGCGCGAATCGAGCGAGGCGCGCATCTGCTGCTCGCGGCCGTTCAGCGCGCGCAGTCGCGCTTCGGTCTCGTCGATCTTGGTCTCCACGGTGCGCACGTTGGCGGCGGTCTCGATCAGCTGCTGATTGAGCTGGGTGCGGTCCTGGCCGAGCGCGGCGATCTCGGCCTTGAGCTTGGCTTGCGCTTCTTCCGCGATCTTCTGCCTCGCACGCGCGGCCTCCAGCTCCTGCTCGCGCTGCTTGATCGCATCGGGCGAGATCGCCGCGGTCTGCGGAGCCGGTGTCGCCGTCTGGGCTTGCGCGAGGCTTTCTTCGGCGAAGAGGCTTGCGCCGGCGACGTTGGCGATCAGCAACAGGTTGAGGAGCGGCGCTCGCATCGTGTCGGCAAAGGTGCTCGTTGTGGCGCGCATCACGCGCGGTGATAGGGATGGCCGGCCAGAATGGTGGTGGCCCGATAAAGCTGTTCCAGAAGCATGACGCGGACCATTTGGTGCGGCCAGGTCGCAGAGCCGAACGCGATCGCGAGCTTGGCCTTACGGCGCAATTCGGGCGAAAGTCCGTCCGCCCCTCCGATCACGAAGAAAGTATGTCCGGCACCCTCGTCGCGCCAGCGCCCGAGATGCCGTGCGAATACGGTGGAGTCGAGATTCTGGCCCCGCTCGTCCAGCGCCACCAGGATCGATTTCTCCGGCATATGCGCGCTGATTGCCGCGGCCTCTTCGGCCATCCGCGTCGCAGCGTCGCGCGCACGGCTTTCTGGAACTTCATAAACGGCCAGATCGCGAAATCCGAGCTTGCGGCCGGTCTCCATGAACCGCTCGAAATAGCGGTCGGCAAGTTCCCGTTCGGGGCCTTGCTTCAGCCGGCCCACCGCAATGACGGCAACACGCATGATCTTCTTCAGGGTCGCGTTTCAAGACCGCGCGCCATGAGCGCGCGCACGACGCTAGCATGCGCGTCAGCCGATTCGAAATCGGCTCCAAGAGCCTGGATCGCCCTTCGAGCCTAGATCGCCTTCGCCGCCCCCGGGCCCTGCGTGTACAATCTCTCGAGATTGTAGAACTCGCGGACTTCGGGTCTGAACACGTGCACGATCACGTCGCCGCAATCGATCAGCACCCAGTCGCAATTGGGCAAGCCCTCGACATGGATGTTCTTGATGCCGTTTTCCTTGAGGCTCTTGGTGACGTTTTCCGCGATCGCGCCGACGTGCCGGTTCACCCGGCCGGTGGTGACGATCATGTAGTCGGAATACGCCGATTTGCCGCGAAGGTCGATGGTGACCGTCTCTTCCGCCTTCATGTCCTCGAGGCGGGAGAGGATCAGGCTCAGAGTCTTGTCGGCGTCGGGTTGCGCCTTCAAGGCCGCAGCTTGGGTCGAAGTCTTACGCGTTGGCTTGGCAACCTTGGGTAAAACAGACTTCGTCGAAGCTGACTTGGACAATACAGATGTGGCCAGGGACCATTCCTTTCACTGTATCGCGAACGCCGAATCCGGCGCTCACCGGTTACACTACATCATGTGGGGTTAAGGGTTTCAATATGCCAGAGAGCCCCTAGCCCGCACACTTCGTCTCACTTCGTACCTTTCCAGCTCCCGTCCGGGTTCCGCAGGCCCGTCGAGGACAGATTCAGCTTCAATCCGGTCAGGAAGACCCAGGCCGGCGCCGGCCGATCCGCAAGCAGTGCTGCCTTATTCTCCGGCAGCCGGTACCTCGATAACGCCTGGGCGGCGACCGAGCCGAGAGCGCGAAAACTCTGCGGAGGGCGATCGATGACTGCAATCGGCACCAGTGCGGCGATGCGGCGCCACTCCTGCCAACGATGGAATTGAGCCAGATTGTCGGCGCCCATGATCCAGACAAAGCGCAAGCCGGGAAAGCGGCGGCGCAAGATGTTGATCGTGTCGATAGTGTAGCGCGTGTGAATGACGGATTCGAGACAGCTCACCTCGATGCGCGGATCGTTCGCGACGTCGCGCGCGGCCTGCACACGTGCGCCGAGCTCGTGCAGCGTGCCGTTCTCCTTGAGCGGATTGCCCGGCGTGACCAGCCACCACACGCGATCGAGCTGCAATCGCTTCAACGCGAACCGGCTGATGGCGCGATGCGCCTGATGCGGCGGATTGAACGAGCCGCCGAGCAGGCCGATGCGCATGCCCGGCGTGTGGGGCGGGACTGCTTGCGCCGGGAAACGCGGCACGACGAAGTTGTTGCTCAATGTCCGCGCCTCGCGACGTCTACGGCCGCGTCTGCCCGGTGCCGCGAACGCGATATTTGAAGCTGGTCAACTGCTCGGCGCCGACGGGGCCGCGGGCGTGGAAGCGGCCGGTGGCGATGCCGATCTCCGCGCCGAAGCCGAACTCGCCGCCATCGGCGAACTGCGTCGAGGCGTTGTGGAGCACGATCGCGGAATCGACCTCGTTCAGGAACTTCTGCGCCGCACGCTCGTCCGCGCTCACGATCGCATCGGTGTGATGCGAGCCGTGGTTCTGGATATGCGCGATCGCGCCGTCGACGCCGTCGACCACCTTCGCCGCGATGATCGCGTCGAGATATTCGGTGTCCCAATCCTCTTCGCTGGCAGGCTTGACCCGCGCATCGGTCTTCTGCACGGCGTCGTCGCCGCGCACCTCGCAGCCGGCATCGAGAAGCATCTCCACCAGCGGCTTCAGGTTCTTGCCGGCAGCGGCGCGATCGACCAGCAACGTCTCGGCCGCGCCGCAGACGCCGGTGCGTCGCATCTTGGCGTTGAGCACGATCGACTTCGCCATGGCGAGGTCGGCGCTGCCGTCGACATAGACGTGGTTGACGCCTTCGAGATGCGCGAACACGGGAACGCGCGCCTCCTGCTCGACGCGTGCGACGAGGCTCTTGCCCCCGCGCGGCACGATCACGTCGATGGCGCCGTTCAACCCCGACAGCATCATGCCGACCGCGGCGCGGTCGCGCGTCGGGACCAGCGTGATCGCGGCTTCGGGCAGGCCAGCTTCGCGCAGGCCCTGCACAAGGCATTCGTGAATGGCGCGGCACGACCGGAAACTGTCGGAGCCGCCGCGCAGGATCACGGCATTGCCGGACTTCAGGCACAGCACTCCGGCGTCGGCCGCGACGTTGGGCCGGCTCTCGAAGATCACGCCGACGACGCCGAGCGGCACGCGCACGCGCTCGATCGTCATGCCGTTCGGCCGCTGCCAGCTCTCGGTGACGACGCCGATGGGATCGGCAATGCCGCGCACGATGGCGATCCCTTCGGCCATGCCCTCGATCCGCGCCGCCGTCAGCGTCAGGCGGTCGATGAAGGAAGCGGTCATGTTGCCGGAGGCACGGGCCTCGGCGACGTCCTCGGCATTGGCGGCAAGGATCGCTGGAGCGTGCTCGCGGATCGCCCGCTCCATGGCCTCGAGCGCCCGGTTCTTCTGCTCCGGCGGCGCCAGCGCCAGCACACGCGCGGCAGCGCGGGCTCGGGTGGCGAGATCGGACATCAGCGCCAAGAGTTCGCTCGTTCGATCGGCAGTGCCGTCAACGGCTTTGAGGGGGGCGGCCATGGGGTCAAACCTTCTGCTAAGGCAGTGTCCTAGCACGGAAATCCCGCTTCTGCGAAGGGCGGGAAGGGTATGGCAGGTCTCCCTGATGGTTTGGCACTGGTCAACCCGGACGTCATGGCCGGGCCTGTCCGGGCCATCCACGACCTTTCGCGCGGCACCAAGAACGTGGATGCCTGGGACAAGCCCGGGCATAACGGCAGCGTGCTACCCGCCCACCACGAGATCGTCGCGGTGGATCATCTCGGACCGCCCGCTGATGCCGAGGATGGACATCACGTCCGGGGAGGAGCGGCCCTTGATCCGCTCGGCGACCTCCGCGTCATAGGCGATCAGGCCGCGGCCGATTTCGCTGGTGTCGGGGCCACGCACGATCACGGCATCGCCGCGGGCGAACTGGCCCTCGACCTTGATCACGCCGGCCGGCAGCAGGCTGGCGCCGGCGCGCAGCGCCGTCACGGCGCCGGCATCGATGGTCAGCGTGCCCTTCGGCTCCAGCGTGCCCGCGATCCAGCGCTTGCGCGAGGTGATGGGATTGGCCGGCGTCAGGAACCAGGTGCAGCGGCCGCCATCTGCGATGGCCTGCAGCGGATGTTCGATCTTGCCGGATGCGATCAGCATATGCGTGCCGCCGGTGGTGGCGATCTTGGCCGCCTCGACCTTGGTGCGCATGCCGCCGCGCGACAGCTCGGACTCGGCGTCTCCCGCCACCGCCTCGATCTCCGAGGAGATGCTCTCGACCACGGGAATCAGCCTGGCGTTCGGATTGTTCTTCGGCGGGGCGTCGTAGAGCCCGTCGATGTCGGACAGCAGCACGAGCAGGTCGGCGCTCGCCATGGTGGCGACGCGCGCGGCGAGGCGGTCATTGTCGCCGTAGCGGATCTCGTTGGTGGCGACCGTGTCGTTCTCGTTGATCACGGGAATGGCGCGCCACTCCAGCAGCTTGCCGATGGTGGAGCGGGCATTGAGGTAGCGGCGGCGCTCCTCGGTGTCCTGGAGCGTCACCAGGATCTGGCCGGCGCCGATGCCGTGGGCGCCCAGCACCTCCGACCAGATCCGGGCCAGTGCGATCTGGCCGACCGCGGCGGCGGCCTGGCTCTCCTCCAGCTTCAGCGGGCCGCGCGGCAGCTTGAGCCGGCTGCGGCCGAGCGCGATCGAGCCCGAGGAGACCACCAGCACGTCGCGGCCCTCGCGGTGCAACTTCGCCATGTCGTCGGCCAGGGCCGCCAGCCAGGACGCCCGCACCTCGCCCTTGTCGGAATCGACCAGCAGCGCGGAGCCGACCTTGACGACGATACGGCGGAATTGACTGAGTTCGGGGCTGGCCATGTGTATGTGGGTCGGCGCTGGATGCGAATTGCTCGGGAACGGCGGAGCGACAGGCGGCGCCGATGAGCCCTGCTTTTGCAGCAGGACCGTGACCGGCGCAAGGTATCGGCGTGGTAAACGGCGCAGGTCGGCCTTGTGTCCGGCGTCCGCCTGGCTCTAATGGCCGCCAACGATAACGAGCCGAAAGAGGAAACGAATGGATCGCCGCAAATTCATGGCCGGATGTCTTGGGGGATATCTTGGGCTGCCGCTGTTGGCGCAGGCGGGCGGGGCGCACGCGCAGGCGGGGCTGACCAAGGTCATCTTCCCGTTCGCAGCGGGAGCTGGCGGCGACACGTTGTGCCGTCTCATCGCGCAGGAAATGGCGCCACTGCTGCAACGGACCATCGTGGTCGAGAACCGCACCGGCGGCGACGGCCTGATCGGCATCAAGGCGGTGAAGGGGGCAAGCCCCGACGGCAGCATGGTGCTGGTGACGACCGGCCCGACCATGTACCTGCTGCCGATGGTGGAGACGACACCGAGCTTCGACACGGCCACGGATTTCATGCCGGTGTCGCTGCTGGCGCGGTTCGAGTTCGCCGTCGTGATCAGCCCGGGGATCGACGTCCCGGATTTCAAGAGTTTCGTCACGTGGCTGAAGGCGCATCCGGACAAGACCTCGTTCGGCGTGCCGAGCAACGGCACCATCCCGCATTTCACGGGCTCCAAGCTCGAGAAGGACCTCGGTATTCCCCTGACCCGCGTGCCCTATCGGGGCAGCGCGCCCATCCTCAACGATCTCGTCGGCGGCCATCTCTCGTTCGGCATCACGACATTGGCCGACGCTCTGCCGCAGCATCGCGCCAAGGGCGTTAAGATCATCGCGGTCGCAAGCGCCGAGCGCTCGCCCTTCGCGCCCGACGTTCCGACGCTGAAGGAGAACGGCATCGATCTCGTCGCGGACGCCTGGTACGGCATGTGGCTTCCCGCGGGCAGTCCGCCGGAGTTCGCCGGCAAGCTTGGTGCGGCCGCGAGCGCCGCGCTGGCCAAGCCCGAGGTGAAGGAAAAGCTGACGGCGATCGGGATGATCCCGGTCGGCAGCAATGCGGATGGGCTTGCGAAGGAGCTCGCCGCGAATATCGCGCTGTGGCAGCCGATCGTGAAGGCGACGGGCTACAAGATCGAGAATTAGACCTTCGCGGTCTTTCTGTCCCCTCATCCTGAGGAGCTTGCGAAGCAAGCGTCTCGAAGGATGCAGGCCGAGGTGCGAGGGCCGGGCCTGCATGGTTCGAGACGGCGCTGTCGCGCCTCCTCACCATGAGGGTTCTACATCTTCGCGCGCTGTGCGATGCCGTCCTTGATCGCGGCGAGCTCTCTCTCGTCCCAGATGCCGATCAAAACCCCGCCCTTCACCTGGAGCTGGTTGTCCGCATAGGCCGCGATCTTCTCGCGCGGCGTCGTGATGTGGCCGTTCGGATGCAGCGCCCAGTCGAACAGCTCGGCCTGCAATCGCGCGATGATCGCAGCGCAATCGGGGTCGTCGCCGCGATCCAGATACTCGTCCGGATCGGTTTCGAGATCGTACAGCATCGGCCGGAAGCCGGAGGCGTGGATGTACTTCCAGCGGCCGTCGAAAACCATGAACAGGCGGCAGCGCTCGATCGGCTGGTTCAGCTTCAGCCGCACGTCCTGCATGGCATAGTCGTATTCGGAGAACGCGACCTTGCGCCAGTCCGGCGGCGCCGGCCCGCGCAGCAGCGGGAGCAGCGAGCGTCCTTCGAGAATGTGGCCCGGCACCTTGCCGCCGAAATAATCGACGAAGGTCGGCGCGAGATCGATCGCCTCCACCAGCGCGTCGCTGCGCGTGCCCCGCGTGGCGTCGGCCTCCTTCGAGGGATCGATAATGATGAGCGGGATCTTCGCGGACTGCTCGTGGAACAGATCCTTCTCGCCCATCCAGTGATCGCCGAGATAATCGCCATGATCGGAGGTGAACACGATCATCGTCGTCTCCAGCAGGCCGCGCTCACCTAAGAATTTCATCAGTACGCCCATCTGGTCGTCGATCTGGGTGATCAGGCCCATATAGGTCGGGATCACCTTTTCGCGGGCATCGTCGCGCGCCATGTTGCGGGAGTAGCGCATGTCCATATAGGCGCCGAACACGGGATGCGGATTTTGCCGCTCGCGCTCGGAGCGAGTCACTGGGATCATGTCGTCGGTCGAGTACATGCTGGCGTAAGGTTCGGGCGCGATGTAGGGCCAGTGCGGCTTGATGTAGGACAGATGCAGGCACCACGGCCTGCCGTCGGTCTCGGCCTCGCTGATGAAGTCCATCGCCCGCCGCGTCATGTAGGGCGTCTCGGAATGCTCGTCCGGCACGCGCGCGGCCTTGTCCGCATGCACCAGCAGCCAGCCGTTCTGCAACGAGCCGTCGTCGGCCGCGCCTGAATTCGCCCAATGCTCCCAGGGATTGGCGGCTTCGAACCCCTGCCGGCGCAGATAGTCATCGTATTTCGGCCGCGGCCGTCCGGTCGGATGCAGGCCGTCGTCGCGCTCATAGGGCTCGAAACCGCATTCGGCGACATGCACGCCGATCACCGATTCCGGGGGAATGCCGAGTGCCTTCATGCCTTCGAGATCGGGAGCCATGTGGGTCTTGCCGACCAGCACATTGCGCACGCCGATCTTTTTGAGGTGATCGCCGAGCGTGGGCTCGCCGACGCGCAGCGGCCAGCCGTTCCAATGCGAGCCGTGCGAGCGCATGTAGCGGCCGGTGTAGAACGACATCCGCGACGGGCCGCAGATCGGCGATTGCACATAGGCCTTGGTGAAGAGCACGCCGCGCCTCGCCATGGCGTCGATGTTCGGCGTCTTCAGCGTGGGATGGCCGGTGCAGCCGAGATAGTCATAGCGAAGCTGGTCGCACATGATCCAGAGAACGTTCTTCGCGCGCGCCATGCGTCATCCCTGCCGTTTTTTGATCGTGCGATGCTGCGATATCGGAGCGGCGAAGACAAGCCAGTGCTCAATTTGCTCCCGTCAAGACCACCGACCCTCATCCTGAGGAGCCCGCGCAGCGGGCGTCTCGAAGGATGGCAACGGGCGAGAGCCGGGCCTTCATGGTTCGAGACGCGCGTTCCGCGCTCCTCACCATGATGGTCTCCGAGTTGGATCGTTCACGCCGACCACGGCTCCGCTTCGGCCGCGCTCTTGGCCTTGGCCGACACCGGGGCCTCGCCGATCACCGCGACGAGCGCGCGCAGCGCTTCCTTGACGCCGTCGCCGGTGACCGCCGACAGCAGCAGCGGCGTCTTCTTGGCGGCGCGCTTCAGCCGGTCCTTCTGCTTCTTCAATTCGTCCGGCTCGACCGCATCGATCTTGTTCAGCGCGACGATCTCGATCTTGTCGGTGAGCTGCCCGCCATAGGCGTCGAGCTCCGTCCGGACCGTCTTGTACGCCTTGCCGGCATGCTCGCAGGTCGCATCGACCAGATGCAGCAGCACGCGGCAGCGCTCGACATGGCCGAGGAAACGATCGCCGAGGCCGGTGCCTTCATGCGCGCCTTCGATCAGGCCCGGGATGTCCGCCAGCACGAACTCACGGCCGTCGGCATTCACGACGCCGAGCTGAGGATGCAGCGTGGTGAAGGGATAATCGGCGATCTTCGGCTTCGCCGCGCTCACCTTGGAGAGGAAGGTCGACTTGCCGGCATTGGGCATGCCGACGAGGCCGGCATCGGCGATCAGCTTCAGCCGCAGCCAGATCCAGCGCTCTTCGCCGGGCTGGCCGGGATTGGCGTTGCGCGGCGCGCGGTTGGTCGACGATTTGAAATGCGCGTTGCCGAAGCCGCCATTGCCGCCCTCGGCCAGCACGAACTTCTCGCCGACCTCAGTGAAGTCGTGGATCAGCGTCTCGCGATCCTCGTCGAAGATCTGCGTGCCCAGCGGCACCTTGAGCACGATGTTCTTGCCGTTGGCGCCGTGACGGTCGGAGCCCATGCCGTTCTCGCCCTTCTGGGCCTTGAAGTGCTGCTGGTAGCGGTAGTCGATCAGCGTGTTGAGGCCGTCGGCGACCTCGATGATGACATTGCCGCCGCGGCCGCCATTGCCGCCGGAGGGGCCGCCGAATTCGATGAACTTCTCGCGGCGGAACGCCACGCAGCCGTTCCCGCCGTCGCCGGAGCGGATATAGACCTTTGCTTCGTCAAGGAATTTCATGGGGCATAGGTAGGCCAGCCGGCGCCCTGCGGCAACCCGCATTGCCCCGCGGATAGGCCGAATTTCTCCTGAAGTCGCGCCTTGCTTAACTCGCCGGGCGGCGCCGGATCAGGAATTTCTGCATGCCCTCCAGCACCAATTCCTTGCGCTGGTTGAAGATCGTGCTTCGAAGCGTCACGACGCCGGTCGATCGTCCCGGGACCAGCTCGGCGACTTCCAGCGCCGGATAGATCGTGTCGTCGGCGAACACCGGTTTGAGGAACCGGCTCGATTGCTCGAGGAAGCCGACCAGGGAGTCCTCGACCATGAACGGAAACAGGCCGGCGCCGGGCGCTGTGTGGATCAAGGTCTGGAAGCCGTGGGCGAGCAGATGCGGCATGCCGCGGCTGAGGCAATATTCGACGTCATAGTGCACCGGATGGGTGTCGCCGCTCGCGGTCTGGAATGCGGCGAACACCGCCGAGGTCTGGGTGCGGCTAGGCAGCACGAAACGCTCGCCGAGGACGAAATCCTCGAACCAGCGCTGCGTCGGGATCATGCGATGCCGGGTTGGATCGAAATCGGTCATGCGCTGCACCATCGGAACGGAGTTGGAGAATGATCCGTATCGCGCTGCACGCAGTGCGACAATCCGTTCAATTCGGCTTGCGTGGGCTTGTCGCGGTCGCTCACGTCATTAAAACGACCGCAAGCGACCCTACCAGCCGATTCCCGACGCTCTCTCCGCCGTCTGCGCTCGCAATGACGAGCTCTCAGATCCAGACTCGTTTCAATGCCCCTGTTCAAGAACCTCTCCGCCTATGACGACCGCTCGGCGCGGCTGGCCGGCATCGCCTTGATGGTGCTGTCGATCTTCATGTTCTCGTTCGGCGACGCCATGGGCAAGTTCCTGGTCGGCACGTATTCCGTGGGGCAGCTGCTGTTCCTGCGCGCCTGCGCGGCGCTGCTCCTGCTGGCACCGCTGATCTGGCGGCAGCGTCACGAGTTCCTGCATCTGGAGCGGCCGCGCCTGCAGCTGATTCGCGTCGTGCTGTCGACGCTGGAGGTGGCGGCCTTCTTCCTCGCGACCGTCTATCTGCCGCTCGCCGACGTCATCACCTACTATCTCGCCGGACCGATCTTCGTCACTGCGATGTCGGCGATCTTCCTGGGGGAGAAGGTCGGCTGGCGGCGCTGGACCGCCATCCTGATCGGCTTCTGCGGCGTCCTGATCGCACTGCGCCCGTCGGCGCAGACCGTCAGCCTGCCGGCGCTGATCGCGCTCGGCGGCAGCCTGTCGTTTGCGACCCTGATGCTGATCACGCGCAGCCTGCGCAAGACGCCCGACATCGTGATGGCGTCCTCGCAATTCATCGGCACGTTTTCGCTGGGGGCCGTGCTGTCGGCCTTCCATTGGGTGCCGCCGACACCCGGCAGCCTCGTGATCTTCGCGCTGGCGGGCTGCGTTTCGGTCGCCGCGCTGTTCTGCGTCAACCGCTCGCTCAAGCTCGCGCCGGCCAGCGTCGTCGTGCCCTACCAATATTCGATGATTGTCTGGGCCGTGATCTTCGGCTTCGTCGTGTTCGGCGATGTGCCGTCGATCGCAACCCTCGTGGGCGCCGCCATCATCATCGGCGCCGGGTTCTACATCTATTTGCGCGAGCGCGATCTGGGGCGCCCGAGCGCCGACGTGAATCCGCCTGCGTGAACGCTTCCTCTTCGTCCCGGGCCGCGCGAAGCGTGAGCCCGGGACGACAGCGGAGAATGTGGCGCGCCCGTGCCCTACCTCATGCGCCGCGCACTGCTCCAGCTCTTCAGCGACGCCCAGACGCCGCGTGAGAGGCGGAAGCAGTCGACGGGCGTCGAGGAGCCCAGCGCGAGGAAACGGTGCAGCTGCACGCCGCTCCACTGGAAGCCGCACTTCTCCAGCACCTTGCGCGAGGCCGGATTGGTGACGCGCGCACCGGCATGGAGATGCTCGTCCTCGAACTCCTCGAAGAAGAAGTCGATCGCACCGCGCGCCGCTTCGGTCGCATAGCCCCGGCCCCAATGCTCGACGCCGAGCCAGTAGCCGAGCTCGGCATTGCCGGGCGTGGAGCAGTCGATGCCGACCATGCCGACCGGCCCTGAATCGTGCTCGATCAGGAACACGGTCTCGCTGCCGAGCGCGGCGGTGGCGCGGATGAATTCCACGGCGTGGTCCTGCGAATAGGGATGCGGCAGCCGGCGGGTGTTTTCCGCGATGCGGCGGTCGTTGGCGAGCCGGGCGATGGTCCTGACGTCGGCGAGTGTCGGCCGCCGCAAGGTCAGCCGCTCGGTGGCGACGACGCTGGGTCTCGCCTCCTGCAAGGTCACGCTCGAGAAATCCTGCAACATGTCCGGCTCCGTGAAAGTCACTAAGTCAAAGTGAGCAACGAAAAGGGGAGGCCGGTTTCCCGCCTCCCCTGGAGCCTTTGATCTCTCGATCTCTAGGACTCCGCCGGTTCAGTCAGGACCCGGCGGACTCCAAATTTGATCCACCGTCTATTCAGCCGCCTCGGCGATCGGGAGCACCGATACGAAGGTGCGGCCGTTGGCTTTGGCCTGGAACGCAACACGACCCTCGATCTTGGCGAACAGGGTGTGGTCCGTGCCCATGCCGACATTGAGGCCGGGGTGCCAGGTCGTGCCGCGCTGACGCGCAATGATGTTGCCGGGAGTGACGATCTCCCCGCCGAACGCCTTGATACCGAGGCGCTTGCCTTTGGAATCGCGTCCGTTACGCGATGAACCGCCTGCTTTTTTGTGAGCCATGGCTCGTCTCCGAAATCCTGCGTATGTCTAGGTCAATTCCTTGACGGAATCATTTCAAAAGGTCTCACGCATCAATTCGTGAACTGGCGTGATCGATTCTCGTTACTCGGCGGCTTCCGCTGCCGGCTCCTTGGCCACCTTCTCCCGCTTCGGGCGCGGGCCCTTGGTGGGCTTGGCGCCATCCGTCAGGATCTCGCTGATGCGGAGCACCGTGATCTCGTCGCGATAGCCGCGCTTGCGGCGCGAATTCTTGCGGCGGCGCTTCTTGAACGCGATGACCTTGGGGCCGCGCTTGTGGTCGAGCACCTCGACCGCAACGGACGCACCCGCCACCGTCGGAACGCCCAGCACCGGCGTGTCGCCGCCTACCACCAGAACTTCATTCAACTGCACGATCGAGCCGACTTCGCCTTCGATCTTGCCAACTTCCAGGACATCATCCGGCACGACGCGGTATTGCTTGCCGCCGGTTTTGATGACTGCGAACATCGTTTTTTTCCTTCGTGTTCAATCCCGGCCTCGCGACAGTTTGTCCGGGCCGGCTTTTTATCAGTCGCTAAGGGTTCATGCGCGTTTGTGCGGGTGGGGCTTACCCCTTTGAAAACCCACGCAAAAGCAAGCGGCGCGAGAAACGCCCCGCGCCGATTGTGGGACTTATAGCCGCTGGACGCCGCGAGTCAAGGAAAACCGCGGGAAAAGGGCCGAGATTTGAAGGATTTGCAGCGTTTGCAAGGGCCGAGCGGAATCTCGGCCCGCGCTGCAACCAAGGGGTTCCCTCGCCGTTGTCCTCGCAAATCTCACGCGGGCCAAATCTCAAGCGGGCAGGGCTATCATGGCAACGGACGAACTGGTCAAGACGACGGGCATTGCCCAGCACGGGGCCGAGCGGCTGCCGTCGGTGGATGTCGACAGCTTCAACATCGAGATCAAGGACGAGGACGGTTTTCTCGGCGACCGCGCCAGCAGGGGCGCCTTTCGCGAGATCCTCGACCATTGGCGCAAGCCGCTGCGCAAGAGCGGCGAGGACCCGTTCGGCAAGGAGCCCACGGAAGACATCAGCAAGAAGACGCTGGACGCCATCATGGTCGGCGACGACGTCGAGGCCTCGGCCGTGGTGCACAGCGCCATCGAGGAGTTCGCGCAGGAGCTTGCCTATGTCACGCGCCGCTTCCTCAAGACCAAGGCCTGGGCCAAGACCGAGTGCATCGTGGTCGGCGGCGGCTTCCGCGATTCCCGGCTCGGGGAGCTCGCGATCGCGCGCACCGAGATCATCCTGAAATCCGAGGATTTCAAGATCGACCTCCACCCGATCCGCCATCATCCCGACGAAGCCGGCCTGATCGGGGCGCTGCATCTGGCGCCGTCCTGGATCTTCGAGGCCCATGACAGCATTCTCGCCGTCGACATCGGCGGCACCAACATCCGCTGCGGCCTGGTGGAAACCGGCTGGAAGAAGGCCAAGGATCTGTCGAAGGCCAAGGTGGTGCATTCGGAGCTGTGGCGCCACGCCGACGACGAGCCCACGCGCGAAGGCGCGGTGAAGCGGCTCACCAAGATGTTGAAGGGGCTGATCACGGTCGCCGAGACGGAAGGCTACAAGCTCGCGCCTTTCATTGGGATCGCCTGCCCCGGCGTGATCAATCCGGACGGATCGATCGAGAAGGGTGCGCAGAACCTGCCGGGCAATTGGGAGAGCAGCAAGTTCAACCTGCCGGCGAGCCTGATCGAGGGCATCCCCGCCATCGGCGATCACGACACCGCCATCCTGATGCACAATGACGGTGTCGTTCAGGGCCTGTCGGAAGTGCCGTTCATGCAGGATGTCGAGCGCTGGGGCGTGCTCACCATCGGCACCGGGCTCGGCAATGCCCGCTTCACCAACCGCCGCAAGGAGAACGGCAAGGACAAGGAGAAGGACGCGCCGGAGAACGGCAAGAAGAAGAGCAAGAACGACAAGAACGACAAGAACGACAAGAACGACTAGCTCGCGACGGGCCTTGCTTGAACCAGTGCGCGCCCGGAACTCGACACCTCTCCCAATGGGAGAGGTCGAATTGCATCGCAGATGCAATTCGGGTGAGGGATTTCGGCCCCCGGCAACGTGGACCGATCGGGTTCTCTGGTCCCGGTCCGGCCTCATCGGCGCCGGAGTAACCTTGACCGGTTAGGTTAAGGAGCGGATTGCGTTGCGGTGCCCGGGGTGCACGCTACGGTCGAATCGTCGCTTCCACTCGGCCGGCGAAGCCGCCCTTCCCGGTCAGTATTTCAATAAGCGGCACCGGGACCGCCAGTTTTTACCGCGTCTGGCGGTCCCACCCCTCTCCTGAGTGATTCGAGCGCACCCCAGGCCCCTGTCGCCGGGAGCGTGGCGCTCCGATCGACCTGCGTCCGCGCCAATTCTCTCCATCTGCCGCTGAAAACCTGCTTGATCGGCTTGGTCGCCGCCACTTGGCATCGCCAGTTCCGAAAACGGCGCCGATTTTCGTCTCCCGTGCCTTGTCTGACCCGCCATCCTCGCCTATTAACGCCCCCAACCACAGGGGCCACTGCTCCTATATGGCGCCTTCAGGAGAGGTGGCAGAGTGGTTGAATGCACCGCACTCGAAATGCGGCATAGGTGCAAGCCTATCGGGGGTTCGAATCCCTCCCTCTCCGCCACCCCCCTCGAAAACCCCTAGAAAACAGCGGACCTTTTGAATCCAAAGGGTTTTCCGGATCCACCGTCGGTACACAACGTCGGTACACACGGATCATGGTTAACGCATCGTTTACGCCCAAGCGCCATCCGGAAAGCGGAATCTATCTGTTCCGGAAACGCGTCCCCGAACGATTGAAGGACGTCGTCGGCAAGAGCGAGATCAAGTTCTCGCTGCAGACGCGCGATCCCGCCACGGCGCGGATCCGCAACCTCGAAGAGCTGGCGCGGCTCGAGCGCGCCTGGGCGGAGATCGACGGCACGCGCACCACGAATTCGGAGCGCTTCGCCTCCTACCTGGACGCCAAATTCTCGCGCGCGCCCGCGGCGGCCCGTCAGCCGGCTCCGGCCGCCACCGACACCGCGCCGATGCCGGCCGCGCCCGCCTCGTCGCCGATATCCGCGACGGCAGCTATGTCCGCGACGGCAGCCTCGCCGACGGCACGGGCCGGAGGGGCGCCGAAGCCGCCGGTGCCGCTGCGCCGGGTGTTCAAGTCCTACGCCAAGGAGGCGAAGCTCTCCCACGGTACCGTCAAGCGGTGGTCGCCGGTGATCGACCGCCTGATCGCGCGTCTTGGCCACGAGGACGCCGCGGCGATCCAGCCCGCCGACCTGGTCGCCTGGAAGGACGCCCTGCTGGAGGAGGGCATGTCCAACATCACGGTCCGCGACGTCTACATCGCGGCGACCAAGGCGACGCTGCAGTTCGCGGTCGACCAGCGCTGGCTTTCCGCGAATCCGGCGAAGGAGGTCAGGGTGCGCGTGCCGAAGAAGGTCAAGGAGCGCGAGAAGGGCTTCGACGGCGACGAGGCGATCACCATCCTGTCCGCCACGCTGCGTCCGTTCTCGCATCTGATCAGCAAGGAGATGAAGGCGGCGCGGCGCTGGGTGCCGTGGATCTGCGCCTACACCGGCGCGCGGGTCAACGAGATCACGCCGGTCACCGGCGCCTCCTTCGTCAAGCGCGACGGGATCTGGATGATCCGCATCCGCGGCGCCGACGCGAAGACGCGCAACTACCGCGAGGTGCCGCTGCACAGCCACCTGATCGAGATGGGCCTTCTGGATCTCGCGAAGTCGTGCGGCGCGAAGCCGCTGTTCTACGACCCGGGCCGCAGCCGCGGGGGCAAGGACTCGAACCCGCACCACAAGAAGGTGGCCGAGCGCCTCGCCGAGTGGGTCCGCTCGCTCGGCATCGACGGGGACGTCGCGCCGAACCACGGCTGGCGCCACCGCTTCTCGTCGATGTCGCGCCTGATCGGCATGAGCGAGGAGGTGCGCAACATCATACAGGGCCATGCCGGAACGCGGACCGCCGGCGACTACGGCGAGACCTGGCCGCTGGTGGCGCTGCGCGAGATCGAAAAGTTGCCGCGCTACGCGGCCTGAAGGAGAAGAGAATGTCCGACGTCACCTACACCATGTTCATCGACCGCTGCGGCAGGCCGGGGGAGATCGTCGCGCGCCGCGTCACGTCGTCCCGGGCGCTGGTCATCGCGCTGGGGCACGGCGGCGCCGGCCAAGCCGAGGTCGTCCACAAGGACGTCGGCCGGCTGCGCTACTTCGCGATCGGGCGGCGGCTCGCAGACGGCTCCTTCGAGTGCGCGAAGCATGTCGTGATGCCGCGCTCCGACGACATGTCGCTCGACACCGAACGCGCGATGGAGGCGTTCGAGCGAGTGCTGCTGCAGCACCCCCACGAATTCTGGGACGGCCGCGTCGTGGTCGACGAGGCGTTCGCGCGCCGGCACGTCCACTGAGATCGGAGGAAACGATGCAGTCCAGATACACGATGTTCATCGAGAACGCAGATGGCCGCGAGGAGGTCGTGGCGCGCGGCGTGTCGCTGCCCGGCGCGCTGGTCGTGGCGCTCGCGCATGGCGGCAAGGGTAAGCCCGCGATCGTCTACAGCGACCTCGGCAGTCAGCGTTGTTTCGCGATCGGGCGGCGTCCGATCGCCGGCGGCCCGTTCGAATGCGCGACCTACACCCTCGTGCAGCGCTCGGACGACGCCGGCCGCGACGCGGACCGCGCCTTCGAGGTCTTCGAGCAGATCCTGCTGCAGCATCCCCATGAGTTCTGGAACGGCCGCGTCGTGACCGACGAGGAATACCGGCGCCGGCAACATGATCAGGAGAGCGCGACGTGACCGAGACGACGAGACTGACGACCTTCCTGCCGGGCTTCGGCGGCTTCCACGGCACGCGATGGACGGACCTGTTCCCGTTCGCACTGCAAAGCTGCGCGGAGCGCTTCGCGCGTCACGAAGCCGCCGACGAACTGACCGCCGCCGACCTCGCCGCGATCCTGCGCGAGGCCAGCGAGGCGCCGCGCTTCTTCGCTGCGCTGGCGGAGCGCTTCTGCCGCCGCTACGACGCGGAGATTTCGCGCTGGCTCGGCTTCGAGCTGGAGCTGAAGTTCGCGGAGCTCGACATCCCGCGCGCGCACGGCAGCACCACGGACTTTATCCTCGCGACGATGCCGGCGAGCAGCGCCGGCAAGCTGCTCGCGCGCAGCGCCGCGGAAGGGCACCAGCGGCTGATCGGCTCGATCCGGGACCGCTTCGCGCCCCCGGGCGGCGCCGTTCCCTATCCCGCCGACGTCGTGGAGGAATGGCTGGCCCTGCCGATTGAACGCTGGAGCCGCACCGAGCTCTGCGACCTGCTCGCCGGCTTCGTCGATCCCGAGATCGACGAGCGGCTCTACGCCGACATGACGCGCGGAAGCGACGTCAGCACGGCATTCGAGGCGGCCGTCGACTGGGAGCGGTTCGCCGCGACCCGCGAAGCGGCCCGCCGCGCGCTCTCGGCCGCCCCGGCGAAGCTCTAGTCCGACCACAACGAAAGGAAGAAGGAAATGCGGATCGTTCCGATGTTCGAAGCTCACCTGCCGGAGTTCTCCGGCTTCGCCTCGCCCGGCTGGGCGGCGCTGCTGTCCGGCCCCAGGCTGCAGGCCGCACAGAGCCGCGAACTGATCGCGATGAACGACCACGTGCTCGACGCCGATGAGTACCTGGAGATCTTCGACCAGACCGTGGACGAAGCCCGGCAGCGCTCGGCGCTCTCGAGGTCGTTCTTCGAGATCTTCCGCACCCATCTGTCGGCCGGTCACGGTCTCGGCGACGGCCTGCGTTTCAAGGAATACGACGCGAAGGCCGACCGCGTCGTGGCGCTCGTCCCGCTGCCTACGGTCATGCGCATCGTCGGTCTGCGCGCGGACGACGGCACCCTGCCGGAGGCGTTCGCGCCGTTCGCGGAGATCGCCCGCGGATCGGGGGAACGCTCCTACGAGATCGCGCTGCGCCGCCTGCGGCCGCTCGACCCCGCGTCGTTCGGCGACCTGCTGCGGTCGGTCACCACGACGGGGCTGGAGACTTCGGCGATCACGGCGATCTGGCACCGCCAGGCCGACGATGCGCTGGAGCATTCGGTCGACTGGAGCCGCTTCTGGACCCTAGTGGAAGCGCGATGGCGCAAGAAGGTGGCTTCGATCGCCGAGAGGAGCTGTTCATGAGCCGGCCGAAGGAGAGCGGGCGCGCCCAGGCGGCCGACGACTGGTATTCGGTCTTGATCGCCTCGCCGCGCCACCTGAGCGGCGCCGCCACCTACGCGATGGTCGTCAGGCGCGACGACGGCGACGAGATCATCGCGCCCCACGCGACGATCGCGCAGGCCCTCATCATCGCGCTGGAGTATCGCAAGGGACACAGCGCCGCGATGTTCTACCGCGACCGCGGCGACCTCCGCGAATACGTCATCGGTCGCCGCCGGTTGGACACGGGCGGCTTCGAGCCCGTCCTGCGCGGAGCCGTCCCGCGCACCGCTCGCATCGCGATCGATCACGTCCGCGCGCTCGAATTCTTCGAGGAGGTTATGGAGCACGACCCGCGCGTGTTCTTCGACGGACGCCTAGTGCGGAATCGCCCGGAGCGTCGCGCCGACCTCGATGGAGACGCGACATGAACGAAGCGACGGGGATGGGCAAGACGCAAGGCGAGGGGCGGTCGAAGCGCTTCTTCGCGTATTGCAAGGTCGCGAGCCCGACCTCCGCCGTAAGGCGGCGCCAGCAATGTCGATCCTTTGTCGCCGCGCAAGGCGGCGCGATCGTCGACGAGGCGTTCGACGTCGGGACCGGCGCTGTCGTCGACATGCCCGGATACGCGCGTCTCTACGACGCGCTGGACTTGGGAACGGTCGACGCCTTCGTGACGGACATGACGATGTTCGGTCCAACCGTGATCCTCGGCCTGTTCGCGATCTGCACCGTCAGCGGCGTCGAGATGTGGGATCTCGCCGGAGGAGGGGTCACGGACGAGCAGATCGACGCGCTCGGCGAATCGTTCCGGCAGGGGCTCGCGGCGAACGAGACCGTGCACGACATGCTGGATCCGAAGCGTTCGGTAAATTGACGGCCGAAAGGAATAGAGAATGACCAAGAAAACGAGCGTGGAAACCTTCCTGCCGGCCTTCGGCGGCTTCTACCAGAGCCATTGGGAACAGCTGCTGTCCGACACCGAAGAGCTGTACACGACCATGCACGCCGAAGCCGAGCGGGCGCAGGGCGGCCTGTCCAGGGACGATATCGCGAGCATCTTCTCCGAGACGGCCAGCGGCTCCCTCCTCTGCACCGGCCTTGCGCGTAGCTTCTGCGAGCGCTTCGACGAGGAGATGTCCGAGAGGCTCGGCTTTCGGTTGGGCTTGAAGTTCGTCGAACTCAAGAGCCCGAGCGAGTACAATTTCACGACCGACCGAATCCTCGCCACGATGCCGCTGCGCAGCGCCAAGAAGTTGTTCTATGCGAGCATGGGCGAGCGGCACCAGCGATTGAACGACGAGATCGTCGATTGGTTCACGCCGTTTCCGGGTTTCGTCCCGTACTACAGCGATTACATCGGCGACTGGATCGCCAAACCCATCGGCAAGTGGGACAAGAACGAGCTCTGCGTCCTGCTGGACGCCTTCGTGGACACCGACATCGACGAGGAGATCTATCATGCCGTCGCCGAGCACGACGCCTGCAGCGCGTTCGAGGAATCGGTCGACTGGAAGAAGTTCGAAAGGAAGGCGGCCACTCTCCGCCACAGCAAGACGAAGGCGTTTCTGAAGAATCTGGAATTCGACGGCGAGGCATCATGAACAAGACGCAGACCTACACGCTCTATCTCCCCGAGGACCACATCGACAACGACGACACCGTGATCGCGCGGGGGCTGTCGGCCATGGAAGCGATGAAGGTCGTCTTCGGCTACGAGAGCGGCTGGAAGACCTACGTGCACGACACCGAGTATGACGGCTTCACGCACTATGTGCTCGCGGCCTCGCCCGACAAGCGCCCGCCCGAGCGGACCTTCAACGAGCGCCTGCACGCCACGGTGATCCGCAGCAGCGACTCCGGCCGCGACAAGGCGCTCGCGATGGAGATGATTGCGGCGCAGGTCATCCGGTTCAACCATCTATACTGGGAAGGCCGGGTGGATAGCGACAAGAACTTCGACGAACGCCTCGTCCGCACGGCGAGGGCGCGCGAGGTCCGCCGCATCGACCGCGAGATCACGACCAAGCTCGTCGACGCCTTGCTGGCCGACGGCTACACCATCACATGCGACCTGCAGGACGACGAGCCGGAGTTCGACCGTTCGACCGATCGCGCTGGCATCCTCGACTACCTCTGCGCGGTCGAGTGCGCCGAACTGGCCGTGCACAAAGGCAAGAAGAACGGCTCCGTCCGCCTGACGTTCGACGAGGACGGCTGGGACGTGGTCCGCGACTACAGCGTCGGCCTCGAACGCATCGTCGATCCGATCTGCGAGCCGTACCTGCCGTGGAACCAGCCGGACGCCGACCCGCGCGACCACGGCATCCGCGTCCTGGTTCTGAACTCGCCCGACGACGTCCTCAAGATCGAGAAGATGCTCGAATGACGGGGCACGCCGACACGCGCTCGTTCACGGTGTACGTCCCGCGCGAGACCACTCACGAAGAAGATTTGGTCGTCGCCCGCGCCCTTTCCGGTCCGGCGGCGATCAAGACGGCGCTCGAACTCGACGGCTCCTGGAGCGTCCATCTCTGGGAGGACGAATACGAGCAGTTCAGGCTCTACCGGTGGCAGCCTCATGCCAACCATTGGCCTCACGACGCACGCGCACCCGAGGTGTTGCAGGCCACCGTGGTCAAGACGACCGACGGCGCGCGCGACCGCGCGCTCGGCATGTCGATGATCGTCGATCAGTTCATGCGACGGAGCGGCAAGTATTCGATAGCCTACGTCGAAACCGACAAGGCGTTCGACAAGCGGCTGCTCCACGTCGCGAAGCGGCGCGAGGTCCACCGCCTCGACAAGGCGATCGCCACGGCGCTGCTCGACGCCCTGCTCGCCGAAGGCTACGTCGTCACCGACGCGTCGTACCAGGAATTCGAACGCTCCACCAATCGTGAAGCGATCCTCGAGATATTGCTGGACGTCGATCGGATCGAACTCGTCGCCGAGAGGAACGGCGAGGAATCGTCGCTGCGGCTGATCTTCGGCGAGAACGGCTGGGATCTCGTGCAGGACTACACCGTCGACCTCGGCTACCTGATCGATCCCATCGTCGAGCCGCTCCTGCCCTGGAAGCGGGACCGCGCCGACCGCCGCAACGACGGCATGAAGGCGTCGAGCCAGCCTGAGACCCAAAGGATGCCGAAATGACGGACGAACGAGACCGACCGCTGGAACAGCGCTTCCTCGACGAGATGACCGATGGATATCTCGACGGGCTCAAGCCGGACAACCCTGAGCCGTCGGCGAACAGGTCCGCGAGCTACCGGCACGGCTTCGCCAACGGAAGGGACGATCTGGCGCATTCGCCCCGCCTGCCGGCGCAGGTGCTGCGCCTCCTCGCCGATCAGGCGATCAGGGAGGACGTCGCCCGAATCACCTCGCCGCCGCTGATAAAGGGATGACCCGCTTAGGCTCCGCCCGTCACTGATAGTTGGGTGCGTCCTTCAGGATGGGCGCCAGGTCCGAGCAGTGCGCCTTCTTCTGCGCGACGACGAGTTTTCGCGTTTTCTCGGTGAAGGTGGCGAAGTACTTCTTGTCGTTCTGCTCGCAAAGATAGGGCAGGTGGTCCTGGATGTCGTATTCGAAGGAAGCGACCCATTCCTTGTCGTCGATGATCTGGAATATCTCGTCGTAGGCCGTGAGCATGTTCGCAACGTAGATCTGATAGCGAACGAGTTCCGTCGGATCCGGATCGGTCTTCAGGCGGAGATAGTTCGGCCGCGCCAGTCGCGGATATTGAAGCGTAGCCTGGCTATAGGCGAGATAGACTTGACGCGCGCTCGCGCGTAACGCGTTGACCCGCGTCAGATGAACCTGAACGTAGATGCCGGCGAGCGCCACGATCGCCACGACCGCGGACACGATCTGCGCCATGTTGCTCTCAGGCCGCGGCGCCGGCGGGTCGGATGTCGTCGTCATGCGAGGGTCCTCCAGGTCGGCGCGCGAATCGGATCTCGGGTCGAATGTCGCGTTCCATCGGCGATGTTAACATTCTTGAATCCCAGGATCCCAAAACCTGCTAGGATGGAGCCCAGAGGGGCGCTCCCATGTCAGATCGGACCACGACGGCGCTTTTGCGCACGATACTCGACGAGATCTGCGCGAGCGTATCGCGCTCCGAGACGGGAGCGCGTACCCATGTGGCCACCAAAGATCCTCGAAGCCGCCAACAGGGGCGAGACGCCGCCCGAGGGATTGAAGCAGATCCGTCGCGATGCCCTCTCGCAGGCGGCAACCATGTGGCGCTGACCGGGCGAGGGGCGGGCGTGAATTTTCAGGTCACGGTGTTGAAGATCCTGGTGAGCTATCCCGACGGCTTCGCAGTCATGGATGACCTCAAACGCGACATGGCGCTTTTGGCCACGAGCGGCCGTGACTGGGCCGATCGCACGAGACGGCTGGCCGCGCGCGTGCCGGACCTCGACATCTTCTCGCAAGGTCTCGTCGCGCGCGAGCGCGGCGGCTGGAAGATCACCGGCGAGGGCCGCGCGGTGCTGGAATCCATGGAGGCACGCCCACCCATCGACGAGCAAATCGAAGTGGCTGCCGTCGAACCATCAGGTGGCGCGATACCCCCGCTTCCGCAGCCCGCGGAACGGGCCAAGCGCCGGCGCGAACGTCGGGAGCGTCGACGCGAAGCCGCGGAACGGGCACGGGCCGCCGCTTCCTAGCTGCTCCGACTCCGCGCGCCCGAGGCGCGTGACGGTCTAGCTGCAGGTGATCGGTTGGAATGCCGGGGCGCCCGCCGGCGCCGCGGTGGCCTGACCGCATGCGCAGCTCTTCTCCTGCTGGACCGCGAGGGTTACCTGCCCCGCGCACACGCGCGCTCCCTTGTTGGAGACGGACACCTGGCTATCGCCGCTGGGAAGCAGGATCCTGCGCCCGCACTGCGCGATCTCCGCGTCGCCGATCGAAACCATGCCGGCAGGATAGTCGGCACATTCGACCTTCAGGATGCCGAAACTCCGCCGATCCATTCGCCCCAGTCCCTTTCGGCTGCCCAAGGCGTCGGCGACAAGCGCTTGCGTGGCGGTCGACCGGCCACTTGCGAGCGCGTTTTCGAGATACCGCCGGGTCGCGTCCGAACTTGCCACGGCGACCCGCGCCTTTGATCCGGCGGCGGAGACTTGGGAGCAGGTCTCCGACGCGATCTCCTTGGCGACGTCCTCGAAGATCGTCCCGTCCACGCGAACGCCATGGCCGCGCTCGAATTCGGCGCGGACCTTTCGCGCCGCGGCGAGGGCGCCGACGGCGCAGGATCGATCCGGCTCGGCAATCCCCGGCGTCCCGAAGACGAATAGGGAGATCAGAACCAGGATGCTCCGACCGATGACGCTAGACCTTTTCCTTGTCGATGATGGCATTGATGGACCTCAGACATGCGATTCCGAGAAGAAGGGCTCCCAGCACGAACGAATAATATTGAAGGGTTTGCGGCCACCACACCAAGTTGGCACGCGCGTCGAAGCCGCCGGCCGCCGACAGCAGATTCAGCGCGCCGTCGAGCGCCACGAAGCCGAAATACAGCGATGAGCACAGAGACAGGAAGGCGAGCCCTCCCCACAATACGCGCTTCTTCAACTCGGCTTCGTCCGTGAGGGGGCGCGTGAAGAGCCATATGTTGCCGCCGATCAGTCCCGTCGCCAAGGTCACGACCAGCTTGACCATCTCGGTGACCAGCGTGAGCTGGCGTACCGGCGCGTCCGCAACGTTCTTGTCGGGAAGGGCGATCGGGCCGAAGGAGTTGGCCAGCACGAAGGTGGCGGCCCCGAGCCCCGCCACGACGCAGACGAAAAGAAGAGAAAGGCGGTCGATGTACTTCTGATCGATCATCTTGCGCTCCGCGGCCTGCGCAGCCCACTGCAGGCCGTCGCGCGGTATTTCCATCCCTCTTCCGTCATGCTGTTCAGCATCATGGTCTCCGCGATCGATATGCAGAAATCGCGTCGATATGCATCCAGCATGGCCGCCGGAAAGAACCCCGCCGGCTGGTTCTTCATCTGAAGATGGCCCAGCCCGAGGAAGTGACCCATTTCATGCAACATTACCGCATCGAGGTCGACCGCCGGCCCCGATTTCGGATTGCCGAGCAGGTTCGAGGCCGAAGCACCGGTGCCGACGGCGTACAGGGTGTCCGCAATGTCGAAGTCGATCCGCTTGGCGGGATCTCCGCAGGCCAGATAGTCCTTTCCGCAAGGATTGTCGCCGAAGGACACCGTCAGGCGGACAAACCTGCTCGCCTCGCCGCCGGGATCGCGCGCGCACAACGCGTTCTGCAATTTGCCGGGCCACATCGACGAAAGCGCCGACAGGTTCGCCGAGCAGATATCGCTCGCGAGCGCGGCCGCTCGCGAAATCCGCACGTAGGAGTCGATGGCGTTGCCGTCCGAACTCGGCACCGCGTCCAGACCGAGCATGATGCGTTCGGCCCGCAGGATGCGTTCGAAGACGGTGCCATCGTTCGAGAAGATGGCGGGGAAGATCTTTTCGTCGACGTAGACGAAGTCGCCGACGAGAACGAACGCGAGGAACCCGGGCTTGCAGCGTAGGCACAGATGTCGCCAAAGATTCACGCTGTCGGCCAGCGCCAAACCGATGCGAGCCGAGCACGCGTCGTCGCAATCGCGCGACGGAGCCTCGATCCTCACGGAAAGAACGGGCGTGTCGACGATCCAGGAAGGGTTCGCGGGCCGCCCCTTCATGTCCTTCGACGCCAGCTCGTCCTTCCCGTAAGGCCGGAGCGGCGACGCAGGGCACCATCGGTCGGTGCGCAACGGAATGCGGACGACGTTCGATGCAGAGGAGGCGTCTGGCATCGATGCCGCTTCGCGCATGCCTTCCGCAGCCGCGGACGTTGGCACGACGATGCAACAAAGCAATCCGCAGGCGACGCCAGCCGCCCGAAGGGAGAAGAAGCCGTTCATCGCCAATTTCGTCGCCTTTCGGCGGCAGCCGAACCTCTAGCAGCTATTGTTGCCACACCCGTTGCCGCAGCTTCGGCAGGGGGTGCAGGTGTTGTCCGAAGGGCCGCCCACATACCGACGTCGGCATTCCGGCTTACTGTAGAGAGTGCAAGGATTGTCGATCGGCCCTCCGCAGGCGCTCGAGGCCCGCTGAATCAGCGGCGATGCCGGCCGGCTGAACTTCTGAACAAGAAACGCCAGGTCCGTTTCGGGGGATCGTTGGCTTTTTCCGTCCTCGGCCGAGGCCGCTCCGATTGCCAGACAGACCGCAAACGACAACAACATGAATATACGACGGACGAACATCGCAATTGTCCTCCAATCGAAAGGCTAATTGTGCCACACTCTACCTGCAGTCGCAAGGATGTCGATACGCAAGGGCCTTCGCGTTCATGGCCTGCTGACGGCCGAACTTCGACGCCGGTCAGGCCGTGATCACGTTCCGCAAACGTGGGGATTGCGCTTCCGGTCTTCGATGTTCTCCGCTCACGCCGAATATCTGAAGATCAACACGCCGTTCGCAGGTACGACAATTCCGGCGCTGGCGGGCAGACCATGCATGCCGCCTCCGTTCGCCTCGACGCTACCCCCGTTACCAGCCGTCGCCGGATTGACCCAGCCATCATAGACATCGGAATTGAAGACCTCGATCCAACGCCCGGCGCGCGGAAACCCCAATCGATAGCCATAGTAGGTCACCTCGCTCAGGGATGCGACCACCACGACGTCCTCCCCCGAACCATCGATCCAGCGATGGAACGCGAGCACTCGGTTGGCGTCCGACCGGTGGTAGACGTTCATCCGGCCCCGCCGAAGGGCGACCTCGTTTCGGCGCCGGGCTATCAGTTCACGCATGAAACGTAGGTAGTCTGCCATGGTCCGGTCCGCAGCGAGGCCGTTCCACCAGATCAGCAGGTCGGCTTGCTCCGTGGAGTCGCTCCAATATTTGTCCTCGAGAAACTCCTGCCCCATGAAGAGCATCGGAATACCCAGGCCCGTCATGAGCAAACCTGCGGCCACCCGAGCACGACTGCGCGCGTACCAAGAGCGGGAATTGCTGGGATCCGCCGCGGCCGCGATCCGAGGTTTTTTGTCTCCTCCGGAGTGGGAAGCCAAAAGGACATCGTGGTTCTCAAGCATCGCCACCGCGCGCCACGGCTGATCGAAGCCCGGAGCCGACTCGAGTGCTCTCGCGACATCCGACCAAGAGAACGGTGCGTCCCGCCCGGCAGTGGCTTGCGCGAGCGCACCTCGCACGGCGTCGCGCATCCGGTCGTCCCAAACGAGATCGAAACCCGCTCCGCCGTCTCCGACGGATTTCACCGCGAATTCCTTGCTCGGGTTCCAGAACTCGGCGATCTGGATCGCGGACGGTTTCGCGAACTTCAGGGTCTGGGTCAACGCTTGGCAGAATGCCCAGCCGCCGAACCGATCGATGACGCTCACCTCGTCGTAGCGAAAACCGTCGACATGGAATTCCTCCAGGAAGAACTTGGCATTATCGATCAGGAACTGCCTGACGGCGTCATTCCAATAGGCGAAGACCAGACCCCCCGCCCATCCTCGGTCGGTGAAGTAGAGACTGTTGTTGTTGTCGCCATAGGCAAGCCGGTCGACGAAAAACAGGCTCTCGTCCCCGAATTCGCCGCCGGCATGGTTGTAAACCACGTCCAGGATCACCGCGATGCCGTAGACGTGGAGCACGTCGATGAGCACGCGAAGCTGGTTGGCTCCGCCCTTGAGGCTCTCCCGCGCGAGTGGCTGCTTCCCGCGGGCCGCCAGCAACCTGTTCGCCGTCCCCAGATAACGGTCCAAATCGCCGTCGTCGACGCTGTAGAGGAATTCCGGAGAGAAGTAGTCCGTGCCGTTGTAACCTTGGCTGAACCTAGTCTGGAATTCCACGATCGGCAGCGGCTGGACCGCCGTGACGCCGAGCTCTGCGAGATACTCCACCCGGTCGAGCACGTCCAAAAAACGGGCACCATGGCTGGATCGGCGATCAGCACCGCGATCGTCGGTAGCGTAGTATGTCCCAACGTGAAACTGATAGATGATGAGCTCTTCGAATGCCGGCGGCCTAAATCCGGCGTCATGCCACGGGTAAGCCTGCGGATCGCAGATCACACAATTCCAAAACACGCCCTCGAGCTCGCGCGCATAAGGATCGCGCTTGAAGCCGGACGAGCCACGCCCTACCACCCAGTATTTGTAGGTTTGACCCTCGCGCGCGTCGGGAAAGAACCCGCTCCAGTGGCCCTGACGTTCTTGGAGCAAGGATGCGTCCGATTTCCGCCAGTCGTTGAAATCTCCGAGCACGTACACCTCGCGAGCGCGGGGCGCCCATATTCTGAACGCGCAGCCTCCCCCGACCAAAGTGGAACCCATCGGTGTGTTCGGACCGATGTGCATCTGACTCGCCGGCATATCGCCCTCCACTTATCGGGAACGATGAACTCTGCCACAAATTTGCTACCTAGACGAGAACCCAACGATGTGTGATTGTTTGCGACGGAGATGAGATCATGCTCGCCACCGTCGTCGACAAAGAGTCCGACTGGGTTCTCAACCACTGTGCCAAATACTTGGCGCGAGACAACACCGACGATCGGCACAGTTTCTTCGGCTTGGACGCAGGACTCCCCAGAGCCAGAATCAGCGAATCTTGGCGGTTCCCCATCGTCGACGCCGACGACAGCGGCGGGGCAGGTGCGTCCGAGCACAACCACGTAACGTTCGTATATCGGGGGAAAGACGCTTCGGTTCGCCTTCTGACTCCTTGTCTCGGGCTTCACGCCCCGACGGCCCTGAGGCCGGTCGGCGACAGCGACTATCTCTCCCTGACGGTGCGCGTGCCGAAGGGCCGTCGCTACCGTTACCGGTTCATCGTCGACGACAAGGCGCAGCTCGATCCGATCAACCCCCAGGTCCTGACCACAGCCCAAAACGAGACGTGGTCGTGCTTTTGGACGTGGTCCTACAACGAGCCCATAAACCTCGAACGTTGGGAATTGGCGCTGATCGGCCGCATGACATCTGCGCTTCTGCCGTTCCAAGGCCGCGAGACGCGCAATCTCATCGAGCGCGGGCTGAACGACGGCAACGTTGCGCACTTCTTCCGAATGGACATTCCTGTCGGCGTCGCCAACTACATCGACAACATTCTGGCGCGCGAGGAGCGCCACCATCTGTCCTCATACAAAACATGCCTGCCGATGATCGATCGAGTGCTTCGGCTACGTTTCCCTCGCCTCGAGCCCGTCGAGGTCAACGATCCGAGCTACAAGACGCTTTTCGACGACATGAAGAGCAACTCGCAGGATCTGGTACGGGACGGCTGGGATCTCAAGGCCTACGACAACCCCGGCTATTTTCTCTATATCCTTCGTCGGCATACCTGGACGGGGGCCTTCTCACATCCGAAATACGGCGGGAACCCGGGAGGGCTCGGCTGGGCGTTTTTGGGCGAGACCTTCCGCACCAGCGCCGACAAGAACGTATCTGCGTTCAATTGGGCCCGTGCACTCGAGCCACCCTTGGGCAGCAGCAACGAGTATCGAGGCTAGACATGGCCGAGTTGCGCGACCGGTTCGACGTAGTGGTAATAGGCAGCGGGGCCGGCGGAGCGCCAATCGCCTACGAACTCGCGAGGGCGAACAGGTCGGTGCTGGTGCTCGAAAAGGGACCGCTTCTGCGCACTCAGGACGAACGCGGTCCGGGCAGGCTCAGCGATTTCAAGCGCGACGAGATGTTCAACGCCGGCCCCGAACGGATCATCACCACCCCGGGCATGGTCAACACCGGCGCCAGTTTCTTCACCAGTCACGTCGAACCGGATCTCAACGACGAACCTCACGTCTTCACGAACGTCGACCGCCCGCAAGACGGTTCCAAGATCACGATCGAGGGCTATACGGCTCAGGTCGTAGGCGGCGGCACGCAGCTATATGGCGCGGTTTCTCTCCGTTTCGCCGAACGAGACTTCAAGCTCAAGACCGCGAACGAGGGACGGGCGCTCCGCGGCGATCCGGGCAAGGACGCATTGAAGCACGTGATCGACTGGCCATTCGATTACGATGCCCTCGAGCCCTACTACGTAAAGGCCGAGCACCTCGTCGGCATAAACGGCACGGTGGCCGGGCAAGCCAAACGCTTCTCCAGAGACAGCTACCAGACGCCCCGGCCGCCCAATCCGATCAGCGAATTCGCGCGATTGGGTATGGAGCGACTTGGCCTTCAGACCTATCGCACGCCGCTCGCAGTCATCACGGAGAATCACGAACCGAGCGGTCGGACGGCGGGCGATCCGAAGGTCGGCTACGTCAATCGGTACGGCGATCCGCTCGGGTATAAGTCGAATACCTGGGTTTCATTGCTCCGGCCCACGATACGCGATCGTCACGATCTAGAACTCCGCGCGAACTGCGTCGCGACCCACCTGGAGGCCGACGGCCGCACCATCTCGAAGGTCCACTACCGCGATCCGAGCGGCAATCGTCGCAGCGTCAGCGGCAGAATCGTGGTCGTCGCTTGCTCGGCGATCGAGTCCGTCCGCCTTTTGATGCTCTCGGCCGAAGAAGACCGGAGCAATTTCGCGTCTCTCGTGCGTTATCAAGAAGACGGCGGCCTGCTGGGGCGGTTCTTCCTGACGCATGCATTCGGCGGAGCCGAGGTGCAGATCAAAGGGCAGCGCTTCGACAAGTCGATCTCGCTCGACAGCGACTACGCCACCGATGCCTGCGCGTCCGAGGACTTTCTGAACGAGCACGGATTGTGGGCAGGAGGCGCCATCTACAACAACACGTCCGACCAATGCTTGCCTATCACAATGGCCCGCACCGAGGGCGATACCGATCTCGATTTCTTTTGGGGCGGCTTCATGGGCGCCCAAGACCATACGTCGGAGGCCGCGCTGCAGTGGCTCAACGGAGCGTTCGGGGCGCGCCTCTCCGCAGCATTCATGGCCAACCAAGTGCCCCGCTTCGAGAACAGAATCGAGCTTCACCCGGACGTTCGCGACAAATGGAACCGAAAGTGCGGGCACGTCATCAAGAACTTCCACCCGCACGACGAACAAGTGATGAGTTCGTTCGCCGAGGTGTGTAGACAGATCATGCTCAGGGGCGTGCCAGAGTACACCGAATTGGGGTGGGGCTCGGTCTACGGCAACGCAGTCCGTATCGCCAACCACATCCTCGGCGGCGCGCGGTTCGCTCCGAGCCGCGAACTCGGCGTGCTGGATCCCAACTGCCGGGTCTGGGATGCCGACAATCTGTACGTCACCGACGGCTCGTTCATGCCCACGTCCGGTGGTGCCAATCCGACTTTGACGATTCAGGCGAACGCATTCCGCGTTGCTTCCCACTTGATGACGATTTGAGGATCGGATGGACCCGAGATTCAACGACATCGCCGCCGATCCCCGCACTTCCATATTCGAAGTCGTATTCTTCCCCGATCGGGTCTATCACGCTCAATATCTGAATGCGACGCGCAGCAGTCGCTATCGCTACGTCGTGCAGGAGGTGCGCGGAAAGTCCGACAGCAACGTGCTCAAGGGCTTCGTGTTCATCGACGGACTGCAGATCTGCAATTTCCTGCGGATCGAGGCGCGCGGAGGTCGCCTGGCGGAAGTCGTCCGCGAGCGGGGCCGTTTCATGGGGCCAGACATCATGGCCAACGTCGGCCTCACGACAGTCGATGGGCGCCGGGTCGATGCCCAGGTGCGGATGCACTTCTGCCCGTGGATCCACGCCTTCCAGGTCGAGCTGTGGGAAACGCTCGATGCGCCTGCCGGCAAGCATCACGACTATCAAATCCTGGACATGATGGGCTATCGCGGTCCGATCACAAAGGTTCCCGCATTCGCGGCCGCCCTCTCCGATCTCGACGCGCTCAGGCGGATCGATCTGGCGTTTCGGGAGAACGATGTTTCTTATCCGTCGCGGGTCACCATTTCGGACGCCGACGCGGCTTGGGACAATTACTATCAACGGAACGTTCAGGTACCCAACACTCAAGATCCCAGCAGCGACCAAAACACGGTCCGCCAGGACGGATACGGCGTCGACTTCCAACGCGGCTGGTTCGTCAGGAAAGTTCGCGACATTCCACCCGTTCGCTATCGCAACGGGATGATGGAGGCGGGCAATCCGGACGCAAACGACGCGAATGTCATCGAAATGAGATGGGTGCTTCAGCAGGAATTCGGCGGCACCGTCGTCTTCTTCCATGAAGTGACCATCCCTCCGCATACGATCGAAGGGACGCATCAGCACATCGGGAGCGAGGAGCTCTACTATGTGTTCGAGGGCCGCGGGATTGCCTACATGGGGGCAAAAGACGATCCGGCGCTCGCCCGGGACGAGACCATCCCGGTGGTAGAGCGAAAGATCATCTACGGTCTCGATCCCAAGCCATGCAAGAAATTGGACGTCGGTCCGGGAAGCGTGATCTACACGAAGAGCGGCGGTATCCACGGAATCGAAAATCCTTACGACGAGCCGCTGCGGTTCGTCGCCTTCTTATATCACAGCACATAATCAAGTCGGGAGTTCGCCGACCATGTCCATTGTCGACGCGGAGATCGCAAACGTAAGAACGTTTCCGCCAAATACTCGCCCGAACTACGACCAGAACAATCCCATCTGGAAGCTCGTCAAGGTGCTTGAGGCCGTAAATCCCCAAGCCGATCGTGAGCATTATCTTCCGGAAACGCTCCAGCATCTGTTCGGCCTAGAAAGTCTTGCCCTTCTCGGACCTTCGGGCGACGATCGGGATCAGAAAGATCCGCGTCGGCAGGACGCGAAAGAAGATTTCCGGAAGCAGAACCTCTACGACTTCGTATTGACGGGTACGGAGATTACCCGCGGCTTCGCGCGTGCTGGCGATTGGATCGGAAGTTTTCTTCGCATCTCGTACGTTCCGCGATCGCCGCTTGTGGGGCCGGATGGCGTCTTTCCGGGCGATTCCATTCGGCTCTATCTCAAGGTCGGGCAGGACGAAACCGGGTCAAATTATCTGGTCGTTCCCTACAACGAAGATACCGCCCGCTACGAGCTGGAGCTTTGGGCCTATCCTCGCGAAGATCTGGCGGCGCAACTGGGACCTCGGGGCAGGGATGCCGTCGCCCGGCGCGCCATCCTGGCCAGGCCCGGTCTGGTCCGCGGCCAGCTCAGCGACTTCGTCGGCGCCCCGTTCGACGATGCCCGCGCGAACGCTCGGGCCGCCGGGCAAGGCATCGACATGATGGCCCGTATGCCCAACCATACGATGCATCCGATCCGCCCCCTGCGGCTCGAGCTTGCCTGGACGGACGCCGGCGAGACGAAATGGGACAACGCGAACGGCCGCAACTACGTCTACGAGTTCTCGATGGCTGTCCGTGGGTGGGGCAGTTACTTCTCGATTGGCGACAGCCAGAACCCTCATGGCGGCGTCGGTGGGCTCGAATACCGCAATCTCTATTCGAACTATTTCGGTCATGAGAGCCAGCGGCGCGGAGAACTAGGGGCAGCGTGGACACCTGAACTTGGCCGCGTGCTGAGAGATTGGCAATTCGATGCCGATCGTCAAAAGCCCTCCAAAAAGGCCCGCGAGGACTTTTTTGCCGTCGACTACATGGATCTCCACATCCTGAAGCGCGCTGCAATCATCGGAATGCATCGGCACCGCGACAATCAGGAAGTCTTCCTGCTGATGGAGGGACGTGGACTCATGGTGATGGGCGATTGGGAGAAATTCCCTTCACGCGACCGCGCGGTCGAGCTTCGGATCATGAAGCCGGGCGACCTGTCACTGGTCAAGCCGGGGCAGTTTCATGCGCTCGTCAACCTTCTGGATGAAAATCTGCTGCTTTTCATGTTTGGCGGCTACGATTGATATGAAGAGAGCAACCGCTGGGGACACGGCGTTTGCCCGCCGGATCGCTGCGGCGATGCCGGCATGCACGTCGTACGCAGAGGATTCGGCCTAGCGACCCGCCTACAGGAGTCGACAATGGGTTCAGACGATCTGATCACGAGGGAGCGATCGGCAATACTCGTTTCGGGGGGGACCGGGGCGTGGACAGACGGCACTACCATTCGACTCGATTGGATCTTCCATTTTCTGGGGTCGCGAGCGGGCCACTACAAGGCCGCCCCGGTGAAAGTCGCGGTGCATCCATCCGATGCGAGCTTGGTGACCGGGGCTACGCTGCGCATCGTCGAACGAAGCCGTTACTCGGGGATGATCGCGAAACAGGCGGAATTCCGCTTGCTGCAAAACGGAGCGGGCTTCGGAGCCGAGCTCGAATGGGATTCGACGGTCAACAACTCCGAACAGGAATTATCGATTCAACTTGACACGACCGTCGCCGACACGCCTACGATGTTGCTGGCCGATCCCATTTCCAGGCGAAGAGATTTCCTCATTTCCTTTCCATCGGAAGCCTAGTCCCACGACGCCGCAAACTTTGGCAAGTTCGTAACCGGCTGTCCGACATCGTCGGCGGATAACCGGCTTGGCGACAAGCGTTGGGACACGGATCATGCCACCGCAGCGCACCTGCCGCGGCGAAGAGGCATCGAAACCGTGCGTTCACGCGCGATCCGGTCATCGAACCGCCCGCCCCTTCGGACCCTCGCGAGCTTAGCGAATAGTTCACGGTATCGGACGATAATGCTCGGCCGTCATCCATCGCCGGTCCTCGGAGCGTCGTCGTGCCGAAGAAGAAAGAACAGACAGAGCGGGGACCGATCCGAGACAAGGCGGGCGTCTACCACTATCGTCGCCGGATTCCCGACGACGTGCGGCGGGCGCTGCGCGAATTGGACGCGAATTCCGTTGCCAACGGTCCGAAGCACGACAAGCGCGAGGAAAAGAAGCGCCTCGGCCGAAACGAGGGGCTTGCCAAGGCCGCCTGGGACAAGCACGATCGCGCCGTCGAGGCCAAATGGGCGGCACTGCGAAGCGGCCTATCGGCCGAACTCTCGCGGATCGAAATCCAGGCTCTAGCCGGCGAGATCCATCGCCGCTGGCTCAAGATCTATCCGCCCGGCGAGGCGAACTCGCGAGAGGATGCGAGCCATACGTTGCGCGTCATGCAGGAGATCGACGGCGAGATCGAAAGGGAGTTCACGTCCCCCGCTTTCGACGACGACCGGCTCGAATTTCTTCACGGCGATCACGTCGATGCGGTGCTGGCCGCACGCGGCCTGACCGTGAGCTACGGCGTCCGATGGCTTCTGATCGCCGCCGCGCAAGCCGCCGCCAAGCACGCCTGCCGGGTCGCGATCAGGAAAGCCGGCGGCGATCTGCGCCCCGATCCGGATGCGGACCTCTATCCCGATTGGCCGGATCCCGAGAACACCACGCTGTCGGGCCTGTGCGCCGCCTGGACCCGGCGGACGCCCGACGCGAAACCCGATACCCACGCCGCCTTCAAAGCGTGCGTCGACCAATTCATCGCCTTCGCCGGACACAACGAGGTCTCCGAGGTGACCGTGGACCAACTGCGCAGATGGCTGGAGCACCTGAAGGTCGCGCGGGGACTGAGCGATCTGCGGATCAAGGACGGATATTTCGCCGCCATCAAGACGATCTTCAACTCCGCCCGCAAGCAGGGCCTCATCCGCGTCAATCCGTGCGACGCGATCGTCCCCGAAGGAAAGCCGCTGCCGCGGAAACGCGAGAAGGATCTCCGCGACGGCGAGATCTACGCGATTCTGAAGGCCAGTCTCGGTCCCCACGAAGAGGTCTCGCGAGACGTCGCGAACACGCGCCGGTGGGTGCCGTGGCTGCTCGCCTATACCGGCGCGAGAGTAGCCGAGATGACCCGGCTTGAGTCGAAGCACATCCTGTTCGAAGCCGGCGTTTGGGCCATCGACATCCAGCAGAGCAAGAACGGACGGCCTCGCATCGTTCCGATCCACCGTCACCTCATAACCCAGGGCTTCCTCGAGTTCGTGCGGGAGCGCGAGGGATCGCCCCTGTTCTTCGACACCGAAAAGCTGAAGGACGAGCCTCTCGTCGTGCACAAGACCCGTGCCGAGGGCTTGGCCGAATGGGCACGGAAGATCGCCAAAATAGAGATTGGCTCCGTTGCTCCCAACCACGGCTGGCGACATCGTTTCAAAACCGAGTGCCGCCGCATATCGATGGACCGGGAAGTACGGCTTTATATTCAGGGCCACTCGTTCAAGATGGAAGGCGAAAAATACGGATTCTTTCCCGTCGACGTGACCGCCGCCTGGATGGATCTGTTCCCGACCTACGTCGTGACGGAACGCGCGCTGCACGTCGAGCGGGTCGGCGGCAACGACGTAATCGAACGGGCGCTCGCCGTACTCCACAACGAGAGACGGTCACGAGCCGCCGCACAGAGCAGCGTAGGTCTCAGGGCGGTCATGCATACGAGATAGGACGCGATCGGATGAGCGTGGCGCGGGCCGCCCGACGGCCGCTCCGCCGGAGAGGCCGCGGAGTAGGCGACAAGAGATCAGAGCGGCGCACGCGCTGCGGATCGTCTTGCGGAGGCCGATAGTCCGTCGTGGCGAGAACCCGAGCCGCGCTCCGTGCCGTCCGGGCAAAACTTTGGCCGGATGGAGTGCGGATCGGTTAGAATAGACGGGCTCTCCGCCACGGAGCGATGATTCGCCGGAGCCCTCAATGACCGATACGAACGATGCAGTGGAAGCCGCTGCAGAACGAGACTTTCAGCGCAAAAAGGTGATCTTCGAGCAGGACTGCCAAGAGTTCCGCTCCCTGAACGGCTTCCTGTGGCAGATCCCGGTTATCGTCTCCACGCTGACCGGAGGCTTGTGGTTCGGCGCCGGCAAGATCGACGACCGCTTCCTGCAAGCGGCGCTCTTTCTGCTCGCGGGTTGCGCAAACCTGTGCTTCGTGTTCGTGCTGTGGCGACTTAGAAGCGGCGTCATGGAGCCTCTGCTCGGCCGGATCACCGAATATCAGGGCCGGCCGCGAAACGCCGGTAAGTACACGATGATCATCATGTTCTCGTTTCTGCTGGTATTGTCTTTCCTCCTGAGCGTCGCGGCGGTCGTAATGACGCTGACTTCAAAAGTCGGACCGGCCTGCCATGTGTCCACCTGAAACCGCCGCCCTCACCGCCGCAACCGACCGCTACTACGAGGAGCGCTCGGAAATCCTGCTGCGGAAATACGAGCAGGTCGGTTTCGAAGACGTCCATGCGGACCTGCTCGGGCTGATCGACGGCGTGACGGGCAGCGCTCTCGACATCGGTTGCGGGTCCGGGCGCGATGCGGCCTGGCTCGCGCGGCACGGGTGGCTAGTCACGGCCGTCGATCCTTCCGCCGCCATGCTCGTCGGAGCCAGGCGGCTCCACCGCAGTCTTCGCATCCGATGGATGCAGGACGGTCTGCCCAAACTGGCAAAGGTCGCAAGCCTCGGCGCGACATACGATCTCGTGCTGCTCAGCGCGGTATGGATGCACGTTCCCGAGACGCTACAGGCCGAATCCGCCGCGACGGTCGCCCGCCTGACCGCGCAGGGCGGGATCGTCAATCTGACGATACGATCCGGCGGGAGCGAGCCGGAACGGGGCTTCCACGATACGGATGTCGATCTGCTCGGCGCGACATTCGCCGAACATGGCATCCTGCCCGTCGACGACGTCGTCGACGGCGACATATTCGCCCGGGAAGGGGTGGTATGGAATAAGCTGACGTTCCGGAAAACGCTCTGACTGCCACGCGTTCGGCGATGATAGGTCGGGCACCCAGTCACCGGATCGATTGTCCACATCTATATATCTGAATGGCATAAATAGAATAGATATCCGACTCATTCTAACCTATTGCATCTGCCTGCGAATCTGACGGCCTTTCGAGGGGGTGGTCGAGAAGGGCAGTGGTCGGATTTCGGGGAAAAGGCCGGCCGTCGCGCGATTGTGCTTGCTGGTAACTACAACGTATGGGACGGATTCGATCGGGCTCAGGGCGGACTACGGCATGGAAGAAAAGGGGAAATCCGTTCGGAGAGGCAAGCCTGGGCGCAAACCGGTCGAGGGCAACGACCTGCGCAAATTTTTGGCGACGCTTGAGGCGGAAACGATCAAGGGACTGAAGCATGCCGCAATTCAGGAGGGGACCACAGCCTCCGAAGTCTTGGAAAAGGCTGCCGCCGAATGGTTGGTGCGACGGAAGGCGGGGGCGGTGAAATAATGAAGCGTGGGGGTGCGCCGGGATTTCCTCGGCAGTTTTCGTTCTCCGATCTGCAGGCCGCGTTTCGGGACGCTCGCGGATCCCGGGCCATGAGAGACTGCGCCGACATCGCGGCGGTCCCGTTCGGGTTCGACCTATGAACAGGGTCGAGCTGGCCGAAAGAGGGCGGCCGGCCCGGGACGACCGGGTCGCTTCGGCGCGTCCAATATATATGGACCACCATGCCACCACCCCGGTCGATCCGAGGGTCGCGGACGTCGTACTCGATGCGATGGTCAACGTCTTCGGCAATGCGAACAGCGTCGACCATACGCATGGCGAGGCGGCGCTGGAGCTCGTGGAGCGGGCGACCGCGGAAGTCGCCGGCCTGATCGGTTCCGACGCCGCCGGTGTCAGATTCACCTCCGGATCGACCGAATCCATTCGGCTCGCCGTCGGTCACGCTATCGCGACGCGCCGCAATCGGGTGTTGCGGATAGCGGCGACGACGGTGGAGCATCAGGCGGTGCTCGATGCCATCAGAATCGGGGTCCGCTCCGGGCTTGCCGAAGTCATTTGGATCGAAGTCGACGCCGAGGCCAACCTTCGTGCGGAAAGTCTTCAGGCCGCGTTATCGGAGAACGTCGATCTCGTCTGCGTCATGGGGGCGAACAACGAAGTAGGGACGATCTATCCGGTCGAGCAGATCGCGCGCGACGTTCATCTGGCCGGTGCGAAGGTGCTGGTGGACGGCACCCAGGCGGTCGGACGCGCGGACCTGAGAGTGCTGGATTGGGATCTGGACTATCTCGCATTCAGCTCCCACAAGATCTACGGCCCGAAAGGGGTCGGAGCCCTTGCCGTCAGCAGCGACGCGGTACATTCCGAAATCACGGAGCATGTCCTGGGGCATGACGGCACGTTGAACGTCCCCGGGATCGCGGGTTTTGGAGAGGCTTGCCGTCTGATGAGGGTGGAGGGTGCCGGCGACGAGAGGCGTATCAGAGCGTGCCGCGATCGCCTGGAAACCCACCTCCTACGCGGCCTTCCCGACATCGTGGTGAACGGAAACCGTGGCAACAGGCTGGCGCACAACCTTCATCTCTCTGCGCCGGGGATACCCAACGACGCGGTCATCGCCAGGCTGCGCAACAAGGTGGCGGTCTCGACCGGCGCCGCCTGCTCGTCGGGAGCGCAGACGCCGTCTCACGTGCTAAGGGCCATGGGCCTGTCGGAAAACATGCAGGAAGGCGCGATCCGGATCGGACTCGGGAAGTACACTACCCAGGACGAAGTCGATCGCGCCGCCGCCGAAATCGTCGCGGCCGTCCGCGGAGTCGCCGGATCGATGCGGGGAGTTTGAGGATGATTGAAGGCGCGTTGATCTCGAGCCCGAACGAGGTGCTGCGGTTCTCCGGACACGAGACCTTCGCCTGCCGTTACGCGTGGCTTCCGAAGGCTTATAGGGCGATCAAGGCCGATCCGGCGGCGTTCGCCGACGAGCAGGCCGCCATGGTCGATCTCGGTATCGGCAAGAACATGGTTCGGTCGCTCCGGTTCTGGGTCGAGGCGACAGGCCTGGCGGAGCCGAAAAATGGGGATCTTCGTCTGACCGACTTCGCGCACGCGATCTTCGGCCCGAGGGGATTCGATCCGTACCTCGAAGATATCCGCACTCTGTGGCTTCTCCACTGGAAGCTTTCCTCACGCCGGAAGGGCGGCCTGTTCGCATGGCGCTTCCTGCTGAACCACTGGCCCTATCCCGAACTCACGCGCTCGGAAGCGCTCGGCGCGTTCGCGAGGGAATCGGTCAAGCTCGGCCACTCGCACTCGGCGATCACCCTCTCCCAGCACTTGGACGTCTTCCTGCACACGTATCGCCCGACGAAGTCGGCCGCTGTCGGCATCGAGGATTCTCTCGATGGTCCGTTGGTCCAGCTCGCGCTGCTGCAGCCCGTAGGAGAGCGAAAGGTCGACGGCGAGCGCTGGGAAAGCGTCTACTCGTTCAGGCGCGAACCGAAGCCGGAAATATCGGATGCGCTGTTCGCCTATTGCATCTCCGAATTCTGGGACAATTTCCGACCGGGCGAAAAGTCGTTGACCCTGCGCGAGGTCGCGTTGGCGCCGTGCTCGCCCGGTCAGGTCTTCAAGCTGCCGGAAGACGATGTCCGCAACAGGCTCGAGCGCGTCGGAGCTCCCGGCCGTACGGCTGCCTTCAACTATCAGTCCTCCGCCGTCCAAGGACTGCTGTCCCGGCAGAAGGGGGGGCGCGCCCCGACCTTGGCCGACGTCTACTCGGAGATGCCCGAACATGCATAAGACTATCGGCGGCCTGTTCGACATTCCGACCAGATTCCTTCGGTCCGTCCAGATCGATCGCGACTTCCACGACGCCGCGGCGTGCAGGAACTACATCGTCACGCCTTCCATGGCGGACGCCTTCCTGCGCATCGCCGAAGGTCTTGCCGCGGGATCTGGACGCCGGGCCTGGCGCATCACCGGCGATTACGGCGTCGGCAAATCCTCCTTCGCGCTGGTTCTTGCCCATCTGCTTTTCGATCGTTCGCCGCCGGACATTTCGAAGATCGCCCGCGCGATCGATTGGCCGAAGCGTGTGCCGGTCATGTTTCCCGTCCTGGTCACCGGCTCCCGCGAAGGAATCATTCCCGCCATCGCCCGCGGCGTCGCCGAGGCTCTCCGCAAGCGGCGCGCCCAACCAGGGCGGATTCCGCAGGCGGTGCTCGATATCGTAAGTTTCGCCGAAGACGTCGAACGATCGGGCGACCTCAAGGGACTGGAGAAGCTGATCGGGAAGATCCGTCAGCATGCCGGCGACAACGGTCAGGGCGTCTTTCTCGTCATCGACGAACTGGGAAAGAACCTCGAGCACGCAGCCCAACGGCCCGAATTCGAGGACGTCTACGTCCTGCAGCGTCTGGCGGAGCTGGCGGCCCGCAGCGGCGAGCGCGCGTTCGTGCTGCTCGGATTGCTCCACCAGGGTTTCCATGCCTACGCGGAGAGCCTGCCGTCGGCTGTCCGTCACGAATGGGAAAAGGTGGCGGGTCGATTCGACGAAATCGTCTTCGACCAGCCGCTGGCCCACACGGCCGCTCTCGTCTCGGGAGCCCTGAACATCGACCTTCGTCGCGTTCCGGACGCGGTCTGCGCTGCCGCCAGACGTACCGCGAATGCAGCAGCCGCGGCCGGCTGGATCGGATCGGCCAAGCGCAATCTCGATGTTTTCGGCTCGGGACGAACCTATCCCATCCATCCCACCGTGCTGCCTGCCGTCGTCAGGTTCTTCGCCCGCTTCGGCCAGCATGAACGTTCGCTTTTCGGATTCTTGCTCTCGACCGACCCGTTCGGCGTCCAGTCGTTCTCCAACCGAACCATCGACCCGGGCACCTGGTACGACCTCTCCGAGTTCTACGACTATGTCCGCGCCGTCTTCGGGCACAAACTCGCCGGAGCCAGCTATCGGAGCCAGTGGCTCCGCATCCTCGAGACCATCGACGGGGCTCACGACCTCAGTCGGCTTGCGGAACGCCTGCTGAAGGCGATCGGCGTCCTGAACCTTCTAGACGCCGACGATCTCGCCGCCACCCACCGTGCGCTGATCGCCGCTTTCGCGCCGAAGAAGGAAAGAGAGGTCGAAGCTGCGTTGAAGGAGTTGACCGCGGCCGGCCTGGTTTTCCGCCGTGGCCAGAACGGCGCCTACCGTCTTTGGCCCAATTCCAGCGTCGACCTGGAAGGAGCCTTTCAGACGGCATCGCGCGCTCTCGGACCTCTCGAAAGCGTCGCCGACAGTCTTCTGCCCTTTTTGGATCGAGAACCACTGCTTGCGCGACGTCATTACGTCGAAAGCGGTACGATGCGCTACTTCGAGGTCAGATACGCCAAGGTCGATGCCATTTCCCAGGTCGCCGCAAAGGATACCGATGCGGACGGCCTCGTCGTCATCGTCCTGCCCGACAGCGAGGCCGACCGAGCCGCCGCCATCGAGGCATCGGCTTCTCCGTTCTTCGCGGAACGGAAGGACGTGGTCCTGGGTATCCCGGGCCCGTTGCGCTCGTTGGCCGTCGAATTGCAGGACCTCAAACGGTGGCGCTGGGTGACCGAGAACACCCCAGAATTGTCCGGCGATGCGTATGCGTTGGCCGAGGCGACCCGGCAATCGGCTTCGGCTCATCGGGCCCTGAATGCGAAGGCGGCCAAGCTGGTCGGAACGCAAGGCGCGGCCGTCCTCGAGATGGACTGGTTTCTCGCCGGACAGAAGGTCGTGCTTCCGAAGCGCGGAGGAGCCTCCGCACTTCTTTCGGAGATTTGCGACGGTCTCTACCCGCAATCGCCGCTCATCGCGAACGAGCTTCTCAACCGGAACAGTCTGAGCAGCGCCGCGGCCGCAGCCAGGATGCGGTTGATCGAGGGCCTCTTCACGTCCGGCGACAAGCCGTTCTTCGGCATGGACGCCGAAAAGGCGCCGCCCGAAAAGTCCATGTATCTCTCGGTACTGCAGAAGGGCGGCATCCACGTGCGCGACGGCCACGGCATGAAGATCGTCGAGCCCGGCGCAAAGGCCGACGTCCTGCGCCTTCGCCCCGCGCTGAATGCGATACTCGCAAAGATCGAGAGGGCGCATGGCGGCCGCGTATCGGTAGCGGACATTCTGGCCGAGCTGAAGGCGCGGCCCTTCGGGGTCAGGGCGGGAGTCGCGCCCCTGCTGTTGGCGATCCTGCTGCAGACCAGAGGACACGAACTCGCCGTGTACGAGCACGGCACGTTTCTCCATCGCATGCGAGCTGCGGATTTTCTGAGGTTGACGAAGTCACCCGCGACCTTCGAGATCCAACACTGCCTCGTCGAGGGCATCAGGATCGAGGTCTTCAATCATCTGGCGAGCGCGTTCGCGGAAGGTGTGGGAGGCGACAGAAGGCCCGATCTGCTGGACGTCGTGAGGCCCCTCTGCCAATTCGCGGCGCAATTGCCCGAGTCCACACGCCGGTCGACGGCGCTCGGCGCCACCGCGATCGCGGTCCGCGACGCGCTCCTGTCCGCGCGCGAACCCGTCGTTCTGCTCTTCCAGGATCTTCCTCAGGCCTGCGGGATCGGGAAATTCGATCCGGGCGATGCGCCCAACGCGGCTCTCGTGACCGGCTTCGTGGCATCGCTGCAGGATGCGATCGGAGAGATGCGGGGCGCATATCCCGCATTGCTCGAGCGGATCGTCGCGAGCGTCTCCGAGTCCATCGGAGAAGACAAGAAGACGTTCGACCGGGCCAAGCTGGCAGCGCGCGCGGCCCGCGTCACGCTGGCGGCCCGCGAACCGCGGCTGCGGACGTTCGCGCTCCGCCTGCGGGATCCGGGACTTTCGGACGACACCTGGGCCGAGGCTCTGGCCAGCTACGTGGTATCGAAGCCTCCGGCGCGGTGGCTTCCGGGAGACGAGACCCGGTTCTGCGAAGAGATCTCCGCCCTCGCCGAACTGTTCAAGAAGGTCGAGGTCGCGGCGTTCGGCGCCGGTGGAGATGCGCCCAATCCAATGGCCGTGCGGTTGAATCTCACGAGAGGCGATGGGGTCGATCTCGTCCGGGTGATCGAACCCCGCCTGAAGGAGGATGCCGCGACGGCGGAGCTCTTCGGTGTCTTCAACAACCTGCTTCCCAAGGACCAGCAGGCACGGATCGACGTACTGGCGCGCATGCTCTGGGCGGAGCTCGGTGGAACGCACGAAGCCGGCGCCGACAATGCCAACGCAGGGCACCCGGCGAATTCGAGGTCAGCACAGTGACGGATTACGCGAACTTGGGACACGAACTCTTCGAAGGCCAGAAGCCGCGGCACGTCTTGAGCCTGTCCGGAGGAAAGGACAGCGCCGCTCTCGCGATCTACATGCGCGACCGCGTTCCCGAAATGGAATACATCTTCCACGACACCGACAAGGAGCTTCCGGAAACATACGACTTTCTCGCGCGCCTCGAAGCGATCCTGGGCAAGCCGATAGTCAAGACTTCGCCGACGGACACCTTCGATCATTGGCTCTCCGTGTACGGCGGCATGCTCCCATCCAATCACCGCCGGTGGTGCACCAGGATGCTGAAGCTCAAGCCTTTCGAGAACTACATCGGGGACGGCCCGGTGATAAACTACGTCGGCCTCAGGGCGGACGAAAACCGCACGGGCTACATCAGCACCAAACCGAACATCAAGGCGGTCTATCCTTTCCAGGAAGACGGCCTGGTCCGCGCCGACATCATCAGGATCCTCGAGGAGTCGAGCCTCGGCCTTCCGCCGTACATGGCGTGGGGAAGGTCCAGATCCGGCTGCTACTTCTGCTTCTACCAGCAGAAGATCGAATGGGTGCGTTTGAAGGAGCGGCATCCGGATCTGTTCGAGCGCGCGAAGGAATACGAGGAGCGGAGCCTCGGCTTCGGCGAACAGTTCTACTGGTGCCGGTCGGAGTCGCTTGCGCAGTTGGAGCGGCCGGAGAGAGTGGCGGAGATCAAGCGGAACTGGGAGGCAAGCGAGGCGAAGAAGCGCGCCAGCCGCAAGAACCTGGCGCTGGTCGAAACGCTCGGCGGCCTTGAGCCCGAGGACGACGGCCACTTAAGAGACGGGTGCCTGGTATGCTCGCTTTGACCGCAGACCTTGCAAAGACGACGGAGCGGTGTCGCTAGTGGCCTCCGACGGAGAAAAATGGATCAGGTTCCTGCGTCAGTACGGGCCGCTGCCCCGTAACGAAAGCATGTTCGACGAGCACATCAGCCGATCCGCCCGACGACTCAAGATCCGGCAGATATCCTTCAAACATCCGCTCGAAGACGCGCTGTTCTCCGTGTTTCGCACCGGAGCGGGGGAGCCGCGCTCCGTCGTCCTCACCGGCACCGCGGGGGACGGCAAGAGCCATCTCTGCGGGCGGGTCTGGGAAATGCTCGGCGGATCGAGCAAGGAATGGTCCACGAACGAAATCTATTTCCAACTGAAGAACGTGGTCATCGGCGGCCGCACCGTGACGGTCCACGTGATCAGAGATTTCACCGCCCTTCCGGATACGGACGACGCCGGCCGGTACGTCGACAAGAGCGAACTTCTGAGCAGGATGGCGGCCTCGCTGTTCGCGGACGAGCCCGAGGACGTGTTCCTGCTGACGGCCAACGACGGCCAGCTCATGGAAGCCTGGCGCAAGGCCTCCGGTACCGACGCCGTGCGCACGCGCGGAATGTTGGAAGCACGCCTGATCAACGAAGCGGATCCCGAGCCTGACGCCAAGCTGACGTTCCTCAACTTGAGTACCGTGTCCAGCACCGCCGTGTTCGACTTGGTCTCGGCAGCCCTTCTGGAGCATGAAGGATGGTCGAGATGCTACGAGGAGCAGCAGGAGTTCGGCTTCTTCGGACCCCGATGCCCCATCCGCCGGAACTACGAACTGCTCAAGGCGCCGCTCCTGCAGAGCAGACTCCGAAGCCTCTTCCAGCTCTGCGACTTCAACGAACTTCACACGCCGATCCGGCGCGTGCTCATGCTGCTGGTGAATGCGATCCTGGGACATCCGGAGGCCAAGGAGCAGCTGTTGCTGCCCGGCGACGTCAGAGGCGTCGTCGAGCGGGGGGCGGGCTACAAGGCCAGCGTCTACGGCAATCTGTTCGGCGCCAATCTCGCCGGCACCAAGCGCGAATCCCTCGAAATATTCGAATACTTCTCGAGGTTCGGAATTGGTCAGGAAACGACGAACCGCATCGACAACATCCTCATCTTCGGCGCAGAGGACGAGAAGCTGCTTCCCTACTACCAGTCGCTGATGGTCGAGGACGCCTTCTACGGAGCGACGGACAGATTCCGGGCGGCGCAGCACGACTACGTGGAGGGACCCGAAAACGTCACCGGGGACGAGCACGAATTCCTGGACATGCTGGTCGACCAACGTCGCGCGTTGTTCTTCAAGATCCCGCCCGACCTCGCCGACGAACTCGAGCTTTGGCACATGACGGTGTTCACCGGCGCAGGAGAGTTTCTGAACGACGTCGCCGGTCCGTTGAAGGCGGGTCAGCCGGTCGGCAGGAAAATCGTGGAACGGCTCGTGAAGGGATTGAACCGGATCTTCACCGGCATGCTCGTTTCCACCGAGCGGGAACTGCTGTTGGCGACCAGCCTTTCGCTCTCGACCGCCCGGGTCAGTCAGCTGCTCGAAGATCGAATTCCGGTTCGGCCGCGGGGGCAGGAATCCGTCGAGATAACGACGAGGCGGGGTTTCCCATCGTTGGACGTCTCGCTCCCGGGAGGAAAGCTCTGCTCCCTCCGTTTGAATCTGACGCGGTACGAATTCCTGATGCGCGTCAGCGCCGGCGCGCTCCCCGGAAATTTCTCCCGGGAGTGCTACGAGGACATACTGGCGTTCAAGAGCTCGTTGCTGTCCACCGCCAAGCCCCATGAGACCGAGAGCGGCGCGACCGAACTGTCATTCAGGCTCCTCAGTCTGGACCCGATGGGTAATCCCATCGACGAAACCGTGGAGGTGGCAGTTGCTTAGTCCGCCGCCGCCGGCCGCCCACCCGGACAACAAGATGTGGGTCGACGAACAGATCTGGGGCCATCGCTTGTGGGACGCTCAAAGTCCCTGGCTCATATTCCTGGAATTCCTGACGGTCGCCGAGGCGTGCCATCGCGAAGGACGCCTTCTGCAGGGGCTTTCGGTCGACGATCAAAACCGACCCGAACCGCTGAACTTCCGCCCTTACAAGCGCATGTATCTCCGCAACATACTCTACAACAACGAGGAGTTATTCCGCATCGCGGAGAAGCACGCGGACGATGCGACCGCCTGGCGGCTATGGCTCCAATGGATGCAGGATCACGCGCAGGCGATATGAACTTCCTCCGAATGAGTGGACACCTGTAGTAGGCTCGTTGAGCCTGGAGGTG
>NZ_LSIC01000002.1 GCF_001556045.1 Bradyrhizobium sp. CCH5-F6
GCCGGGTTGCGGCGACACATACGCCGTTTCCGAATTTCGGTAAAGTGGAATATTTCCGCCGGCGCGTCTTGACCGACGCCTCGGGTGTTTTGCCCGACGGCAACACAAGGGATCGTGGCCTGGATGAGCTACGACCGCCGGTCTACCAGCCGCTCGATCACGAGATCGAGCAGCACGCGCAGACGGGCGAGGCGCCTCATGTCGCGATGATAGCCGACATAGGTGTCGCGGCCCGGCGGCGTCGCGCCGATGTCGATCTCGACCAGACGGCGGTCACGGTCGCCGAGCGGGCGCGGCAGCACGGCCAATCCGCCGCCGCTCGCACAGAGCTCGGCCTGCACCTGTCTGTTGTTGCTGCGCGAGGCGATGTCCGCATTCGGCAGCGCGCGCTTCAGCCAGACGGCGTCCGGCATATCGGCGAACTCCGCATTCATCGTCACGACGCGGACACCGCTGCCGTCGCCGGCGCGCGGCGGTTTGCTGCCCTTCTTGCCATAGAGTGCGTAGGGAATATGCAGCAGCTTTCGGGAGATCACCTCGGGCTCGCTGAATGGTTTGATGCGGAAGACGAGATCGGCTTCACGACGCGGCAGACTGTAGAGCCGCGCATCGGTCAGGAGTTCCACCGTCACCTTGGGATGGCGCTTGCCGAAGGCGGCAATCACCGGCGACAACATCACCGTCCCGAACCAGTCCGAGGACGACAGACGCAACAGGCCGTCGAGCTGCGTTTCCGCACCGGACACACGGCGCTCCAGCGCGAGGGCCTCGTCCTCGATCCGCTCGGCGTGGCGAAGCACGGCCGTACCCTCGTCGGTCAGCACGAAGCCATCCGCCGTGCGCTGGAACAGCGCATGTCCCAACGATGTCTCGAGCGCGCGAAGCCGCCGACCCATGGTCGGCTGGGTCTGGCCGATTTTCCGTGCGGCAGCGCCGAGCGTGCCTTCGCGCGCAATCGCCAGAAAGATGCGCAGATCGCTCCAGTCCATCGAAATCCATCCAAACAGAAACGTATGATGATCGTACGCTTTTGTTCCTTCTCATGCAAAATTTTATGGGCATATTGAGGGCCGACAAGGAGCAAGACGACCATGACGAGACGACCAACGATGCGTGCAGCCGTCCTGGAGACCCATAATGCTCCGTTACGCCTCTCAACCATCTCCACGCCCGAGATCGGCCCGCGCGAGGTGCTGGTGCGGGTGCGCGCCAGCGGGGTCAATCCGCTCGACACCAAGATCCATGCCGGCGCGGCGCCGCATGCGCGGCATCCGCTGCCTGCAATTCTGGGGATCGATCTCGCCGGCGTGGTCGAGCAGGCCGGACACGAGGTGAAGCAGTTCAAGCCGGGCGATGAAGTCTATGGCATGGCCGGCGGCGTCGGCGGCATACAGGGATCGCTGGCGGAATTCGCCGCGGTCGACGCCGATCTCCTTGCGGTGAAGCCCGTCAATCTCAGCATGCGCGAGGCAGCCGCCCTGCCACTGGTCGTCATCACGGCCTGGGAAGGCCTGATCGACCGCGCCGCCTTGAAGGCCGGTCACAAGGCGTTGATCCATGGCGGCGCGGGCGGCGTCGGTCATGTCGCTATCCAGATCGCGCGCGCGTTCGGAGCGGAGGTATTCGCAACCGGCTCCGCCTCACAGCGCGCCGCCATCGAAAGTCTTGGCGCGGTGTTCATCGACCGCGACAGTTCGGTCGAAGCCTACGTTGCGCAGCATACCCGCGGCCGCGGCTTCGACGTCGTCTACGATACCGTCGGCGGCAAGGTGCTCGATGCCTCCTTTGAAGCGGTGCGCCGCTTCGGACATGTGGCGAGTGCGCTCGGATGGGGGACGCACGCGCTTGCGCCGCTTTCGTTCCGCGCCGCAACCTATTCCGGCGTGTTCACGCTGCTGCCGCTGCTGTCGGGCGAAGGACGCGCGCATCATGGGCAGATCATGATGGAGGCGACGCGACTGGCGGAGGCGGGCAAGTTGGTGCCGCTGCTCGATTCCAGGCGTTTTACGGTGGAGAATGTCGACGGCGCCTATGCGCTGATCCGCGATCGCGCGGCGAAGGGCAAGCTGGTCGTCGATGTCTGAGGGAGCCTGTAACCCGTTGGCTCCATCCGGATCACGAGGCCATCCCCGCCACTAGTCCTCGCTCGAGGCCGCCGAGCGGTTGTGCAGATAAGCCTGCGACAACAGGAAGAACAGCGCGCGCTCGCCTTGATACTTGGCGGCCGGCCGGGTGCGCTCGAAGCCGTCGGCAAATATCTTGCCGGACTGGTCGCACACCTGCCATCGCCAGCCAAACCGCTTGCGCCTGGTGAGGATCACTTCGAACATGCCGACGGGTTGGTCCCCTGCTGCTGCCGGTCCCGCAAGCCATATGCCCGCTCCCGGTCTCCCCCATTTGACGGATGCCCGACATATAACCCAGCAGGACGGAAAGAGAATAAAATTGATGATCGGAAATTCGTCTGGTGCACCGGCTGCAGGGATGCAGCGTCGCTTGGGAATAAGTCCGCGCCCTTGGTGTTGCTGCAGCGCGGTTTGATCGCGCTGCGCCGCGACAGAGGTAGTCAGGGATGGCATTGTCGTGCGCCGGATGAGAATTTGCGGCCGACAGCAAGTTCGGCCTCTGGCTGCTCGCGGCCAAGGCCCGGGCGCCGTCATCGCGGGGCGCTATCGGGCGACGACCTCGACTTCGCCGTCGACGCCGTTGACGACGTTGAAACCGCGCTCGTAGACCTTGCCCTCGTTCTTGGCGATGGCGCGGTATTCGCCTTCGGAGAGCACGACGCGCGGGAAGGCGCCGATCGATTCCTTGATGACGTCGCCGCCGGGGGTCAGCACCGACCAGGCGGTGTTGGCGAGCGCCTCGCCGCCCCGGTCGCTGACCAGCTTGAGCGTGATGACGGCGGCACGGTGGGTGATGGTGACGTCGGTGAGCTTGCCGGCCTGGACGCGGATGTCCGATCGCACCACCGAGTTGGCGTCGCCGTAGTTGGAGACGATGTAATAGGTGCCCTCCGGAATCAGCACGACGTCACCGGCGGCGACGTTCGGCACCAGAGACGCGCGCTCGCCGGATTCGAACTGGCTGCCCTTGTAGATCGCAAACGAGATCTGGTTCTGCGGAATGCGGCTGGTGCCGACGCGGCCCTCGATGCGCAGGCCGCCCGCCGGCAGCACGAAGGATTCGCGGTCGGTCTCGGCCTTCAGGGCGACCGTGCGCACCGCGCTGACGAGACCGAAGGCGACGTGGACGACGTAATTGCCGGGCGGCAGCACGATGTTGGGCGCGGCGTTGCGGTCCTCGCGGATCAGCTTGAAGGTACCGTTCTCGTCGGGACGGTCGGCAAACACGCGCCAGACCAGACCGCTGGTGATGGGCGGAGCATCCTTGCCGTATTTCGCGGTCAGCGACAGCACGCCCTGCCCCGGCACGGCCGCGTTCAGCGGGGCGGCCGGCGGCACGGTCGTGACCGCTGGCGGCGGCATGCTGGGTGTTGCGGGCTGCATCAGCGTCGGCGGCAGGCTCGGGGGTCCCGCGCCGAGGCCGGAGGGCGGCGCCAGGCTGACGGCACCACCGGGGTCGGGCACCGATGCAGGCGGCACCGGCGGCGGACGATCGGAGAAAAGCTGTGCCTGCGCAGCATCTTGGCCTGAGACAACGAGGCACGCGGCAAGGATCAGCGCCGGCAGCAGCCTGCCGCTGCGCCGCCATCCGATGATGCCGTCACCCCCGCGTGTCATACCCCTGCTTTTCACCGAAAACGCGGCAAATTCAAGCCACTGAAACCCTGGGAAATACGGCAGCACGGCCAAGCGCGGGAACCGGGTTGACGCCTGCGTGATTACCTCGGAGGCAACCATCCGTCGCCATACTCCTGCCCCGTGCCCTTCGCAAAGCGGCATAAACCATGCTTCGCCCCTGATATGGCGGAGTGCAAGGGCGATGCCTAGTCTGGCGATGCGGGCTGGCCCCGGCGTAGGAGAGTTTCGGTGCTGGACAGATTGAAGGGGCGGGGCGCGAACGGCTCGAATGGCGAGAAGGTGGGCCTCGGCAGCATCCGCCGGCCGGTCATCGGCCTTGCCCTCGGCGGCGGCGCGGCGCGCGGATTCGCCCATATCGGCATCATCAGGACCCTGCTCGCGAACGGCATCGTGCCTGATGTCGTGGTCGGCACCTCGATCGGCGCCGTGGTCGGCGGCGCCTATGCGGCCGGCCAGCTCGACACGCTGGAAGAATGGGGCCGCAGCCTGCAAGGCATGCGCAACATCCTCGGCTATCTCGACATCCGCCTCAACGGCTCCGGCCTGATCGGCGGCGAGAAGCTCGCCACCAGGCTCGAGGAGGCCATCGGCCAGACCTTGATCGAGGATCTCGGCGTGAAGTTCGCCAGCGTGGCGACCGAGGTGCGCACCGGCCACGAGATCTGGCTGACGCGCGGCCGCGTGGTCGATGCGATGCGGGCGTCCTATGCGCTGCCCGGCATCTTCTCTCCCGTGCTGGTCGGCGACCGCTGGCTGGTCGATGGCGCGCTGGTCAATCCGGTGCCGGTCTCGGCCGCGCGCGCGCTCGGCGCCGAAATCGTCATCGCTGCAAACCTTTCCAGCGACATCTTCACCCATTCCACGACGATCTATTCGCACGGCGCCATGCCCACGCCGGTCGCGCCGGCGACCGAGGAGACGACCGCCAAGCGGCGTTTCCCGCGGCTCTTCTCCCCCGAGAAGACCATGAAGCGCGAGTTCTTCGGCGGTGGCGGACGCCCCGGCATCTCGTCGGTGATGGTGGATGCCTTCAACATCATGCAGGACCGCATCACGCGCGCCCGCCTCGCCGGCGATCCGCCCGATCTGCTGATCACCCCTCGGGTCGGCCAGTTCGGCTGGTTCGACTTCCACCGCGCCGAGGATCTGATCGCGCACGGCACGCGCGCGGCCGAGCGCGCGCTCGACTCGATCCAGGAGGCGATCCACGTGCTGGCGCCGCCGCCCGAGGGCGCGGCGCCGAAGGTCGCCGAGTAAGGGCCGGTCAGGCCGTCTTGATGTAGTCGCGCAGGGCTGCCTGCTCGGCCTCGTATTCCTGCACCCGGCGCTTCACCATGTCGCCGATCGAGATCAGACCGACCACCTTGCCGTTGTCGACCACAGGCAGATGGCGGAACTTGCCCGTCGTCATCATCTCCATGAGCGCGGCCACCGTGTCGGTCTCCTTGCAGGTCACGACCTTGCGGGTCATCACCTCCGAGACCGGCGCGTCCAGCGCGCCGGCACCGCGCTCGCCGAGCACGCGCACGATGTCGCGCTCCGACAGGATGCCCTCGAGGCGGCTCTGGTTCATCACCAGCACCGCGCCGATCTTCTTCTCAGCGAGCAGCTTGATTGCAGCCGACAGCTTGGCGTCGGGCTCGACGCTCACGATCTGATGGCCCTTGGTGTTGAGAATGGAACGTACCGTCATTGTCGCCTCCCTGAAGCGGAGCCGTCCGCTTCGAGCAGTCCGGACCTGTTCTTCGAGTCTTCAACTAACAGTTTCGCGCCGGTTCACGCTCGTGCGCGTCACGAAGCTTGGCCTCTATGGGCTTGCAGCTTCGGAACATTCTTCTCGGGAATGATGGATGAATTCGGGCCGGGCCGCAAGCGCCGCTTCAAATACGGTCCGAAACGTCCCGTGATGACGCAGCCGCAGCATCGCTTCGAACGCGCGGCACGGGATCGAACAGGGCAAACAGCAACAGGCCGGCAAGGAAGCCGCCGATATGCGCCTGCCAGGCGACGCTCGCGGTCTCGGAGTCGACGCCGATCGCGCCGACGCCGAAGATGATGTTGACGCCGAACCAGATGCTGAGGAAGCCGACCACCCGGCCGTCACGCAGCGCGCGCGACAGCGGCAGCGCCGGAACCTTTGCGGCGGTATCGGCGTCCGAACGGCTGAACGACAGGAAGCTGCCGCGGACGAAGGCGAAGCGGATTGCGGCTGCCATCGCGCCCGACACCGAGGCAGAGGCGCCGATCATCGGCGCGACCGCATGCTCATGCGTGACGAGGTGGGCGAGCGCGCCGGCCGCCGCCGTCACCGCGAGAAACAGGAAGAACCTGACCGAGCCGAAGCGCCGCGCCAGCGCGCTGCCGAACGGCAGCAGCCACAACACGTTGAAGCCGAGATGGGTGAGATTGGCATGGAGCAGCGAATAGGTGACGAAAGTCCAGACCTTCGCGCCCGCCCCGCCCGGGATCTCCAGATTGAGCAGCGAGGAATCGTAGCGCTTCGGGATGAAGCCGAACACGTCGATGGTCCAGTTCTCCAGCTCCGGCGGCAGCAGCACCCGCAGATGGATCACCGCCAGAAGCAGGACATAGGCGGTCAGCGCCGCGGGCAGCGTCAGGATCGGCTCGCGCGGAGCCTCCTTGACGACGACCGGCACGTCCGGTGACGAATCTTGCGGGGAATCCAAGGCAGCTTCGCTTTCAGGCGCGATCGGAGCGATCAGACTGGAGATAGTCGCCTTTGCCGCCCCTGCGCAAGTGCACAAAAGGAAAAGGCAGGGCCCTGGGAAGCCCTGCCTGTCCGTGTCGGTCTTCCGGAGCCGGAGAGATAAGGCGTATCC
>NZ_LSIC01000020.1 GCF_001556045.1 Bradyrhizobium sp. CCH5-F6
TGTCCTCGAGCTCGATCTCCTTGGCGACGGTGACGCCGTCCTTGGTGATGCGGGGAGCGCCGAACGACTTGTCGAGCACGACGTTGCGGCCCTTCGGACCGAGCGTGACCTTCACCGCGTTGGCGAGAATGTCGACGCCGCGCAGCATCTTGTCGCGCGCATCGACCGAGAATTTGACTTCTTTGGCTGCCATCTGGATTTTTCCTTGGAATGTTTGACTGGAGGGAGTGCGGGCCTGTTAGGCCGCCTTCTTCTTGGACTCGCTGACTTCGAGAACGCCCATCACGTCGCTCTCCTTCATGATCAGCAGGTCCTGGCCGTCGATCTTGACCTCGGTGCCGGACCACTTGCCGAACAGCACGCGGTCGCCGACCTTCAGGTCGATCGGGATCAGCTTGCCAGCTTCGTCGCGGCCACCGGGGCCGACAGCGACGACTTCGCCCTGGGAGGGCTTTTCCTTGGCAGTGTCGGGAATGATGATGCCGCCAGCGGTCTTCTCTTCTGCGTCGATGCGCTTGACCACGACGCGGTCGTGAAGCGGACGGAATTTCATGCAGTCCTCCTAAACATTTGCACGAGTTGAGGATTTTTAGATTGTTAGCAGTCTATGCCCGCGAGTGCTAGCACGAGCGAGCTTGAAATAGGGCAGGAATTTTGCGGGGGCAAGGGTTTGTAGCAGAAAAATTAGCACCCCAAAGCAGGGACTGCCAGAAACTGTTCGCCATCGTTAACCGGCGCCGGGGCCGTATTAGCACGGGGTTCGATCTGCTGCTAAAGCATTGAATTTCAACAGCTTGTTAAACTTTTGGGCTTGAGATGAGTTGTCAGTTTGCGTCACATTTCTCACATGTGAGCGCATCTTTTCCGGGTGGCTCCCGGGGCATCGATCCAAGCCACCCCTGAATGCGCTCCTGCAAAGGAGGTTTGGCATGGGACTGCGCGTTGGGGGCGTTTCCGACGATTTCCGGAAACAGATGCTGGGTTACGGGCTGACGACGGCACAAATCCTCTACCGGATGCCGGATCATCCTTCGCTGCTTCAGACCTATGTCTGGCAGAACTACGACATGTTTCCGAAATTTCCGGCGCTGAAGGATTTCCTGGCGTTTTGGCAGGAGAAGCTCGACGGCCCCCTGCATTCGGTCACCGTAGCGCATTCCAAGCTGATCAAGCCGGCCGAACTCCGCGCCGTGGACGGCGTGTTCCGGCTGCATTGAGCAAAGATCAGACGCTACCGCTGCAATAGCGTCTCCACATCGCGCGATAGGCGTCGTCCACCGCGCGCGCATATGAGACGGGATTGCCGGCGGCCGCAGCGTTGATCTGCCCGGGCAGTTCGCGGCGCAATCGGTCGAGGTCGTCGACCCCCGCCGCGCGGCTGGCTGCGATGTCGATATATGCCTCGTCGCTGTCCGCGACCCAGTCCGGCAGGCCAAGCGCGCTGAGAATGGCGCCGGCGGCACGGCTGGGGAGGCTATTCCCGAGCTTCGCCACCACGGGCACGCCCATCTGCAGGGCCTCCAACGTGCTGACACCGCCGTTCTGCGGGAAGGGGTCGAGTGCGATATCGATACGATTGAACGATGCCAGATGTTCGCCCCGCAGCGTGGCTCCGAGCAGATCGACCCGATCGGCCGGCAGTCGGCAAGCCGCAAACCGCGCCAGCAGCTTGTCGCGAACCAGTTGATCGTCCAGCGCAACATCCTTGATCAGCAGTCGCGAGCCGGGGACTCGCTCGAGAATCCTGGACCAGATGGCTGCGGCCTCGTCCGAAATCTTGCTGATGCGGTTGAACACACCGAACGTCACGAAGCCGTTCGAGAGTGCCGGCGCCTGCGCCCGCGCGATCCCCGCCGGCAGCGGCGCGAGCGTCACGAAGCATGGCAGGTCGACGACGGTCTCCGCAAACAAATGCCGGACCGCGGCAGGAATCGCGACGGGATCCGAGAACAGATAATCGATCGTCGGCAACCCGGTGCCGGTGCCATGGCCCCAGCCATGGACCTGGATCGGTGCCGGCTTGCGCGCAAACACGCCGAGGCGGTTTCCTCTGGTGTGGCCGGACAGATCGATCAGGATGTCGACATGATCGGCGCGAATCTGGGCGGCGAGACGTTCGTCGGTCCATTGCGCGGCGTCGCGCCAGCGGTCGGCGATCCCTTGAAATTCGCTTGTCGTCGCATCCACTTTCGACGAGCAGGAGTAGCACACGATCTCGAACTGCGCCCGGTCGTGGTGTTGCAGGACAGGCTTGAAAATGAACGCGGCCGAATGCGCGTTGAAGTCCGACGAGACGTAGCCGAGCACGAGACGACGGTTCGGATCGCGGCTGTTGTCATGCGGTGCCGCCGTTTCTGAAGCGATCTTCGCCCCTATCCGCTCCCACCAGACTTGCCGCGCTTGCTGATGCTGTTCGACGCTGGCGTCCGCCACGAAATCGAGCGTGAAGATCTTGCTGGAGATCGCGCTCTGGAGGTCGGGCCGGATGTCGAGAGCTCGGTCGAAACTGGAAAGGGCTTCGTCGACCCGGCCCAGTCCGGCAAGACAAAGGCCGAGCACCAGGTGAGCTTGATCGGAATCGGGAGCGATCGCGAGAGCGCTCTCGCAATCGGACAATGCCTGGGCAATTTGCCGGGTCTGGAGCAGGACATTGGCGCGCCAGAGCCAACCATTCACGTCATCGGGTGCCAGGGCAATTGCCCGATTGCAGTCCGCCATGGCTTCGTCAAATCGCTGAAGCTCCCGCAATGCAACGGCGCGGTTCGCCAGCGCGGCGGCATAGTCGGGCTTGATCGAGAGTGCGCGGTTCAAGCTTTCGAGAGCCTCGTCATGGTTGCGTAGGCGGCAGAGCGAAGCGCCCCGGCCGTTGTGGGCCTCGGCAAGGTTTGCATCGATTGCGAGCGCCCGGTCGTAGCTCTCGAGCGCTTCGAGGTGCAGATCGAGGGCCGCGCTCGCATTGCCGAGATTGGACAGGGCGAGGGCGTAGTTGGGTCGCAAGGCGAGGGCCTTTCGATAGCTCTCGCGGGCCTCTTCGTGACGCTTGAGCCCGTTCAGCGCGACGCCCAGGCTCACATGAGCTTCGGCCGATCGCGGATCCACGGCAACCGCTCGGCTCAGTAGATTTTCGGCCTGCTGATAGTTCTTGGCATCGGACTCCAAGGTGCCGAGCATATGCAGCGCGATGAATTGGTTGGGCGCGATCTGCAGGACTTGGCGATAGGCCGCCTGGGCCTCGGAGAGGAGTCCCGTCTTGTGCAACTGGAGCGCGCGCCCGAGCAATGGCAGCACTTCGGCATTTTGCCGCTTCTGAAGCCGGGCATTGTGGAATGCGCGTTGACCGACGCTGCTGCTCATGGATCAATTCCCCCAGAATCTCCCGGCGAGCCTAGTTCAGCGGGAGAATGAATTCGAGACGACGACCCCTCGCTACGACAGCCTGGGACAAGCTACGGCCGATCGGTTTCGTCGAGCATTCCCCCAAGCCCCGCAATTGCTGCCTCGCCCAAGACTGGGTAATCTGCTTTCGGGTTGTGCCCGGCCGGCGGGCGCGGCTCGGATCAGGGAGGCAGACAATGGCCAAGCAAAAGGCATCGAGACCCGCAACGAAGACCGCGGTGAAGAAGCGGAGCGGCGTCAAGGCCGCGGCGCGATCCACGGCACGCAAGGCGGTGAAGGTGAAGGCACGCACCGTCGCTCCGAAGAAGCCCGCGCGGCCGAAGCAGCGCATCGCCATCAGCCATCACCGCGAGGAGGATTTCAAAGCCGACGGTCTGCGTGCCTATGCCAAGTATCGCGATCTCGGCATCGCCGAGGCGACCCACGGCCTCGCGCAGGCCCATGTGATCCGGCTGCAGGGCCCGTGCAATCCCGCGGAAGTGTCGAAGCTGCACTTTCACGACGTCGAATTCCAGATGGTCTACGTGCTCAAGGGCTGGGTGAAGACCTATATGGATGGGCAGGGCGAGACCTTGATGAAGGAAGGCAGCGCCTGGACGCAGCCGCCGAAGATCAGGCACATGATCCTGGACTATTCGGACGACGTGGAGTTGCTGGAGGTGATCCTGCCGGCGGAGTTCAGGACGGTGGAGCTGAAGGCCTAAGCGCTAGTCTTGATCGCTAAAATGCGGTCGATCCGGAAAACCGGGCGGTCAGCAATCGGATGATTTCGACCGCCCCGCAAGCGCGGTGCTAACCAGTCGAAAATACCTCTCGCGTCAACTCAAGGCTGTGACAACGCGGGAGATGCTTCATGGCGACCAGCACTTTTGGCCGACGCGGCACCGTAGCGCCAGCTCCAAGAGCATCGTTTCAACCCGCCGCCGCGCCGATCGCTGAGACGTCCTCCTCCAGTGAGGAGAGGCTTTTTGCCGACAATAAGCTTCTTGCCGATATCCCCTTCCTCACCATCGGCCTGATCTTCGGTCTGCTCCTGATCTTCGTTCTGCAACGCAGCCTGGCCCTCGACATCGCGCCGGACGGCGACCTCGATGTCCGCTCGCTGATCGCTCAGGGCGCGTCCGGCTACGATCTCGTCGTCGGACGGGGGGAGTGGTGGCGGATCGGCCTTGCCCCGCTTCTGCATGGCAGCGGGTGGCACCTCGTGAGCAATTGCGTCGCGCTGTTCATCGTCGGCGTCAGGCTGGAGTCGCTGATCGGCCGTGGCTGGTTTGCCATGATCTTTATCGCCAGTGCACTGGCCGGGGAGGCCGGCTCGCTGCTGGGCAACGGCCCGGGCACCGTCGGCGTCGGTGCATCCGGCGCCATCACCGGCCTGATCGCAGCGCTATTCGTGGCGAGCTTCGATCCCGAAGCGGACACCGATCAAACCATATCGAGGCTGAAGACGTCGCTGTTCTTCGGTGTGCCCGCACTGCTACCGCTTGCCTTCGGCGCGTCCGGCAACGTCAACTATTATGCGCATGCAGGTGGTGCCGTGGCCGGCGCCGCGCTCGCCGTCACGCCGTGGCTCGCCTTCTGGTCCTATGACAGCTTGCCGCGGAGCGCGAGCATGACGTTGCTCGCGGGATTCGCTGGATCCCTGATTTGCGCCGGCTTCGCCGCCGCGCATTATTCGGCTTACATGGCCGATGCCGCGCACTATATCCGCGCCTCGGAAGTGTCGGCGAAGGCTAACGAGATGGTCAGTCGGTCGCTCGATCTCGTCACCCGCTACCCGAAGGACGCGCGGGCTCACGTGTACCGTGCGGTCTTCTTCCTGGAAAAAGCGAACCTCAGTGCTGCCGAGACGGAAGCGCGAACCGCCATGTCGCTCGCAGCTTCGGACGTGGCGGGTGGGCCGGTGCGTTCCGGGGCGCAGGGCTTGATGGCGGTGTTGCTGTGGGCGCAGGGGCGAACCAGCGAGGCGAAGGCTATGGCGGCTGAGCCGTGCCGCGCCAAGATTCCTGAGGTGCGCCGTATCCTGCAGAAGTCGAAATTGTGCGGTTGAGCCTACGCCAGCACCCCCACCACAGCCCCCATCAGACACGTCGTCAGCGTCCCCGACACGATCGACTTCAGCCCCAGCGCGTTGATCTCCTCGCGCCGCTCCGGTGCCATCACCCCTAAGCCGCCGATCATGATGCCGAGGCTGGCGAAATTGGCGAAGCCGCACATCGCGTAGAGCATGATCAGACGCGAGCGCGCATCGAGTGCGTCGGCCGGCAGCTTCGAGAACTCGACATAGGCGATCAATTCGTTGAGCACGGTCTTGGTGCCCATCAGGCTGCCGGCGGTGATCGCCTGATCCCACGGCAATCCCATCAGCCAGCACACCGGCGCCATGACGAGGCCGAGCAGGCGCTGCAGCGAGATCGCGGCGCCGCCGACGTTCGGCAGGAGGCCGAGCATGGCGTTGACGAGATAGACCAGCGCCACCAGCACCAGCAGCATGGCGACGATGTTGAGCAGCAGCTCGAGCCCTGCGCTCGTGCCTTTCACGATCGCATCCATCGTGCTGGAGACCTCCATCTCGGGATCGCTTGCGACCCGGGGATCCTCCAGCGTGCCGCCGGTGCGCTTGTCTGAGGTCTCGGGCACCATGATCAGGCTGACGAGGATCGCGGCCGGTGCGCCCAGCACGGAGGCGATGACGAAATGCGCGGCGGCATCGGGGATGAGGGGCGCCAGCAGCGTCGCATAGAGCACCAGCACCGTGCCGGCGATGCCGGCCATGCCGCCCGTCATCACCAGGAAGAGCTCGCTGCGCGTCATCTGCTTCAGATACGGCCGAATGAACAGCGGCGCCTCGACCATGCCGAGGAAGATGTTGGCGGCGGTCGACAGCCCCACGGCGCCGCCGACGCCCAGCGTGCTTTCGAGCAGCCAGGCCATGCCGCGCACGATCGGCGGCAGCACTCGCCAATAGAACAGCAGTGTCGTCAGCACGCTCATGACCAGCACGATCGGCAGCGCCTGGAACGCCAGGATGAAATCGGCGCCGGGCGCTTTCAGATCGAAGGGCGGGGGGCCGCCGCCGACATAGCCGAACACGAAGGAGGAGCCGGCGCGCGAGGCCGCGGAGATCGTGCCGACCGCGTCGTTGATGGCGCCGAACGCATGCGCGACGACCGGCAGCTTGAGCAGCACGAGGGCGGTCACGAAGGTCGCGGCGAGGCCGATCGCCGCTTGGCGCAGCGAGACGGCGCGGCGCTTCTCACTGAGCGCCCAGGCGATCAGCAGCAATGCGAAAATGCCGAGTGCCGATTGCAGGCGCAGCATGATGTCCCCAAACCCTCAATGATTATGGCCGGGCCTGCGTTGCAAAGGCAATGCCGGGGGGGGCAGCAAGACCTCCTGCTTTTGGCAAGGCACGCCAGGCTCGATCGCCCGGGGCAGTGCCCGGCGGCGTTGCCACCATTGCGGTATCGCCACTCTGGATGAAGCTGTTTCCCGGCCTGCGCCAGGCGAAGCGGCGGGAGTAGAGCACCGCTCTCGCCGTCATTGCGAGGAGCGAAGCGACGAAGCAATCCAGAATCGTGCCGCGGTGGCAGTCTGGATTGCTTCGCTGCGTTCGCAATGACGGGGCGTAACTCGCGTAACCCCCGCAGCAAAGCAACAGCAGGCGCCCCTTGACGCCTACTGTGCATGGGGTTGTTTCGCGAGTTTTCGTCAGCCCCGCCCGACGAACGGCATCTTGGTCGCCATCACCGTCATGGTCAGCACGTTGGCGTCGAGCGGCAGGCTTGCCATGTAGGCGACCGCGTCACCGACCGCTTTCGCATCCATGCGCGGCTCGTGCTTGGTCGTGCCGTCGGGCTGCAGCACACCGGGACCGTTGACCATGCGGTCCGTCATCGGCGTCGCCGCATTGCCGATGTCGACCTGGCCCACCGCGATGTCGTACATGCGGCCGTCGAGATTGCTGGCCTTGGTCAGGCCCGTGATGGCGTGCTTGGTCGAGGTATAGGCCGCCGAGAACGGCCGCGGCGCATGTGCCGAGATCGAGCCGTTGTTGATGATGCGGCCGCCGCGCGGGGTCTGGTCCTTCATGATGCGGAAGGCGTGCTGGGTGCACAGGAACGGGCCGGTGAGGTTGGTGTTCACCACCGCCTGCCACTGCTCGAGGCTGAGGTCCTCGAAGTTCACCGCCGGCGCACCCATGCCGGCATTGTTGAAGAGCACGTCGAGCCGGCCATAGGTCGCCTTCACCTTGTCGAACAGCGCGGCGATCGAATCCGGCTTGGTCATGTCGGCGGTGACGCAGAGGCTTTTTCCCGCCGGGCCGAGCTTCGCCGTCTCCTCGAGCATGTCGAGCCGGCGGCCTGCGAGCACCACGGTGAAGCCGGCGTTCATCAGCGCCAGCGACGCCGCGCGTCCGACGCCGGTTCCGGCGCCCGTCACCAACGCGATCTTCTTTGCTTCACTCATCGTTTCCTGCCTTTTCTCTTCTGCTGTCAGGTTTTCGGTTCTTTTTCGTTCTTGTAGGGCGGCCGCGGGATGTTCTGATGCGCGGCGCGCAACGCAGCCGACCAGCGCGAGCGCAGATCGTGGAAATAGGGCTCACCCGCCTCGATGCGATGGTTGAGATCGGCCTCGCATGCGTCGCTGCGCACCACCAGCACGTCGATCGGCAGGCCGACGCCGAGGTTCGAGCGCATCGTCGAGTCCATCGAGATCAGGCCGGTCTTGAGCGCCTCGTAGAGTTCGACGTCGTAGTGCATGGCGCGGTCGAGCACCGGCTTGCCGTATTTGTGCTCGCCGATCTGCAAGTACGGCGTGTCGGTGGTGCACTCGATGAAATTGCCGGCGGTGTAGACCATGAACAGGCGCATCCGGGAGCCCTTGATCTGCCCGCCGAACAGGAAGGAGACGTCGAACGAGACGTCCTCGGATTTCAGCGCCGGCCCTTCGGTCGCATGCACCGCCCGGATCGCACGCCCGATGCGCTGGGCAGCCTGGAACATGGTCGGCGCGTTCATCAGCGTCTCGATCTCGCCCGTGTTGGGGTCCTCCAGCCCTTCGGTCAGCGTGGAGAGCACCGACTGGCTGATGGCGAGGTTGCCGGCGCTGGCGATCGCCATGATGCGCTCGCCGGGCTTGGAGAAGATATGCAGCTTGCGGAAGGTCGAGACGTTGTCGAGACCGGCATTGGTGCGGGTGTCGGCGATCATCACCAGACCGTCCCGAACCAGGATTCCGCAGCAATAGGTCATTTCCAGTCCCCGAACGCGTTTGCGCGGAATTACTAGCCAATTTCGGGGGCCGGTCCAACCCCCGATTCCGGTCGTCATTCCGGGGCGCGACGAAGTCGCGAGCCCGGAATCCATTCCTCCGCCAACTTTGCGGCCCGATGGATTCCGGGTTCGCGCTGGCGCGCGCCCCGGAATGACAGCGTGAGAGAGCAGCCTACTCGGCCGCATCGACGAGAAACGCCTCGTCGACCGGCACGCCGAGCGCTGTGACGAGGCGGTTCGTCTCCGCGGCCATGCCGACGATGGCGAGGAGCTCGCCATATTCGGCCTCGGTCATGCCCTTGGCCCGTGCCGCGGCCGTGTGCGAATGGATGCAGTAGCTGCAGCCATGCGCGATCGAAACCGCGACATAGAGCATTTCCTTGGTCTTGGGATCGAGCGCGCCGGGAGCCATCACGTCCTTGATGCTCTCCCAGGTCCGCCGCAGCGTCTTCGGATCATGCGCCAGCGCGCGCCAGAAATTGTTGACGAAGTCCGATTTCCGCACTTTGCGGATGTCGTCGAAGACGGCGCGCGCTTCGCTGGAGAGTTCGTCGTCCGAAAGCAGTCTTACAGTCGCCATGGGCCACCTCGCGGGTCTGATCTGATCCTGCGATTGTAGCACGGCGCATGCGCTCGGCCGCCGCCTAGCTCTGCCGTTGTGACTGCGATTGCGACTGCCCGCCGCGGCCGGCCTGCTCGACCTTGACGGACACGGTCAGCGTTTCCGTGCCGCCGCCATAGCGCGTGCCGCGCACCGGCGCCGCGCCGAGATAGTCGAGCCCGATCGCAACGCGGACATGGGCGTCGGTAGCGCAGATGCTGTTGGCCGGATCGAAGCCGACCCAGCCGAGATCGGGCACGTAGGCTTCGGCCCAGGCGTGGCCGGCGGCCTGATGCACCGTGCCGTCAGAGCGCAGGAAGTGGCCGGAGACGAAGCGCGCCGGCACGCCGCCGCTGCGGGCGCAGGCGATGAATATATGCGCGTAGTCCTGGCACACGCCGCGTTTGAGCGTGAACGCTTCGGCCGCCGAGGTACCGCTGTTGGTGGGGTCTTCGTCGAAGGTCATGTGGTCGCCGATCTCGGTCATCAGCGTGTGCAGGAAGCCGAGCGTGTCGCTCTCGGCCTCGCTGCGCAACTGGCGCGCAACCGCCATCATCGCCGGATTGACGGCGGTGAGGTCGGTGGACCGCAGAAACATGCCGGCTGGAAACCGCTCGTCCGCGCCGCGCAGCACGCCGCCGGTGTCATGGGTCTCGATCAACCCCTCGGCGGTGATCTTGATGTCGCCGACCGGTCCGCAGGACAGCACATGGGTGACGTTGCCGAAGGCGTCCTCGTGGGTGTCGAGCTTGGTGTCGGTCGAGACGTCGATCTGCCACTCCGCCACATATTGCCCGTCATGGCTGCCGGGCGTCATGCGCAGGATCTGGATCACGCTCGTGGCCGGCGGCTCGTAGCGATAGGTGGTGGTGTGCTGGATTCGCAGGCGCATGGTGGACCGTTGTTCTTGCGTCGTCATTCCGGGGCGATGGACGGGACCGCGCGCGGCCCGGAGCATCGAACCCGGAATCTCGAGATTCCGGGTTCGCCCTTCGGGCGCCCCGGAATGACGGCACTTGTCAGATCAAATACTGCTTTGTGATGATTTCGCCCAGCCTGGAATTGTCCGCGATGAATTCCTGAATGAATTCATGCACACCATGCTGGAAAATGTCGTTCATATTGCTGTGTTCCAGCCGGTTGCGGATGCCGCGGGCGTGGCGCTGGGCCGGGCCCTGGCGGCCATAGGCGACGCCGATCTGGTCGAGGTTGCGCACGAGGTTGCCGTAGCAGCTTGCGAGCGAGCGCGGCAGCGTATCGTTGAGGATCAAGAGATCCGCGATCAGCCATGGCTTGAGCGTCTCGCGATAGACCCAGTGATAGGCCGTCAGCGCCGAGACCGAACGCAGGATCGAGCTCCACTGATAGAAGTCCAGCGGACCGCCGACATGCTCCTCCTCGGGCAGCAACACGTGATATTTCACGTCGAGAATGCGCGCGGTGTTGTCGGCGCGCTCCAGATGCACACCCATCCGCGAGAACCAGTAGGCGTCGTTGCGCAGCATGGTCCGGTAGGCCGAGCCGTCGAATCGGAGCGAAGTCTCCTGCACGAAGCGCAGGAACTTCGCGAGGTCCTCGCGCGTCGAGGTGCCTTTGCTCCACACCTCCTGAAGCTCGATCCAGGCCGAGTTGATGGTGTCCCACATCTCGCTGGTCAGTGCCGTGCGCACCGAGCGCGAGTTCAGCCGCGCCGCCTCGATGCAATTCCTGATCGAAGACGGGTTGTTCGGCGAGAACGAGAGATACTCGACGACGTTGTGCTCGTTGGCTTCCTCATAAGTTTGATAGAAGCTCGCGGCCACGCCGGCGGTCAGCAGAGCCGAGTCCCATTCGTTGGTCTTGCCGATATAGGCGGCGGGAAGCGCGGTGACGCGCAGGGTCGCATCGATGGTGCGCGCGAGATATTCGGCCCGTTCGACGTAGCGGGCGAGCCAGTAGAGGTTTTCGGCGGTACGCGACAGCATCTCTCTACTCGTCCAAAATCCAGGTGTCTTTGGTGCCGCCGCCCTGGCTCGAATTCACCACCAGGGAGCCTTCCTTCAGCGCGACGCGGGTCAATCCGCCGGGCACGATGGTGGTGTTCTTGCTGCCCGTGAGCACGAACGGCCGCAAGTCGACATGGCGCGGAGCGAGGCCGGACGCGGTGCAGGTCGGGCAGGTCGAGAGCGCCAGCGTCGGCTGCGCGATGAAACCTTCCGGCTCGCGCTTGAGCTTGTCGCGGAAGGCTTCGATCGTGGCCTTCGTGGCGGTGGGGCCGATCAGCATGCCGTAGCCGCCGGAGCCATGCACTTCCTTGACGACGAGCTCGCCGAGATTGTCGAGCACGTAGGCGAGGTCCTTCGGCTCGCGGCAGCGCCAGGTCGGTACGTTCTTCAGGATCGGCTCCTCGCCGAGATAGAACTTCACGATGTCAGGCATGTAGGAGTAGATCGCCTTGTCGTCGGCGATGCCGGTGCCGACGGCGTTGGCGAGCGTGATGTTGCCGGCCGCGTAGGCCGACATCAGACCGGGCACGCCGAGCACGGAGTCGGGACGGAAGGTGAGGGGATCGAGGAAATCGTCGTCGACGCGGCGATAGATCACGTCGACCCGCTTCAGCCCTTCCGTCGTCCGCATGAACACTTCGTCGTTCTTGACGATGAGGTCACGGCCTTCGACCAGCTCGATGCCGAGCTTGTCCGCGAGGAACGAATGTTCGTAATAGGCGGAGTTGTAGACGCCCGGCGTCAGCAGGGCGACCGTCGGCTCGCCCGAGGCGCCTTGCGGGGCGACCGAGCGCAGGGCCGAGAGCAACTCGTCCGGGTAGCGTTCGACCGGCGCCACCTTGTGGCGGGCGAACAGGTCAGGAAACAGCCGCATCATGATCTCGCGGTTTTCCAGCATGTAGGACACGCCCGAAGGCGTCCGCGCATTGTCCTCCAGCACGATGAAGTCCTCGGCGTCGACCCGGACGATGTCGATGCCGGCGATGTGCACATAGACGTCGTGCGGCACCTGCTGGCCGTTCATCTCGGGGCGGAACACCGGGTTCTGGAAGATCAGATCGTCAGGCACGATCTCGGCGCGGAGGATGTCGCGGCCGTGATAGATATCGCGCAGGAACATGTTGAGCGCGCGCACGCGCTGCTTCAGGCCCTTCTCCAGCAGCGACCATTCCTTGCCGGACATGATCCGCGGGATCACGTCGAAGGGGATCAGGCGCTCGGTGGACTCGGAATCGCCGTAGACCGCGAAAGTAATGCCGATCCGGCGGAACAGGAGCTCGGCCTCCTGGCGCCGATATTCGAGCGCCTCGGGAGGTGTCTCCTTGAGCCAGCGCGCCAGCTCCTGATAGGCAGGGCGAAGATCCCCGCCGGGAATATTCATTTCGTCAAAGGCGACTGCCATAGATCCCGACTGTTCTCCCCCAGGCGTTGCACCATCGGTCAGGTCGCTTGGGCCTTGCAGAAGGCCGCAACGTCCCTCGCCGTGCCGTGAGAGTGCATGACTTCCATAGGAGGTAGCAAGGGCCGGGCCAGCGCGATAAGCATGGAGAAGGGGCATTTGCCGGGGACGGCCGGCGGCTTGCCTGAAAAAACGGCTGAGGACTGCTTATTTGGGAAGCAAAACCACGTGACTTCAACGCGTTACCTCGGCAAAGTCGGCGTCACAGGTGAGGGACTTAAGGCATGAGCGACATCGTCACGGCGGGTATTCTGGTCATTGGGGACGAAATCCTGTCGGGCCGGACCAAGGACAAGAATATCGGCTTCATCGCCGAATACCTGACCAATATCGGCATCGACCTGAAGGAAGTCCGGGTCGTTTCCGACGACGAGGCCGACATCATCGCCGCTCTGGACGCACTGCGGCATCGCTACACCTACGTCTTCACGACGGGCGGCATAGGCCCGACCCATGACGACATCACCGCCGATGCCGTCGCCAAGGCGTTCGGCGTCGGCATCGACCATCACCCGGAGGTCGTCGCCCGCTTCCGCGAGCGCTGGAGCGAGCAGGACCTCAACGAGGCCCGCCTGCGCATGGCCCGTATCCCCGACGGGGCCGAGCTGATCCAGAGCGCGACCATCCTCGCTCCCGGCTTCAAGATCGGCAATGTCATCGTCATGGCCGGCGTGCCGTCGATCATGCAGGCGATGATGGACATCGTTTCTCCCAAGCTGAAGTCTGGCGTGCGCATGCTCTCCGAATCGGTCCGCGCCAATGCGCGGGAGGGCGATATCGGCGGTCCGTTGCGTGCGATCGCCGTCGCTCACCCCGACACCATCATCGGCAGCTATCCCTTCATGGACGAAGAGCAGAAGCCGAACACCAATCTCGTGGTGCGCTCGCGCGATCCGGAGAAGCTCGCGGCGGCGATGGCGGCGGTGAAGGAAATGCTGGCGGGACTGAATATCACCCGCTAGCAGAAGACGTTCGAGACGAATGGAGACGACGATGGGTGACGCACCGGAGCTGAGCGCGCAGGAGCGCGCGGGCAGGCCCTTTCCGGTTTCGTGGGACCAGTTCCATCGGGATTGCCGGGCGCTCACCTGGCGACTGAACGAAGTCGGCCCGTTTCATGCCGTGATTGCGATCACCCGCGGCGGCCTCGTGCCGGCGGCGATCGTGGCGCGCGAGCTCGGCGTGCGCATCATCGATACCGTCTGCATCGCCAGCTACGACCACACCAAGCAGGGCGACCTGAAGGTGCTCAAGGGCATCTCGGACGAGGTGATGAAGCTCGGCGGCGGCACCGGCAGGGGCCTGCTGATCGTCGACGATCTCGTCGACACCGGCAAGACCGGCAGGCTGGTGCGCGAGTTGCTGCCGGAGGCGCATTTCGCCACCGTCTATGCCAAGCCGATGGGACGCCCCCTGGTCGACACTTTCATCACGGAAGTGTCGCAGGACACCTGGATCTTCTTCCCCTGGGACACCGCGTTGTCCTATCACCCGCCGCTTCGCGACGGGGCGGCGTGACCAGAGCGAGAGGCGAGTAGCGAATGGCGAGTAGCACCGTCCCCACTCGCCATTCGCCATCCGCCACTCGCCCCCTTCAGAACCGCGTCACACCCGCTGGCGACATCATCGCGACCCCGCATCGCGGCCTGTTCACCGGCAATCGCGGCATCATCCACGATCCCGCGACCAGGACGCTTCTGAAGAAGCGCTGGTCGTCGCCGGCCTGGATCACGTGCCTGTGCGAGTTTCGCGGCTGGCGGCGGCCGGTGATGGCACGGCGGAGCTGGACCGAGCTGTTCTTCCTCGATGAGGCGACGGCCTTCGCAGCGGGCCATCGTCCCTGCTTCTTCTGCCGCCGTGACGATGCCAAACGATTCCGCGCTGCGTGGGAAGCAGGCAATGGTGCAAGCGGCATCAGCGCGAAGGCGATCGATGCCGTGCTGCATCGCGAGCGTCTCGACCGCGGTCGCAAGCGGTTGCACCCGCTCCCGATGCCGCTGGCAGACTTGCCGGACGGCGCGATGGTGCAGCAGGGCGAAGAGAGCTTTCTGGTGGTGCAGGGAAAGGCATTGCTGTGGTCGCCGGCGGGCTATGCCAGCGTTGAGCGTCAGCCCGATGACACAAAGCTCCTGACGCCACCGTCAACGCTTCGGGCGCTGAACGCCGGCTACCAGCCCACGCTGCATCCGACCGCGCTGAGCTAGGCCGCGCGGCCAACGCGGCACGGAATGGCAGTACCATACCCCTGGTCTTTTATTGCAGACCATGAGGCATGTTCGACATTTTCTTACCATCTTGGGCAGCCGTTTCCGCAGACGGCTATACTTTCCTTATTTCATTGGCCAGACGGTCCCATCGATCGGCTACACGCGGCAGCTTATCTTCTCGTGCAGCATCGAGGAGAGTCAAATGCTGAACTTTCTCAGTCGCATAGACCAATACATGACGAACAACATGCACGAGCACGGCCGATATTTGCTCGGGCTGGAGCTGCACGACGAGCATTCTTGCAAGGCTGATCGCCCGCATGACGTCAGCAGAACGACTGCGGCCAACGACGGGCGCCGTGAAGTTGCTGTTGCGAAAGCAGCGTGACTCCCAACTTTCCCCGGCTTCTTACCCAAGCTTCTCGCGCGCCAGCGCGGCGCCGGCGCCGAGCGCCATCAGCTTGGCTTCGGCGATCTCGCGCCGCATCGGCGCCATGCCGCAATTGGTGGTGGCGATGATGTTGCTCTTGGGCACGAATTGCGACACCGCGTCGATCACCTTCACGACGTCCTCGGCGGTCTCCACCGTGTCGCTGGCGACGTCGATCACGCCGGCCTGCACGATCTTGGTCTTGAGCAGCGCCAGCAGGTCCAGCGGCACCTTGGAATTGCGGCACTCGATCGCGACCTGCTGGATCGGGCTCGCGTCGATTGCCGGGAAGATCTGCTCGTACTGCCGCCATTGGCTGCCCAGCGTTTCCTTCCAGTCGGTATTGGCCTTGATGCCGTAGCCGTAGCAGATGTGAACGGCGGTGGCACAGGTCAGGCCTTGCGCGGCGCGTTCCAGCGCCTTGATGCCCCAGTCGTTGACCTCGTCCATGTAGACGTTGAAGGCGGGCTCGTCGAACTGCACGAGATCGACGCCGTCGGCGGCAAGCGCCTTGGCCTCCTCGTTGAGCAACTCGGCGAAGGCAAAGGCCATCTTGACGCGGTCGCCATAGTAGCGGTCCGCGATCGTGTCGATGATGGTCATCGGACCGGGCAGTGTGAACTTCAGCATCTTCTTCGTATGAGTCCGCGCCACGCGCGCCTCGAAGGCATGGACGCGTTCCTTGAGCCGGAGCGGGGCGACCACTTGCGGCACCATCGCCTTGTAGCGATCCTTGCGGATGCCCATCTCGACCTTGTGGGCGAAATCGATGCCTTCGATCTTCTCCAGGAAGCCGTGGACGAAATGCTGCCGGGCCTGTTCGCCCTCGGTGACGATGTCGATCCCGGCGTCCTCCTGGATCTTCAGCCAGATCAGGGTCGCGTCGCGCTTGGCCCGGAGTAGCTCGTCGCCCTGTGACTTCCAGGGCGCCCAGAGCATGTTCGGTTCGGCCAGCCATTCCGGCTTCGGCAAGGAGCCGGCGATCGTGGTTGGAAACAGCATGGCGGCCCTCCCGGCAGGTTGTGTTGCGCCTCTTCCTGCCATGACTTAACGTCGAGGTACAGAACAACAAAAGTCGCTCTCTATTCCGACGGCGATGACAGGGAAGGCCCAAGGAAAGGTCAAGGGAAGTCGTGATCGATCTCTATTACGCGCCGACGCCGAACGGCTGGAAAATCTCGATCATGCTGGAGGAACTCGGGCTTCCCTACAGCGTGAAGCCCGTCAACATCCGCGCCGGCGAGCAGTTCGACCCCGACTTTCTCGCGATCTCGCCCAACAACCGGATTCCGGCGATCGTCGATCACGATCCCGCCGATGGCGGTGCTCCGTTCTCGGCCTTCGAGACGGGCGCGATCCTGATCTATCTCGCGGAAAAGACCGGCCGGTTCTTGCCAACGGACTTGCGCGGGCGCTCGACCACCATCCAGTGGGTGATGTGGCAGATGGCCGGGCTGGGACCCATGCTCGGCCAGCACGGCCATTTCGCACTTTATGCGGCCGAGAAGATCCCTTACGCGATCCAACGCTACCGCGATGAGGCGGCGCGGCTCTACGGCGTGCTCGACCGGCAGCTCGGCAAAACCGGCACCTATGTGGCCGGCGACTATTCGATTGCCGACATCGCCTGCTTTCCCTGGACCATGACCCACAAGGCGCAAGGCTTTACACTCGACGACTATCCGAACGTGAAACGCTGGTATGCCGCGGTTCGCGCCAGGCCGCAGGTGCAGGCGGGGCTCGCGATCGGCAAGTTCGTCAAAGAGCCGTTCGACGAGGAAGCACGCAAGATCATGTTCGGCCAGCGTGCGAAGGAATTGTTGGGAAAGAAGTGAGGCCAGCTCTCTCCTCGTCGTCATTGCGAGGAGCGAAGCGACGAAGCAATCCAGACCGTCGCTGCGGAACGATTCTGGATTGCTTCGCTGCGCTCGCAAGGACGGGGAGAGATCGGAACAAACGTGACAAAGGAAACGCCATGATTGAATTCTTCTTCGACTGTTCCAGCCCCTGGACCTATCTCGCCTTCCACAACATCCAGCCGTTGGCCAAGGAGCTGGGCGCGGAGATCGTCTGGCGACCCATCCTGGTCGGCGGCATCTTCAACACGGTCAACCCGAGCGTCTACGCCCAGCGCGAGAAGCCGGTGCCGCTGAAGGCGCGCTACATGAAGAAGGATCTTCAGGACTGGGCGCGCTCGGCGGGGCTGTCGATCAAGATGCCGCCGACGGTGTTTCCGGTGAACAGCGTCAAGGCGATGCGCGGCTGCATCTGGCTGGGCGCGGACATGGTGCCGTTCGCGACGGCTGTGTTCGAGGCCTATTGGGGCGAGGACAAGGACATCTCGCAGGACGCGGTGCTGGCCGAGATCTGCAAGAAGGTGGGTATCGACGAGCAGAAATTCTTCGCCGGCATCTCCCAGCAGGCGATCAAGGACCAGCTCAAGGCGAATACCGAGGAAGTGGTGGCGCGCGGCGGCTTCGGCTCGCCGACGATCTTCGTCGGCAAGACCGACATGTATTTCGGCAACGACCGCCTGCCGCTGATCCGCGAGGCGCTGCTGCGCAGCAAGGCGAGTGCGGCTTGATGGTGCGGGCAGTCGTCTGCCGCGCCCTCGGCGCGCCCGAGTCGCTGCTGCTGGAAGAATTTCCGTCGCGGCCATTGAAGCCCGGCGAGGTGCGCGTCGCGATCCGCGCCGCCGGGCTGAACTTTCCGGACGTGCTGATGGCGGCCGGCGAGTATCAGCTCAAGCCGGAGCTGCCGTTCACGCCGGGCATGGAAGCCGCCGGAGATGTCTCCGAGGTGGGCGCAGAGGTCAGCGGTGTTGCCGTCGGCGATAAGGTCATCGTCAAGATGCGCCACGGCGCTTTCGCCGATGAAGCGGTGGTGACGCCCTCGCAGCTCACCCCCATGCCGTCGACTTTCGATTATGCGGAGGCGGCGACCTATCTCGCTGGTCACGGCACGGCCTATCACGCGCTGATCGATCGCGGCCAGGTTGCGCCGGGCGAGGTGCTGCTGGTGCATGGCGCTGGCGGGGGTGTCGGCCTTGCCGCGGTCGAGATCGGCAAGATGCTGGGCGCGACAGTGATCGCGACAGCCTCCAGCGACGAGAAGCTTGCGATTGCGAGATCGCGGGGCGCCGATCATCTCATCCGCTATGACCGCGAGCCGTTTCGCGATGCGGTCAAGCGCATCACCGACGGCCGCGGCGCGGACGTCGTGTTTGATCCGGTCGGCGGCCAGGTTTTTGAAGACTCCATGCGTTGCATCGCCTGGGGGGCGCGGCTGCTGGTGATCGGCTTCACCGGCGGCATCGGCTCGGCCAAGACCAATCTCCTGCTGATCAAGGGCGCCAGCGTGCTGGGCGTGCGCGCCGGCGAAGCGGTGCGGAGAAACCCCGCGCTCGGCGAAGTGCGCCTCAAGGCGCTGCTGCAATGGGCGGAGCAGGGCAAGCTGCGCCCCAACGTCTCGCACCGCCTGCCGCTGGCGGATTACGCCAAGGCGATGCGGCTGTTGCTCGATCGCAAGGCGATCGGGCGCGTGGCGCTGGTGATGGAGTGACGGTGCCGCAGGGTTGGTTAGCGAAGCGTAACCCACCACTTTGATTTCCGCGGAGACAGAAGAGGTGGATTACGCCTTCGGCTAACCCACCCTACAAGACCCTTATTTGTACTCCCGCTCCGTCCACCACGGGAAATAGTCCGGCATATCCGTCGAGACCTTGTTCTTGAACTGGGCCGGACGCTTCTCCAGGAACGACACGACGCCTTCCTTGACGTCGTCCGAGCGGCCGCGGGCATAGATGCCGCGGCTGTCGACCTTGTGGGCTTCCATCGGATCGTCGGCGCCCATCATGCGCCACATCATCTGGCGGATCAGTGCGACCGAGACCGGCGCGGTCTTCGCCGCGAATTCCTTGGCGAGCGCGCGGGCGGTCGGCAGGAGATCATCCGGGGCCACGACCTTGCTGACGAGGCGCCCTGTAAGCGCTTCCTGCGCCGGGAAGACGCGGCCCGAATAGCACCATTCCAGTGCCTGCGAGATGCCGACGATGCGCGGCAGGAACCAGCTCGAGGCGGCCTCGGGCACGATGCCGCGCTGGGAGAACACGAAACCGAACCGCGCGGCATCGGAGGCAATGCGAATGTCCATCGCAAGCTGCATGGTGACGCCGATGCCGACCGCGGGGCCGTTCACGGCGGCGATGACGGGCTTGAGGCATTTGAAGATCCGCAGGGTCACCTGGCCGCCGCCGTCACGCACCTGCGGATCGCTGTAGTCGACCTTGCCGTCGGCAAGCCGCTTCACCGGGCCGCGCCGCGCGTCGCGATCGAACGTGTCGGCGCCGGAGGAGAGGTCCGCGCCCGCGCAAAAGCCGCGGCCGGCGCCGGTGACGATGATGGCGCGGACATTGTCGTCCTTGTCGGCGGCGTCGAACGCGTCGATCAGCTCGGCCTGCATCTGCGCGTTGAAGGCGTTGAGCTTGTCGGGCCGATTCAGCGTGATGGTGAGAATTTGCTCGGCGACCTCGTACTTGATCGTCTCATACGCCATGGTGGTTTCCTTCCTTTGTTTGTTTGATGATCTCTCTAGCACGTTCCGGGGCGCGTGGAGCGCGAGCCCGGAATCCATTCATCCAACAATTGTGCAGACGAATGGATTCCGGGCTTGCGCCAAGAGGGCGCAACCCGGGATGACGTAAGGAGTTTAGCGTGCCGGCGGACCGGGCCAAGGTCGCTGCGGGCCACGCAGGCCTTCGAACGCCTTGGCCATGCCGAGCACGCCGATGTCGTCGAAACGGCGGCCGACGATCTGCACGCCGATGGGGAATCCGTTGGCGTCGAAGCCGCCGTTGATCGAGATCGCGGGGTTCTCCGACATATTCCACGGCACGGTGTAAGCGATGTGCTCGAACGGCTTCATGGGATCGTTCGTCGGCGAGGCCCACTCCGCAGGGTAATTGACGTTCGGCGCGGTCGGCGAGATCACATAGTCGAGCTCGCAGAACAGCTTTGACGCCGCGGCGCGGATCGCCATGGTCTGGTTGAATCCGCGGATGACGTCGACGCCCGACAGTTTTGCGCCGGACTCGCCCCACTTGAAGATATAGGGCAGCACCTTTGCCTGCTCGGCCGGCGTGAGCTTCGACAGATCGTCCCACATCCGCGCGCGCCAGAAATTGTCGAGACCGTCGAGCATCTCGCGTGTGAGGATCCCGTCGACTTCGGTCACGACCGCGCCGGCGGATTCGAACGCCTTCGCCGCCTTCACCGCGACCTCGCGCACCGGTTTCTCCGGAGGCAGGCCGCAGCCGGGATCGAGCATCAGGCCGATGCGCAGTTTTCGCGGCGACTTCTCCAGACCCTTCCAGTTGAGCGGTTCGGCCGGCAGGCTCATGCCGTCGCGCCGGTCGGGCTTTGCGATGACGCTCATCGTCAGCGCGCAGTCGTCGACCGTGCGGGTCATGGGACCGGCGACGCGGCCGACATAGGTGGGATCGATCGGCACGCGGCCGAAGCTGGGCTTCAGGCCAACGAGGCCGCACCAGCCCGCGGGCAGGCGAATCGAGCCGCCGATATCGGTGCCGAGATGCAAGGGACCATAGCCGGCTGCTGCCGCAGCGCCGGCACCTGCGCTCGAGCCGCCGGGGTTCTTGGAGAGGTCCCAGGGATTGCGCGCCAGCGCGTGGAAGCTGGAAAGCCCGGAGGACAGCATGCCGTAATCGGGCATGGTGGTCTTGGCGAAGATGATCGCGCCGGCCTCGCGCAATCGCGCCGCGGGCGGCGCATCCTTCTCGGCCGGCACGAGCTTGACGCTGGCAGCCCCAAGCGGCACCGGCACGCCCTTGGTCGCGATGTTGTCCTTCACCGTGACGGGCACGCCGTCGAGCGCGCCGGCCGGCTCGCCGCCGGTCCAGCGTGCGGTCGAGGCCTTTGCCGCCTCGCGCGCGCCGTCGGGGTCGAACGCATAGAGCGCCTTGAGATGCGGTTCCCACGCAGCGACGTGCGCGAGCACGTCCTCCAGCACCTCGCTCGGCGAGAACTGCTTTGCGCGATAGCCTGCGATCAGATCGATCGCGGACAGGTCGTGCAGCGAGGTGAGCGCCTCCTCGACGCTCTTTTTAGGCATGGCCGCCCACCGGCATGCGCGTCTCGATGATGCGGGCGAACATGCTGGCGCCGATCGGCAGGATCTTGTCGTCGAGCACGAAGCCGGGATTGTGCACGGGCACCGAGCCGTCATGGCCGACCCAGAAATAGGCGCCGGGGACGGTCTGGAGCATGTCGGCGAAATCCTCGCTGCCCATCTTCGGCTGGGTGCGGGTGATCACGTTGGCCGGATCGACCACGGTGCGCGCGACCTCTTCGACCACCTTGGACTGCTCGACCTGGTTGACCAGCACGCCGAACGTGTCGCGGATGTCGACGTCGATCACGCACTGATAGGCGTTCGCAATGCCGGCGCAGATCGTGCGGATACGCTCGCTGATCAGGGCGCGGACTTCATCGGAAAAGGTGCGGATGGTGCCGCAAAGATGCGCGTCGCCAGGAATGACGTTGTAGGCGGAACCGGCGTGAATCTGCGTGATGGAGATGACCGCCGCCTGCAGCGGATCGACGTTGCGGCTGACGATGGTCTGGATCGCCTGAGCCAGCGTGGTCGCGATGATCACCGCGTCCTTGGAGCGCTCGGGCATCGCGCCATGCGCGCCGTAGCCGGTGATGCGGAGGTCGAAGAAGTCGGCGCTGGCCATCGCCGGGCCGGGCAGGATCGCGATCTCGCCATGGTTGAGATCGGGCGCGTTGTGCAGGCCGTACAGCTCGTCGCAGGGGAATTTCTCGAACAGGCCGTCCTTGATCATGGCGCGGGCGCCGCCGAGGCCTTCTTCGGCCGGCTGGAAGATCAGGTGCACGGTGCCGTCGAAATTCCGGGTCTCGGCGAGATAGCGCGCGGTGCCGAGCAGCATGGTGGTGTGGCCGTCGTGACCGCAGCCGTGGAAGCGGCCCGGAATCTTCGAGCTCCATTTCAGGTTAGTGTTCTCTTCCATCGGCAGCGCGTCCATGTCGGCGCGCAGGCCGATGCGCTTGCCGCTCGAACCCTTGCCCTTGATGACGCCGATCACGCCGGTGCCGCCGAGACCGCGATGCACCTCGATGCCCCAGCTCTTCAGTTTGTCGGCGACGATGCCGGAGGTGCGCACCTCCTCGAAGCCGATCTCGGGATGGGCGTGGAGGTCGCGCCTGATAGCGGTGAGTTCGTCGGCGTAGCCGTCGATGCGTTCGATCGTGGGCATGTGGTCCTGTCCGGTTAGCGTGAAGAGGGATCGAAAACGGGGCCGTTCGGCTTGATGCGGATGCCGGGCCGCAAGCGTCTCCAGGGCAGGGCGGCGGTGTCGGCCGGCATCGCGCCGGGCGCGGCGCAGATCATCAGCTTCTCAGCGATCGGCTCGAAATCGGCACGGAAGTGCACGGAGCTCTTGTTGACCAGGATCTTCTCTCGCGTCGGCTCGATGCCGACATAGCGGTACATCGCCTGGTCGGCGAGCTGCGCCTTGTGCGACGAGACGACGACGCGGACATCGCCGATGCGCAAGGCGGCGGACGGGCCCATCTCCATCTCGCGGCCGCCGTAATAGGGACCGGGCGCGATGAAGCGGCCGTCGGAGAGCTTTTCGACAACGAAGGTCTCGCGATAGGGCTCGTCGCCGGGAATACCGGACTTGCCGCCAAGCGACAGCGTCACCGTCGCGCCGACGCCGGCCGCGTGCGCCGCCCTGGCCGATTCCGGATCGTAGATCACGCCCGTCGCGGCGCTCGCCTTGTTGCGCACCAATGCGCGCAGCATGCCGGTGGTGTCGGAATCGCCGCCCGCGCCGGGATTGTCCTGGGTGTCCGCGATGATGATCGGCTTGCTCGCCTTCCTGGAAAGTTCCATGGCATGGCGCACGCCGTCGTCAGGCGACCAGATCTTGCCGTCGAAATCGTCCTCGTGGCTCTCGATCAGCTTGACGATCGCGTCGGCTGCGCGGTCGGCGTCAGCTTGCGTCTTGCCATAGGCGAATACGCTCGGACCGCAATCGCGAAAATCCGCGGCCGGGAAGCCGGGCGCGAAGGATAGTGTCGCGACCGCGTCGCCCTCCAGCGCGGCGAGCTTCTCGTAGATGCCCTTGGTGGGCTGGTCATTGGTGCATTGCCAGCTGATCGGGATCAGGAACGGCAATTGCCGGAACGCCTTCGCGAAGCGCTGCTTCGTATTCAGAAGAAGCGCCAGATGTCTTGCGCAGGCGCGGCCGGTCTCGGCCATGTCGACATGGGGATAGGTGCGGTAGGCGATCAGCGCGTCGGCATGCGCGATCATCTCGGGCGTGACGTTGGCGTGCAGGTCGAGGCTCGCCACCAGCGGAATGTCGTTACCGATGACGCGGCGGACGCGTGCCAGGATTTCGCCTTCGCCATCGTCGAGATGCTCGGTCACCATGGCGCCATGCAGGTCGAGATAGACCGCATCGATCGGCCCGGCGGCTGCGATGCCGTCGACCATCACCTTCACGATGCGTTCGAAGGCATCCTTGGTCACATGGGCCGAGGGGCTCGCTCCGCAGGCAATCGTCGGAACGAGTTCCCAGCCGTTCGGTTCGGCGCTGTCGACGAAGCCGGCGAGGCCGACATTGATGCGCCGCATCACCTTCAGCACGTCGGCACCTTGCGTCAGCGCCGGCCAGCCGCCGCCATGCTGGAAGTCCGCGAAAGTTGCCTTGGTCGGAGCGAAGGTGTTGGTCTCGTGCAGGAAACCGCCGACGGCGATGCGTGTCATTCAATTCAAGTCCCAATGGAAGGTGCGCGACGTTAGCCCCGGCTTTGCGGCAAGAGCAAGCTGGGAAGCAATCGTGTCGTGCATAGGGTTAGATCGTTTTAGGAATGCTGCGGATGCGCACCGCATTCCGCAGTCATTCCGGGGCGCGCACTCTTGGCGCGAACCCGGAATCCATCACGCGACGATCTCTGTAGCCCGATGGAGTCCGGGCTCATCGCTTCGCGATGCTCCGGGATGACGGAGGAGAGATTCTACGCGCTCGCCGCCACGCCCTCCGACACCGGCCGGAAGTTCGCAAAATCCCAGCCTCGCCCCGGCGCCGCATCGAGCAGCGCCTTCGTGTACGCCTCCTTCGGATGCGTCAGCACTTCGGCTGCCGGTCCTTGTTCGACGACGCGGCCATGCTGCATCACCACCACTTCGTCGCAGATCTGCGCGGCGACGCGCAAATCGTGGGTGATGAACAGGATGGCGATGCCGAGCCGCTTCTGGATCTCGTCCAGCAGCTCCAGCACCTGCGCCTGCACGGAGACGTCGAGCGCGGAGACCGCTTCGTCGGCGACCAGCACGTCCGGGTCGAGCGCGAGCGCGCGGGCGATGGCGATACGCTGGCGCTGGCCGCCGGAGAACTGGTGCGGATAGCGCGACACGGCATCTGCCGGCAGGCCGACGAGCTCGAGCAGCTCGCGCGCCCGCTTCATCGCATCGGCATGAGCGATGCCGTAATTGACCGGTCCTTCCGCGATGCTCTCGCCGACGGTGACGCGCGGATTGAGCGAGCGGTAGGGATCCTGGAACACGATCTGGATCTTCTTGCGGTGCGGCTGCAGCAGGCGGCGCGAGATGTCGGCGATCTCGCGGCCGGCGAGGCGCACGCCGCCGGAGGTCGGATCGATCAGGCGGACGATGCAGCGTGCCACCGTCGACTTGCCCGAGCCGCTCTCGCCGACGATGCCGAGCGTGCGGCCTTTGCGCAGCGTCAGCGTGACCTTGTCGGCTGCGACGACCTCGCGGCCTTTGCCGAAGAAGGCGCGTTCCTTGTAGACCTTGCTGAGCTCGTTGGCTTCCAGCACCACCGGCTCGCGGCTGTCCTCGCGCGGCGCCCGCGGCACCAGGCTGGGCACGGCGGCCAGGAGGTTGCGGGTGTACTCCATGGTCGGATTGCGCAGCACGGCATCGAGCGGCCCGGTCTCGACCAGGCGGCCCTGCCGCATCACGGCGACGCGGTCGGCGATCTCGGCAACCACGCCCATGTCGTGGGTGATGAACAGCACGGCGGTGCCGTGATCGCGCTGAAGGTCGCGGATCAGGGTCAGGATCTGCTTCTGCGTGGTGACGTCGAGCGCGGTGGTCGGCTCGTCGGCAATGAGGAGCTTCGGCTCCAGCACCAGCGCCATCGCGATCATGATGCGCTGGCGCTGGCCGCCGGAGAGACGGTGCGGATAGGAGGCGAAGATGCGCTCGACCTGGGGCAGGCGCACCTGCTCCATCATGTCGAGGATGCGCTTCTTCCGGGCCTTCGCGTCGAGATCGGTGTGCGCGCGCAGGACCTCGTCGATCTGGCGGCCGACGGGCACCACCGGATTGAGTGCGGTCATCGGCTCCTGGAAAATCATCGCCATCTTCGTCGCACGAAGCTGGCGCAGGCGACGGTCGGTTGCGGTGAGCAGCTCTTCGCCAACCAGCTTGATGCTGCCGGAGGTCGGAACCAGCGTGCCCTTCGGCAGCAGGCCCATCGTGGTGAGGGAGGTCACCGACTTGCCGGAGCCGCTTTCGCCGACGAGGCACAGTGTCTCGCGCTCGCTGACCTGGAGCGAGATGCCGTCGATGATGTTTCCGCCCTTCGGCTTCTTGCCGATGGACACGACGAGATTGTTGATGTCGAGGATGGTGTTGGTCACTTCAATTCTCTCCGCCGTCATTCCGGGGCGCGCATAGCGCGAGCCCGGAATCCATCGGGCCGCAGTGTCGGGGTGAAATGGATTCCGGGCTCGCGACTTCGTCGCGCCCCGGAATGACGAAACCGAGGATCCTCACTTCCCCTCCCGCTGCTTCATGCGCGGATCGAGAGCGTCGCGGGCGGCGTCGCCGATCAGGTTGATGCTGAGGATGGCGATCGAGAGCAGCAGGCCGGGCCAGAAGATCAGCGACGGCTTGATCTGGAAGTACTGGCGGCCCTCGGCCATGATGTTGCCCCAGGTCGGCGTCTCCGGCGAGATGCCGGCGCCGAGGAAGGAGAGGATGGCCTCGGTGAGGATGGCGCTCGCGCAGATATAGGTGCCCTGGACGATCAGCGGCGCGATCGTGTTCGGCATCAGATGGCGCCACATGATCTTCGGCAGGCTCGAGCCGACCGAGATCGCCGCTTCGACGTAAGGCTCCTCGCGCGCCGACAGCACGACCGAGCGCACCAGGCGCGCCACGCGCGGGATCTCCGGAATCGTGATCGCGATCAGCACGGTCCAGAGGCTGGCGCCGGACAGCGAGACCACGGCGATCGCCAGCAGGATGCTCGGCATTGCCATCAGGCCGTCCATGACGCGCATCAGCACGGCATCGATCAGCTTGAAGAAACCGGACACGAGACCGATCGCGAGCCCGATGGCGATCGACAGCATCGCCGCACCGATGCCGATCAGAAGCGAGATGCGGCCGCCATAGATCACACGCGACAACACATCGCGGCCGTAAGCGTCGGTACCGAGCAGGTACTGTGCCGAGGAGGGCTTCAACCGCTGCGACGGCGCCAGTTGGATCGGATCATACGGCGCGATCAGCGGCGCGAGGATCGAGACCAGCACGACCAGCGTGAGCAGGACCGTCGCCGTGGCGATGATGGGCGTCGAGGTGAGGAATCCGAATCGCGGCCGCAGCGGCGAGGTGATCGGAATGGACGACTGGGGAAGGGTATCGACCGACATTTGTGTTGTTATCCTTGCTCAGTACCGGATCCGGGGGTCGAGCAGTGTGTAGGCGACGTCGATGAGGAGATTGACGACGACATAGATCAGCGACGTCAGCAGGATCATCGCCTGGATCACCGGATAGTCGCGTGCCAGCACCGCATCCACGGTGAGGCGGCCGATGCCGGGAATGTTGAACACGCTTTCGGTGACGACGACGCCGGAGATCAACAGCGCAAAGCCGGTGCCGATCACGGTGATCACGGGTACCGCGGCGTTGCGCAGCGCATGGCGCATCATTACGGCGACCTCGTTGATGCCTTTGGCGCGCGCGGTACGGACGTAGTCTTCGCCGAGCACGTCGAGCATCGCTGCACGCGTCATGCGCGCGATCAGCGCGATATAGATGAAGGACAGGGCGCAGGTCGGCAGGATGATGCGTTCGAAGAACGGCCCAAAGCCGTTGAAGATGCTGCGGAAGCCCTGCACCGGCACCCAGCGCAGTTCGATCGCAAAGACCTGGATCAGCACATAGCCGACCACGAATACCGGCACGGAGAAGCCAAGCACCGACAGGCCCATCACGAAGCGGTCGATCCAGGTGCCGTGCTTCCATGCGGCGAGCACGCCCAGAGGGACTGCGACAATGACGGCGAGGATGATGGTGGACAGTGCGATCGAGATCGAAGGCTCGACGCGCTGGCTGATCATTTTCATCACCGGCAGATTGGAAATCAGCGAGGTCCCGAGGTCGCCGTGCAGCAGCTTGTTCACCCAGGTGATGAACTGCACGATCAGCGGCTCGTTGAGGCCGAGCGAGGTGCGGATGCGCTCGAGCCGTTCCGGCGTCGCGTTGTCGCCGGCGAGAATCGCGGCGGGATCGCCGGGCGTCAGCCGCAGAAGCAGGAACACGAACAGCGCCACGACGCCCATCACGGGCACCGCGGCCAGAACGCGGCGAACAAGATAACCCAGCATACACTTATCTCCGGCTACGGAACGTGTGGAGCCTCGAGGCTCCCATGAACTCTGTCGTCTCTATCATGCCTGTCACTTGGGCTGGAAAGCCCGCCCGGAGACGCCATGCTCTTAGGGCAAATTGTGTGCCAAGGGCTGCGCCGTAGCAAGAGGCCGGCATGTTCCGGCGTCCACCACTCATGATGCATGTCGCAGTTCACGTTCAACCCCAAGTGAAGGTGACGTTGGTGGAGCGTTGAGGCCGCGCCAGCCGTCGATGGTCTGGGCAATCATCTGCGCCGTCGCCGCCGACAGAGTCCAGCCGAGATGGCCGTGGCCGGTGTTGAAGAACACGCCCGGTATCCACCCTGCGCGCACGACCGGCATCATGTTCGGCATCATCGGGCGCAGCCCGGCCCACGGCACGACGCGCGACGTTTCGACGGCGGGGAAGTTGTTGCGCACCCAGTCGATCAGCGGCTGCACGCGGTCGGCGCGGATGTCGCGATTGAAGTCGTTGAATTCGGCGGTGCCGGCGATACGAAAACGATCGGCGCCGAGCCGGCTGGTGACGATCTTGGCGGCCTCGTCGAGCAGGCTCACCGTCGGGGTGGCGTTGCGGCTATCGGCGGTGTCGAGTTGCACGGTGATCGAGTAGCCCTTCACCGGGTACACGTTGACGCGCTCGTCGAGCAGGGCGGCGAAGTGACGGCTCGCAACGCCCGCGCAGACCACGACGCCGTCGGCGTTCAGTGCGCCGCGCGCGGCCGCGACCGTATCGCCCGCGGCCAGATCGGCCCAGCCGATGACGAAGCCGCTGCCGGCACGTGCGATCGAATCGATATTGGCCTCGTGGATGAAGGTCGCGCCACGCCGCTTGCAGGCTTCCGCCAGCCCGCGGGTAAACTTGTGGATATCGCCGGTCGCATCCGACGGCGTGTAGAAGCCGCCATAATAGTCCTTGCGCAATGTCGGCTCGATCGCGCGAATTTCCTCTGACGTCACCGGGCGGCGGTCGAGGCCGCCTTCCTGCAGCAGCGCGTTGACGCGCAGGCCGGATTCGAAGCCGGCTTTGTCACGATAGATGTGGAGGATGCCGCGGCGTTCGAGATCGAAGTCGATCCCTTCGCGCGCCGCGATGTCGAACAGATACCTGCGCGCTTCGATCGCGAGCCGCGTGGTCTCGATGGTGTTGGCGCGGTAGTTGCCGATGTTGGCGACGAACTCGCTCATCCACGAATATTTGTGCCAGTTCGGCCGCGGGTTCATCAGCAGCGGCGCGTCGCGCCGAAACATCCAGCGCAAGCCCTTCAGGATGGTCGCCGTGCTGTTCCACACTTCGGCGTTCGATGCAGAGAGCTGCCCGCCATTGGCGAAGGACGTCTCCATCGCGGCGTAGCGGTGCTTGTCGAGCACCGTCACCTCAAAGCCGCGTTCGAGCAGGGCATAGGCGGTCGTGACGCCGGTGATGCCGGCGCCGATGATGGCGATATGGGTCATGATTAGGTTCGGGGCTCCCGTGTTTAGAGTCGGCTAACCGCCGGCCATACGGCCGTTGGCGGCGCCCCATCTGTCACGGTTACCTGAGAGCTTGACCCGCTGCGGACATTGCAACGGACTATCCCCTTCGGTGGACGTCACGATTGCCTGAAATCGCGCCATCTCTCTCCAGATCGTCCTGACGAAACGGTCCTTTTGCCTGAGAGTTTCCGGGGCGGTTGCTCCGTCGGCGCCGCAACGAAAGCTGAAAGCCTTCGCCGCGATCTCTCCCGCATCATCGCGTGGACGGCGGAGCAGTACGATACGCCTCATTTTTAGACAAGGCTAAATTTCGACCGCGACTGCCGACCTATTGTGCAGTGCAAATTCGATTCAATTACTCCAGAGTCGCCAGCAGGCCTGCCATCAAACGACCGCGCTCGACCAAGCTGTCGACTTCGATGAACTCCTCCAGCGTGTGGCCGTTGCCGCCACGCACGCCCAGGCCGTCGAGTGTCGGGATACCCATCGCACCCGTGAAGTTGCCGTCGGAGCCGCCGCCCGAGCTCGCATGCGGCAGCTCGGCCCCGAGCGATTTGGCGATGTCCCGCGCCTTTTCATAGAGCGCCATGGTGCCGGCATCCGGCTCCCAAACCGGACGCGTCACGCCGCGCGTCACCTTGAAGGTGACGTCGTTGTTGGTGCCCGACAGCGCCAGCATGCGCTCGACGCCGCGGTCGAGATCGGCCTGGCGTTTGGCCATGGAGAGGGCTTCGCCCGTGGCCGTCGTGGCAACGCAATTGACCCATTGTCCGCCGTGGACGACGCCGACCGAGAAGGTGCAGTCCTCCGTCGTCATCGCATCGATTGCGAGAATCTGCCGCGCCATCTCGCGGATCGCCGACCGTCCTGCCGACAGCGTCGCTCCGGCGTGGCTCGGCCGGCCGGTCGCCTCGAGATTGAAGCGCGCGATGGCGTAACGTCCGGTGGTGACACCGTTGTCGGCGCGGCCGGGCTCGGGCACCAGCACGTATTTATTGCGTGCGGCCTCCGCCTCGATGATGTCTCGCGTAGAGGGCGTGCCGACTTCCTCATCTGGCGTGAACAGCACCGTGATCGGCAGCGGCGTAGTGAATGACGCGTGAGCAAGTTGCCGGATCGCTTCCAAAGAGAGGTAATTGCCGCCCTTCATGTCGTAAATGCCGGGGCCGTAGCATCGGTTGCCCTCGCGCCGCCATTTCAGCTTCTCGATGGTGCCGACCGGATGAACGGTATCCATGTGTCCGGCGATCAGGATGCCCGGCTCGCCTTGCTTCGGATGGGGAAAGCGCGCGCGGATGACGCCGCCAAAGCCCTGGCGGCCGGCGATGCGTTCGATCGTCGCACCCATGATCGCCATGTCCCGCGCTGCGATATCGAGCATGCGGTCCACGGCGCCGGCGTCCCAGGTCGGGCTTTCGCATTCGACCCAGCCGCGCAGGCCCTCGAGCATCGCCTCGGAATCAAAGGGAAGATTGGCAGGATTCATCTCAATGTCTCTCAAACTTCGAAAGATGGAACGCGCATTGCATTGGCGCGGGGCAGGACGAGCGGAGGGTGTTGTAGAGCCAAACCGATCTTTGTGGAGCCCGTGCGTACGCCGCGAGGGCTTGCAACGAAACCGGATTGACGTGCTCGGCACTGTCTGCAAGTCTCGAAAAGATAAAGGCATTGCATGAGGTTAGTTCGCCCAACGAACGAACCACATGCTCAACCAATAACCTGCCTTTGAACAGTTTCACGTCAGGAGAACTTTCTATGTTCCACTTCATGCGCCGGGGGCCTCGCGCGTTCGCCTCCAAACTTGCGCTGTCGGTCGTCGCGCTTTCCACGGCGATGGCCTCGCCGGTGCTTGCCGCCGGCAAGACCATCACGGCGGTGATGCATTCGGATCTGCGCATCATCGATCCGATTTTCACCACGGCCTACATCACGCGCGACCATGGCTACATGGTCTACGACACGCTGGTGGCCCCGGACTCGACCTTCAAGATCCAGCCGCAGATGGCGGACTGGAAGATCTCCGACGACAAGCTCACCTACACCTTCACGCTGCGTGACGGCCTGAAGTGGCATGACGGCGCGCCGGTGACGGCGGAAGACTGCGTCGCCTCGCTGAAGCGCTGGGCCGCCGTCGACGGCATGGGCCAGAAGCTCATGGACTTCACCGCGAGCATCGAGGCGACCGACGCCAAGACGATCACGCTGAAGCTGAAGGAGCCCTACGGCCTGGTGCTCGATTCTATCGGCAAGCCGTCCTCGCGCGTTGCCTTCATGATGCCCAAGCGCCTCGCCGAGACGCCGCCGGACAAGCAGATCCCCGAGCAGATCGGTTCGGGTCCCTTCAAGTTCGTGCAGGGCGAATTCCAGCCCGGCGTGAAGGCGGTCTACGTCAAGAACACCGACTACGTGCCGCGCAAGGAGCCGGCGAGCTGGACCTCCGGCGGCAAGGTGGTGAAGGTCGACCGCGTCGAGTGGATCACCATGCCGGACTCGCAGACCGCAGTGAACGCGCTGCAGTCGGGCGACATCGACTTCATGGAGAATCTGCCGTTCGACATGCTGCCGGTGCTGGAAGCGAACAAGGAGCTCACGCTCGAGGTCTCCAACAAGTTCGGTTTCCAGACCCTCGGCCGGATGAACTTCCTGCATCCGCCCTTCGACAACGTGAAGGTCCGGCGAGCTGCGTTCCTGGCCATGAACCAGAAGGACGTTCTCGACGCGCTGGTCGGCAATCCCAAATACCAGAAGATCTGCGGCGCGTTCTTCGTGTGCGGTACGCCGCTCGAGACTGACGTCGGCGCCGAAACCCTCATCAAGGGCAATGGCATGGCGGAAGCCAAGAAGGCGCTCGCCGAGTCCGGTTATGACGGCACGCCGATCGTGATCATGGCGCCCGGCGACGTCACGACATTGAAGGCGCAGCCGATCGTTGCGGCCCAGCTGCTGCGCGAGGCCGGCTTCAAGGTCGACCTGCAAGCGACCGATTGGCAGACCGTGGTGAGCCGCCGCGCCAGCCAGAAGCCGCCGAAGGAGGGTGGCTGGAACATGTTCTTCACCAACTGGGTCGCTGCCGACGTGGCCAATCCGATCGCCAATCTGTCGATCAGCGGCTTGGGCAAGAAGGGCTGGTTCGGCTGGGCGGAAGACGCCAAGATCGAGCAGCTCAAGGACGCTTTCGTCCGCGCGTCCTCGCTCGACGAGCAGAAGAAGATCGCCGCCGAGATCCAGAAGCAGGCCTATGAGCAGGTGATCTACATTCCGCTGGGTCAGTATCTGTTGCCGAGCGGCTGGCGCAAATCGCTCACCGGCCTGCTCGACGGTCCGGCGACGCCGCTGTTCTGGAACGTCAGCAAGTCGGATTAGGCCGCTCGCCTGCATCTGAAAATTGAACGGCGCCGCGAGTCAGATCGCGGCGCCGTTTTCTTTTGAATGATGGCTCGGATAGTCCCGAGCGCGATGAGATTACGGTGAGGGATCGCGCTTTAGGCTGGTGGCGAGCATGATCTTCTCGGAAGACCGCCGCACACGCTTTCCGGATCGTGCCTAGCAGTGGCTGCCGCGCACTTGCTCCAACCCTTCGCTTGCGAACGGCGCCGTGAACGCAGCCTTCTCGGCGCGCGGCTCCGAACGTTCCGGGGTTTGCGGTCCCGGCTCGTGGCTGACTTCGCTGTGGTCCGGTTCCATGTCGGCATCCTCTCGATTGCTGCAGTACAACATCAGCGATCGAGGGAAGTTCCTCACGCGATGGGGCGATGATGCGGCTTGAACAGCCGCCCTTTCTCAACCACCAGCACGATCGCGAGCGCCGCGAGCGTCGACAGGAAGAAGCCGACAGAGAACGGCAGCAGCGTGCCGTCGAAGCTCTGTCCGATCGCCATGCCGACGACGATCCCGATCAGCGTCGTGATCGAGCCGTAAAGCGAAGAGGCGGTGCCGGCGATGTGTCCCTGCGGCTCCATTGCGAGCGCAGTGAAGTTGGCGACCATCATGCCGAACGAGAACATCATCAGGGCCGAGAGCAGCATGAACAAGGCGAGCGGCAGCACGCCGAGGCTTTCCGCCAGCAGCATCACGCCGGCCACCGCGGTGTAGAGCGTCAGCGCCCCGTGCGAGATCACGCGCATGCCGAGCCGCCCGACCAGCCTCGCATTGAGGAAGCCGGCGATGGCGGTGCCGGCGGCGATCGCCGCGAAGGCGAGCGGGAAATAGTGACCGAGATGATAGATGCCGGTGAAGACCTGCTGGGCGCAGAAGACGTAGGCGAACAATGCGCCGATGACGCTGCCGGCCGCCGTCGCATAGCCGATGGTCTGTCGATTGGTCAGGGTCTGCCGGAAGGCCGAGAGTATGTCGGCGGGCGCCAGCGATCTGCGTTCGGACTCGGGAAGGGTCTCGGGCAGTCGCAACACGCACCATGCGAGCGCGAGCAGGCCATAGAGCATCAGCACCACGAAGATGCCGCGCCACGCCGTGACCAGCAGCACCGCCTGCCCGAACGAGGGCGCGATCACGGGCACCGCGATGAACACCATCATGGCGAGCGACATCACGCTCGCCATGCGGCGGCCGACATAGCAGTCGCGCACGATCGAGGTCGCGATGACGCGCGTCGCCGCGGTGCCGAGCCCTTGCAGCGCACGCGCCAGCAGCAGCGTCTCGAACGAGGGCGCCGCGACCGCAAGCACGCTCGCCACGGCGTAGACCGCCATGCCGCCGAGCAGCACCGGCCGGCGGCCGAAGCGGTCCGACAGGGGGCCCATGACGAACTGGCCGACGCCGAATCCGATCAGGAAGGTCGACAGCACCAGCTGGAGATGGTTCTCGACGGGAATCTTGAAGGCCGCCCCGATATTGGGCAGCGCCGGCAGCATCATGTCCATCGCCAGCGGATTGAGCGCCATGATCGCCGCGATCACGATGACGAACTCGGGAAAACCCATGGGACGGTGTCCGGCGGACACCCAATCGTCGGCATTGACGTCGGACAAGAAGAGTCACCTCTGAAATTCAGGGGCGTTATCTACCCTCGATGTTGCATTGCACAACCCTCGTTTCGGGATGGCTGGCAGGCGGACCGGGGCGTACACATTTGCGGGAGAGCGCTTGGAGCGGGCTTCTTGAATCAACTTGCGTTTCAGCCCGAGCGCCGATTGCCCCGTGGCTGCGACCTGGTCGGGATCGCGATGGACATCGCGCGCTGAACCCGTCGACGCCGCGCATTGGCGAAGAGAGCACTCGGTCGCAGCGCGCAACGTTCAACGAGGCATCGGGCTGAGAGAGATATCGCCTCGAAAATCGTTACGCCTAAGCCGGCGGGGCTGCTCCCGGAGGCCGCGGATCTGCTGGTGCGGGCAGCCGGGGTCGAACCGGCACAGCGCTTGCGCACCGAGGGATTTTAAGTCCCTTGCGTCTACCAATTCCGCCATGCCCGCTTGATCCAACGAGATCAAACACTTAAAGCCCATCTCCGACCGTCTGGAATTGGCGCGTTGCGGACCCGGAGGGACGGTTCTTCCTTAAGCGAGCCGGGCGCCCAAGGCAAAGCCTCAATCCGGACATCTGTTGTTGCTTTAGGCATTCTCAATCCACGGGAGCTATTCATCCGGCATGACTGCTTCGTTCTCCTCATCGCTGCGCGGCTTCGGCGCAATCCTCGCGCTGCTTGCCGCCGGCGCCGCGCTGTCCGGCTGCGCCGGCATGAGCGAGACGATTGCACCGGCCTTTGCCGATCCCGCCAAATACGAATTGTACGACTGCAAGCAGCTGGAGGGTGAGCGCAAGCTGCTCGCCAAGCGCACGGACGAGCTGCAGAAGCTGATGGTTAAGGCCGAGACCGGGGCGGGTGGCGCGGTCGTGTCCGAGCTCGCCTATCGCAATGACTACATCGCGGTGCGCGGGCAGGCGCAATTGGCCGAGGAGGCCTGGCGCCGCAACAGGTGCCGCGAGACGCCCGAGGCGACAGCGGCTGCCGTGCCATTGTCGCCTGCGGCCCCCGCCAGGCCCGCTTCGAAGTCCGGGAAAACCGTCCGCTGAGGCGCCGCGCCGGCAACGCTCGGCATCAAGGCCGCCAGCCGTAGATCCAGTCCTGCCGCGCCAGCATGCGTTCCGGGCCGAGCGCGCGGATCGCAAGATCGCGGGCGAGGGCGAGCGGCCCGCCGAGATGATAGATGCGGCCCTGCTGCCGCGCGGTTTGCTGCATCCGCCGTACCCGCGCCTGCCGCGCACGGCCATATTGCGTCAGCGCGGTGGCGATGCCCTGGGTGCTCTCGGCGGCCTCGAGGCTCAGATGCCGGGCGAGCACGGCGGCATCCTCGATCGCCATGCCGGCGCCCTGGGCCGCGAACGGCAACATCGCATGCACGGCGTCGCCGAGCAGCGCCACCGGGCCTTTGCTCCAGGGGCAGCCGTCGGGCACGCCGAACAGCGCCCATTTCCGCCAGCTGTCGACCCCGGCGAGCATCATCCGCGCCGGCGGCGGCCAGCGCGGGGCGGCAAAGGCGTCCATCACCTCCTGGCGATCGCCGGGCGTGCTCCAGCCCGGCCGGTTCCACGTTCCGGGCAGCACCGCGACCACGTTGATCTGGCGTCCGCCCGCGATCGGATAGGCGACCAGATGGGCGTTCGGTCCCATCCAGAGCTGCACCCGGCGCGCGGCATAGTCCTTCGGCAGTTGCGTGGCATCGAGCGTGCCGCGCCAGGCGATCAGGCCGGAGAAGCGCGGCTGCACCTCGGGAAACATATGCTGGCGCACCGTCGACCAGATGCCGTCGGCGCCGATCAGGGCGCTGGCGAGATCGCTGCGGCGGATCGTGCCGCTGCGATGAACGACCGTCAGCCCCTTGGCGTGGGGCGCGACGTCCTCGAAGGTCGCACCCAGCTTCAGGTCGATATCGGGATGATCGGCCACGGCGCCGGCGAGTGCGGATTGCAGGTCGGCGCGGTGCACCACCCAATACGGGGCGCCGGCGCGCGCGGAAGCTGCTTCGCCAAGCGGCATGCGCAGGAGCTCGCCGCCGGCGCGCGCGCTCATGATCGAGACCGCCTCCGGGGTCACCGCGCGCAGCTTGAGACGTTCGGTCAGGCCGAGTTCGACCAGGACGCGGCTGGCATTGGGAGAGAGTTGCAGGCCGGCGCCGACTTCCTCGAGGCGCTCGGCCTTTTCCAGCACGACGATCCGGAAGCCGCGGGCCGCCAGCGCAAGCGCGGCCGTCAGGCCACCGATCCCGGCACCGGCGATGACAATCGTTCGGGAGAGCGCCACCCCTGACCGATGGCAGCGGTCAGGCCACCTTGTCCTTCAGCACGCATTCCGGCGGGCGGGCTTCGCCCGGCTTCAGGTCGGCCGCGAAGCGGTACAGCGTCGAGCAGTAGGGG
>NZ_LSIC01000200.1 GCF_001556045.1 Bradyrhizobium sp. CCH5-F6
CCCCAGCACCCCGGCCGTTATGGTCCGGGGCCGCCCGGCCGCGTCAATGTCGCAGCCGAAGTCTTCACATCCGCCAGCCATTCTCCGCTAAAATGCCGCCAAACCGCGCCGATGCATGAGGTCCGCCATGAGCTTCCGCCGCGACACCATCACAAAGCCGATCTTCTCCTGGGCGCGCGGCGTGCTGCCGACGATGTCCGACACCGAGCGCGAGGCGCTGGAGGCCGGTGACGTCTGGTGGGACGCCGATCTCTTCACCGGCAACCCTGATTGGTCGAAGCTGCTCAAGGTGCCGCAGGCGAGATTGACCGACGAGGAGCAGGCCTTCCTCAATGGCCCCGTCAACGAGCTCTGCGCCATGCTCGACGAGTGGAAGATCTTCTGGGAATGGCGCGACCTGCCGCAGGACGTCTGGCATTTCGTCAAGCGCGAGAAATTCTTCGGCATGATCATCCCGAAGGAGTTCGGCGGCCTCGGTTTCTCGCCCTACGCGCATTCGGAAGTGGTGCGCAAGATTTCGACGCGCTCGATCGCTGCGGCCGTCACCGTGATGGTGCCCAACTCGCTCGGCCCGGGCGAGCTCCTGATGCGCTTCGGCACCAGGGAGCAGCAGGAGCGCTGGCTGCCGCGCCTCGCCGACGGCCGCGACATTCCCTGCTTCGGTCTCACCAGCCCCGAAGCGGGCTCCGACGCCGCCTCGATGGTCGACACCGGCATCATCTGCAAGGGTGAGTTCGAGGGCCGCGAGACCGTTGGCCTCAGGCTCAACTGGCACAAGCGCTACATCACGCTCGGCCCGGTCGCGACGCTCCTGGGCCTCGCCTTCAAGGCTTACGACCCGGATCGTCTGGTCGGCGATCAAGAAGAACTCGGCATCACCGTCGCGCTGATCCCGACCAATCTGCCCGGTGTCGAGATCGGCCAGCGCCATTTGCCGTCGATGCAGGTGTTTCAGAACGGCCCGAATTGGGGACGCGACGTCTTCATCCCGCTCGATTACGTGATCGGCGGCAAGGAGCGTCTCGGGCAGGGCTGGAAGATGCTGATGACGGCGCTTGCCGCCGGGCGCGGCATCTCGCTGCCGTCGCTCTCTGCTGCGGGTGCCGCCTATGCCGCGCGCACAACCGGCGCTTACGCCCGCATCCGCGAGCAGTTCGGCATCTCCATCTCCAAGTTCGAAGGTGTCGAGGAGCCGCTCGCGCGCATCGTTGCGACCGCCTACCAGCTCGATGCGGCGCGGCGACTGACCTGCGCGGCGCTGAATGCAGGCGTTCATCCCGCCGTGATCTCCGGCATCATGAAGCTGCACGCGACCGAGCGGATGCGTACCGCGATCGACGACGCCATGGACATCCATGGCGGCAAGGCCGTGATCGACGGTCCGCAAAACTATCTCGGCAATCTGCACCGCGCCGTCCCGGTCGGCATCACGGTGGAAGGCGCCAACATCCTCACTCGCAATCTCATCGTGTTCGGGCAGGGCGCCATCCGGGCCCATCCCTACCTGCTCGGGGAGATGAATGCGCTCGCCGATTCGGACCGTGAGCGCGGGCTCGCCGCATTCGACAAGGCGTTCTGGAAGCATGTCGGCCATAGTTTGCGGACCCTGTTCCGCGCTCTCGGCCGTAGCTGGACCTTTGGCGCATTCGCGCCGGCACCCGATGCGGGCGACGCCACGCCATTCTATCGCCAGCTCTCGCGCTACTCCGCCGCGTTTGCCCTCTGCGCCGACATGGCGCTGCTGACGCTCGGCGGCGCGCTCAAGCGCAAGGAGATGCTGTCGGCCCGCTTCGGCGACATCCTCTCCGAGCTGTATCTCCTCTCGGCGGTGCTGAAGCGCTGGCAGGACGAGGGCCGGCAGAAGGACGATTTTGCCGCGCTGGAATGGTGCATGGCGGCGGGCTTCCGGACCATCGAGAACCGGCTTGCCGAAATCCTCGCCAATTTGCCGAACCGCTTCGTCGCTGGCTTCCTCAGGCTCGTCGTCCAGCCGTTCGGTGCGCGCGTGCTCGGCCCCTCCGACCGCGTCGTGCACGAATGCGCTGGCATCGTGCTGGAGCCCTCGGCGGCGCGCGAGCGCCTCACGGCGGACCTGGCCCATGTCGATGACGACGGCGGCTTTGCCCGGCTCGAGCGCGCGTTCAAGCTGGTCGCCGGCACGGACGCCATCGCCAAGCGCCTGCGCGCCGCGCATATCCGTGACTGGAAGGAGGCCGTCGCAAAAGGCGTCATCACGCAGGCCGAGGGCGAGCAACTCGCCGCTGCCCGCGAAGCCGTCACAAAGGTGATAGAAGTCGACGATTTTGCTCCGGAGGCGCTGTCGCCGATTTACAAGAAAACCGTCAATGTGCATCAGTTCTTCCAGGAACTCGGTGAACAGAGGGCGGCGAGCTGATGGCACGACCGGTTTTCATCGTCGACGGCAGTCGGACGCCGTTTCTAAAGGCGCGTTCGGGGCCAGGTCCGTTCACGCCGGTCGATCTCGCCGTGCAATGCGGCCGGCCGCTCCTGGCGCGGCAACCGTTTTCGCCTGACAGTTTCGATCAGGTCATTCTTGGCTGCGTCAACGTGATCGCGGACGAGATGAACCCGGCCCGTGTCGCCGCGCTCCGGCTCGGCATGGGCGAGGACATGGTCGCCTTCACCGTGCAGATCAATTGCGGCTCGGGCATGCAGTCGATCGACACCGCCTACCGCTACATCCGCGAAGGCCATGCCGACATGATCCTCGCCGGCGGCACCGAGGCGCTCAGCCACGCGCCGCTGGTCTGGCCGAATTCCGGCGTGCGCTGGTTCGCCGGTCTCGCCACCGCCAAGGGTGTCGCCGCCAAGCTGGCGGCTGTCTTCAAGTTGCGGCCCAGCTATCTCAAGCCGGTCATCGGCCTCGAGCGCGGGTTGACCGATCCCGTCACCGAGCTGAACATGGGCCAGACCGCCGAGGTCGTGGGCCATCTCTTCGGCATTACGCGCGCGCAGTCCGATGCCTATGCCGCCGAGAGCCATCGCCGGCTCGCGCACGCGCAAGGCGCCGGATTCCTGAAGGGCGAGGTCGAGACCGCGTTCTCCCGCGACGGCAAGTTCTTCGACCATGACGACGGCGTGCGCCCGGACTCCACGGCGGAGACGCTGGCAAAGCTCCGGCCGGTGTTCGAGCGTCCCTGGGGCCAGGTCACCGCAGGCAATTCCTCGCAGATCACCGACGGCGCCTCCTGGGTCATCCTGGCCTCCGACGCCGCGGTCGCAAAACACGGGTTGACTCCGAAGGCCGTCATCGTCGACAGCAACTGGGCCGCGCTCGATCCCAGCATCATGGGGCTCGGGCCGGTGATGTCGGCGACACCGTTGCTCCAGCGCAACGGCCTCACCATCAAGGATGTCGAGACCTGGGAATTGAATGAGGCGTTTGCCACGCAGGTGCTCGGCTGTCTCGCCGCCTGGAACGACGACAAATTCTGCCGCGAGATTCTGGGGCTGGACGGTGCCGCCGGCGAGATCGACCGCGACAGGCTCAACGTCGATGGCGGCGCGATCTCGCTCGGTCATCCCGTCGGAACCTCCGGCAACCGTATCGTGCTGCATCTCGTCAACGCCATGAAGCGGCTCGGCACGCGGCGTGGCGTTGCCACCGAATGCATCGGCGGAGGCCTCGGCGGCGCCATGTTGATCGAGGCGGTATGACCATGGATTCCAGGATCATGACCGCCCTCGGCGACCGCGTGCTGGAGCTGGGGCCTCAGCCTGCGACCGACAGTCCGTACAAGCACTTCAAGTTGACGCGCGATGCGGACGGCGTCGCCTGGCTGCTGTTCGACCGCGCCGACACTAGCGCCAACACGCTGTCCTCCGACGTGATGGAGGAGTTCGACGCCGTGCTCGCGGCGATCGAGACCGAGCGTCCGGCCGGGGTCGTGATCCGCTCCGCCAAGCCATCCGGCTTCATTGCCGGCGCCGACGTCAATGAATTCCGCGGCGCGTCTGATCCCGCCATGGTGGAGACGCGCATCCGCGCCGCGCATGCCGTGGTCGATCACCTGGAGGCCTTGAAGCTGCCGACGGTCGCGGTCATCCACGGCTTCTGCCTCGGCGGCGGGCTCGAGGTCGCGCTCGCCTGCCAGGCGCGCATCGCCATCGAAGGGGCGCGCTTCGGCTTCCCGGAGGTGATGCTCGGCTTGCATCCCGGCCTCGGAGGCACGGCGCGGTTCACCGCGCTGGTCAACCCGACCCAGTCGATGGCGCTGATGCTGACCGGCCGTACCATCGACGCGCGCCGCGCCAAGGCGCTCGGCCTCGTCGATGCCGTGACGCAGGAGCGGCACGTCCAAGGCGCGGTGAAGGATGCGCTGTTCGGCCGGCTGAAGCGGGCCAGGCCCGGTTTGCTCGCGCGCGCCGCCAATCTCGGTCCGGTGCGTGGGCTCCTCGGAAGACGCATGCGCTCGGAGACGGCGAAAGCCGCATCCCGCGAGCATTATCCCGCGCCTTATGCGCTGATCGATCTCTGGGAGACCCATGGCGGCAGCAAAGCCGCGATGCTCCGTGCGGAGCAGGCTTCCTTCGCCAGATTGATGGTGACGCCGACCGCGCAGAACCTGATCCGCGTCTTCTTCCTGCGCGAGCAGATGAAAAAGGCCGCAGGTAGCGGCAACCCGATCAAGCACGTCCACGTCATCGGCGCCGGCGCCATGGGCGGCGACATCGCGGCTTGGATAGCCGGGCAGGGGCTGCGCGTCTCGCTCGCCGACATGAAGGCGGAGCCGATCGCGAACGCGGTCAAGCGCGCAGCCGAGCTCTACGGCAAGATCATCCGCAAGCCGACGGAGGTGCGTGACGCGCTCGACCGCCTCATCCCCGACATGGACGGGGAGGGCGTCCGCAACGCCGACCTCATCATCGAGGCGGTGCCGGAGAGGCTCGAGCTCAAGCAGAAGGTCTATGCCGGGCTCGAGCCGCGGATGAAGCCCGGCGCGATCCTTGCGACCAATACGTCGAGCATTCCGCTTCAGGACTTGCGCACCACTCTGTCGCGGCCGGAGCGGCTGGTCGGACTGCATTTCTTCAATCCGGTCTCGCGGCTGCAACTGGTCGAGGTCGTCAGCCATGATGGCAATGATCCGCAAGTGCTGAAAGACGCGCTCGCCTTTGTCGGCGCGATCGACCGCCTGCCCCTGCCTGTGAAGAGTTCGCCCGGCTTCCTCGTCAACCGCGCGCTGACGCCGTACATGCTGGAAGCGATGGTGATGCTGGACGAGAAAATCGACCAGCGCCTGATTGACGCCGCCGCCGAGCAGTTCGGGATGCCGATGGGGCCGATCGAGCTCGCCGATCAGGTCGGGCTCGACATCTGCCTCGACGTCGGCGACATGCTGCGGACCAAGTTCGGCGATCTCCTGCCGCCGACGCCGGCCTGGCTGCGCGAGAAGGTTGCCAGGGGCGAGCTCGGCCGCAAAACCGGCAAGGGCTTCTACACCTGGAAGGACGGCAAGGCGGAGAAGGCGCCACTCCCCGAAACCGGTCCGCGCGTCACCGACCAGATGATCGACCGCCTGGTGCTGCCGATGTCCAACGTCTGCGTCGCGGCGCTTCGCGAAGGCATCGTCGAAGATGCCGACGCGGTCGATGGCGCCATGATCTTCGGCACCGGCTATGCGCCGTTCCGCGGCGGTCCGCTGAACTATGCGCGCACGCGCGGCGTGGAGAACGTGGTCTCGACGCTGCGCGCGCTGGCCGAGCGATTCGGCGAGCGCTTTGCGCCTGATCCGGGCTGGGACAATTTCACGTGAGACCGATATGAGCGAACAAGCTGCGACCGGGCCGAGCGGTGATCTCTGCATCCGCACGCTGGCCATGCCGGCCGACACAAACGCCAACGGTGACATCTTCGGCGGCTGGCTCCTGAGCCAGATGGACGTCGGCGGCGGCGTGTTCGCATCGAAGGCTGCGAGGTCGCGCACCGTGACGGTTGCGATCGAGGCGATGAATTTTCGCAAAGCGGTCTATGTCGGCGATCTAGTCTCGGTCTACGCCAATCTCGTGCGCGTCGGGCGCACCTCGCTGACGGTGCATCTGGAAGCCTGGGCACTGCGCCGCGGCGAGGAGCATCCGCTCCTCGTCACCGACGGCAACTTCACCTACGTCTCGATCGACGAGCACGGCCGCCCGCAGGTCATTCGCTCGTCTGACGCGACGATCGCGACCTGATCGCGCGCGACGCTCTGCCTCATCACGAGGACGTGGCAAGCGCCGCAAACGCGGCGCGGGCAAGTCGGGACGCCGCGGCTTCGCCAACAACCAGTCAAGAACCAGTCATAAAACGGATGAGGTCCCGGCGTACTCAATTGCGTGTCGATTCGGGGTGGAAGCGGCCTCAAATGCCCAGGAACTTTCGGGCAGGAGTGCAGTTATTTGCCCGCACTGAGGGATCCACGGACCATGCCGGACAGCTACATCATCGAAGTCAATTCGCAGACCGCAGGTATCGTCGTTCGCTCTCAAGGGGGCTACTGCTTCTTCGCCTCGTCACACCGCTTCAATCGTCTCGAAGGCCAGCTCTTCCGCAACGCCCGCGAAGCCGAACGCGCTGCACGCAAGCTGGTTAACGGCGACGTGAAGGAAGCGGCGTAAGCGCCGCGTTCGACATTCCGAGGCGCGCAAGGCGTGATAGGAATCTTTTGCCGCCTTTGATGCAGCTGAGTTTTCCTTCTCCCCTCATGTCCGCCGAAGCCTTGGCGAAGGCGGATGCGGGAGAAGGTGGCGCGAAGCGCCGGATGAGGGGTTGCTTCAGCAAGTTCTACTGTGAGAGGTCTCTCGCGGAGAGAGACCCCTCACCCGTCTCGCCGCTCTGCGGCGAGCCACCCTCTCCCGCAAGGGGAGAGGGCTAATACGTCATCACAATTTCGTCGCGGCCCGCGACAGCAGCTTCCACTCGTCGCCCTGCTTCTGCCAGTTCATCAGGATGTGAAGGTTGGTCGATACTTTTTTCCCATCGGCCGCCATCTCCTGCTCGCCGAGCCAATGGAAGCGAACGATCGCTGCGGGGCCGACGACCTTGATGGTCGGGTCCTTGTATTCGATCGACAGGAACTTCGACTTGCCGTCGGTCGCGTTGGCGATGAAGGTGGCTTTGTCCTCGACCTTGCCGCTCGAATGACTGTAGCTGAGATCGTCCCAGCACAGCGCAGCGAGCGCTTTCGGATCAGCCGCGATCTGGGCAAGGCGGAAGGCCTCGACCTTCTTCGCCACGGCTTCCTCATCCGCCGAAGCGGCGAGCGCCGGTGTGGCGAACGCAAGCGTGGAGACGGCGAGAGTGGACAGAGCCAGATCGCGTCGGTTGATGGTCATCGTTTCCTCCTTTTTGATCTTGCACCGAGTGTTGCAGCCGCGCTCGAATTTGTCGAGTGACACATGGCGGTCATCCGCCTGCGTCATTGCGCGATCGAGGCCGTATTGATACGTCTCGCGCATCGATGCGTCGCGCATTTGGGAAAGTACAGAAATGATCGAGGCGAGCCACGATGCGATGGGCCGGGCGTTGTTGTTCGACATCGACGGCACGCTCGCCGACACCGATCCGTTGCACTTGAAGGCGTTCAACCAGGTGCTCGGACCTCACGGACACGTCTTCGATCACGCCCGCTTCTCCAGGGAGCTGCAAGGCTTCGCCAATGTCGCGATCGGCGAGCGCTTTCTGCCCCACGAGACGCCGGAGCGGCGCGCCCTGATCCTCGACGAGAAGGAGGAGGTGTTCCGCATGCTCGTGGCCGGGCAGATCGCGCCGCTGCCGGGCCTGATGGCGCTGCTCGACCGCGCCGACAGCGCCGGCATTCCCATGGTCGCCGTGACCAATGCGCCGCGCCTCAACGCCGAGCTGCTGCTGTCCGGCCTCGGTATCACCCATCGCTTCAAGGCGCTCGTGATCGGCGCCGAGCTGCCGCACGGCAAGCCGCATCCGCTTCCTTATCAGGAGGGGCTGCGTTTCGTCGGTGCCAGCGCGAGGGCCTCGATCGCCTTCGAGGATTCCCGCACGGGCGTGCAATCGGCCACGGCGGCCGGCATTCCGACCATCGGTGTCCGCACCAGCCTCAGCCATGACGATCTGGTTGCAGCGGGCGCGGTCACTTCTGCCAGCGCCTTTGACGATCCGGCGCTGCTCGCGCGTCTTGCGAAGGCCATGACTTGGTAAGAAATGGCGTGGTGAGGGCCCTTCATCCGTTAACGGTGATCAGCGCGCGCATTGACCCAAGGCGCGAACCGCCGCACCATGCATCATTCTGATTTGAGGCCGTTGCCGTGACCGGATTGACCCATCGCCAAGCCGAAATCCTCAACATCGCGCGCGCTTCGGGCCGCGTCATGGTCGAGGAGCTCGCGCGCCGCTTCGAAGTCTCGGCGCAGACCATCCGCAAGGATCTCAACGACCTCTGCGAACGGAGATCGCTGACCCGCATCCATGGCGGCGCCATTATCGCGTCGGGCGTCGAAAACCTCGCCTATGAGGCGCGCCGCTTCGTCGCCGCCGACGAGAAGAAGGCGATTGGCGCGGCGGCCGCCTCGCTGATCCCGAACGGCTGCTCGCTGTTCATCAACATCGGGACCACGACGGAGGAGGTCGCGAGCGCGCTGACCTCGCACGAGGATCTGCTCGTCATCACCAACAATCTCAACGTTGCCATGCTGCTCTATCGCCATCCCCGCATCGAGGTGGTGGTGGCTGGCGGCACGGTGCGGCGCGCCGACGGTGCGGTGGTCGGCTCGACCGCGACGCAGCTGATCGGCCAGTTCAAGGTCGACTATGCCATCATCGGCGCGTCCGCAATCGACGAGGAGGGGGCTTTGCTCGACTTCGACTATCGCGAGGTGCAGGTGGCGCAGGCCATCATTGCCAATGCCCGCAGCGTCATGCTGGTCGCCGATTCCACCAAGCTACGCCGCAGCGCGCCGGTGCGGATCGCTCACATCACCCAGATACAGACCTTCGTCACCGACCAGGAACTGCCCGAGCGCCTCGCTACCATCTGCCACAGCAAGGGTATCGAGGTGGTCGCGGCGATGCCGAAGGGGGCGGCGGAGGATGATGCGCAGGCCGAAGGGCAGGACGCGGCGCCAGAAGCGGCGCCGGTCGTCAGGTTGAGATAGGTCTCAGCTGTCGCTCCACGGGTTGAGCAGCGAGACGCCGAACGCCGCAAAATCCTTCACATTGCGCGTGACAAGTGTGAGGTGGTGCACGAGCGCGGTCGCCGCAAAGAAGCCGTCCATGACGGACAATGCGACGCCGCCCCTGCGGCTCTGCGCCATGAGGTCGCCCCAGCGCTCGGCTACCGCGTGGTCGATGGGCAGAACGCGGTCGGCGAACCGCGCCGGCAGATCGTGCGCAAGCCAGGCGGCCAGCGCCGTGCGCCGACGGCCATCTTCCAGCAATGCGATGCCGCGTCGAAGTTCGGCGATCGTGGCAACGCTGATGAACGCACGATCTTCGTCGATCGTATCGAGCCACGCCAGGACCTTCGGTGAAGGCGCTGGGCGCCGAACTTCCGACAGCACGTTGGTGTCGAGCAGCAGGTTCACGGCATCTCGTCGCGTGGTGCGTCCTGCACCCGTTCAAGCTCAAGGTTGGCGCCGCGCAGCGGCGAGCCCAGAAGGAACTCGGCCAGCGTGCCGTTGCGTGCGGTCTTGCGCGCCCATTCGTCGGCGGAGACGACAACCGCATTCGGTTTGCCGTGTCGCGTGATGACCTGCGGGCCGGCTTGAGCGCGATCAATCACCTCGGACAGGCGCGCCTTGGCGTTGGCGAGCGTCCAGGTGTCATCAGCCGGAAGGGAGCGGGGTCCAGTATTACGATTGGTCATGCAGTGGGAACCAATTTGACTATTATGACTATAATGCTTCGGAATTGGCCACGCAAGAGCACGTCAGGGCCCACAAGATAGGCTCGCTTTCGCTTCTCTTCCCCTCTCTTTCATCTTGCTTTCGCTTTTCGGTATGATCTAATCAAAAGCGAAAGTAGCCGCTCGACGGAACGAGCGGTCGCCGGGGGATGCGTCTGTTGGAGCGTATTTTCGATCTCGCCATCATTGGAGGCGGTGTTAATGGCTGCGGCATCGCGCGCGACGCGGTGGGCCGCGGCAACACGGTTTTCCTGTGCGAAATGAACGATCTGGCGAGCGGGACGTCGTCCTGGTCGACCAAGCTGGTGCATGGCGGTCTGCGCTATCTCGAATATTACGAGTTTCGCCTCGTCCGCGAAGCGCTGATCGAGCGCGAAATCCTCTGGGGGATCGCACCCCATATCATCCGCCCCCTGCGTTTCGTGTTGCCGCATCACGCCGGCCTGCGCCCGGCCTGGCTGCTGCGTCTCGGTCTCTTCCTCTATGACCACATCGGCGGCCGGCATCTGCTGCCCGCCACGCGCTCGGTCGATCTGAGGCGAGACGAGGTCGGCAAGCCGCTGATCCCGAATCGCTATGCCCGTGCGTTCGAATATTCCGACTGCTTCGTCGACGACGCCCGCCTCGTTGTGCTCAACGCACGCGATGCCGCCGACAAGGGCGCCGAGATCCGCACCCGGACCCGCGCCACAGAAATCCGCCAGTCCGACGGCCTCTGGACAGTCAGCATGGTCAATACGCTGACCGGCGAACGCACGCAGATCCAGGCGCGCGCGCTGGTCAATGCCGGTGGTCCCTGGGTCGAGGACGTGCTGGGCCGCGGCGCCGGCGTCAATGCCAAGGCAAAAGTCCGCTTGGTCCAGGGCTCGCACATCGTGGTCAAGAAACTCTATGACCACGACCGTGCCTATATGTTCCAGAATGCCGATGGCCGCATCATCTTCGTGATCCCGTATCAGGACGATTTCACGCTGATCGGCACCACCGACCGCGACTATGACGGCGACCCCGCCAAGGTGAAGGCGACGGCAGAGGAGATCGAGTATCTCTGCAAGGCGGCGAGCGAATATCTGGCGAAGCCGGTGACGCCCAATGAGGTGGTCTGGACCTATTCCGGCGTGCGCCCGCTCTATGACGACGGCGCCAGCGAAGCCAAGGCTGCGACGCGCGACTACGTGTTCGAGCTCGACACGCCCGGCGGCGTGCCGCTGCTGTCGATCTATGGCGGCAAGATCACGACCTATCGGAGGCTCGCCGAAGAGGCCTTGGAACGCCTTGCTCCCTATCTTCGCAGCGCGAAGGCGCGCGAGGGCTGGACCGGCAAATGGCCGCTGCCCGGCGGCGACATGGATGTGTCCGACATTGATGGGCTGATCGCCGAGCTCCAGCGCGGCTATCCCTTCCTCAGCCATGAGCATGCAAGGCGGCTCGCGCGCGCCTATGGCACACGGGCGATGAAGCTGCTCGGCGATGCGAAGTCATTGGCCGATCTCGGCGAGGCGTTCGGCGCGACCCTGACCGAGCGCGAGGTCCGCTATCTCATGGCTAATGAATGGGCCGTGACAGCGGAGGACGTGGTCTGGCGCCGGTCCAAGCTCGGCCTGCGACTATCTGCCGACGAGATTGCGGCGCTTGACGACTGGATCAGGACCCACGCCCTGCCGCAAAGTCCCCTGCTGGAAGCGGGAGGACGCTCATGACCGTGACACTCGAACACGTGACCCGGACCGTCGACGGTGTCGAGCATATCCGCGACGTCTCCCTGACTCTCGAGAGCGGCACGCTCAACGTCCTGCTCGGGCCGACGCTGTCGGGCAAGACCTCGATCATGCGGCTGCTCGCCGGCCTCGACAAGCCGACCACGGGCAAGGTGCTGGTCAACGGCAAGGACGTCACCGGCGTCGATGTGCGCAAGCGTTCGGTCGCGATGGTCTATCAGCAGTTTATCAATTATCCCTCGCTGACGGTCTACGAGAACATCGCTTCGCCCCTGCGCGTGCAGGGCAAGCCGCGCGACGAGATCGAGACGCGGGTGGCGGAAGCCGCAAGACTGCTGCGGCTCGAACCGTTTCTCAAACGTACGCCGCTCCAGCTTTCCGGCGGCCAGCAGCAGCGCACCGCGATGGCGCGGGCGCTGGTCAAGGGCGCCGATCTCGTGCTGCTCGACGAACCGCTCGCCAACCTCGACTACAAGCTCCGCGAGGAGCTGCGCGCCGAGCTTCCGCGTATCTTCGAGGCCTCCGGTGCGATCTTCGTCTATGCCACCACCGAGCCGACCGAGGCGCTGCTGCTCGGCGGCAACACGGTGTGCATGTGGGAGGGCCAGGCGCTGCAGATCGGCGAGACCGCCAGCGTCTACCGCCGGCCGCAGACCTTGCGCGTCGCGCAGGTCTTTTCCGATCCGCCGCTCAACCTCGTCGGCATCGAGAAGAAAAATGGCTCCGTGCAATATGCCGGCGGCATCGCGTCACCGGCGTCGGGGCTGTATTCGTCGCTGGCTGACGGCACCTATCGCGTCGGCTTTCGCGCGCATCAGCTCGCCCTCGCCAATGGCGAGGCCGACCGCCATGCCTTCCATGCCACTGTCACGGTGACCGAGATCACCGGTTCGGAGAGTTTCGTGCATCTGACCCGCGATGGTTCGAACTGGGTGGCGGTCCTGCATGGCGTGCACGAGTTCGAGCCGGGCCAGACGCTCGACGCCGTGCTCGATCCGAACGATGTGTTTGTGTTCGATGCGGCTGACCGCCTCGTCGCGGCACCTGGTTCTTGAGGAAGGTGCGCCATGGCTCGCATTGACCTCGTCGATCTCGCCCATTCCTACGGCGGCAATGACGCGCCGCCGGAGAGTTTTGCGCTCAAGCCTGTCACCATGACGTGGCGGCAGGGCGGCGCTTATGCGCTGCTCGGCCCGAGCGGCTGCGGCAAGACCACGCTTCTCAACGTCATCTCCGGCATCATCACGCCGTCGCGCGGGAAAATACTGTTCGACGGCAAGGACATCACACCGCTGTCAACCCAGAAGCGCAACATCGCCCAGGTATTCCAGTTTCCGGTGATCTACGACACCATGACGGTGGGGCAGAACCTGGCGTTTCCGCTGAAGAATCGCGGCGTGCCGAAGGCCGAGATCGACAAGCGCGTCGCCGAGATCGGCCGCCTGCTCGACCTCGAACCCTATCTGAACCGCAAGGCCACGCGCCTCACCGCCGATGCCAAGCAGAAGATCTCGCTCGGCCGCGGCCTCGTCCGCTCCGACGTCGCCGCCGTGCTGTTCGACGAGCCGCTGACGGTGATCGATCCCGAGCTGAAATGGCAGCTCCGCTCCAAGCTGAAGGCGCTGCATCGTGAGCTCGATCTCACGATGATCTACGTCACTCACGACCAGACCGAGGCGCTGACCTTCGCCGACACCGTCGTCGTCATGCATGACGGCCGCGTGGTGCAGAGCGGCACGCCGGCCGAGCTGTTCGACAAGCCGGCGCATACTTTCGTTGGTTACTTCATCGGCTCGCCGGGTATGAACATCCTGCCCGCGGAGGTGCGGGGGCGCGAGGCGCAGATCGGCGGCCACGTCATCGCGCTCGATCGCAGCTACGGCAATCTGCCTTCGGGCGCGAAGATCGAGATCGGCGTCCGTCCCGAATTCGTGGAGGTCGTTGCGCCCGCGCCGGGCCTGCTCACCGCGAGGATCGAGCGCATCGACGATCTCGGTCGCATCCGTTTCGCGCGCGTGCGCGTCGGCGACGCGAAGCTGGCGGCGCGCGCGCCGACGGGCTTCACCAGCGCCGATGGCACCGCCGGGCTGAAATTCGATCCGTCGCATGTGCACGTCTATGCCGATAGCCTTCTGGTGGAGGGAGCCGCCTGATGGACAAGACCGTCAACCAAAAAGCCTGGTTCCTGGTGCTGCCGGTGTTCCTGGTCGTCGCCTTCTCGGCGGTGTTGCCGCTGATGACGGTGGTGAACTATTCGATGCAGGATACGTTCGGCAACAACCAGTTCTTCTGGAACGGCGTCGGCTGGTTCAAGGAGCTGCTCGATCCCTCCACCGATCTCGGCGGCCGCTTCCTCGCATCGCTCGGGCGCAATCTCTTCTTCTCGCTGGTGATCCTCGCGATCGAGGTGCCGCTCGGCATCGTCGTCGCCCTGTCGATGCCGCGCGAGGGCTGGACGGTTGCAGCCTGCCTCGTGATTCTCGCGCTGCCGCTCCTGATTCCATGGAACGTGGTCGGCACGATCTGGCAGATCTTCGGCCGGCCCGACATCGGCCTGCTCGGCTATGTCCTCAACGCGATGGGCTTCGATTACAACTACGTCTCCAACGACATCGATGCCTGGGTCACGGTCATCGTGATGGACGTCTGGCACTGGACCAGCCTCGTCGCGCTGCTCTGCTACGCCGGCCTGAAGTCGATTCCCGAGGCCTATTACCAGGCCGCGCAGATCGACGGCGCCTCGCGCTGGGCCGTGTTCAAGGCGATCCAGCTGCCGAAGATGAACCGCGTGCTGCTGATTGCGGTGCTGCTGCGCTTCATGGACAGTTTCATGATCTACACCGAGCCCTTCGTCGTCACCGGCGGCGGACCCGGCAATTCCACGACCTTCGTATCGATCGAGCTCGTCAAGATCGCGCTCGGCCAGTTCGACCTCGGCAAGGCCGCGGCGTTGTCGCTGGTCTACAACCTCATCATCCTGATCGTCTGCTGGATCTTCTACACCGTCATGACCAATGCCGGCACCGAGCGCGCCGTGAAGGAAGGAGCCGCGTGATGCATTCGATTCCCGGCCGCCGCCTCATCATGGGGCTGTTCCTGGTCTTCCTGCTGCTGCCGATCTACTGGCTCGTCAACATGAGCTTCAAGACCAACAGCGAGATCGTCTCGACGATGACGCTGTGGCCGCATACCCCGACGCTCCAGCACTACAAGCGCATCTTCACCGACGAGAGCTGGTATTCCGGCTACATCAACTCGCTCCAATACGTCATCCTCAACACCATCATCTCGATCTCGGTCGCCCTGCCTGCGGCCTACGCATTCTCGCGGTACCGCTTCCTCGGCGACAAGCACCTGTTCTTCTGGCTGCTGTCGAACCGCATGGCGCCGGCTGCGGTCTATGCGCTGCCGTTCTTCAACCTCTATTCGGCGATCGGGTTGTTCGATACGCCCTGGGCGGTCGCGCTGGCGCACTGCATCTTCAATGTGCCGCTCGCGGTGTGGATCCTCGAAGGCTTCGTCTCCGGCGTGCCGCGCGAGATCGACGAGACCGCCTTCCTCGACGGCTATTCCTTCCCGCGCTTCTTCATCAAGATCCTGGTGCCGCTGATCGCGAGCGGCATCGGCGTCGCCGCCTTCTTCTGCTTCATGTTCTCCTGGGTCGAGCTGCTCCTCGCGCGCACGCTGACCTCGGTGTCGGCCAAGCCGATCGCCGCGATCATGACGCGCACGGTGTCGGCCGCCGGCATGGACTGGGGCCTGCTCGCCGCCGCCGGCGTGCTCACCATCATTCCGGGCGCGCTGGTGATCTGGTTCGTCCGCAACTACATCGCGCGCGGTTTCGCGCTCGGCCGCGTGTAAGGAGGCAGCCATGGAGTCTATCGCATGGATGGCCTGGACGCTGCCGACCGCGATCTTCTTCGTCGCGCTCGCCTGCACGCTGGCCGTGATGACCTGGCTCGCCGCGGTCTATCCCGAGGCCGAGCGCGTCGGCGTGCTGCGCATCCCGACCACGCGCGGCGACCGCCTGTTCATCTCGCTGATCGCGGCCGCCGTCATCCACCTCGCGTGGATCGGTCTCGTCGGCACCGACCCTCTCGCCACGCTGCCGATCGGAGAGGAGGGGTTTGAGATTTCGAGCCTGTGGCTCGCAAGTGGAATTTCGCTTGTCACGGCCGCGCTCATCTTCCGCACGGTCTGAAACTCGCGAAGGGACGGCCAGATCCGGGACCAACCCGGGCCTGTATAAAAGTTTGTCGCTGCAACGGAGGAACAACATGCGACAGTTTAGGAGAAGGAAAGGTCCATTGACCAAGAATAGCTTTTTGACCATGTCCAGCGCCGCCGCGCTCGTTGCGGTGTCGCTCGCCGTCTCGGCGCCGGTCCGCGCCGCCGACGACGCAGTGATCCAGAAATGGATCGCGGAATTCCAGCCCTCGACCTTGTCGAAGGAAGACCAGAAGAAGGAGCTGGAGTGGTTCGCAAAGGCCGCCGAGCCCTTCAAGGGCATGGAGATCAACGTCGTCTCCGAGACCATCACGACCCACGAATACGAAGCGCAGACGCTGGCGAAGGCGTTCTCCGAGATCACCGGCATCAAGCTCAAGCACGACCTCATCCAGGAAGGTGACGTCGTCGAGAAGCTCCAGACCCAGATGCAATCCGGCAAGAACGTCTATGACGGCTGGATCAACGACTCCGACCTGATCGGCACCCATTTCCGCTACGGTCAGACCATCGCGCTGTCGGACTACATGGCCGGCGAGGGTAAGGACGTCACCGATCCGATGCTCGACGTGAACGACTTCATCGGCAAGTCCTTCGGCACCGGGCCGGACGGCAAGCTCTATCAGCTGCCCGACCAGCAGTTCGCCAATCTCTATTGGTTCCGCTACGACTGGTTCACCAACCCGGACTACAAGGCCAAGTTCAAGGCCAAGTATGGCTATGAGCTCGGCGTGCCCGTGAACTGGTCCGCCTATGAGGACATCGCCGAGTTCTTCACCAACGACATCAAGGAGATCAACGGCGTCAAGGTCTACGGCCATATGGACTATGGCAAGAAGGACCCCTCGCTCGGATGGCGCTTCACCGACGCCTGGCTGTCGATGGCCGGCAACGGCGACAAGGGCATTCCGAACGGTCTGCCGGTCGACGAGTGGGGCATCCGCATGGAAGGCTGCCGTCCGGTGGGCTCTTCCGTCGAGCGTGGTGGCGACACCAACGGGCCGGCGGCGGTCTACTCGATCACCAAATATCTCGAGTGGATGAAGAAGTACGCGCCTCCGCAGGCCCAGGGCATGACCTTCTCCGAGTCGGGTCCGGTGCCGGCGCAGGGCAACATCGCCCAGCAGATGTTCTGGTACACCGCCTTCACCGCCGACATGGTGAAGCCGGGCATCGCCGTGATGAACGCGGACGGTACGCCGAAATGGCGTATGGCTCCGTCGCCGCACGGCTCGTACTGGAAGGAAGGCATGAAGCTCGGCTACCAGGACGCCGGTTCGCTCACGCTGCTGAAGTCGACCCCGCCGGATCGCCGCAAGGCGGCCTGGCTCTATCTCCAGTTCATCGTCTCCAAGTCGGTGAGCTTGAAGAAGAGCCATGTCGGTCTCACCTTCATCCGTGAATCCGACATCTGGGACAAGTCGTTCACCGAGCGTGCGCCGAAGCTCGGAGGCCTGGTCGAGTTCTACCGCTCGCCCGCGCGCGTGCAGTGGACCCCGACCGGCAACAACGTGCCCGACTATCCGAAGCTCGCCCAGCTGTGGTGGCAGAACATCGGCGATGCGTCGTCCGGTGCGAAGACCCCGCAGCAGGCGATGGATGCCCTCGCTGCCGCACAGGACTCCGTGATGGAGCGTCTGGAGAAGTCCGGCGTGCAGGGCGCCTGCGGCCCGAAGCTCCACAAGAAGGAGAAGCCGGAGTACTGGTACGCCAAGGCCGAGAAGGACGGCACCATCGCGCCCCAGCGCAAGCTCGCCAACGAGAAGCCGAAGGGCGAGACGGTCGACTACGACACGCTGATCAAGTCGTGGCCGGCGCAGCCCCCGAAGCGCGCCGAAGCGAAGTGACGTCGTAGACGTCATGGCCGGGCTTGACCCGGCCATCCGTCCAAACACGAAAGGCCGGGAGCGATCCCGGCCTTTTTTCTTTCGCGCTGCCATCACTCGTCATTCGGGCGCAGCAAAGCGGCCGCTCATCCCGTCATTCCCTTGGCCTCACCAGATCCTCGATCATGGCTTGCACATGCAAGAGCCATGTCCTCCGCCGTTCCTCGTCCGCGAGATCGATCTGCGTATAGCTCGACAGCGTGTAGAGGTTGGCGCGGTAGAAATAGGTCAGTGACAGGATCGACAGATAAAGGTGGAAGCGGTCGCAGTCCGGCCTGAACTCACGCCGCTCGATGCCGCTCTGGAGCACGCGCTCCAGCATGCCCAGTTGCGTATTGGAGAAGCTGCGCCGGATGTTGTTCTTGACGTGGCGGCCCTTGAACAGATTCTCGGTGGCGAGAATGCTCAACAGCTCCGGATGCGCCCAATAGTAGTTCCAGTTGAAGGCGACCAGCGCCGCGAGCGCCTGGCGCGGGCTGGAAAACTCGAGATCGAGCGCCTCTTCCGACGCGACCAGGTCGGCGTAGCAATGCTCGATGACCTGGTGAAAGAGCTTCTCCTTGCTCTTGAAATAGTAATAGAGCATCCGGTCGTTGCTCTTGGCGGCCTTGCTGATGCGATCGACTCGCGCGCCGCCATAGCCTTCACGGGCAAACTCGGCGACGGCCGCGCGCAGAATGGCCTCGCGGGTCTGATCGGGCGCTCGCGTCCGTCGAGCCGTCGACGCCTTTTTCCGCTTGGCCGGCCGCTTGAGACGGGGGCCGGCCAGTGTGCGGGCTGGCAGCTCTGTGTTGTTCGCCATCGCCTATTCCAGTGGAATCACAACCTGCAGGATGGGGCCTGCCGCTTTTTTGGCAAGCCCCGCCTTTTCTTCGTCATTGACAACAATGAGCGTCTGGTATTCGCTATGTAGTAAGTACTACATACATTCGCGACCCCAATGGCGGGAGGCTGCTATGCGCGTTTCAGCTGCTGCGAAGTTGCTTGGACTGGCCCTCACGGTGACCTGCGGCGCGGCGTGGGCGGCGGAGCCACCGCCGATCAAGATCGGCGAAATATCGAGCTACTCGGCGCTCCCCGTCGGGACCCGCGGCTACCGCCAGGGCTGGGAGCTCGCGCGCGACGAGATCAATGGCAGGGGCGGCGTGCTCGGCCGCAAGCTCGAAATCATCGCCCGTGACGATGCCGGCAAGCCGGACGTGGCCATCACCGCCGCCGGACAGCTCGTCGATGGCGAGCAGGTCGATCTCCTGACGGGAACGATCCTCTCCCATATTGGCCTCGCCGTCGCCGATTTCGCCAAACAGAAGCAGATATTCTTCCTTGCTTCGCAACCGCTGACCGATGCGCTGATCTGGGAGAAGGGCAATCGCTATACGTTCAGGCTGCGGCCGAGCACGTATACGCAAGCCTCGATCCTGGCAAAGGAGGCGGCCAAGTTCCCGGCGCGTCGCTGGGCGACGATTGCACCGAACTACGAGTTCGGTCAGGCCGCGGTGGCCAGCTTCAAGCGGGAATTGAAGCGATTGAAGCCCGACGTCGAATTCGTCTCCGAACAGTGGCCGCCGCTCGGCAAGATCGACGCGGGCGCAGTGGTGCAGGCGATGATGGCGGAGCAGCCCGATGCCATCTTCAATGCGACGTTCGGGGCCGATCTTACCAAATTCGTTCGCGAGGGCACGACACGCAACGTGTTCGCCAAGCGCGCCGTCGTCAGCATTCTGTCCGGCGAGCCGGAATATCTCGCGCCGCTGAAGGATGAGGCGCCGCCCGGCTGGGTGGTCACAGGGTATCCCTGGAGCGAGATCAAGACCCCGGCTCACGACTCGTTCCTGAAGGCCTATGTTGCGCGTTTCAAGGAGTCTCCGAACATCGGCGCGCTGATCGGCTACGCCAACACGCTGGTGCTGGCAAAGGCGATCGAGACGGCCGGCTCGACCAAGACCGACGATCTGATCAAGGCGATGGAGCATCTCAAGGTCGACACGCCCGTGGGCCCGATTTCCTTCCGGGCGATCGATCACCAATCCACCATGGGAGTCTATGTCGGCAAGCTCGCCGTGCGGGACGGACAGGGCGTGATGACCGACTGGCGTTACGTCGATGGGGCGGACTACCAGCCCGCCGACGCCGAAGTGCTGGCCAAGCTGAAGAACTAGCAAGGACTAGGAGCTGCCATGAAACTGCTCGCGCCGCGAAACACCTGGTATCCGCTCACATGGTCGCGCAACGTGACGCGCTCGCTTGCGCGACACCGCATTCTCGGCATGGATCTCGTCGTGTACCGGGGCGAAGCCGGCCAGGTCATCGCGCTCGACGACGCCTGCCCGCATCGGTTGGCGCCCTTGTCGATGGGCAAGCTCAAGGGCGACGCCATCGAATGCGGCTACCATGGCATGACCTTCGGCGCCGACGGGCGTTGTGTCCGGATTCCCGGCCAGCCCGTCATTCCGCCGAACGCGCGGGTGCCCTCCTATCCGCTCAGGGAGAAAATGGGCCTGGTCTGGATCTGGCCCGGAGACCCCGCGTTGGCGGATCCATCGCTGATCTATGACCTGCCGCAGTTCGGCAAGGCCGGCTGGCATGCCGCGGAGGGCGATGCCCTGCGGATCGAAACCAACTATCTCAACCTCGCCGACAACCTCTGTGACCCCGCCCATGTCAGCTTCGTGCACCTGTCGACGCTGGGCAACGCGGCGAGCGAAGAAATTCCGGTCGAGCACACCTACACCGATCAGGGCGTGCTGGTATGGCGCTGGATCCGGGATGCGCCGCCGATCCCGCTGTTCGCAAAGTACGGCAATTTCAGCGGCCATGTGGATCGCTGGCACTATTACGACTACGTCGCGCCCTGCATCGCGGTGATCGATTTCGGCAGCGCGGATGCTGGTGCGATTGCCGATCCGGCAGAACGTGGCAAGGGACTGCGCATCTTCGCCTGCCATTTCATCACGCCGGTCGACGACAATGTCTGTATCGACCACTGGCTGCACGTGCGCAATTTCGCGCTGGACGACGCCGACGTCGATCAGCGGCTGCACGGCGATTTCCGGATCGCCTTCAACGAGGACAAGGAGATCCTGGAGCGCATCGAACAGGTCGCGCAGGCGCGTCCCAACGTGAAATGCATCCGGCTCGCCATCGATGCCGCCCCGCAGCGCATGCGACGCATCGTCGAGCGCATGGTGGCCGGCGAAGCCGAGACGCGCGCCTCGGCGTAAGCGGGTACATGTCGTCATTCCGGGTCGATGCAAAGCATCGAACCCGGAATCACGAGATTGCCGTGCGAGATCCTGGGGCGCACTTGCGCACCGTTGACGCCCCGCAATCGCGTTGCGCGACCTACTCCGCCGGTTCGGCCGCCAACGTCGGGTAGTCCGTATACCCCTTGGCGCCGCCGCCGTAGAACGTGGTCTTGTCCCAGTCGTTCAGCGCCGCGCCCTTCTTCAGCCGTTCGACAAGGTCGGGGTTGGAGATGAACGGCTTGCCGAAGGCGATCAGATCGGCCGCGTTCGCGTCCAGCACCTTGCTGGCAAGCTCGAAATCATAGCCGTTGTTGGCGACGTAGGCGCCGGCGAAACGCTTGCGCAAGGAGGCATAGTCGAACGGCGCGAAGTCGCGCGGCCCGCCGGTGGCCCCCTCCACGACGTGGAGATAGACCAGCTTGAGCGCGCTGAGACCGTCGACGATGTGGTCGAACAGCGGCTGCGGGTTGCTGTCCGCGATGTCGTTGGCCGGCGTCACCGGCGAGATGCGGATGCCGGTGCGATCGGCGCCTGCCTCGGCCGCAACCGCCTTGGAGACTTCCAGCATCAGCCGAGCGCGGTTTTCGATGGAGCCGCCATAGGCATCGGTGCGCTTGTTGGCGCCGTCCTTGGCGAACTGGTCGAGCAGGTAGCCGTTGGCGCCGTGGATTTCGACGCCGTCGAAGCCGGCTTCCAGCGCGTTCTTCGCCGCGCGCTTGAAGTCGTCGATGATCCCTGGAATTTCGGAGAGCTCGAGCGCGCGCGGCTCGGAGACGTCGGCAAAACCGCCATTCACAAACGTCTTGCCCTTGGCGCGGATCGCGCTCGGCGCCACTGGGGCTGCGCCATTCGCCTGGAGATCGACATGCGAAATGCGGCCGACATGCCAGAGCTGGATGAAGATCTTGCCGCCGCGCTCATGCACGCGGTCCGTGACGTTGCGCCAGCCGGCGACCTGCTCCTTGGAGTAGATGCCGGGCGTGTCCTGGTAGCCCTGGCCCTGCTGCGAGACCTGGCTCGCTTCGGTGATCAACAGGCCTGCGGAGGCGCGCTGGCTGTAATAATCGGCGGCGAGCGCACCAGGCACGAAGGTGCCGGGCACGGCTCGGTTGCGCGTCAGCGGCGCCATCACGAGGCGGTTGGCCAGCGTAATGGGGCCGAGCTTGTAGGTCTCGAACAATTTGGTCGAACGGCTCATGGGAAATGCTTCCAGGCGGTGAGAGGTCCCGAACACTTGTGCATCGCGACATCAGGCGCAAGGGAAGAGCCATACGGAAAGTGCAGGTGAGCTGCGCGGTTGGGCCGCCGTAGCATAATTCATGCGCAATTTCGGCCGCGGCAGCAGAATTCCGCCGTCGCGGCCGTGGGATCCGGCAATCAGTTCGTGCCCATGAAATCGCGCTTGCCGATTTCGACGCCGTTGTGGCGCAAGATGCCGTGGGCGGTCGCGGCGTGGAAATAGAAGTTCGGCAGCGAGAACGAGCTCAGGAATTGCTGTCCCTTCATGGTGATGGACTTGTCCGGTCCGGCGGGAAAGGTCACGTCCTTGGCATCGGCGCCCTCGAACTGCTCGGGCTTGAACGACTTCACATAGTCGATCGTCTTGGCCAGCCGCTGCTTCAGCTCTGCGAAGCTCGTCTCGGTGTCCGGCGTCGAGGGCACCTCGCTGTGCGTCAGCCGCGCGCAGCCCTTGGCGGCGAAATCGCTGACGAGCTGGACCTGCCTCGACAGCGGCAGCATGTCCGGAAACAGGCGCGCGCCGAGCAGGACGGCGGGATCGATCTTCTTCGCCGCGCAATGCGCCTCGGCTTTGGTGAGCAGCCCGGTTACGCTGTTCAGCATTTGCAGATAGGCGGGGACGACGGCGTCGTAGAATGACATATGATGCTCGCTTGTGAATGGGAATCTCAGGAGAAAACCTGAGCCACTCACATGGGAGCCTCATGGAAAAATACAATCGCAGAGCGCGGCTTGTGCGATGCGAAAGTTCTCTACGGCGTCATCCTCGCTGTCATCGCCCGGCTTGACCGGGCGATCCAGTACGCCGAGACAGTTTTGGTTGAACCGATAGGCCGCGGCGTACTGGATGCCCCGGTCGAGCCGGGGCATGACAGAGGAGGGTTTAGCGGATCGTCGCCGGCTGCGCCTGCGCCGTGCCGCCGCGCATGCGGGCGAGCAGCTCGGCGGTCGGCCAGGAGTCTGCCGGGAGGCCGAACTTGATCTGCATCGCCTTCACGGCAGTGCGGCTCTGCTGGCCCAGCACACCGTCGACCTTGCCGACATTGAAGCCGGCGCGCACCAGGAGCTGCTGCAATTCCTTCAGCTCGTTGAAAGGCAGCTGCGCGACCGGCGCCGAGGGCTTGCGCAAGGGCGCGGCGCCGGCGATGCGCGAGGCGAGATAGCCCGCGGTGGTCGAGTAGATCAGCGAGTTATTCCATTCGGTGTAGGCCGCGAAATTCGGATAGGCCAGGAAGGCCGGACCAAAGCGGCCCATCGGCAGCAGCACGGACGCCGCGAGATTGTCGTTCGGCAGCGGCCGCCCGTCGGGATAGGTGACGCCAAGCTGCGCCCATGTCGAGCGCGGCTCCCGCACCGTGAGATCGGTCTTCTCCCACGGCAGGTTCGGCGGCACCTTGATCTCCTCCAGCCATGGCTCGCCGCGCCGCCACTTCAATCCGTTGGCGATGTAATTCGCGGTCGAGCCGATCACGTCGGCCGGCGACCGCAACAGGTCTCGCCGTCCGTCGCCGTCATAGTCGACCGCGTAATTGACGTAGTGCACGGGCAGGAATTGCGTCTGGCCGAGCTCGCCGGCCCAGGAGCCGATCATCTCGTCGGGGTGCAGATCGCCGCGGTCGATGATCTTCAGCGCGGCGATGGTCTCGCCCACGAACATCTCGGAGCGGCGGCAGTCATAGGCGAGCGAGACCAGCGATTTCAGCGTCGGCAGATTGCCCATGTTGGCGCCGAAATCGCTCTCGAGGCCCCAGAAGGCGGCAATCACGGCCGGCGGCACGCCAAACTCCTTTTCGGCGCGCGCGAACGCGGCGGCGTGTTGCTTGATGTGCTGCTGTCCGTTCTGCATGCGATACGGCGCGGCCATTCGGCCGGCGAACTCGGTGAAGAGCTGGCCGAACACGCGCTGGCCGCGGTCCCGATTGACGATGCCCTGGTCGTAGACGAGATAAGGCGAAGCCTCCGCGATCGTGCGCTGAGACACGCCGGCGGCCACCGCCTGCTGCTTCACGTCGGCGAGGAAACGATCGAAGCTCGCACCATTATGGCACGACGCCGCGCGCGGCGAGGGTGCCTTGGGCGCTGCGGGCCTGGCGGGAGGTGGAAGCATTTGGGCGGAAGTGGTGGCGGTGCACGCGAGAAGCGTGACGGCCGCGATCAGAAATCGGGTCTGGACCATAGGAGTTCCGGCGGGGAAAGGACAGGCGTGGATTCGCCTGAAGTTTAGGAGAAGTGACGGCCTCAGGCCATCCTTTCCATGCTCCGCCAGCGCAGGGAATGCGGGTGATGTCGCCTCGGCCTAGCCGAACAGCCGCATCAACAGCGCTTTCCCGACGGGGAGTGCCCTCACTCCCCGAAAAGCGCGAACATACTCGCCGGCATAGAATGCCCTGATCGCGTGCACGCGCGTATCCATGCCTTCCTCGAACCGCACCGCAAATCCGTCCGCGGTCCGCCGCACCACGATGGCCGCGATCGGACGGCCGTAGATCCGGCATTCGATCGTGCTGCCCGGCGCCGGCGGATCGGGATCGATCAGGCGCGCGCCCGTGATGGAGATGTCGGCGAGCCGCGTGAGATGCGATCTGCCGTCGTGGCGCAGCAGGACGGTCTCATTGCGGCTGAACCGCTCCGCCTTGCGCTTGCGCGGCTGCTCGATGCAGACGAAGCAGACAACGGTGAGGATGACCGCGTTGTAGAGGCTCCAGGCCAGGGCAAGTCCGCCATAGGCGATGTTCTCGCCGCGCAGGTGCAGGATGAAGGCATAGGCGATGGCCGCGAGGGTGATGACAAGCGCGCTGCCATAGAGCCGCAGCAGCGGCCATTCGACGAATCGCCTGTTGCGGTCGCCGCCTTTCGCTGTGACCTTGAACTTGTGTCCTTTCGGCTTCAACAGGCCGACCGCCACCGCCTTGAGCACCGCAGGCGCCGCGATGAGCTGCGAGACGTCCGTCATCATCGCGAGCGAGCGGCCGCGCGACAGCCAGGCCATGCTGAGACCGTGCCAGACATAGAACGGCAGAAAGAAACGCAACAGCTCGGTGAGGTCGGCCTGAACCGCCTTGATCCCGAACAGCAGGAACAACCAGGGCACGACGAGGCCTGCCACCTTCGACGCGTACACCGCCGACCAGCTCATGAAGGCGTCGGTCAGCGAGAGCCGATCGATAAAGGGCAGCTTTGAATGCCGCGACAGCGGTCCGCTGCGACCGCGCACGATCTGCATCAAGCCGAGGCACCAGCGGGCGCGCTGGGTGATGTATTCCTTCAGCCCCTCCGGCGCGAGCCCGATCGTCAGGCGCTCGTTGAGATAGATCGTGGTGAGGCCGTATTCCTTGAGCCGCAGCGTGAGGAGGTAGTCTTCCGTCACCGAATCGGTCGGAAACCCGCCGATCTGCATCAGCCCCGCATAGCGAATGAGAGACGATGTGCCGCAGCAAAAGGCGACGCCCCAGGCGTCCTTGGCCGGCAGCAGGATGTCGAAGAAGAAGCGTTGCTCGTCGGGCCAGACATCGGTCGCGGCAAGGTTGGTCTGGATCGGATCCGGATTGATGAAGTGCTGCGGCGTCTGCACCACGCCGACCGACCGATCGTCCATGAGCGAGATGGTGCGCGCGAGGAAATCGGGCCGCGGCACGAAGTCCGCGTCGAGAATGGCGACGAATTCCGGCCGCTCCGGCAGCGCGCCGACATGCCTGAGCGCATGGTTGATGTTGCCGGCCTTGGCGTGGAGATTATCGGGCCGCGTGAGATAATGGCAGCCGAGCTCGCCCGAAAGGCGCCGTAGCCAGGACCGCCTTCCGTCGTCGAGCACCCAGACGCGGTAGTGGCCGTACGCCATGCCGGTCGCGCCGATGATCGTGCGCTCGAGGATCGACCGTTCCTCGTTGTAGGTGCAGATGAAGACGTCGATCAACGGTGCGCGCGGATCGGTGGCGCGGTCGTCGATCCTCGCTGCTCCCGTGCGGTCGAGCGTCCGGCTCAGGAACAGCAACGACAAGGCGACTGCGACGAGCGAGGCCGCTTCCAGCAGCAGGAAGGGGTAACCGACCATGGCATCGAGGGTCGGATGCGGCGGCGGGAGCGTCGAGGTGACACGCCAATGAAGATAGCGCAGCAGCAAGGCCACCGACACGATCGTCAGGAACGAGCGCGCCATCGTGCTCTCCCGCCTGAGCAGCGGCACGATCGCCATGAAGGCGCCGAGCGCGATCAGGCCGGGCGTCAGCGCCATCATCACGGCGCCGTCTCATGCCGGGCAAAAACGACGCGGCCGGTGCGTCCCACGGTGCAGGCGCGGGCCGCCGCGGCAGGGCGCGATGCCACGGTCACGCGATAGGGCTCCTTGCTCAGCGCATCCGGATTGATGGCGAGATTGGCGGGTGCGCCGGCGGCGCCGGTCAGATTGACCACAGTGCCGAAGATCGGCTCGCCGCCGTCATTCGGCTCGAAGGTCGCGCGGTCGCCGAGCTGCAAGCGGTTGTAGACGGCCTCGGTGACGTTGGCAGTGATGACGACGCCGCTGCAATCGAGCACCTTGAGCAGGGGCTGGCCGGCCTGTACGTCCTCGCCGGGTGAGGTCATCATCTCCCAGACGCGCCCCGTGACGGGTGTCGTGATGTTGGCCTCGGACAGATCGGCGAAGCGAACCTCCTCGACGATGATCTCGTTGGCAAGCCAGGCGATATCGGTGTCGGTGCGGGCGAGATCGGCCTCGAGGTCGCCGGCGCGTTGGCGCATCTCCTCCTCGCGCTGCACCGAGCTCGGCCGGTCGTTATAGCTGTCGCCGAGGAACGAGCCGTTCTGCGCTGCGGCGAGCTCGACCCTGGCGGCATCCAGCCGCTTGCGCGCGCCGAGCTCGGTCTGCTGCGACACGGAGAGTTCACGCGTCAGCCGCGCCAGCTCGACGGTCGAGACATTGCCGGATTTTGCCAGCGACGAGGCGCGTTCGACGGCGGCGCTGGCCTCCTCGCGCCGCGCCGCCGCCGCCTCGATCGAGGTCTGGATCTCGGCGATGCGGGCCTCGAGCTGCAGCACGCGTCCGTCGCGGAATTGCGCAGCCTGCCGCGACAGGTCCTTTTGCGCGGCCTGCGCCGAGGCAAGCTTGGCGGCAAGACTCGGCCGCTCGTTCTCCAGGCGCGATTTCTGCCGCCTGAGATCGTCGAGCCGGGTGCGATCGCTGCGCGAATTGATGACGCGCAGGATGACGGTTCCGGCATCCAACTCGGTCTGGTCGGTCACGCGCTGCGTGGCCGCAACCCGCCCACCGATTGGCGTGCGCAACGTGACGAGGCGGGAATTCAGCACCGCCTCGACGCTCGAATTCTCCCAGATCGCGCGCAGCGGCAGCCAGCCGAACACGGCGACGATGGCGAGTCCGATGGCAATCTTGGCACCGCGCCGCAGATACGACCAGCGAGGTCCGGATTCCGGCGCCGTCTGCCTGTCCGGCGTGTGGCTGGGCTCGTCATTGGCGAACAGCTGCTCGTGCAGCGCGTCCTGCAAGCCTTTCGCGTCCGTCTTCTGATCAGGAGAGGGGGCAGGTGCGGGATCGACGGAGGCGGCGCGCGAGCGGTCCATCATGACGGTCACCTTGCGGACGGAATGCCGACGAGAGGGGGTCAATGCGCCGGAACTGTGCTGCGTGCCGGGTTGCTATGGCTCAATCCGAAATTGCGCTTTCCAGGTTGCTAAGCGTCCGCGCATGTTTTGGCGCAAATCCCGGTCAAGCTTTAGCGACGGCTGAAACACTGGCCCTCCGCCAGAGGTCTGCGGCGGGGCGACGCACGAACCTTGCGGTCTCCCGCCGCATTCATACCTCGTGGACGCCGGCCGGAGGTTCGCCCGCGGCCGGTCTCAGGAGACGGCCATGAACTATTTTCGTACCGCAATGCTGCTCGCAGGCCTCACCGCCCTGTTCATGGGCGTGGGCTATCTGATCGGCGGCGCCTCGGGCGCCATGATAGCGCTCGTCATTGCCGCCGCGACCAATCTCTTCACCTACTGGAACTCCGACCGCATGGTGCTCTCGATGTACGGGGCGCATGAGGTCGACCGTTCGACCGCGCCGGAGCTGGTCGGCCTCGTCGCCGAGCTTGCGGGGCGCGCCGGCCTGCCGATGCCGCGCGTGTTCGTGATGGACGAGGTGCAGCCCAACGCGTTCGCGACCGGCCGCAACCCCGAGAACGCCGCGGTTGCCGTCACCACCGGCCTGATGAACCAGCTCAGCCGCGAGGAGCTCGCCGGCGTGATCGCGCACGAGCTCGCCCATATCAAGCATCACGACACGCTTCTGATGACGATCACGGCGACCATCGCCGGCGCGATCTCCATGCTTGCCCAGTTCGGCATGTTCTTCGGCGGTAATCGCGAGAACAACAACGGTCTGGGCGTCGTCGGCTCGATCCTGATGATGATCCTCGCCCCGCTCGGCGCCATGCTGGTGCAGATGGCGATCAGCCGTACCCGCGAATACGCCGCCGACAATCTCGGCGCGCGCATCGTCGGACAGCCGATGTGGCTGGCCTCGGCGCTGGTGAAGATCGAGGGCGCCGCGCATCAGGTGCCGAACTACGAGGCCGAGCGGAATCCCGCGACCGCGCACATGTTCATCATCAATCCGCTGTCGGGCCACGGCGTGGACAATCTGTTCGCGACCCACCCCTCGACGCAAAACCGCGTCGCCGCCCTCCAGCAACTCGCGGCCGAGCTGGGCACCCGGGCGGCGCCGTCAGTCGGCGCCAACGAGAACCATTCGCCGCGCGGCCCCTGGGGCCGGTCGTCCTCCCGCGGTCCCTCACGCGGTCCCTGGGGCTGACGGAACCGCTCAGGATTTTGCGTGCGGCTTTGTGATCTGGCGCACATAGGGGCGTCCCGGCCGGTGTTAACACCTCGGCGGGACTACTCCTTTGAAAGGGGATGCGTGGCCGGCGCCTTGCCGGCCGCCGTCGAAGATGACCAGAGCTGCCGTACCATTACTGATCGTCCTTTGCGTGCTCGTCGGGCTGTCCACGCACATGGTCGTCAATTGCGGCGACGAGGACGATCCCGACATCTGCTCGGCCGTGATCGGCTTCTCGCCGCTGCGCGGCTCGCTGATCGCCTTCGCCTATGAGGGGCGCGGACGGATCGCGCTGCGTCACGGCGACTTCAGGCGGGCGATCGCCGATTTCGACGAGGCCATCCATCTCAATCCCAACCGCGCCTCGCTCTATCGCGACCGGGCGCTGGCGCGCCGGCAGAACGGCGACTTCGAGCTTGCCATCGCCGACTACGACGAGGCGATCGCGCATAATCCCAAGCTCGCCGCACCCTATCACCAGCGCGGTGTCGCGCTTGCCGCCATCGGGGATCTCGATCGCGCCATCCTGAGCTACAACACGGCGGTCCGCCTCGACCCCTCCGATGCGCAGGCTCGCGTCGATCGCGGTCTCGCGTTCCTTGCCCGCGGCCACGCCGACGACGCCCGCGCGGATTTCGAGGCCGCGCTGGCGCTGCCCGCCGGCAAGGACGGCCGCACGAGAGAGACAGCGCGCGCCAAGCTCGCCGAGCTTTCGAATGTCGAACCGACCCAGGCTTCCGCGTCGCGGCGGTGAGGGTCGAGAGAGGGCCGGATTTTTCCCTCTCCCCTTGTGGGAGAAGGAAGAAAGTCCGCGCCTACTTCGCCTTCTTGGCTTTGGCCTTCTTCGCCTTGGCCGCCTTCTTCGCCGGCTTCTCCTTTGCCGTCTTCTCCGCCTTCACCGCAACCGGCGTGCTGGCGGCCAGACGCATCGATCGCGCGTAGCTGTCGGCGACGTTGTCGGCCGACATCTGAAGACGCTTGGCGGCGGCGGTGGCCTGCTCCATGGTGGCCTTGGCCATCATCTTGAAGCGGTCGCTGGTCTCCTTGCCCTTGGCCTTGGCCGCAAGGCCGTTGAAGCGATCCCGCCGCTCCTTGGCGCGGGTCATCAGGCCCGTATGCAGCTGTCTGGCCAGTTGCCGGATCACGACATCCAGGTCGGCGTCCGCCATGTTCTCTCATCCCCTTCGAAAAACGGTATCGATGCGGCGGGACTATGCAGATCGGGCACCGCCTTGGCAATTGCCGCCTCGGCGTCATCCGCAGCTTCCGGCCTACAAAGCAAAAGGGCCGCGCGGTTCGCACGGCCCTCTCGCTTGGCTTGGCGCCTTCTGCCTCACTTCAGCGAGGCCACCGGGCCGTTCGATGCCGCCGGCTCGGGATCGAAGCCGAACACGCCGACCAGATATTTGTAATAGTCCGGCATCTTCTCGTTGAGCGCCCCGCGCGACTTTGGATCGTGGAATTCGCTCTTTCCAGCCAGGAAGATGCTGGCGGTGACCGCAAAGAACTCCATGGGATTCTTCATCGCATAGGCGTCCTTGGGCAACAGGTCCTTGGACTTGGCCAGGACGTAGTAGGCGATCACGCCCTTGTTGGCGTAGCCGTCCGGCAGCAGCCGCGCGTGATAGGCATGCAGCAGCTCGTGCAGCAGCACGGCTTCCTTTTCATACCGCATCATGTCCGGGCGCAGCATGATGACGCCGAGGCCCGAATCGACCGCGAGGTCGACGGCATTCGGATTGGTCCAGCGCTGCTTGTTGGGATCCCAGAACGTCAAGGTCCGCGGAGCGGTGCGCTGGATGTTCGGCGTGACCCTGCCGTAGCACGCGGTCGCGGCGCCCTCATCGAGGCAGGCCAGCTCGCTCGCGACGATCGGAACGGTGTGGAAGAAACGCAGCACGCGCGGCGAGAGGCCGACGCCTTCGACCACGTCGATCTGACTCTTCAGATTCTCGGTGAGCTTGTCGACGTCCTTGCGGTCGCGATTCTCCGAAATGTCGAACATGTAGCCGCGATAGCTCTGGAAGCCCGGCGGCAAGGCCTGCGCGGCCTCGCTGGACGCATCGAGCGATCCGGCACTGGATGGATTGGCAAAGAGCGCGCCGACGATGGTCGCGGTCAGCAGCAACGCAATGCGCATCATGAACCCCCTGATGTCACTTCGCCCGGCACGATAGGCCGCCTTTGTTTGCGAAAAGTGAGTGCGGCGAGACTAAGGCACCGATGTTGAGGGCTGCTTAATCGTCGGTTGCGGATCGCTGCGGTGGATTAGGGTCGGGTTAACCAAGGCAATGCCGCGCGCGGCAGCCCATCTCCGTCATCCCGAGGTGGCCGCTTCTTGGCGGCCCTCGAAGGATGACGGAGCGGGCACTGAGGTATAGGTTCATTGGCGGGCAACAAGCCCGAAAGTTCAGACAGCCGGAAGGAGGATGCCATGTACGCCGCCATCCGTCAGGCCAAGGCGAAAAGCGGGAGCGCGGAAGAGCTGGCGCGCCGCATCAAGGACGGCGCCGTTCCGATCATCAGCGACGTCGAGGGTTTTCGCGCCTATTACGTCGTCTATGCCGGCGACGACACGGTCACCGCGATCTCGATCTTCGACAAGTTCGAGCAGGCCGAGGAGGCGAACAAGCGTGCCATCGCCTGGATCGAGAAGGACCTGGGCCCGCTGCTGGCCGGCGAGGCGCGCGCCGTGGCGGGGCCGGTGATCGTGCATACGCTGGCGTGAGGGTCGGATCGCTCTCGCCTGACACTCAACTGTCATCGCCCGCGAAGGCGGGCGATCCAGTACTCCGCGGCGGTTGTGATGGAGCCGATGGGCCGGGGCGTACTCGATGCCCCGCTTTCGCGTGGCATGACAGCGGTGGGTGTTGCGTGCGCCTTCCGCCAAACGCGTAGCCGTGCCTCACAGCTCCCGTGCATTCGAGAACGCAAAGCTCGACACCCTTCTCGTCGTCTCGTCCAGGATCAGTGTGCGCGTGATCGGGGGCTCGGCGCGCTGGGCGCAGTTCTCGCGCTCGCAGAGGCGGCAGTTGACGCCGATCGGCGTGCCCTCGGTCTTTTCGAGGTCCATGCCGGCAGCATAAGTCAGGCGGGCGGCGTGGCGGATCTCGCAGCCGAGACCAATGGCGAAGCGCGGCTGCGGCAACGGATGCGGCGCCACGGGCCGGCGCACCATCTGCGCGATCGAGAAATAGCGCGTGCCGTCGGGCAGCTCGATCACCTGCTTGAGCAGGCGGTCCGGCGTATCGAAGGTCGAGTGCACGTTCCACAGCGGGCAGGTGCCGCCGAATTTCGAGAACGGGAAGGTGCCGGACGAGAAGCGCTTCGAGACGTTGCCGGCATTGTCGACGCGCAAGAGGAAGAACGGAATGCCGCGCGCATTCGGCCGTTGCAGGGTGGTGAGGCGATGGCAGACCTGCTCGAAGCCGGAATTGAAGCGCTGCGCCAGCAGATGGATGTCGTAGTTGAGCGCTTCGGCGGCGGCCAGGAATGCCGGGTAGGGCATCATCACGGCCGCCGCAAAATAGTTGGCGAGTGTGATGCGGAATAGCCGCCGCGGCGTATCGTCGAGCGGGCCGGCGCGGCCGATGATGGTCTCCAGATGCTGCGCGCATTCGCCCAGGCCCAGCTGGAAGGCGAGCTGGAAGGCGCGGCCGGGCGGGTCGACCAGCTCGGAGATCAGCAGCTGGCGGCGGTGGCGGTCGAAACGCCGAAGCGTCTCGCGCATCACGTCCACGGGCATGATGCGGGTCTGGATCGAATGCTTTTCGCGCAAGCGCGCGGCGAGCGCCGCATAGAGCCCTTCGGCGGGAACGTTCAGCTCGTCGCGCAGATTTTCCGCAGCCTGCTCCAATTCCGGGAAATAGTTGCGGTTGGCCTCGATCAGCTCGCGGACGCGCTCGACCGGATTGGCCTCATAGCGCGTGCCGACGTCGCGGTCCGCCATCTGTGCGGCGGCCAGCGTCTCGCCCTGCCGGGCCTCGGTGTAGGCGGCATAGAGCCGCTGTAGCGCATGGGTGACGCCGGGGCAGAGCTCGGCGAGGTCGCGCAGCTCCTGCTTGGGCACGTCGATCTGCCGGAACAAGGGATCCGAGAAGATCTCGTTGAGCTCGGCGAAGAAGCGGTCCTCGTCGGCGGTGGCGAGGTCACGCAAATCGAGGTCATAGGTCTCGGCCAGCCGCAGCAGGATTTGCGCCGTCACCGGGCGCTGGTTGCGCTCGATCAGGTTGACATAGCTTGGCGAGATCCCGAGCCCCTCGGCGATCTGGGTCTGCGAGAGCCCCAATTGCTGCCGGATGCGCCGAAAGCGGGGACCGACGAAGAGTTTCTTGCCGGACTCGGCGGCCATTTCTCAGATCTCCACACGCTAACAAGGTCAGTTTAACTGACCTATTATTTACAAGATTTACAAAATGACATCTATTACAAGTTCAGATGTTACATGACATCACCATTCAAAGACAAGGCATCTATACGAAGTTTCCGTTTTCGCGTTTAGCTCCTGACACGCATCTCGCAATGCACTGTCAAGAATGTCGATGGCGACGTCCATCGAGCGAAAGGATCAGGTTCATGAATTACCAGCCCCGTGGCATCAGCCCCCTCCTGCGTCCGGCCTCTTATCAGAGCGAGGTCGAGGCAGCCCAGGCGCTCCTTGCGACCCAGCCGACCTGGAACGGGGTGACGGCCGAGGCCGTCGCACGCATGCGCCTGCAGAACCGCTTCAAGACCGGCCTCGATGTTGCCCGCTACACCGCGGCCCTGATGCGGGCCGACATGGCCGCCTATGACGGCGATCCCACCAAGTACACCCAGTCGCTCGGCTGCTGGCACGGCTTCATCGCCCAGCAGAAGCTGATCTCGGTCAAGAAGCACTTCGGCAAGACCGATCGCACCTACCTCTATCTGTCGGGCTGGATGATCGCTGCCCTGCGCTCCGAGTTCGGCCCGCTGCCCGACCAGTCGATGCACGAGAAGACCTCGGTGCCGGCTCTGATCGAGGAGCTCTACACCTTCCTGCGTCAGGCCGACGCGCGCGAGCTGAACGACATCTTCCGCAGCCTCGACAAGGCCCGCAAGGAAGGCGACAAGACCCGCGAGAAGGAGCTTATCGAGAAGATCGACAACTTCCAGACCCACGTCGTCCCCGTCATCGCCGACATCGATGCCGGCTTCGGCAATGCCGAGGCGACCTATCTGCTGGCCAAGAAGATGATCGAGGCGGGCGCCTGCGCGCTGCAGATCGAGAACCAGGTCTCGGACGAGAAGCAGTGCGGCCATCAGGACGGCAAGGTCACCGTGCCGCACGACGTCTTCCTAGCGAAGATCCGTGCCTGCCGCCACGCCTTCCTCGAGCTCGGCGTCGAAGACGGCGTCGTCGTGACCCGCACCGACTCGCTCGGTGCCGGCCTGACGCAGCAGATCGCGGTCAGCCACAAGCCCGGCGACATCGGCGACCAGTACAACAGCTTCCTGGATTGCGAGGAAGTGACGGCGGAGAACGCCCGGAACGGTGACGTCATCATCAACCGCAACGGCAAGATGATGCGCCCGAAGCGGCTGCCCTCCAACCTCTACCAGTTCCGCCCGGGCACCGGCGAAGACCGCTGCGTGCTGGACTGCATCACCTCGCTGCAGAACGGCGCCGATCTGCTCTGGATCGAGACCGAGAAGCCGCATATCGAGCAGATCGCCAAGATGGTCGATCGCATCCGCAAGGTGGTTCCGAACGCCAAGCTCGCCTACAACAACTCGCCGTCGTTCAACTGGACGCTCAACTTCCGTTGGCAGGTCTATGACGCGATGAAGGAGGCCGGCAAGGACGTCAGCAAGTACAACCGTGCCGAGCTGATGAAGGCGGAGTACGACGACACTGAGCTGGCGAAGGAAGCCGACGAGCGCATCCGCACCTTCCAGGCGGATTCGGCCAAGCGTGCCGGCATCTTCCACCACCTGATCACGCTGCCGACCTATCACACGGCGGCACTGTCCACCGACAATCTCGCCCGCGAGTATTTCGGCGAGCAGGGCATGCTGGGCTACGTCAAGAACGTCCAGCGCGCCGAGATCCGTCAGGGCATCGCCTGCGTGAAGCATCAGAACATGGCCGGCTCCGACATCGGCGACGACCACAAGGAGTACTTCGCCGGCGAGGCGGCCCTGAAGGCGGGCGGCGCGCACAACACGATGAACCAGTTCGGCTAACGCATCACGCTATTCGACAGGAGACTGACAATGACCAAAGGCAGCAATTTCTGGGTGATCGGCGGTGAGTTCGGCTCGATGAACTTCCACAAGCTCGTGGAAGGCTCGGCCCAGGTGCAGGGTCCGTTCAAGACCCGCAAGGAAGCCGAAGATGCCTGGCGCACGGTCTCGGAAGAGAACCGCCACAAGGCCGGCGTCCGCTTCTCGATCGTGGAAGAGCCGCAGCGCGCCCCGGCAGCCTGATCAGCTGCCGGCCTGAAACAAGAAGACGTCCAAGGACGGACGGTCCCATCCAGGCGCTGCCTGGGTGGGATCGTCTGCTTTTGGGACAGGTGAAACGACTGTGGGTGCTGTAAGTATCTGGAATTGTGGGGCCTTTGCGGAGAGGGTGGTTGCTGATAGGTTAATGCAGGAAAGTCGAGGACGAGGCCGACAATGTCAGAGCCCGAGACCAGCGGGACCCATCCCGGCCAGCCGCGCCCGGTGAGGCTGCGCGATGCGCTGCTGCGCGCGCGGATCGAGGCGGCCGATAGGACCGGCGTCGTCGTCGATCTCAGGGACGCCGAGGTGGCACGGCTCGAGATCCTGAATGATGCGCTCGATCCCCTGTTCGCGCAGGTGCCTGACAAGATCGATCTGTTCGACCGCGGCATCAGCCAGGGCGATACGCCGAGACTCTGGATCGACGTCGTCGCCCACATCGTGATGGGGCGCGACAAGCGGATGTACCGCTTCGTCCAGGACACCCGCTTCGGCCGCATCGTGCTCGCCGAATCGCACGATACCGCCGTGATCGTCGAAGCCGTGACCGACTATGTCGCGCGCCGCATGGTCGAGCGCGAGCGCGCGATGGTGGTCCCGCCACCGCAAGCCCCGGCCGCCGCGCCACCGCGCCGCTCGCGCCTCTGGCCGTTCGTGTTCGGCTTCGTGCTGGGCGCCGCCGCGTTGTTCGGCGTCGCCGTGGTCGCGGTCTTGCGGAGCTGGTGAGCAGCTGCTCCGTCATTCCGGGGCATGCGAAGCATGAACCCGGAATCCCTTCATCGCCGCGCATTTCATCGCCGCGCAGTGCCGTCCGATGGATTCCAGGCGCGCTTCGCGCGCCCGGAAAGACGACGTTCTCAAATCAAACGCACATGCTTGATCTGTCCGATCTGAAATCCGGTGCCGAGGCTGCGCACCGTCTGCTCGCAGCGCCAGCCGGCATTGTCCTTCTCGATCCTGAACAGGTTATACGCTGCCGCCGGATAGCGTCCGTGCGCGAGTGCGGAGGCCGAGGGCACGCCGACCGCGGGAATGTTGCCGTTGGGGCCTTCGACCCAGATCGTCGAATGAATGTGGTCGTGTCCATGCAGGATCAGCTCAACGCCGTGGCGCTTGAGCAGCGCCAGCAGAGCGGCCGCATCCGTCATCCGCTTATGCCGCGCGTCGGATTTCAGCGGATGATGCACCAGCAGCACGCGGAAGACGTCCTCGGCCGCGAGCCGTTCGAGCACCTCTTCGAGCGAGGCGAGCTGATCGGGCCCGAGCGTGCCCGTCGCCATCAGCGGCAGGGTCGGCACAGCCGTGGACAGGCTGATCAGCGCAAGCGGCCCGCGCCGGCGTACGGACGGAAAACCGATGCGGCCGTCGTCGCCGGCAAGATAGGGCGCAAACGTCTCACCGAAACGATGAAAGGTGGCACGGACATAGGCGTCATGGTTGCCGGGAATCGCGGTAACGTGCTCAGGCGGCCCGACACTCTCGAGCCAGGCGAGGGCCGGCGCGAATTCCGCCTCCAGCGCGAGGTTGACGAGATCGCCCGTCACCGCGATGTGGTCCGGCGCCTGCGCCTGCATGTCGGCGACGAGCGCGTCAAGCACCTCGCGGCGCTGGTATTTGTGGCGGTTGCGCGTCCAGTTGACGTAGCCGAACACGCGCTTGCCCGCGAGCTCGATCAGCCGCGGCTTCGGCAGGGGCGGCAGATGCGGGTCGGACAGATGGGCGAGCGTGATGGGGGCCATGGCGCGCGATTGCCTCGCTATTGCTCCGCTGTAATGGCAAGGTCGCGCCCGGCGCGCAAGCAGGCCTGAAACGGGGCGGCAAGGAAGCCTGATGGGTGAACGTCTGGACCGGGTGCGACGGAAAACCGAGCCGCTGTTGCGGCGGATCTTCCACGTCTATTTCCTCATCGTCCGCGGCATGACGCTCGGCGTCCGTGCCGTGGTGCTGGATTCCGAGAATCGTGTCTTCCTGGTCAGGCACAGCTACGTCAGCGGCTGGTATCTGCCCGGCGGCGGCGTCGACTTCGGCGAGACCATGGAGGAGGCGCTGCGGCGCGAGCTCAAGGAGGAGGGCGACATCGATCTCACCGGAGATGCCGTGCTGCACGGCGTCTTCCTCAACAGCCACGTGTCGCGCCGCGACCACGTCGCGGTCTACGTGGTCAGGCAGTTCAGCCAGGAGGGGCTGCCCCCGCCGAACCACGAGATCGCCGAATGCGGGTTCTTCCCGATCGTGGCGCTGCCCGAGGGCACGACGCCCGGCACACGGCTGCGGATCGCGGAGGTGATGGACGGCAAGCCCCCGATCGCGACGTGGCGCTGACCGCGGCCTGTGCTAGTAACCGGCTCGACGGGCGCACGGAAAACCGGATGAAGATTGCCAAACTCGCTTTCGGACTGATCTGTCTTGCCATCCTCGCCAGCAACATCGTCACGATGTCCCGCTGGAGCGAGGCGCGCGGGGTCTATGACGATATCTGCTATCTGCGGCAGGCGCATCTGTTCCAGCGCCTGGGCATCGGCGGATTCAACACCAATGCTGCCCTGGATTACGACCGTTATTTCGAAGGCAAGATGAAGCAGATTGCCTTCGCCGAATGGCAGGACCCGCTGCGCTGGCCGTGCCACAACCCGATGCCGAGCGGCAAGGTCGTGATGCAATATCCGCCGGGCACCGGATTCCTGCTGGCGCTGTTTCCCGAAGGCTACCAGGTGGTGCCGCTCTACATTGCCGCGAGCCTGATCGTCTGCGGCCTTGCGCTGGCAGGGATTGCCATGGCAAGCACGCTGCCCTCGATCGCCGGGGCCGGCCTGTTCGGCGCGCTCGCCGTCTATCTCATGATCAACCCGGCGAAGGCGAGCTATTCGGTCGCGCCGACCATGGCGGTGTGCGCGCTCGCCGGCTTCCTGACGGCGCTGTGGCTGACCAGGGACAGACGCAGCGTGCTGCTGATTACGCTGATTGGCCTTCTGCTCGGCGCATCCGTCAATTTCAGATTGCCGAATGCGTTGCTCGCGGCCGGCTATTGCCTGTTCCTGGCCGGCGCCTTCCTGTGGTCGCGGACGCGCGCGGATTTCGCGCAAGGCCTCTGCTTCGGCCTCGGTGCGCTCGTCGGCATGACGCCGACATTGATCGCCCAGGCCATCAACGCCGGCAGCCCGCTGGCGACGACCTATGGCAGCGCCGACGTTGTCCCGCCGGCCTTCGATCTCGCCGTTCTCGGCCAATATCTGCGCGACATGCAGTTCGTGCTCATCGTGCTGGCGATCGGCTCCACGGCATGGCTGTTGTTCAGGGGTGAGAGGAGCGTGCGGCAGGTTGCGCTCGTCGTCGGCGGCAATCTCGCGGTCAACCTCGTCTTCTTCCTCAGCCACCCGATCTTCACGCCCTATTACATCCTGCCGATTGCAATGCTGTCGCTGTGGACCGCCTCTTTCGCCTGGCTGATGCGGCCGGAGCAGGCACGGCAGGCTGCGCCGCACGGGCGCGAGCCTGCAAGCCTCGGAGCGCCGGCGCGATGACCCCAGCGCAACTTCGCATCGCGGTGCTGGTGCCCTGCTACAACGAGGAGGCGGCGGTCGCGACCGTCGTCGCAGATTTCCGCAAGGCGCTGCCCTCGGCGGAGATCTACGTCTACGACAACAATTCGCGCGACCGGACCGCCGCCGTCGCGCGCGAAGCCGGCGCCATCGTGCGCAGCGAGCGCCGGCAGGGCAAGGGTCACGTCGTGCGCCGCATGTTCGCGGACGTCGAGGCCGACGTCTATGTGCTGGTCGACGGTGATGCCACCTACGATGCTCCGAGCGCGCCGGGCATGATCGACAGGCTGCTCGATGATCGTCTCGACATGGTGGTCGGCCTTCGCGTCGGTCAGGCCCAGGCCGCTTACCGGCTCGGCCACCGCACCGGCAACCGCATGCTGACCGGCTTCCTGTCGTCGACCTTCGGCCACGCTTTCAAGGACATCCTGTCCGGCTACCGGGTGTTCTCGCGCCGCTTCGTCAAGTCCTTTCCCGTCCTCTCCGACGGCTTCGAGATCGAGACCGAGCTCGCGGTCTATGCGCTGGAATTGTCGCTGCCGGTCGCCGAGGTCGAGACGCCCTATTACGCGCGGCCCGAAGGCTCGTTCTCGAAGCTCAACACCTGGCGCGACGGCTTTCGCATCCTCGGCACCATGCTCAAGCTCTACCGTTCGGAGCGGCAATTGCGATTCTTCACGGGAATCGGAATCGTGCTGGCGGTGGTCTCGGTGATCCTGGCGATCCCGATCGTGATCACCTTCATCGAAACCGGCCTCGTGCCGCGCCTGCCCACCGCCGTGCTGTCGATGGGCCTGATGATCATGGCCCTGCTGTCGGTCTCGTCCGGGCTCGTGCTCGACACGGTCACGCGGGGGCGGCGGGAGATGAAGATGCTGGCCTACCTGTCCCAGCCTGCGTTGAAACGGGACTGACGTGGGGGCCGCCCCCCATGGACCTCCGCATTCGCAGATGCTACTCCGCCGGCTGACATGACCGATCTCTCACTGACCATCCTTCCCGAGGCTGCCGGCGACGCCCAAGCGATCGAGCGGCTGCACGAACGTACCTTCGGTCCCGGCCGCTTCGTGCTGAGCGCCTACCGGATTCGCGAGCACGTCGACCATCTGCTCGAACTGTCCTTCACCGCCCGCATCGGCACCCTGCTCGTCGGCTCCGTCAGGCAATTGCCGATCCTGATCGGCGACACGCCCGCGCTGCTGCTCGGGCCGCTCACGGTCGAGCCGCCGTTCCGCGGCCACGGCGTCGGCCGCCTGCTCATGGAGCGCGCTTTGAAGGACGCGAAGGAAAAGGGCCACGCCCTCGTGCTGCTGGTCGGCGACGAGCCCTATTACAGCCGCGTCGGCTTCAAGCCGGTCCCCAAGGGCCGCGTCACCATGCCGGGCCCGGTCGATGCCGCCCGTATCCTGGTGTTCGAACTCGTCGACGGTGCCTTCGAGGGCGTGTCGGGCCCGGTCGGTCCCGACTGGAGCAAGGCGCGGGGGTAGGGGCTCGCAAAGGCGGTGTGTGCCGGGGCCTTTAGGCCCCGACACGCGCGACGCTCAGAACTTGAAGTTTGCGAACGCCCGCACGCCGATGCCGGGCAACAGCACCTGATCCTTGTTGAAGGAGACGGCATTGCGGATGTTCTCGTTCAGCAGGTTGTTGCCGACGAGCCCAACATGCATCTCGCGCGCGCCGAACCAACTTTGATCGAGCTTCGTCCTGTAGCTGACCTCGGCCTTCAGCAGGTTGTAGCCCGGCGTCGGCGTCTCCGCGATCGATGCGATGTCGTTTTGCGCGAACGCGTGCAGCAGGTTGATCCGGGCAAACCAGTCGGCGTCACGATAGTACACACCACCGCCCAGCCGCTGGGGCGGAATGCGTGGCACGTTGGTGCCGTCGTCGAAGGTCGCGCGAACGATGTCGTATTGACCCTCGATGCCCCAGATCCCGTTCCAGACCGGCATTACGTCGTACTGGAACTGGAATTCGCCACCACGAAATGTCGCGTCGCGCTGCGAATAGACCGCCTGATTCAGTTCGAGGCCCGCGCCAAGCTGGCAAACGCCGTCCTCACACGTGTTGCCGGTCAGGCGCCGGTAGATAAAACCGTTGAACTTGGTGTAGTAGCCGGTGACTTCGAAGCGAAGCGGCCCTACCGCCCGTCGCAGTCCCGCCTCAACCGACTTGGCGGTCTCGATGCCGAGATTGGGATTGCCTATGTCGAAAGTGGTGGTGGCATCGTGGCCGCCCCGCGAAAACAATTCCGCCGGTTTCGGCGCACGCTCGACATATTGGCCTGTGATGCTCGCGACCAGATTCCAAGGAAGGTCGTGGATCAGGCCGATGCTCCCGCTCACCGGCGTGAAGTTGCGGTTGACCGCAGTTGCGGGGCCGATCGCGGCCGGATCGACAGTGAGGTCGAACACGTCGGGGACGAAGGCTGGCGCCGTTCCGCTCAACCTTGCGCTCTCGACGCGCCCGGCGATCTGAGCCTTGGTGGCTTCGCTGAACTTGAACTCGTTGAAGATGTACCCGGCGACCTTTGTGTTCTTGTTCGGATCGAATAGTCCGTTGATCGGGCTACCTGGATCGTCCGGACTCGGCGCGGTCAGCTTCTGGTGCGACGCCTGAACGCCCACAGCGGTGGTCAGCGCAGCAAAGCGGACGTCGAACGGCGCAAGTTGGACCTCGACGCGGCCTTCCTGTTCCTTGTTGGTGAAGGTTTGTCTCACGCCGAGGGAAGTGAGATCGGCAGAGTCGGCGAGCCCGACCTCGTCGTGTTTATAGTCGGTGGCCCCAGCCCAGAACCGGATCGCATCGATCGCCGCAGCGTCCGGCCGATACTCACCTTTGGTCGTGAACTTTGTTTGTCGTCCGTCGATCCGCGTCAGGAACTCGCTGCCTTCGATACCGGGAATGTGGTAGAGCGCGTTGTGCTGAGTGATCGCCGCGCCAACGTAGCCGCCATCGAAGATGTAAGAGCCACCGACGGATCCGCCGTAGGCCTGCGATGACGAATTCGGCTGGCGTCCGTTGAACGGCAGCGTCGGGTCGGTCAGGAACGGGTAGCTCGGGATGTTGTAGTCGCCGGCCTTGCGGCCAAAGGCATCGGCATGGACGGCAAAGTTACCGCCGCCGGCGTCGAGCAGCATGGCACCTTCGACGCCGCGATCGACCGACGTCACTGCCGTCCGTGTTTCCGCGGTGACGCAGCCCGGCGATCCCATGTTTGCCAGCGGCGCCTTGGTCGGGAGTCCGTAGGTCGGAAAGGGCGCCGTGCAGGACGGCAAGGCATCCGGAATTCGATTGTTGGTTGCGCTGACCACGCCGCCGATCGCGGTGGAGCCGTAGCGTAGCGTCGCCGGTCCGCGAATGACCTCGACCTGGTTGGTTGCCAGCGGATCAATCGGCACGAAGTGATCCTCGCCGAGATCGGACGCGCCGTTGCTGCCCGTTCCGTTCTCGACGATGCCGACGCGGTTGGTGTCGAGGCCGCGAATGATGGGACGGCTGGACGCGCCGGGTGCGTATTCGGAGCCGGTGATGCCCGGCTTCGAGAACAGGAGGTCGCCGAGCGTGCCGCCGCCGTTGCGGCGAATCTCCTCGTTCGGCACCACGGTGACGGTCGCGAACTGATCGGTCACAACAGGCAGCACGCCTTGCTGAGGCGCGGCAGGCGCCGGGGCTGCCGGTACTGGTTCAGCCGTTTGCTCACGGCTGCGCACCCGCGCGGTCCGCGTGCCGCCGCGCCCTGCGTTGCGGGAGGGCGCCACTGCTCTGCGTACGATCGGGCTCGGTGCCGTCACGGTGACCGCGGGGATCTCCGTCGATGATTTGTCTTGGGCCGGCTCTTGGGCGAAGGCGGGCGTGGCGGCGGCGCCGAGCAGGAGCAGGCTTGCTCCGCCCAGGCGCTGCGCGCGTCGCGATTTGAATGACATGGTCCTGATTCCAGCCAGGCCGTCCGCAGTTCGTCTGTTGATCGGAGGTGGCCTGCCGTCGCGGCGCGACGGAATTCGACTTCAACTTGTCCCAGCCATTCGCCTGCAAGCGGCGAGGCTGGGCGTGATCAAGCGTTGGAAGTCAGGACGCGGGAGGGGCGCGAGGCTGGAATGCCGAGCCTGCGGATCTCAGATGGACGAATTCGGCATCCGTGGTGCGGCGGAGCAGCTCGATCGCCTGCGGCAGCAGCAGCACGGGCGGCGTTGCCGAAATGACGGTGCCAGCCATCGCAATGACGGCGCAGATCGCGCAACTCTCGTCGTGCGAATGCTCGCGGTCCGGACTTGAGGGCGATTGCTTCTGGACGGCGGCGCGGTCGATCGCAGCAACGCTCTTGGTGCTCTGCTGGGCATCGTTGGTCCGATGGAGCGACGATTGAGTGAGCGGCGTCGCCTGGGCGAACCAATGGCTGTGGCCGAACGTCAGCGCGAACTGCACCAGCAACGCGAACAACGCGAGCCGGGCGCCGTGCCTGATATTCGACCGGAACCACTTCATCTGAAACGCCACCCCCACACCGCGGAGCACCAAGTCCCTGATGCCGCGACGTTATAATGTAACATCGCTCGTTCGGTCTGCGGATGTCAACGGTGGGCCGGGGCTGCGCATGCACTCGGCCTGTCCGATGTGTCGTTCGGGCAACTAAGCATGATCCGGAAAAGTGCGCAGCGGTTTTCCGAAAAGATCATGCTTAAACAACAACCTAAAGCGCGATGACGATTCATCCCAATCGCATCGCGCTTTAGCGCCCCTCGCGAACCCAGGTCGCGGCGAAGGCGCCGAGCAGCAGCAACAGACCGACCAGGCCGGCGAAGATCGGCAGCACGCCGACGCCCTTCACCACGCTGGCGTCGCGCATCCGCACGCCCATCCAGCCATCGCCGTGGAAGACGCCCACCGAGCGCACCGGCAGGATGCGCGGCAGCTCGACGCTCGTGCCGTCGACCACGCGCACGGCATTGCCGCCAGTCGCCAGGGTCAGCGGCTTCAGGGCCTCGGTGGTGGAGGTGACTTCCGAAAACTCCCTCGGATTGGTCGGGCCGACATTGATCAGCGCCTTCAGCGTGCCGTCGGTGGCCTGCCACAGGCCGAGCTCGTTCGCCGGCAGGCTGGCGCGCCATTCGCCGGGATCGGCAGACGCCAGCGTCATATCGTGCGACACGCCCGATGGCGAAGTCACGCTCACCGGCTGGACGCTGTCCGCCATGGTCTGACGCACCACGACGAGATCCTTGCCCTGCACCTGGAGGCGCAGCGCTTCTTCGTCGAGATCAGGTTGCTTCATCAGCCAGTGTGACGTCCGCCTGAGCAGATCGAGATGCGGCCCTCCGCCCTCATACCCGCGCGCCCACAGCCAGATGTGGTCGGAGAGCAGCAGTGCGACGCGTCCCTCGCCGAAACGCGACAAGAACAGCAGCGGCTTGCCGTCGACGCCGGTCATCACGGGCGGATTGACCGCGTTGCGCGTATCGACCGTGCGGAAGAATCGACTCCAGCGCGGCGGCTCGGATCCCGAGCCCTCCAGCCCGCGCGTGACGGGATGGCGTTTGCCGACGTCCGACAGATGCGCATAGAAAGGCTTTTCCGTCACGCCGACCGGTTCTGCCGGCAGCACCGAATCCAGCGGCGTGCGCCAGATGCTGGTGTTGGAGGCGTAGTCGGGACCGGCGGAGACCAGCACCGCGCCGCCGCCGCGCACATAGCGCGCGATGTTGTCGAAATAGGCGATCGGGAGCACGCCCTGGCGGGCGTAGCGGTCGAAGATGATCAGCTGGAATTCGTTGATCTTCTGCTGGAACAATTCGCGGGTCGGAAACGCGATCAGCGACAATTCGTTGATCGGCGTGCCGTCCTGCTTCTCCGGCGGCCGCAGAATGGTGAAATGCACGAGGTCGACGCTGGCGTCGGACTTCAAGAGATTGCGCCAGGTTCGCTCGCCCGAATGCGGCTCGCCCGAGACCAGCAGCACGCGCAGCTTGTCGCGCACGCCGTCGATGGCGACGACGGCGCGGTTGTTCACCGGCGTCAATTCGCGTTCGAGCGGCGAGGCCTCGATCTCGACGATGTTCGGGCCGGCATGCTTGATGTCGACGTCGACGCTGGCGGCCTGGCCGCTCGACAGCGTGCGCTCGTTGATGACCTCGCCGTCGCGGCGGACCGTGACCCTGGCGCGCTCGCCGGAGACGCCCTGGTCGTCGAGCCGGTAGCTGATGGTCTGGGTCTGCCCGACGATGCCGAAGCGCGGCGCTGCCGTGATCGCGATGCGGCGGTCGCGCTCGTCCTTCTGTCCGGTGATCAGCGCGTGCACCGGCGCCTGGAAGCCGAGCCCGGCGGCATTCGCGGGGATGTCGTGCACGCGGCCGTCGGTGATCAGGAAGGCGCCGGCGACGCGGTCGACCGGCACGTCCGCCAATGCGGAGGCGAGGGCGCCGAACAGTTTCGTGCCGTCGGTCTCGCCGTCGGCTTGTCCGGCCTCGACGACGCGGACTTCGAGGCCTTTGATCTTCTTCAGGCTGTCGACCAGCGCCTCCTGGGCCTGGGCTGCCTCACGATTGCGGTTGCCGAAATTCTGGCTCGGGCTCTTGTCGACGACGACGGCCGCGACCGAGGTGAGGGGATCGCGGTCCTCGCGGGTGAAGGAGGGATTGGCGAGCGCCAGCAGGAACAGCGCGAGCGCGGCCACGCGCACCGCAGCGCCGCGCGCGCGTGCAAGCAGCAGCACGAGCGCGATGACGACGATCGCTGCCAGCGCGAGCCACAGGACGATCGCGGGAACAAGCGGTGTGAACGCAATGCCGTAATTCATGTCGGTCCTATTGCCCCAGCCGTTCGATCAGCGCCGGAGCGTGCACCTGGTCGGCCTTGTAGTTGCCGGTCAGCGTGTACATCACGATGTTGGCGCCCGCGCGGTAGGCGAATTCGCGCTGGCGGGCGTCGCCGCCGGTCACCGGCAGCATGGCTTGTCCGTCGGGCCGCAAGGCCCAGGCGCCGGCGAGATCGTTCGAGGTGATGATGATCGGCGAGACGCCGTCGCCGCCGCGCGCCGGCCGCTGCGCACTGTCGTCGTCGTCTTCGCGCGGCAAGGTCTCGACCCAGGTCTGGCCGGCGGTGAAGCGGCCGGGGAAGTCGCGCAGCAGATAGAAGGTCTTGGTCAGCACGTGCTCGCGCGGGACCGGCTCGAGTTCGGGCACGTCGAGCGAGGAAAGTATCTCGCGCAGCGTCTGCATGCCCGGGGTCTGCGACGCCCCGTTCGCGCCGGGTGGTGCCTCGATCGCGTCGCGGGTGTCGAACAGCACGGTGCCGCCCTGCTTCATGTAGGCGTCGATCTTGTTGATGGCGTCCTGCGGTGGCTTCGGCGCGCCCGGTACGATCGGCCAGTAGATCAGCGGGAAGAAGGCGAGCTCGTCGCGCGCGGGATCGATGCCGACGGGATCGCCGGCCTCGAGCGCCGTGCGCTGGGCCAGGAACAGCGTCAGCCCGTTCATGCCCGCTTTGACGATCGAATCGACGTCGGCATTGCCCGTCACGACATAGGCGAGGCGGGTCTGCGACACCGCCTTCATCGCGAACTCGTCCGCGGCGCTGTCGGCGCGCGCCGGCGTCGGCGCAAACGACATCAGGCCTGCAAGCACCAGGGCGAACACGATCATGGCCGGCGCAGCGCGGCGGCGCAGCAGCGCGGCAATTCCGCCGCCGAGCACCGCGACGATGATGGCGTCGATCAGGAACAGCGCGAGCGCCGTCGACAGCAGCCAGCCGCGCAAGTCGCGCGGCTCGGAATTGGTGTAAGTGGCGTGCCGGGCGCGAAGGCTGGCGGTGTTCAGGGCCGCGATGCGGTCGGCGGCAGCAAGCGTGTTCACGGCAAGCGGTCCTTCTGCCGGACCATAGAAGCCCGGCGGATGATCGGGTGTGGCGCGGTCGCGATAGTCCGCGGGCAGCGGCTTTGCGGTGGCGGGCGGTGGGCCGAACGCGCCGAAACCGTCGAGGATGTGCAGCGGCGCCACCGTCTCGGTGGTCGCTTCGCTGGCGACGCCGGCGCCGGGCTTGGCGGTGTAGCCGGACATGTCGACGACCCGCCGCAGCATTTCGACGAAGATGCCCGACATCGGCAGATCCGACCAGCGCATGTCGGCGCTGACGTGGAACAGGCTGACGAGGCCCTTGCCGCGTTGCTCGCCGGTCACCAGCGGCGTGCCGTCTTCGAGCGAGGCCCAGCTCTTGGTGGCGAGCACCGCGTCGGGCTCGGCCAGCACCTGGCGGCTCACGGTGACGTCCTTGGGGACCGCGACGCCGGCAAACGGACCGTCGGCCGCGAACGAGGCGAGATGCTGCGGCTTCTCCCATGTCAGGCTGCCGCCCAGCGTGCGGCCGCCCTTGCGCAGCTTGACGGGCACGAGGTCGTCCTCGGCCTGCGCGAGCCTCGGCCCTGCGAACCGCACCAGCACGCCGCCCTGGTCGATCCAGGCATTGAGGCGCTCGCGGACTTCAGGGGAGATGGTGCCGACATCGGCGAGGATGATCATCGGCAGCTTCTGGTCGAGGAACTGGGTGATGCCCTGCTGCGGTGAGCCCTTGTCGGCGAGCCGGACGTCGGCGAACGGCGCCAGCGCGCGGGTGAGGTAGAAGGTCGGCGCCAGCAGCGGCTGCGCGGTCTCGCTCGTCGAGCCCGAGATGATGCCGATGGCGCGGCGACGCCAGCGCTTGTCGAGCAGCTGCACCGCGCCGGCGGAGCGCTCGCCGGATATTTCGAGCCGGCTGATATCGTTGCGCAGCTCGACCGGCAGGTCGAACGCGGCTTCGGTTTCCTTGTCCTGCGGGCCGAAAGAATAGCGGGCTTCTCCGATCGGCGAGGCCTTCTGGTCGAGCGCGCGCACGGTGCCGGCCGCGATGCCGCCGTCGGTGCGCAGCACCTTCACCGTCATCTTCGCCGCTGCGTTCTCTGCCGCGACCAGCGCCAGCGGCGAGGAGGTGCCGCCTTGGAAAATGGTCAGGCTGCGATCGCCGATGGTCTTGCCGAGGCCCTGCACGAAGTCCTCGCCGCGGCCGGTGTCGACGCCGTCGGACAGCCAGGCGATCTCGCAGTCGCCGGTGACTTTGAGGAAACGGTCGATCGCGGCCAGCGTCTCGACGCGATCGATCGAATGGGGCTTCGGCGAAAGCTGCCGCAGCGCGACGCGTGCCGCACCCGCCGGCATCAGGGTGATGTCGCGGTTCGGCTCCGACAGCGGCACCAGCGCAATGGCGCGGCGGTCGTTGTCGGCGTTGGCGATCAACTCGTCGGCGGTCCGGATCCTGACGTCCCAGTGCGATGCGGCGCTCCAGCCGTCGTCGAACATGATCATCAGCGGCGCCTTGCTGCCGGCGGCGCCTGTCTGCGGATTCCAGATCGGGCCGGCGGCGGCGAAGATCACCAGCGCGGCGGCGAGCAGGCGGAGCGCCGTCAGCCACCACGGCGTCCGCGAAGGCGTCTCTTCCCTGGGTGCGATGTCGAACAGCAGCCGCGTCGGCGGAAACTCGATGCGGCGCGGCCGCGGCGGCATCACGCGCAAGAGCCACCACAGCACGGGCAGGCTGACGAGGCCGATCAGCAGCAGCGGTTGCGTGAAGGCGAGCGGCAATCCCATCATGCGGCCGGCCCCGCCTTGATCGTCGTGGTGCGGGCGCCCGACTTGCTCACCTGCATGCCGGCATGCAGGAACAGCAGGAGCTCCGCGGCCGAGCGGTCGGTCGCGTGCGTCGTGAACAGCCAGTCGAGCTTGTTGGTCTCGGCGCGGATCTGGTCGCGATGCAGCGCGAGCCGCGCGGTATAGTCCTGCGCCCAGCTCTCGGCGCGGCCGGCGGTGATCACGCCGAAACCTTCCGGCTCGACGAACTCGACGCGGCCGGAATAGGGGAAGCTTTCCTCGGCGGGATCGACGACCTGCACCAGCGTGCCATGCGCGCCGGAGCCGGAGAGCCCCGCCAGCGTCGTCCTGATCTCCGCGATGGGCGACCAGAAATCCGACAGCACGATCGTCTCGGCCAGCGCCGCGGGCACGAAGGAGGGCGGCAGGCTCAGGCGGTCGGCATCGTCATGCAGCATCGCCTGCGCCATCTTGTCGATCACGCTGCGGCTCGCGGTCGGGGCCAACAGCCCGGGAATGCCGACGCGCTCGCCGCCGGCCACCAGCAACTCGGCCAGCGCGAAGGCGACGATCAGCGTCCGCTCGAGCTTGGACTCGCGCGCGGTCTTGGAAGCGAAAGCCATCGAGGGCGAGCGGTCGGACCAGATCCAGACCGTGTGCGAGGCTTCCCATTCGAGCTCGCGGACATAGAGATGGTCGTCACGCGCCGAACGGCGCCAGTCGACATTCTGCGACGGCTCGCCCGAGACGAAGCGGCGGTACTGCCAGAAATTTTCGCCGGAGCCGGCGCGACGGCGGCCGTGCAGGCCGTGGATGACGTTGGCGGCGATGCGGCGGGCTTCGAGCACCAGGCGCGGCAGCGAAGCGGCGAGCGTGCGGCTTTCGCCATCGGCACGTCGGATCGCCAGTGTCTCCTTCGCCGCGTGCCCGTTCTCCGCTGCCATCAACCGATCCGTGTCTTCAATTGCCGGATCACGTCCGCAATCGTGCGGCCTTCCGCGCGCGCCTGGAACGTCAGCGCCATGCGGTGCTTCAGCACGGGTTCGGCGAGGTCGAGCACGTCGTCGATCGAGGGCGCGAGGCGTCCGTCGATCAGCGCACGGGCGCGCACCGCCAGCATCAGCGATTGGCTGGCGCGCGGGCCGGGGCCCCAGGCGATCAATTTGCCGGCTTCGCCGGCGTCCGGACCGGGGCGGGCGGAGCGCACCAGCGACAGGATCGCCTCCACGACGGAATCGCCGACCGGCAGGCGCCGGATCAGTCGCTGCGCGGTGATCAGCGCATCCGCGGTCATCGAGCCCCTGGCCAGCGTCTCCTCCGCGCCAGTGGTCTCGAACAGGATGCGGCGCTCGGCATCGCGGTCGGGATAGTCGACGTCGATCTCCATGAGGAAGCGGTCGAGCTGGGCTTCGGGCAGCGGATAGGTGCCTTCCTGCTCCAGCGGGTTCTGCGTCGCCAGCACGTGGAACGGCTTCGGCAGGTCGTGCCGCGCGCCGGCAACGGTGATGTGCTGCTCCTGCATCGCCTGCAGCAATGCCGATTGCGTGCGCGGGCTGGCGCGGTTGATCTCGTCGGCCATCAGCAGCTGCGCGAACACGGGACCGGCAATGAAGCGGAAGGCGCGCTTGCCCGCGGTGCTCTCGTCCAGCACCTCGGCGCCGAGAATGTCCGACGGCATCAAATCGGGTGTGAACTGGATGCGCTTGGCATCGAGACCGAGCGTGACGCCGAGCGTCTCGACCAGCTTGGTCTTGGCGAGCCCCGGCACGCCGATCAGGAGCGCATGTCCGCCGGAGAGGATGGTGACGAGGGTGTTCTCGATCACGCGATCCTGGCCGAAGATGACGGAGGCGATCGCGTCCTTGGCCGCGCGAATCTGGCTCGACACCTGCTCGGCCGAACGGACGATCCCGTCCTCGAGTTTCTCGACACTCTCCGCCATTCGCTCGCTCCTTCAGCCTGCCACGCGGCTTGCTTGCACCGTCACGTCCGCACCGTCACGCCGGGTCATCACGCCAGATCATGGGCCCTATGCTAGACTTGCACGAAGGTCATGTATTCGTTGAATTAACCTATCCCCACCTTATCGGCTTCGGGGTATGTACGGCATCACGAAGTGGCGACCTCCACACCGGACTATTCCGGATGGAACCGCGCACCCGAGTACAACGTAGACCTGCACCAATCGTGCCAATCACAGAGTCAGGGCAAACCATGGCGAACCAAGGGCAGAGCGCCGATCGCGGTCTCGAGGGGCTGACTGCGGCCGCCAAAAGCGCTGTCAATGCCGATGGCGCCAAAAAGGGTCTGCCTCCGGTGCATCTGTGGAATCCGCCGTTTTGCGGCGATCTCGACATCCGAATCGCGTCCGATGGTACTTGGTTCTACTTGGGAACTCCAATCGGGCGTCCTGCCTTGGTCCGCCTGTTTTCGACCATCCTCAAGCGCGAGGGCGACAAGCATTTCCTGGTCACGCCCGTGGAGAAGGTCGGCATCCGCGTCGACGATGCGCCGTTCATGGCGGTCGAGATGCAGAAGGACGGCGAGGGCTCTCAGCGCGTGCTGCGCTTCCGCACCAATGTCGATGACTGGGTCACTTGCGATGCCGCGCACCGGCTGCGGTTCGAGCAGGCGCAGGATGGCGGGCTGACGCCGTATTTGCACGTCCGCGCCGACCTCTGGGCCAAGGTCACGAGGGCGCTCTATTACGATCTGGTTGACATGGGTGAGGAGCGGATGGTCGATGGCCGGCCGATGTTCGGTGTCGAGTCGGCCGGCGAATTCTTCGCCATGGCCGATGCGGAGCAGGTGAGGGCCGCGCTTTGAACAAGCCTATCAACAGAAGCGATCCCGCCATCTTGGGCGCGGCGGATTTCTTCGCCCGTTCGCGGGCGAAGCTCGGCTTCGACGTGCCGCCGGGCCTCTACGATCCGAACATCATCCCCGCCTCCGGCGATCCCGGCACCGACAAGATGCTCGAGATCATCGCGCGCGAGCAGCCGGTGCGGCCGGCGGCGGTCCTGATCGCGGTGGTGGACCATCCCGAGCCCACCATCCTGCTGACTCAGCGTTCGGCGCATCTCAACGACCATGCCGGCCAGATCGCGTTTCCCGGCGGCAAGATCGACGCGACCGATTCCTCGCCGCTGGATGCGGCGCTGCGCGAGGCCGAGGAGGAGGTCGGGCTGTCCAGAGATTTCGTCGAGCCGCTCGGCTACCTCGATCTCTACGGCACCGGCTTCGGCTTCCGAATCCTGCCGACGGTCGCCAGGGTCAGGCCGGGCTTTCAGCTCACCATCAACCAATCCGAGGTTGATGATGCGTTCGAGGTGCCGCTATCCTTCTTGATGAACCCGGTGAACCACCAGGTGCACAGCAAGGAATTCCGCGGCATGGAGCGGTCGTACTACGCGATGCCGTTCGCGGAGCGCTACATCTGGGGTGCGACCGCCGGAATGCTGCGTGTGCTCTATGAACGGATCTATTCATCATGATGCGGACGGTTCTGACCGAGATCGGAATCTTCCTCATCCCCTTCACCGTCTATGCGCTGTTCCTGGCGGCCACCCGATCCGGCCTGTTCGCGCGATCCTCCTGGCCGGTCGCGATCGTCGCGCGCCTCGCGCTGGTGGCGATCGTGCTTGTCATCGCAGGCCTGATCGGCCTTGCGCATTTCTCCGGCGCGCCGCCGGATTCGACCTACGTTCCCGCCCATATCGAGAACGGCAAGCTCGTGCCGGGCACGGAAAAATAGGGGCCGACCGATGAGCGCGGAGCAGTTGCTTGCCCATGCGCCCTGGCTGACCGCAGGCGGGACCGCGCGTGTCCTCGAACTGCTGGGCACTGATGGCGAGGAGGCGCGCGTGGTCGGGGGCGCCGTCCGCAATGCGCTGCTTGGTCTCTTGCCCGGCGACATCGACATCGCGACCACGGCGCTGCCGGATGAGGTGATGCGGCGCGCCAAGGCGGCCGGCATCAAGAGCGTGCCGACCGGCATCGACCACGGCACCGTCACGCTGGTGATCGACGGGCATCCCTATGAAGTCACGACGCTGCGCGAGGACACCGAGACCTTCGGCCGCAAGGCCAAGGTCGCGTTCGGCCGCGACTGGGTGAGGGATGCCGAGCGGCGCGACTTCACCATGAACGGCTTGTCGGCCGATGCGCGCGGTGTCGTCTACGACCACGTCGGCGGTATCGCCGATGCGAGAGCCCGGCGCGTGCGCTTCATCGGCGATCCCGACCAGCGCATCGCCGAGGATTATCTGCGTATCCTGCGCTTCTTCCGCATTCACGCCGCCTTCGGTGCCGGCGATCCCGACCGCGATGGCTATCTCGCCTGCATCCGCGGCCGCGCGGGCCTGGCGAGCCTCTCGGCCGAGCGGGTGCGCATGGAGATGCTGAAATTGCTCGTGGCCGGCGGTGCAGCCGGGGCCGTGCTGGCCATGGCCGAGGGCGGATTGCTGCAATCACTGATCGGCGGCGTCGCCTATACCGGTCCGTTTTCGACGATGATCGCGATCGAGCGCGAGCTCGGCCTCACCGCGAGCAGCACGCGGCGCCTCGCCGCGCTGACGGTCGCCGTCACCGAAGACGCCAAGCGCGTCGCCGCGCGCTTGCGGCTCTCCAACGCCGAGGCCAAGGCGCTGGATTCGATGGGCCATCGCTGGTGGCGTCTGGCCACCAAGGACGACGCCAATGCACGGCGGCTGCTCTACCGGCTCGGTGCCGAGCGCTATCACGATCGCGTGTTGCTGGGCTGGGCGCGGCACGGCGGCGACGTCACCTCGTCGCGCTGGCGGGCGCTTGCCGAGCTGCCGCAACGCTGGACCGCGCCGAAATTCCCGTTGAAGGCCGCCGATTTCATTGCGCGCGGTCTGGCGGAAGGACCCGCGCTCGGCCACGTGTTGACGCTCGCCGAGGATGCTTGGCTGGCGGCGGACTTTCCACTGGAGCAAGCCGCGCTCGCTTCCATCGCCGATCAAGCTGCGGCACGCATCAGCCGCGATCGGAACACGTAACCTTCGGTGCCGAGCCTCGCGGTAATGATGACCGCGGTCTTGAGGATCTTCGCCAACGCCAGCCGGATGGTCGGCTGGCCCAGCTAGGCCGACCGCACTACTGCACGCATAACGCGGCGGTCTTCGGCCCGGGGCGCCCACGGGTCCCCCGAGGGATCATCACCGAGGCTCTCTGCAAGGAAGTCGATGAAGAGGCGGAGCCGGCTCGGTACGAAACGCCGGTGCGGGTACAGGACATGCACGCCGAGGCTGCCCCAGTCGCAGTCCTCCAGGATCGGGACCAGCAGGCCCGCCTCGATGTCCTTGCCGCAGACAAATGACGGAAGCCACGAGACGCCAAGCCCCGCAACCGCCGCCTTGCGCAACGTATCGGCGCTGGTCGAGGCGAGCCGGGCGGTCATTCTGACCTTGCCGTGCATCTCACGCCGGCGCCAAGACCAATCGAGACGAGGTGCGGGCTGCGAGAAGGTCAGCGCGGGCAGGGCCGAGAGCATCTCGGGCGTGTCGGGAACGCCATGTCGGGCCAGGAAGTCCGCGCTTGCCACGACGCGAAAGTGGGTCGTCGCGAGCTTGCGTCCGATCAGCGCGGTGTCGAGCGACGGTGCGACCCGGATCGCCATGTCGAAGCCTTCTTGCACGAGATCCACCGGGCGGTTCGTCAGGTCGGCGACGACGGCAATGCCGGGATGCCGCGACATGAAATCGACGAGCAGCGGCGCCAGGTGGTCCTGGCCGAGCTCGACCGGCGCCGTCACGCGGAGCGTCCCACGCGACTCCCGGTTCTCCGCCCCCACGGTGCCCTCCGCCTCGTCGACGGCTTCGAGGATCGCGATCACCTTGTCGAGATAGAGTTGCCCCTCCGGCGTCGGCCGGACCGACCGGGTGGTTCTGTCCAGAAGCCGGGCTCCGGTGCGCGCCTCGAGATGACCGACATGCTTGGCCACCATCGCGGCCGACATCGCGCAGGCACGGGCCGCCGCGTTGAAGCCGCCGAGCTCAACCACCCGCACGAAAACACGCATGCTGCTCAGCGTATCCATGGCCTATTCCACACTCCCAGTCAGCATCGATCCTACCAAGCGGTGAATTCTCGCAAGCGTGACGGCGACATAGACCGCTGCGCGCGCCCGACCGGGCCGTTGCGAACTCAAGAGGTACCACATGAGGACATTGCTGCAATTCGACTTCGCGTTTGATGGGCCGTGGGGCGAAGATCTTGAAATCGCCTGCCGCGATCTTGCGGACGACATCGCGGCCCAGCCCGGGCTCATCTGGAAGCTCTGGGGCGAGAACCGCAGCGCGGGCCGCTCGGGGGGCGTCTATCTGTTCGAGACGCCGGAAGCTGCCGCTGCCTATGTGATCAAGCATCGGCCGCGTCTCGCCGCCTTTGGCGTGGCCGACCCGGCCATCTCGTCCTTCAGCCTCAATCTGCCGCTGTCTCGCACGACGCGCGCGCCGCTCTGAGAGGGTAAGCGATGTACACGACCATTGCCGAAGTCGAGATCGAGGATCTCGCGCGCTTTCTTTCCATCTTCGCAACGGACGGCCGGAGCAAGCGGGAGGCGCATGGGAGCCTCGGCGCCGAAGTGCTGTTCGCATCGGATGGCTCGGACAGGGTCATCGTCCTGATCGACTGGCGGGACGAAGCGGCCTGCGACGCCTTTCGATCCGACGCCTCGGTGCCGGCGACGATGGCCAAAGGCGGCGCCAAGGGCCGCCCGCGGTTCACCCCCGTCATCAGGGCGGGCCGGTTCGCCGCATGACGCTGGACGCGGCAGCCAGTTCGCCTGCCGCGTGCCTCGCCGGCGGTTGCCTTGCCGCGGATTCTCCCCTAGACGAGGCCGCAAATCAGCCGCGATCAGAAAAATTGACCATCGTCTCAGGCTTCGCCGACATCTCGCTTCCACAGCTCCTGCTGGTCGCAACGATGGCGTTGTTTGCTTCGGTCATCGGCGGTCTCGCCGGTTACGGCACCGGCGCCCTGATGCCCTTGGTGCTGGTGCCGCTGGTCGGTGCCGAGCCGGTGGTGCCGATCATCGCGATCTCCGCGATCTTCACCAATCTCAGCCGCGCAATCGCTTACCTGCGCTACGCCGATCGTCGCCGCGCGCTGATCGTGCTCGCCTGTGCGGCGCTCACCACGGCGCTCGGCGCCTACGGCTATACGCGGCTGACCAATGCGGGCGCCGCGCTCGTGATCGGCACCATGCTGATCCTGAGCGTGCCGCTGCGTCGCATGCTCCGCCGCCGAAGGGTACGGATCGGTGACGCCGGCCTTGCCGCCGGCTCTGTCGGCTACGGCGTCCTGGTCGGCGGCACCTCCGGCTCCGGCGTGATCCTGCTGTCGCTGCTGATGGCTGCGGGGCTCGAAGGCGCCGCGGTGATCGCGACCGATGCGATGATCTCGCTCGGCACCGGCCTCATCAAGATCTCGGTGTTCGGCCTCGCCGGCGCGGTGACGGTGCAGGTGCTCGCCTTCGCGCTGCTGATCGGAGCAATTGCGATCCCCGGAGCATTTGTCGCAAAAGCCTTCGTCGAGCGGATGCCGGTGCACATCCACGCCGCGATCCTCGACGTTGCCGTCGTCACCGGCGGGGTGGTGATGATCTCGGCTGCCGCGCGGCAGCTCGTCGGGTAGAGGGCGCCGGTTCGGTACGGTCGCGCGAGGATCGGCTCAGTCTCCCTTCCCCATACAGTCGGGTTCGCAAACCGGAATCTCTCTGGGTCTGGGTTCTTGCCGTGATCATGGCGATTGTTCTCGCGGCCCGGCTTCATCGGTGGTATCCTGTTCCGCCAAGGGAGCTGGCGCCATGCACCAATATGTCGCGCGGGCAAACATAGATCATTACATCGGTCTTCTGTACCGGCATGATCTCAGTCCCCACGATCGGAGCGTCGTCACGACGTTGCTCGTGGCCGAGGGCGAAAAGCTCCGTTTCGACGTTGCGGATCTGGAATTTGCCGAGCTCAGGGCTGCGAGTTGCCGCGAAAGGCTGATGCGCTCCAAAGCGGTCCGCGATGCCTGCGTTTTCGGAACCCCGGAACGGGGGCGCGCGGATAGCGCGTTCATCAACGTCGAGAATGTGCAGACTCAACTTGAAGGTATCTGCCACCGCTTGCGCGCTGGGATGGCGTCGTCTCGCAAATAGCGCCTGCCTTTTGAGGACACGGTGCGTGTCGTCGGGATCCGGAGCGGGTTCTTGAGCCCGCGCAAATAGCGGGAACATGTCCTGCCAAGCGCCAAAATTGGCGCCGCTCGTTCACCGGAAGCGAGGACGCGTCGCAATCGACGATCGGCCAACATTGGCCTCGCTAGTTCGCGAGAGGAGTGGTACACCGCCGGCATCACCGCGCGCTACGTGGCTGTTATCGGTGACTGAGAGCTTTGCGTGCTCCCGCCTTAACCCTGGTGAAGGCGGTCAGATGTCAGGTCCCGACAGATTCGACGTTCGTGAGTGGCTCGTACCACCCTTGTTGGTACCGATCTTCCTCGCACTGCTGATCGCGGTCGTCGCTGTTCTATGAAGTAGGCCGTTCATCCCCATGCGCCAAAGAGGCTCGCGCGGGCGCTGTTGCAGCCGACGCGAGCCGGGACAGGAGCCGACATTGGCAAATACGGCAATCATCAGGGATGCCTACGGCGTTCCCGCAATTTTCGTTGGTTCGAAAACGGGGCGGGACGACGCTCCCTTTGTCTTCGTGAGGGTCGGAGACGAGGAGCGCCGGATGCGTTGGTCCGAATGGGATGCCCTTCCGGCCTGGACCGGCGAGCGTCCCACCTGGGCGAGCAAGACCAGATAGCGATGGAGTCTTCCAGCATGGTGGTTCGAACAGGCACATGGACCGCGGCGCTTTTGCTGGCATCGGCACTGGGCGCATCCACGCCAGCAGCTTTTGCCGCGGAGCCGAACTGCCGTTCGATCGAAAGCGCCAACGCGCGCCTCTCCTGTTACGATGCGGCATTCCCTCCGAGAACAGGGAAGCCTGCCGAAGCCAGCATGGACCTGTCGTCACGCGACAAGGATCCATTTCTCGCGGAAGAAACCCGGACCGCCGCAAAGCTGAAGAATATTTGCCGCGGTTGCTGAGTGACACCGACCGCGGCGTGCTCCTGAACGTCGTGCTCCACAGTTCAGAGGGCCATCCAATGACGAAAGAAAATGCGAAAGGTGGCCGAGTGGTCCGACAACGAACGCGTGCCATTCACCTGGCCGGGCCGGTATTGGATGACAGGGCCGACAGTTCCGCGAGTTCCAGGGACCAATCGACGAGAAAACGGCGCCTGCTTGATGGGCCGAAGGAATTCAGGACAGTCCGCGTCGATCGCTCGAAGACGTCAGGCGATGACGATTGATCCAGCGAGCGACAAATCTTGTCTCGCCTGAGCCCGATGTGATGAACTTCACCACGCCGCGCCGCGACTAATCCTTATCGGGATTTTACTCTCACCCTCCCGGGGCTGGTAACCCGCCGCCTGCGCTTCATTTCAAGCGGGCGGCGTTTTTGCGCGTGGCAGCCGAGCAGCCGTGACCCTTTGCGAATGTCCGACGAAATCGAAGACGTCCGAAGGGCGACCGGATATGTGCGCCGACGGCAACCAGCGTTTTTTCGTCATTTGCATCAGGTTCCGCCCTCGTAGGTCTGTCCGGTAACGGACATGGCTGCTATCATGTGCCGGCACATCGCACCCGTCGATGACTGAGAGCGCGACGGCTCCCGCCTGATCACAAGGTGAGGTAATGGCAGATGACCGAAGCAGACAGGTCGGATGCGCCTCGGGCAAATGGCCCACATTGTCCCTCTTGCTTCCTGCCACTCGGGGAGCGGGCAGTCTTTGCGCTATTCGATGCGAATACAGACCGAAACGTTCGCCTATTCCAATGTAAGAACTGTCGCAAGCACGTTTGGGACGACGAGGCAGCTTGAGATTGCTCGAGTTCGTATTGCAGACGCGCCAGTCGGCAGTGCCGTTTTATGAGGAATTTGTGGATGCGACATTGGCTGGAGACGGGGCGTGAAGCTGCTGGCGAACGAGCTACGATCGAGGCCCGGCTTGTAGCTATAAACAAAGTCCTCGAGGCGTTGCAGCAGGTGAAGATCGCCGCAACGGAATGGCAGATTGAAGTGAGTCCGCCGCACGGCGGAGTCACTGCCCGAGTTTGCCTTCCGCGCGTTCGACGAGCTTCAGATCGTTGGCGGCGTCGCAGAGTGTGAAGACGGTCAGGCTGGATTGGCCTGATCACATTACGAACGCATGTCTTGCGAGACGCAGGTCAAAGGCCGGTTTCTTCATCATTGAGGCCGCGATCGGCCCCAACGCTCAGGGGCTGGGGACAAGCGCTGGGGCCGTCGCGCGGCTGAGCGGCTACCAGCCGCGCATGCAGTCGAAACGAAGTTTGGGGTTTTGTCTGTTCGGTCCCGAACATGCTGATCGCATCTCTTGAGTTATCCGATTTCAGACGCCTGCCTTTCGGCACTGGCCTTGGTTGGTGAAACCAAACACGATTGGTGTCACCACGGGCCTTATGCCCTGCACCGGTCATAGATGCCCAGGATCGCAAGGGACCCACCATGACCGAGCGACTTCGATTGCGCGGAAGCCATCAGACCTTGATCTGATATTTCGATACGTTGCGCACTATATTAGCTTCTTGCCGCGAGGAGCGTGCTCTCGGAACGTAGATGTAACCCCCTCGCGGAAGTCGGCCCGACCGATCGGGCGGAATGCTGCGATGTTGCAATCCGGGTTCGCTCACCCCAACGAGCTTCTGTCCTCCTTGCCAGCCGACCAGCTCGACCGGCTTCTGCCCTATATGATGCCGGAGGTCATACCCCAGGGTACGGTGCTGATGGAGGCGGGTGACGAAGTCGACTTCGTCTACTTCCCCCACAGTGGCATGGTCTCCTTGCTCGACGTTCTGGCGGATGGCCGGGCCATTGAAACCGAAACCGTGGGACGGGAGGGGGCATTGGGCGCCATGGCGGGGCTAGGGTCGCCCATTTCGCTGGCGCGAGTCATCGTGCAGGTGCGCATTGAGACCAGCAAGATACCCGTCAAGCGCTTTCAACAAATCGCGGGTGACAGCGAAGCTATTCGGGCACTCTGTATTCATCACAACGATGTGCTTCTGTCCAAGGCCAGGGTAACCGCTGCCTGCAATGCAGTGCACGAAATCGAAGCGCGCTTTTGCCGTTGGATCCTGCAAACCGTCGATCACGACGGCGGCGATGTTGCGGAACTGACGCAAGAGTTCCTCGCCGAGATGCTCGGCGTGCGTCGATCATCAGTCACGGAAGTTGCCGGGAAGGTGCAGCGAACGGGAGCAATCGTCTATTCCCGAGGAACGATAAGGATAAAGGACCGATCGAAACTGGAGGCGATGTCCTGCGATTGTTATACGCGGCAGAAGGAGCACGGCTTGATATTGGCCCGGTCCTACATCGCGCGCCAAAAGGCGCACGGGGCGGCCAGTGCACGGCTCTAGGTTACCTGCAGTTCGACGGCAACGCACCCGGTTCAACCTCTTGTCTCGTCGGCATCCGAGACGATTGGTATTCGGTCTTCGAGCTCCTCGTCGAGTTGGCGAGCTCGCTGCTCTATGGCATCGGCGATTGCGAGAAGAGCCTTCTTCTTGCGAGAATCGGCGGTCGCGGCAGCCAATTGACGAGTGCGGAGGATCTTGCCCTGAATCGCTGCAAGCGCGGTAATATTATCGCTCATGGCATTGCTGCCTTTCCTCAAGCTTTGAAAAGCGTTGGACAATATGGCCGTTTGATTGGAAGCGAATTGGTCCTTGGCGCTCGTAATCGCGAGCGTCGCTCGATCTTAAAAAAAGCCGTTCTCCGATTTCACTTGTGGGCATGGATGCAATGATCCGCTCAAGGCCCTTTCCGCCTTGTTCAGTCAGCAGCTCAACTGAGGCTACGTTCAGAAGCCGGTTCGACCTGTAGGGATCGCCGGCCGTTTCATCGCGAAATCTCCGACGATACCGTAATCACTTGATCGCATTTATTGCATTCAAACGAGCGAAGGTTGAGTCCTCTCGGGCCGGTCGTAATTCCAACAAGGCTGGCCAGGTCATGGCACTTCGGGCAGCGCGGAGGATCGATACGAGCGTGATGCAGACCGGGGTTTTCTGGCATGTGCTTGGTCCTGCGGTCAGGCGGGAGCACAACACTCTCTGTCACCGTTAGGGGCCTGATGAAGGACGGTGATGCCAGCCTTATAGCACAAATGTCCGGTATCCGACACAGGAACCGCGCGGTGAGAGAGCTGGTCCCGTTTTGTCTGAACAGATTTTCCGCGTCGATGAGTGGAGCCTCTGCCAAGGTCAGGCCGCCAGGCGGAGTGGCAGCGGGTTGAAGTAGGCTTGATCCGGCGTGCTGCAATGCCGTTATCGGCGAGCACGCCGGTAAAGGTCTGTCCGGTGAACTGCGAGCCCTGATCCGTGTCGAAGACGTCCGGCTTGCCGTGGCGAGCCAGGGCATCCTGAAGCGTCTCGACGCAGAACGCCGCCTCCATTGTGATCGATACGCGCCACGACAGCACGCGGCGGCTGAACCAGTCGAGCACGACCGCCAGATAGACGAAGCCGCGCGCCATCGGGATGGAGGTGATGTCCATCGCCCACATCTGGTCCGGCCGTGTGATCTCCATCCCGCGCAGCAGGTACAGGGTAGATCTTGTGGCCCGGCTCTTACTTCAGTCCTGCAGAATGACGATCAGCACGAGCGCCTTGTCGGAAAGGCGCCGCACCTGATGCTGGAGGTGCCCGGGGAATTGCAAATAGTCCCCTTGCGACATCGCGACGCTGCGGTCTGCGAAACTGATTTCCACCTTGCCTTCGAGGACATAGAAGACCTCTTCGCCAGCATGGTTGATGAAACCCTCGTCGTTGAAGACCTCGGGCGGCACCATCACAAAGCTCTCGACGCGATTGTGGTCCCCGGGTTTACTCAATGTCGCGAACGGATACGAACCGTGCTCTGGACTGGCCTTGATCATACGGCGCGATTTTGCACGCACCAGATGGATGGCATTATCGTCGATTGTCTCGCCGAAGAACGTCGCGACAGGCACTTTAAGTGCCTGCGCCAGCTTAACTACTGTAGCAACCGAAGGTGACTTCTCGCCGCGTTCAAGGCGAGACAAATGACTCTTGTTGAGACCCGTTTTCTCGGCAAGCACGTCAAGAGTCAAATTGCGATCTCGCCTCAAACGCTTCATCTGCGGTCCGATCGGCGGCACCTCGCCCGCTTCAGGGCCGGGGCGTTGGAGCGCAGTGGATCGTTTCGACTTCGAGGTCATATCGCCGAACAGCGTCAGTTAGAGGTCGAGAATGAGCATCGATCCCTTACTGCCGGACACGCATGGTATCAAGCACTGTTTCCGCTCCTCGTCATTGAGAACGTGATCGCGATGATCTGGGTCTCCTGAGATATAATTGGTCTTGCACATCCCGCATATTCCAGCCTCACAAGATGTCTTCACGGCAATCCCGTTACGTTGGAGAGCCTTTGCCATGGTTTCTCCCGAGAGCACCTCGATCACCTTGCCGGCTCGGCCAAGAGAAACTGCATAAGCAGGCCCGGAGGGTGCAGCGGCGCCAAATCTTTCATAATGGACGCAATCCGTCGGCCAGTCGGCAGATGCGGAAACAAAAGCTTCGAGCAGGCCTTCCGGCCCGCAACAATAGGCGTGCAGTCCTTCTTCATGGCGGCCGAGAGCCGCGCCTACGTCGAGCCTGCACCCCGACGGCTCATCACTATGGTGGAAGCTTGCAAAACCAGCCGCATGGAGTTCGTCCAACGTGTCGATAAAAGGCGTGTGCTTGCGGGACCGCGTGCAGACATGGAGGTGGAACGAGGCGCGGTTGGCCACAAGCTCCGGCAGCATTGACATGAACGGCGTTAGGCCAATGCCTCCCGCGATCATGATATGATGACGCGCCTCCCCGGCCAGCGCGAACAGATTTCTCGGGAGCGAAACTGGGACTATGCTCCCCACGGTGACCTGCTCGTGAAGGTGTCGTGAACCACCCCGCCCTTCATCCTCGCGCTGAACCGCGACGATGTATCGTTTGTTTTCGCCCGGGGCTCCGCAAAGAGAATATTGCCGGATCATGTGATCCGACAGGACTATGTCGATGTGCGCGCCCGCAGTGAATGCCGGTAGCTCCCAGTCATCCGGGTCGGCAAGCTCAAAAAGTCGTATTCCAGGGGTCAGATCCTTGCAGGATTTGACCACCGTCGTGACATATCTGTTGAGGAAGAACTGCTCGTAGTTCATGTCATTCTCAAAGAAGTTCGATCGTATCACCGACCCTGATGGTGCCACCGTTCAAGAGACGGGCATGCAGACCACCGCGGTTGATCAGGAGCCGTGTGACCGGTTGTCCGATCACATCCTCCATGTGTTTGCAGGGAGGCGCCGGGCTGCCCTCCATGATGACATCCCCGACACGAAACCTTCGACCGATGAGATGGCCGAGCGGCACGCCCACGGTGGTGATGTTGCGCCTATGGGAGCTCGGTCCGATCGAAATGCCGTGATCCCTGAGAAGCGCATCGATGGTCTCCTGCTCGAACAGGGAAACATCTCGTTTAGAGCGAATGCCCAGCTCTCGGATGATCTCGGTCAAATGACCAAGATCGTTCGCATATCGATCACCCTCCACACCGACGCCTTCGATGAGGTTCAAGTGATCGACGGAGCGCATCGGCAACATGGCCCGAGGCGCGTAATGAAGATGGCCGACGAGGCCGCGCCAGCCGACTATTTCGGTGGAGCGGTCCTCGGACTTGGTGCTCGGCATCCCGTCCATCATGGCCTTCGGCGAAGCGCCTGAGCGAACAGCTTGTCTTTCGGCAGGCTGACGATGATCACGGCGGCGATGATTCCGAATGATGCCAGACCGACCAGCGCGCCACCGAATGACCCAGTAAGATCCTTGAGCCAGCCGATCGCAAACGGACCCACGAAGCCACTGAGATTGGCGAAGGCGGAGATCGACGCGAATGCTCCGGCGGCGGCGGTACCCGTGAGAAAGGTCGTGCTCATCGTCCACAACATCGACATTGCCACCAGCGTGCCGGTGATCGCAAAGGCCATGCAGATCATCGCATAGAGTGGATTTGTAAAGGTCGTGCTCGCAGCGAGGGAGATCGAGACCAGAACACACGCCGCCGCAGCGTTAAACACACGCTCGCCGGATCGATCGGAGAGCCTGACCCAGGTCAGCATTGCTACGGTAGCAAACAGGAACGGCGCGGCGGTGACGAAGCCGATCGCAAAGTTGCTAAAACCGAACGTCCGGATGATCTGCGGAAGCCAGAACGTGATTCCATACAGGCCGATCGTAATGCAGAAATAGATCACGGTGAGCGTAAGGACCCGCCAGTTCAACAGCGCTTCCCAGAGCGAGAAATGCCGCACGGCCTTCCGTTCAGCCTCTTCACGCTGGAGCATGGGAACGATTACATTCTTTTCCTGCGGCAAGAGAAAATTACAGGATTCCGGCTTGTCGGGCATGATCTTCCAGGTCACGAAGGCCAACAACACCGTGGGGAGCCCTTCGAGAATGAACAGCCACTGCCACCCCTTCCATCCCCAGATCCCATCCATTGACAGCAGTGCCGAGGAGATCGGAGAGCCGATCACGCTGGCGATCGGGATGGCAACGAGATATGCGCCGATCACACGCGCCCGATATGCGCTTGGGAACCAATATGTCATGTAGAGGATCATTCCGGGGAAGAAGCCGCCTTCCGCGACGCCTAGTAGGAAGCGGAGCCAGTAGAAACTGGTCTCACCGGCCGTGAATGCCATGGCCATCGCAGCGAGCCCCCAGCTGAGCTGGATGCGCGCAATCCAGCGGCGCGCGCCGTAGCGCTCAAGCATGAGGTTGCTCGGAATCTCGCACAGGAAAAAGCCGAGGAAGAAGATGCCAGCACCGAATCCGTAGACCGTTGCAGAGAACCCCAAATCCTTGCTCATCGTCAGTGCTGCAAAGCTGACATTCACACGATCGATGAAATTCAGCATGTAGAGAACGACGATGTATGGGAGCACCCGCCAGAAGATCTTGCGGATCACATCCTTTTCCGTTGGCGCCTGGCTCAGGGCCACGCCGTCCGTTTCGGCAACAGCAACAGTAGTCATTGTGGTTCACCGGTTCATGAAGATGTCTAGGGGAAGAAAAGCGCTTACCGTGACGTTCGGAACATCGACGATCTGACTGATGCGCAGGTTCGCCGCGACGCTGATGATCGAATAGGCCTGCTCTGTGCTGTAGCCGTGCTTGTCGCAGAGATACTCCAGCATGTTGAGAAGGGCATTCCGGGTCGCGAGACTGATGTCCTCGGACAGGTTCTTGCCGTCGCGCGTGATGCAGGTCCCGGTTGTCGCGTAATACGGGCCCTTCATCTCGGTGGTGGCGAGCGTGCCGTATTCGGACCCGAACGACACATCGCGAAGTCCACGGCGTCTTGCTTCACCCTTGAGAATCTCAAACTTCGCGGTAAACACCGCCGAAGTCTCGATCGCGGTACCGCAGGACTCTCCATCGCCTTGCGCAAAATGGGCATCGCCGACCGAGAACAAGGCACCCTTCTCGTAGACGGGAATGTAGAGAGTCGTGCCAGCGACCAGCTGCTTGATGTCCAGATTGCCACCGGTCTCGTGCGGAGCGATGGTGCGGATCGCATTTGCGAATCTCTCACCGCTCGGAACTGCTCCGTCCGAATTGGGCGGCATCGCGAACCCGCCCCGGTCGATCAGCTCCTGCTCCCGCTTGATGATGTCCGCAAGCAGCTTCTGTGAGGGCGCGACCCCCATGACGCCCATGAAAGGCGCACCTGGAATCCGGATGTTCGGCAGTTGCGGCGAATACGCAAAGCCCTTCTCCATCTCCCAATGGACGATATGGGGCTCGGTAAACAGATCGCGGAGGTACCCGAAGCCCGGCATGATGACAGTAAAGCCCTCATCGTGGGGCTGCACATCCTTGACATGCACCGCGAGGAGATCACCCTCCTCCGCACCTTCGACATAGACCGGCCCCGTGAGAGGATGCGCGCGCTCCAGCTTGGCGCTTTCAAGATCCTTTGACGTCGTGGTTGCACAGATCTGACAGTCGAAAGAGTCGCGTGTCTCGATCTCGACGGTGTCTCCACTGCAAACGCGACACATCGGCTCAATGCAAGGATGCCAGCGATTATGCCCCTCGCGCGGTCTATCCGCGAGAGGGACGGTTCTATCCACCGCTAAGGAATGAAATGCCATGATACCCCATATGGACAACTAGTTGCCTCAGGGGCTACAATAATCAGACTTGCCCCGGTAGCAACATTTGCAGGCCGAGCGGCTGCTGAAATTTGCGACAAAGCTAGAGGATAAATTGAGCAACATGCCTTCTGCTCCAACATGGATCGGCGTCGTCCGTCACCTGCACCTGACACCGAGAGCGTCGCTCCCAATGCGTGCGCAAGACTCTCTCACTCTGATCGCAGGCAAGGGCATCGTGGGCGACAGATATACGAATGAGACGGGCTATTACTCGGAGCGCCCGGAAGAAGGCCGTCAAATTACGCTGTTCGAGGAAGAGACGCTCGAGGCGCTCCGCCGTGACCACGGAATTGATCTTTTTCCGGCCGAGCACCGCCGCAACGTTACGACCTTTGGCGTTCCCCTCACGCATCTCGTCGGCCGGCGCTTCTGGTTGGGCGAAGCTCTTCTCGAAGCAACTCGTTTGAGCGTGCCTTGTAAGCACCTGGAGGAAGTCACCGGGAAGCCAGTCTTCAATCCTTTGATTAATCGCTCGGGACTGAACGCGAAAATTCTGGTTGGTGGCACAGTGCGGGTAGGCGACCGTCTTTCACCCGAAAAGTGTGAGAGGGCCAAGCGATAGATTGTAGTCATCTGCGCTCAGACGGTGGGGGCTACATTGCTGACGAATGGGCGCTCGAACGCTGAAGCAAGCGTTAGCGATAGAGGCTGCTTGAGTAGCCTCGATTGTCTGCGCTTATTCTCCGCAATCTCGACCTCTGCGGTATCACCGAGAACACGGGCCGCTTCTTACGTAGCCTCCCAACCGCGACGTTCGCCGGCAAGAGGTGGTCCAGGTTGTCTGAACAGATTCTCCGCGTCGATAAGTGGAGCCTCTGCCAAGGTTAGGCTGCCAAGCGGAGTGGCAGCGGGTTGAAGATCGGTGTTGAAGACGTCTGGCTTGCCGTGGCGAGCCAGGTCATCCTGAAGCGTCTCGACACAGAACGCCGCCTCCATTGTGATCGATGCGCGCCACGACAGCACGCGGCGGCTGAACCAGTCGAGCACGACCGCCGGATAGACGAAGCCGCGCGCCATCGGGATATGGGTGATGTCCATCGCCCACACTTGGTTCGGCCGTGTGATCTCCTTCCCGCGCAGCAGGTACGGGTAGATCTTGTGGCCCGGCTCGGGCTTTGTCGTGCGGACGGCGATTGAGTGCTTCTATCCTCATCCGTCGCATCAGCGTCTTCACATGCCGACGGCCGATCTTGCACCCATCGGCAGCCAGCAGATGCGCGCCGCATCGAGGTGCGCCATTGCGATTGGAGGCCGCAGCGCTATCAGCGTCATCACCACGACATCTCCGCAAAATACCTCCATGTGTCCTGTACCGTGCTTATAGTGCGAATTGCTGCGGGTGACTCCTGTCATTTTCTGCTTCGTTCCGAGGCCTTTCGACTACGCTGACGTATGACGGTTATCGGACCGACAAGCGCGTCGAAACTTTCGATAATGCTTCTTCCCGCCGGAACGTGCCCTCGGAGCGTGACCATCCCCCCTGCGGAAGGCGGCCTGTCCGAACAGGCAGGATGCACCGTGCCGAAGAACAATGCAGGCCGCCCGTTGGATGCGGCCAACTCGATACTGTCCTCGTTACCGCATGATCAATTCGAGATGCTCCTGCCCTACATGACGCGGGAGACATTCGCGCAAGGCGTCGTTCTGGTCGAGGCTGGCGATGAGATCGATTTCGTCTACTTTCCTCACAAAGGGGTGGTGTCGCTGCTGTCGGTCTTGAAGGACGGCCGCGCCGTCGAGATCGCAACAGCCGGACAAGAAGGGGTCGTCGGCGCGATGGCGGGTCTCGGCTTTCTTACCTCGTTTGTTCGCGTCGTCGTACAACTCCCGCTCGAGGCGACCAGGGTGCCGGCGAGTCGCTTTCGAAAGGCGGCTGCCCGCTCCGATGTCATGCGGAGTCTTTGTCTGCGCTACAACGAATCTCTCTTTTCTCAGACCAGGATCGCCGCGGCCTGCAACGCCGTCCACCTGATTGAAGCTCGATTTTGCCGCTGGCTGCTGCAGACGTCGAATCGTGCAGGCACCAAGACGGTCACTTTGACGCAAGAACTGGTGGCTGAGTTGATGGGAGTGCGGCGCACCTCGATCACCGAGGTCGCGAGCAAGTTGCAGGCAGCCGGTGTCGTTCACTATTCTCGCGGGGTGATCAACATTCTCGACGCAGCCGCATTGGAAAGATTGTCTTGCGAGTGCTATTCATTGCAACTGGATCAGTCTGAAGCACTGCGGTGATCGCATTCCGCCGAAGATGTCGAGGATCCAAATTTCCAAATCCACGCGGCCTGACGGCATCATGCGGGAGATGGTGTTCAACCGGACAAGATGACGATCCGAGCGCCCATGTGCCGCGGCGATCGGCCGTCTCCGGCGCCTTTGCGGACAGCCCGAGTCCGATGACCGCGGCTGACTGACCCTCTGCGACCTCCAACGACGTCCTCTACTGCGCTGCTACCGGCAGAGAAGCGGACATTGGGAGCGCTGGAGCGGAACGCTCCGTTCTGACGAGGATGCGGCGTCAGGCGTGCCTAGTCGTCCTCGTCGTCGTCATCGTCCTCATCTTCCTCTTCTTCCACCTGCACGAGCACGGCCAGCGGCAGCGTCTCGCGGAACAGGTCGCCTTCCATGCCCATCCAGAGGCACAGTGCCTCGTTCTCCTTCACCTCCGCGACGGTCAGCGCCTGGCCGCCGGACTTCAGCATCACGATATCGCCGGCTTTCAGATCCATGGGGTGTCCTTTCGGTTGATCAACGGCCACACGCTAACAGGCCGTCATGACAGGCCGATCACGTGCGCTTCCGAACCGGCAAACTCCGCCCGCGCGTCAGATTTGCGCTCGTTCGCGATCGGCGGGTCGGGCAGGCTCGTGTAGAAATCGTCGATGGCATCGTTGAAGGCGGAACTTGATGCACGAAGCCGGTGAGGCGGATGTCGGCACGTCCCGCAATGATGACATCATGCTCCTGTTTTGCCCGACGAGTCAAAGTCGTTTCGCATATTCCGTAAGTTCTTGATTTTGCTGCACTCGGCTACTGTGCATGGGGTTGTTTTCGATGTTTTACGTTGTGCCTGGTTACGCCTGGTCAGGCAGCAGCTCGCCGAGCGAGCGGATGATGCGATCGGGCCTAACCGTCGAGCCTTCGGGCAGGCCGTCGCCGTGCACGTCGATCCAGATCGAGTAGATGCCGAGGCGCTGCGGCGTCACGACCTCCCATTCGAGATTGTCGCCGATCATCCAGGTGTCCTTTGCGGTGACGCCGAGCGCCTCCATGGCGTGCAGATAGGCGCGCTCCTCGGGCTTGCCGAAGCCGTGCTCGCCTTCGATCTGGATGTGGTGGAAGCGGTGCGCAAGCTCGAAGCGCTCGACCTTGGCGCGCTGGGTGTCGGCGGCCCCGTTGGTCACCAGCGCCAGCTTGATGCCGAGCGCCTTCAGCTGGTCGATCGCCTCGTGCGCACCGGGGAAGACGAACATTTCCTCCTCCCGATAGGCGGTGAAGCGGTCGGCGAGGCGAATGGCGAGATCGTCGGGCAGGGCGCGGTGGCCGGCGGCCGCGAGCGCGGCAAAGCCGCCCTTGACGGTCAGATGTCGCGCCTCGGCGAGCTTGAGCCGCCACGCGGCTTCCGCGTTCGCCCAGAAGTTTCGCGCGAACGCCAGCACCGCGGTTGCGACCTGGGCCGGCGGCAGCGGCGCGAGCTCTTCGGCGAATTCGTTCGCGATGGTGTTCCAGGCGATCTCGGGCCGGCCATAGGCCGACAGGATGGTATCGTCCATGTCGATCAGCATGGCGCGCGGGAGCGGCCTCGATGCCGGCTTCATCGTCGTCATGGCCACTTCACCTCCGGGGGGAGCGACGACAGGATCGAGTCCACATTGCCGCCGGTCTTGAGTCCGAAGATGGTGCCGCGGTCGTAGAGCAGGTTGAACTCGACGTAACGCCCGCGCCGGATCAGTTGCTCCTCGCGATCCTCCGCGGTCCAGCTCGTCGCGAAATTGCGCCGCACGATCTCGGGATAGATTTTCAGGAAGGCGCGGCCGACGTCCTGGGTGAAGGCGAGGTCGGCGTCCCAGTCGCCGCTGTCGTGCCAGTCGTAGAAGATGCCGCCGATGCCGCGGGCCTCTTTCCGGTGCGGCAGGTAGAAATATTCGTCGCACCACTTTCTGTACTTGTCGTAGTCGGCAACGCCATTCGGCTGCGCGCAGGCCTGTTTCATCGCGGCATGGAAGGCCACGGTGTCGGCATCGTCCTGCGTCCGCCGCCGGTCGAGCACCGGCGTGAGGTCGGCGCCGCCGCCGAACCAGGCTTTGGTGGTGACGACGAAGCGCGTGTTCATGTGCACGGCAGGGACGTGCGGATTGCGCAGATGCGCGATCAGCGAGATGCCGGAGGCCCAGAATTTCGGGTCGTCCGCGGCGCCGGGAATCTGTGTGCGAAACTCGGGCGCGAACTCGCCATGCACGGTCGAGCAGTGGACGCCGACCTTCTCGAACAGACGGCCATGCATCATCGACATCACCCCGCCGCCGCCGGGCGTGCCGCTGTGGTCGGTGCGCTGCCACGGCGTGCGCCTGAAGCGGCCGGCTTCGCCCGGATAGAGGCTGGGCGGCGCGTCGTCTTCCAGCCGCTCGAAGCTCGCGCAGATGTCGTCGCGCAATCGCTCGAACCAGGCGCGGGCGAGGGCCTTGCGATCGTCGATCAAGCTCGGGTTCATGGGGGATGCCACTCCGTCAATCTTGTGGTCCGTCATGGGTGCAGCCCTCGTTGCAGTGGTCACGGGCCTTATCTGATGCCGAGCGATTTGTGCGTCTGCACGCTGAGCCGCCATTGCGGATGGCGCAGGCAATAGTCGATCGCGCGCGCGGTGTTCTCGACGACCTCGGGTCCGTCCATCGGCTGCAGCGAGAAGCGCTCGAAGGGGAGATGCTCGAAGGTTTCGGGCGCAGCCAGCGGCTGCGGATAGACCAGCTTCAGTTCGTGGCCCTGGCGCAGCACCAACTCGCTGCCGCCCTTGGGGCTGACGCAGATCCAGTCGAGCCCGTCCGGAGGGGCAATCGTCCCGTTGGTCTCGACGCCGATCTCGAAGCCGCGGGCGTGGAGCGCGTCGATCAGTGCAGCGTCGACCTGGAGCAGCGGCTCGCCGCCGGTCAGCACCACGTAGCGGTTGTCGGCCGTCCCGCGCCATTGCGCGGCGATGGTGTCGGCGAGTTCCTCAGCCGTGCCGTAGCGGCCGCCGAGGGTGCCGTCCGTGCCGACGAAATCCGTGTCGCAGAACTGGCAGATCGCCTCGCCGCGGTCCGCCTCGCGGCCGCTCCAGAGGTTGCAGCCGGCGAAACGGCAGAACACGGACGCGCGCCCGGCATGGGCGCCTTCGCCTTGCAGGGTCAGGAAGATTTCCTTGACCGCGTAACTCACTCGTCTCTCCTCAACCTGTCAAACTTGCGGGTTCCGGACCTGCCGCAGCGCCTCGCCGGCCGCCATCGCCGCACTCATCGCCACGTTGAGCGACCGCAGCCCCGCCTTGATCGGGATCACCAGCCTCGCATCTGCGGCCTCGACCACCGCGTCGGTGACGCCGGCGCTCTCGCGCCCGAATAGCAGGATGTCCGACGTCTGGTAATGGAAATCGCGGTAGTCGGTGGCAGCCTTGGTGGTGAAGAGCAGCAGGCGGTCACCGCGCGCCGCGCGCCAGTCCTGGAACGTCGCCCATGAGTCGTGGCGGGTGATGCTGACGTGGTCGAGGTAATCCATTCCCGCCCGGCGGAAATGCCGGTCAGAGACGGGGAAGCCGGCCGGTTCGATGATATGGGCAGCCACTCCCAGGCAAGCGCACAGCCTGAGAATCGTGCCGGTGTTCTGGGGGATGTCTGGCTGGAAAAGTGCGATCTGCATGGGCGGTGGCGGGTCGGGTTGCGGGCGCAAAATGTCTCAATAAAACATCGCTCGCCCGGGAATTCGTGCATTGCACGCTCCCACGCCGTTAGCGGGCTTGCGCTCGCCCGGCAAGGGTGCCAATAGAACGATTCTGGACTGCTGTTTTCCCCATTTTGGGCGTGAGCAAGCACAAGTTCTGCCGCCGCGGGGGGCCGCGGGCGCCGGCAGCCTTTCCGGGGACCTCATGGGCGCCCCCTGGAGCGGTTCCACCGGTCGCATAAGAAGAAAGGGTTGGAATCGTGACGACAGCGTCTTCGGCGGACCATCCGACACGCCGTGATTTCTTATTCGTTGCTACCGGGGCCTTCGCAGCAGTTGGGGGCGCGGCCGCGCTCTGGCCTTTCATCTCGCAGATGAATCCGGACGCTTCGACCATCGCCGCCGGCGCGCCGATCGAAGTCGATCTCAGCCCGATTGCCGAGGGGCAGGACATCAAGGTGTTCTGGCGCGGCAAGCCGATCTACATCAGCCACCGTACCAAGAAGCAGATCGAAGAGGCGCGCGCCGTCAACGTTGCGAGCCTGCCCGATCCGCAACCCGACGACGCCCGCGTCAAGTCCGGTCACGAGCAATGGCTGGTCGTCATCGGCATCTGCACCCATCTGGGCTGCATCCCGATCGCTCATGAAGGCAGCTACGACGGCTTCTTCTGTCCCTGCCATGGTTCGGTGTACGATACGTCCGGCCGCATCCGCCAGGGCCCTGCGCCTTCGAACCTGGCCGTGCCCCCGTACACGTTCGTTTCCGACACCAAAATCCAGATCGGCTGAGCTTCGGATCTAGTCCGAAGCTTCGCGCCGTCTCGTCGTACTATTTCCTCAGGATCGCATCATGAGCGGACCATCCGACTACCAGCCGAGCAATCCGGCCCTGCAATGGATCGAGCGGCGCCTGCCGATCTTTGGTCTCATCCACTCTTCCTTCGTCGCCTATCCCACCCCGCGCAACCTGAACTATTGGTGGACCTTCGGCGCCATCCTCTCCTTCATGCTCGGGATGCAGATCCTGACCGGCGTGATCCTGGCGATGCACTACACGCCGCATGCCGATCTCGCCTTCAAGTCGGTCGAACTGATCGTCCGTGACGTGAACTACGGCTGGCTGCTGCGCAACATGCACGCGGTCGGCGCCTCGATGTTCTTCGTCGCCGTCTACGTCCATATGTTCCGCGGCCTCTACTACGGGTCGTACAAGGAGCCGCGCGAGGTGCTGTGGATCCTCGGCGTCATCATCTACCTCCTGATGATGGCGACGGGCTTCATGGGCTATGTGCTGCCTTGGGGCCAGATGAGCTTCTGGGGTGCTACCGTCATCACCAACCTGTTCTCCGCCGTTCCCTATGTCGGCGAGAGCATCGTGACGCTGTTGTGGGGCGGCTATTCGGTCGGCAACCCGACGCTGAATCGCTTCTTCTCGCTGCACTATCTGCTGCCGTTCCTGATCGCGGGCGTCGTGGTGCTGCACGTCTGGGCGCTGCACGTCGCCGGCCAGAACAATCCTGACGGCGTCGAGCCGAAGACCGAAAAGGACACGGTGCCGTTCACGCCGCACGCGACCATCAAGGACATGTTCGGCGTCGCCTGCTTCCTGATGCTCTACGCCTGGTTCATCTTCTACATGCCGAACTATCTCGGCGACGCCGACAACTACATTCCGGCGAACCCCGGCGTCACGCCGCCGCACATCGTTCCGGAATGGTACTACCTGCCGTTCTACGCGATCCTGCGCTCGATCCCGGACAAGCTCGCGGGCGTCATCGCCATGTTCGGGGCGATCATCATCCTGTGCTTCCTGCCTTGGCTGGATAGCGCGAGGACGCGGTCGTCGAAATATCGTCCCCTGGCCAAGCAGTTCTTCTGGATCTTCGTCGCGGTCTGCATCCTGCTCGGCTATCTCGGCGCACAGCCGCCGGAGGGCATCTACGTCGTCGCCGGCAGGATCCTGACATTCTGCTACTTCGCCTACTTCCTGATCGTGCTGCCGCTGCTCGCGCGCATCGAGAAGCCGCGGCCGGTTCCGAACTCGATCTCGGATGCCGTCCTGGCCAAGACCGGCAGCAGGTCGACGCCGATGGTCTCGACCGCGATCGTGCTGGCGCTCGCCGGTTCGTTGTTCGCGGGCTCGATCGACAGCGCGAAAGCGTCTGAAGGCGGCGACAAGCCGCCGGGCAACAAATGGTCGTTCTCGGGCCCTTTCGGTAAGTTCGACCGGGGCGCGCTGCAACGCGGCCTGAAGGTCTACAAGGAGGTCTGCGCCAGCTGCCATGGCCTGTCCTATGTCGCCTTCCGCAACCTCGCCGAGCCGGGCGGGCCCGGCTATTCGGTGGCGCAGGCGGCGGCCTTCGCTTCGGAGTACAAGGTCAAGGACGGCCCGAACGATGCGGGTGACATGTTCGAGCGTCCGGGCCGGCCGGCCGACTATTTCCCCTCGCCGTTCCCGAACGAGCAGGCCGCGCGTGCCGCGAACGGAGGTGCGGCGCCGCCCGACCTGTCTCTGATCACCAAGGCGCGCTCCTATAAGCGCGGCTTCCCCTGGTTCATCTTCGACCTCTTCACCCAGTACCAGGAGCAGGGCCCGGACTACGTCGCGGCGCTGCTCCAGGGCTACGAGGACAAGGTGCCCGAGGGTGTGACCATTCCGGAAGGCTCCTACTACAACAAGTACTTCCCGGGGCACGCCATCAAGATGCCGAAGCCGATCAGCGACGGCCAGGTGACTTATGACGACGGCTCGCCGACCACGGTCGCGCAATACGCAAAGGACGTCACCACGTTCCTGATGTGGACCGCCGAGCCGCACATGGAAGCGCGCAAGCACCTCGGCTTCCAGGTGTTCATATTCCTGATCATCTTCGCCTGCCTGATGTACTTCACCAAGAAGAAGGTCTGGGCCGACGCGCACTGAGCGCCGCGCGAGGCAAGACGAGAAATGAAGAAGCCCCCGCAAGGGGGCTTTTTGTTGACTACCTCGCTGTCATTCCGGGGCGATGCGTCAGCATCGAGCCCGGAATCCATTCATCGACCAACTCTGCGGCCTGATGGATTCTCAGGTGCGCAATTGCGCACCATAGCTCGCGCTGTCGCGCGCTCCGGAATGACGAGAGTGTGGATTGCGCTGCGGGCTTGCAGCGGCCAAAATACCGCCAACCGCTCCCCCAAGAACTCACCGGAGGACACCATGGGAACCGCCATCACCTTCAAGCGACCGGACGGCAAGGACGCCTCGGGCTATCTCGCCAATGCGGCGCGCGGCAACGCGCCGGGCGTGGTCGTGATCCAGGAATGGTGGGGGCTGTCGGACCAGATCAAGGGCCTGTGCGACCGCTTCGCGCTCGCCGGTTTCGATGCGCTGGCGCCCGATCTCTACAAGGGCAAGGTCGTGCCCTATCACGACACCGATTCCGCGAACAAGGAGATGAACTCCCTCGACTTCATGGACGCCACGACGCAGACGGTGCGTGGCGCCGCGCAATATCTTGCGCGCAACGGCGCCAAGGTCGGTCTGACCGGCTTCTGCCTCGGCGGTGCGGTCACTATCATCGGCGCGACCAAGATCCCGGAGCTCGCGGCCGGCGTCGTGTTCTACGGCATTCCGCCCGAGCAGGCGGCCAAGCCCGCGGACGTCAAGATCCCGCTCCAGGCCCACTTCGCCAACAAGGATGATTGGTGCACGCCGGAGCTGGTCAACGGCTTCGAAAAGGCGATGAAGGCCGCCGGCAAGTCGCTGGAGCTGTTCCGCTATGACGCCGAGCACGCCTTCGTCAACGAGCAGCGCCAGGCCGTGCACGACCGCGAAGCCGCAGAACTCGCCTGGGGCAGGGCGACGGAGTTTTTCCGGAAGCATCTCGGCTGATGCTGTAGCGACCGAGCAGGATCAGCGAAGTATGTCGGCATCGTCTATCACGCGCGGCGTGCTCGGCCTGATCGTTTGGTCGATGGCCGGTGCTGCTGGCGTCATCGCGTTGATGACCGCCCAGGCCGCCGCACAGCAGGCATTCGTCACGCTGAACGGCGACCTCAAGAAGGAGGCATGGTGGGTCATTGCGGATTTCCATCCATTCACGACCGAGGTTCGCGGCATCCCCGCGAACCAGATTCGCAAGAGCTGGTGCAAGGCAACTGAGTTCCGCAAGGACCTGATCCCGAAAGAGCTGCTGTTCGAGAATGGCGCCGATGTGATGAAGGGTGCCGACATGTCCTTTGCCATCGAAGGGCGCTTCGACGGCGCCGCCACGAAGCAAATTGCTGTGGTCGGTGTGTTTCAGGAGTGTGCGGGCCCAAAGGGAAGGTTCATGCTGGTCCTCGATCAGCCGGACGGCGAGAAGCCCAAGGTACGCTTTGTCGACGCCATACGTACGAACCGCCAGTTCGCAGCTCTTTCGAAGGACAAGGGCGGCAAGCTCGTCCTTTGGGGGTGCATGGAATGCGACGGCTATTCTGTCCTCAAATGGGATCGGAAGAAGAACAGGTTCGGCTGGGTGCCCCAGCCTGAGCAGCCGTAGCCACGCAGCGCGTCCCGGTCGCAAGGTCATCGGGGCGCCCGACCCTTGACGCCGTCCCCGCGCCATGGTGAGTATCCGCCCATGAGCACCGCCCTCCGCCCAGCCCGTCTTTGGTGGCGCACCTCCTGAAGAGGTGGCCGGTGCGATTTTCCTTTCCCAAATCGTCTGAGGTCGCCAACGCAGTGCGGCGGCCTGATCGTTTGTCCTGTGTGGCGTTCCCTCGGCAAGTTTCGTAAGAGGACCCCATGAACAGGACCGTCTTTGCCCTTCCGGCCCGAAGCGACTATGTGACCCGCGCTGGTCTTGCGATCACGCGCGTGGCCGAGCAGTTCACCGGCGGCGCCAGCAGGCTCGACGATCTCGTCAGCCTGCTCGACCGCCGCCGCGGCGTGGTGCTGTCCTCGGGTACCACCGTGCCGGGCCGCTACGAGAGCTTCGACCTCGGCTTCTCTGATCCGCCGCTGAAGCTCGAGACCGTCGGGGTCAATTTCAAGCTGGAAGCGCTGAACGCGCGCGGTCAGGTGCTGATCGCCTTCCTCGGCGACGTCCTGCGCGAGCCATGCGTGGTGATCTCCGAGAAGACGCCTGCGCGCCTCGCCGGCCACATTATCCGCGGCGACGCGCCGGTCGAGGAAGACCAGCGCACGCGGCGCGCCAGCGTGATGTCGCTGGTGCGCGACCTCGTCGCCGCCTTCTCCGCCAATGACGACGGGTTGCTGGGCCTGTTCGGCGCCTTCGCCTACGACCTCGTCTTCCAGATCGAGGATCTCGTGCAGAAGCGGCCGCGCGAGGCCGACCAGCGCGACATCGTGCTCTATGTGCCCGATCGCCTGCTCGCCTATGACCGCGCCACCGGCCGCGGCGTGGTGCTCTCCTACGACTTCGCCTGGAAAGGGAAGTCTACCGAAGGCCTGCCGCGCGAGACTGCCGACAGCCCCTATCTCAAGACGCCCCGTCAGGGTTTCGCCGACCACGGGCCCGGCGAATATCAGGCCACCGTCGAGACCGCGCGTGCGGCCTTCGCGCGCGGCGACCTGTTCGAGGCGGTGCCGGGGCAGCTTTTCGCCGAGCCCTGCGACCGATCGCCGGCCGAGGTGTTCCAGCGCCTCTGCGTCATCAACCCGTCGCCCTACGGCGCGCTGATGAATCTCGGCGAGGGCGAGTTTCTCGTCTCCGCCTCGCCGGAGATGTTCGTGCGCTCGGACGGGCGTCGTGTCGAGACCTGCCCGATCTCGGGCACGATCGCGCGCGGCACCGACGCGATCGGCGACGCCGAGCAGATCCGCCAGCTCCTGAACTCGGAAAAGGACGAGTTCGAGCTCAACATGTGCACCGATGTCGACCGCAACGACAAGGCGCGCGTCTGCGTGCCCGGCACCATCAAGGTGCTGGCGCGGCGGCAGATCGAGACCTACTCAAAACTGTTCCACACCGTCGATCACGTCGAGGGCATGCTGCGGCCCGGCTTCGATGCGCTCGACGCGTTCCTCACCCATGCCTGGGCCGTCACCGTGACCGGCGCGCCGAAGCTCTGGGCGATGCAGTTCGTCGAGGACCACGAGCGCTCGCCGCGGCGCTGGTATGCGGGCGCGATCGGCGCGGTGAACTTCGACGGCAGCATCAACACCGGCCTCACCATCCGCACCATCCGCATGAAGGATGGCCTCGCCGAAGTGCGCGTGGGCGCGACCTGCCTGTTCGACTCGGATCCCGCCGCGGAAGATCGCGAATGCCAGGTCAAGGCCGCCGCGCTGTTTCAGGCGCTGCGCGGCGATCCGCCAAAGCCGTTGTCGACCTTCGCGCCAGATGCCACCGGCTCGGGCAAGCAGGTGCTGCTGATCGATCACGACGACAGTTTCGTCCACATGCTCGCCGACTATTTCCGCCAGGTCGGCGCCAGCGTCACCGTGGTCCGCTATGTGCATGCGCTCGACATGCTCAAGCAGAAGAGGTGGGATTTGCTGGTGCTGTCGCCCGGCCCGGGCAGGCCCGAAGATTTCGGGATCAGGAAGACCATCGATGCGGCGCTGGAGAAGAAGCTGCCGGTGTTCGGAGTCTGCCTCGGCGTGCAAGCGATCGGCGAATATTTCGGCGGCGAGCTCGGCCAGCTCACTCATCCCGCCCACGGCCGGCCCTCGCGGGTGCAGGTACGCGGCGGGCGCCTGATGCGCAACCTGCCGAACGAGATCGTCATCGGCCGCTATCACTCGCTCCATGTCGAGCGCGACAGCATGCCCGAAGTGTTGTCCGTCACCGCCAGCACCGAGGACGGTGTCGCCATGGCGCTCGAGCACAAGACCCTGCCGGTCGCCGGCGTGCAATTCCATCCGGAATCGCTGATGTCGCTCGGCGGCGAGGTGGGCTTGCGTATTGTCGAAAATGCCTTCCGGCTCGAAGCGGGGGCGAATTGAGTAAAGGCCTTCATTGCGAGGAGCTCGCGACAAAATTGCGGAGCAATTTTGCGCTGGCGACGAAGCAATCCAGACTGCTGCCGCGGAGAAGACCTGGATTGCTTCGCTTCGCTCGCAATGACGGTGGAAACACCAGAGCGAGATAACCATGACCTTTGACCACGACCTCAAGGCAAGCGTCCGCACCATCCCGGACTATCCGAAGCCCGGGATCATGTTCCGTGACATCACGACCCTGCTCGCGGATGCGCGCGCCTTCCGCCGTGCGGTCGACGAGCTGGTCAATCCCTGGGCCGGCAACAAGATCGACAAGGTCGCCGGCATGGAAGCACGCGGCTTCATCCTCGGCGGCGCGGTGGCGCATCAGCTCTCGGCCGGGTTCGTACCGATCCGCAAGAAGGGCAAGCTGCCGCACACCACCGTCCGCATCGCGTACTCCCTCGAATACGGCATCGACGAGATGGAGATGCATGTCGACGCCATCCAGCCCGGCGAGCGCGTGATCCTGGTCGACGACCTCATTGCCACCGGCGGCACCGCCGAGGGCGCGGTGAAGCTGCTGCGGCAGATCGGCGCCAATGTCGTCGCGGCCTGCTTCATCATCGACCTGCCCGAGCTCGGCGGCGCCGCCAAGCTGCGCGCCATGGACGTGCCGGTGCGCACGCTGATGACGTTCGAGGGGCACTGAGCCGCTGCAGCGGTCAGATCAGCTCGGCCTTCAGTTCGGCCCGCCAATGCAGCAGGCGCTCCTTCAGGAGCGCGTTCCTGACATAGGCGCTCTCCTCATCCTCGAGACGCTCGCATTCGCCAAACGTCAGGCCCGCCTCACCATGCGTGGTCCAGGCGGCCTGGAGGCTGCGGCAAGTGTGGCTGCGCTGGCGTAGCGAGAACCAGATGCGGTTCTGGATCGTCTCCAGATTCGGCGCCTGGCCGACCCAGGCCTCGCCCGAGGCCGCGCAGCGCACGACGAAGATGCCCGCGATGGTCTTTCGCTCCTTGTAGGCGGTGATCGCTGCTTTCCGGTCGATGCTCATGGTGACGGGCCTGCTGAGGGAATATCAATGCCCGCCTCAATAAGCCCGCTGCACCCGGGAGTCAATATTATCCGGGTAAAAATCAAGACCGTTGCAGGATCAGGCTCAGCTCGAGCTCGCGGAAGGCGATGTAGTTCCGGCGGGTCCACTGGTGCAGCTCGGTGGAGGAATCCTTTTCCTGGCGCAGGTAGCCGGTGAAGGAGAAGTTCAGCCGGTCGATATAGGTCTTCAGGAATCCGGGCAGCGCGGGCAGGCGGAACAGCCGTCCGCCGGCCATCGCGGGCGGCAGCTCGCCGCGTATGACGTACTCATTGTCCACCGTGATCAGGTTCATGCGCGGAATTCGCCCGCGCAGCATCTCGTGGGCGCGCGCCGAGGCACGGTCGGTATCGGCGACGAACAGGATCTGAGGCGCGACATGGCGGCGCGCGGCTTCCTTCAACAGGCCGATCTCGTCGGTCATCTTGAAGAACTCGTCGAAGGCGTGGAAGCCGAGATCGATCACCTTGGCAACGCCGTCATCGACGATGACGCGGTCCATCAGCTGCATCTTGCCGTAGGTGTCGATCACGTCGGCGGTTTCCGTGACCCTCGGCAGATAGTCGAGCAGCGACGGCTCCTTCAGGTTGACGTCGAAGGCCGCGACGCTGCCGTTCTTGAGCAGCAGGAATTCGCTGAGGAGCCGCGCCAGCAGGGTCTTGCCGACCTGCGGGCGGGGCGAACAGATGATGTAGACAGGTGTCGCGGGCATCGACAGCTATATCAGGCCAACTCACTGCCCAATCCAGCCGTATCAGCCCGGGCTTCGCAACTATTTTTCGCTGTTGCGGGTCACGGGCTTCGAGCCGACGATGTCGGTCAGGCGGATGCGGTCGAACTCGCTCCAGACATTGGCCAGCCAGTGCCGGACATAGCCGCGCAGAACGAACGAATAGTTCGCGGCCTCGTCGTTGATGCCCTTGTTGGCGACGAATTTCAGGAACGGGACGGAGGACACCTCGACCTGCTCATAAGCCATTTCGTTGAGCTTGGGGATGGTCAGCTCGGTCGCGTCCTTGATGCGGTTGAAATACGATTGGTAAGTCGCCTGGTCCCACTGGAAGAACTGGGTGTCATTGATGAAGTTCTTCACCAGGAAATATTTCGCGCCGCCCATGAAGCCCGCGGTTTCGGCGATCTCGTCCAGCGAGGCGATCGAGGGGCCCAGGATGTGGAACACCGCAAAGGTGATCTGGCCGGCCTTGGCGGCGTCGAGGAATCCGATGTCGCGCAGCGAGGCCAGAGCCGGCGAGAGCAGGCCGGCGCGAACGTCGATCACGGTCACCGACGGGCTTGTCGCATTGAGCGTGTCGAAGATCTTCATCTGGTCGGCCGTGGTCGTCATGTCGACGATCTCGGTGATGTCGGGGTGGAAGCGCTTCAGGGTTCCGCGCGGCGACTCCGTATCGAACGCGCGCGTCGGCACGTTGTTGGCTGAGAAATAATCGAGCAAGGTGCGGGACACCGTGGTCTTGCCGACCCCGCCCTTGTCCGCGCCCACCACAACCACTGCCGGCTTTGCCATTGCTGTCCCCTAACGCGCGCCCCCCGATCGCGAGATCGCAATCGGCCGGGCCCCAAATCGATGTCCCGAGTCTGCTGTTGGGCGCGAACATGGCAGAAACAAGGGAGAATTCAATTCCGCAGGCCGCAGTTACGGCAATTCCCGAAGTTTTTCCCGATTGCTGTGAAACCCGCCACGGAGCGCGCCCGATCGCGTGCCTCAGTGGCGGCCCCACGGTCCCATCGGATTACCTGCCGGGGCTCCTGAGGGGCTTCGTGCCGGTATGGGCGGCGGACCAGCCGGGTTGCCTGCGTCGTTCCACGGCCCATGCGGCACCGGCGGCTGGGCATCCTGCGGGTCGTTCTGCGCCTCGGGCTCTTCCATCCCTTCGGTGAGGTCCGGCAGCGGGCCGGGATCATGGCCGCCGGCGAACTTGACCAGTGCGTCCACCCGGGACTGCACCGACGGGTGTGTGGCGAACAGATCGGCGAAGCCCTCGCGCGGATTGTCGACGCAGAGCTCCATGACGGCCGAGGTCGCGCCGGGCAGTTCGCCGCGGCCCTCGATCTTGCGCAACGCCGAGATCATGGCATCGGGGTCCTTCGTCAGCTCGACCGAGCCCGCATCGGCGAGATATTCGCGCGACCGCGACAGCGCGAGCTTGACCACCTGCGACAGCAGCCAGGCCAGCACGATGAGCACGACCGCGATGATGATGACGATCACCGCCCCTCCGCCGGAGCTCTTGCTGTCGCTCGACGACGAGGACGAGCGCGACGACGAGGAGCCCCCGGAGCTCCAGTTGAAGTTCGTGAACAGGCGGAAGAACAACTCGCCGAAGAAGCCGACCACGCCGGCGATGATGACGGCGACCACCATGAGCTGCACGTCGCCGTTCTTGATGTGGGTCAGCTCATGGCCCAGCACCGCCTCGATTTCCTTGTCGTTCAGCGCGTCGAGCAGGCCGGTGGTGACGGTGATGGAGTATTGCCGCGGATTGAGGCCGGTCGCGAATGCGTTCAGCGCCGGGCTCTCCATGATCTTCAGCTTCGGCATGGTGATGCCGCGCGAGATGCAGAGGTTTTCGAGCAGGTTGTAGAGCTGCGGCTGCTCCTGACGGGTGACGTCGTGGCCGCCGGTCACGGCATCGATCATCGACTGGTGGAAGAAATAGGCGATCGCGATCCAGGCGATCGCCGCAACGGTCGCGAAAGGTGCGGCCTTGAGCAGGTCCGCGAAAGCGCGGCTCAGATAGTAGGCGACCGTCCCGTTGCCGTTGATCACGACCTCGGCGACCAACGCGCCGGCATAGACCAGCACGTAGACCAGCATGAACAGGCCGGCGAGCAGCAGCATCGAACGAAACTTGTTCGAGGCGATGTGCGTGTAGAGACCATACGCGGCCATGACGCGATGCCCTGCCGGCCTATCGGCTCAGTTCAGAACTTCACCTGGGGTACGGTCTCAACCTCGGTGCGGCTCGCGCCGAGATCGAAGAAGTCCTTCTTCGTGAAGCCGAACATGCCGGCGAACAGCGCAGCCGGCAGCTGCTGGATGCCGGTGTTGTATTCCTGGACCGCGTTGTTGAAGAAGCGGCGGCTCGCCGCGATCTTGTTCTCGAGGTCGGAGAGCTCGGATGCGAGCTGCTGGAAATTGGCGTTGGCCTTGAGGTCTGGATAGGCCTCCGACAGCGCGATCAGCCGGCCGAGCGCGCCGGAGAGCTGATTCTCGGCGGCGGACACCTGCGCCGGCCCCTGCGCCGACATCGCCGAATTGCGCGCCTTGATGACGTCGTCGAGCGTGCCGCGCTCATGCGAGGCGTAACCCTTCACCGTCTCGACCAGGTTCGGGATCAGGTCGTGACGCTGCTTGAGCTGCACGTCGATATCGGCAAAGGCCTGGCCGACGCGCTGGCTCAGCGCCACCAGGCGGTTGTAGGCGCTGAAGGCGAACAGCGCGAGGACGACGATGACGCCGAGAACGATCCAGCCGGTCGACATGGAGAACTCCTGATGGGGGAATTAGGCAGCGCAGCCTAGACCAAAATGGCCCGGGATGAGAGCCCGATGCAGAGGGGAGGCAAGACTTGGTCGGATGGGGAGGCATCCGAGTTCAAGGCGAAAGCCCTGAACGAGGTTAACTTTCCGCAACGACGGCGTCGCCCCAGCGCCAGCGGCGGGCACTTGCATAGGCGGCCTTATCGCGGCGAGGCACTTTCGCGAACTCGACACCGTCCTCAGCACAGAGCTTCGCCGTGACCTCGACCTTGCCGACATCCGGCGGCGCCAGCACGCGCGCGGCGCGCGTGGCAGGCGCTGTGCGGGTCAGGGCGACGTAGATGAAGCGCTCGTCCTCGAACGGCACCTCGGCACCCTTGATCTGGCGGTGCGCCTGGGAGCGCGGCAGGCGCTGGCTGAAATGGCACCAGTCGGGCGGGGTGAGCGGGCAGGGCTTTTCGTGCGGGCAGGGGGCGGCGACATGGGCACCCAGCGCGATCAGCTGCTGGCGTAGCGCGAGGATGCGGGCATAGCCGGCGGGCGTGCCGGGCTCGATCACGACCAGCACGTGGCGCGCTTTTGCCCACATGGCTTCCGCGAGCTTGCGTTGATCGGCCTCGCCGAGCTCGCCGATGACGTAGCTGGCGAGAACGAGATCGGCTGGCGAGATCTCGGCGAGATTGCCCCCGGCGTCGCCGGATAGACAGCGGCACTCCGCGAGGCGCGAGCTGTCGCGCGCCAGTTCGAGCGCGAGCCGGCTCAGCGTGGCGTTGGCATCGAGCAGGGTGAAGTCCTGCAGCGACGGAAACGCTTCCGCCGCGGCCCAGCTCGCGGTGCCGGGCCCCGCGCCGACGTCGAGCAACGTTTCCGGAGCGAAGTCCGGCGCAATCCCGGTTAGTGCATTCAGGCTGGCGGCCACCGCCGCGTAGGTCGCCGGCATGCGCGCGAGCGCATAGGCGAGGGCATCGGCTTCCGACTTGATCGTGCCGGAGCCGCCGCCGGCGCGATAAGTGGTCGAGATTCTCTGTGACCGTTGCGCCGCATCAGTGCGCGAAAAGCCCTGGAGCTTGCTGTCGAGGGCGGCCTTCAGTTCGGCGGGGAGGGTGGGTGCGATCATTTTGGCCCACCATCGTCATTCCGGGGCGATGCGAAGCATCGAGCCCGGAATCCATCGCGCGGCAACGTCGGTCGATGAATGGATTCCGGGTTCTCGCTGCGCGAGCCCCGGAATGACGGCCATGTCACGCCACGTTCTGGTCGAGAATGTCCACGGCCTCGGCGAGGCTCACCGAGACGAGCTGAGACACGCCGCGCTCGGCCATGGTGACGCCGAACAGCCGGTTCATCCGCGCCATCGTGATCGGGTTGTGCGTGATGATGATGAAGCGCGTGTCGGTCGAGCCGGTCATCTCGTGCAGCAGGTTGCAGTACCGTTCGACGTTGTGGTCGTCGAGCGGCGCGTCGACTTCGTCCAGCACGCAGATCGGCGAGGGGTTGGTGAGGAACACCGCGAAGATCAGCGCCATCGCGGTCAGCGCCTGCTCGCCGCCCGAGAGCAGCGACAGCGTCTGCGGCTTCTTGCCCGGCGGCTTGGCGATGATTTCGAGGCCGGCTTCGAGCGGGTCGTCGCTCTCGATCAGGTGCAGCGCGGCCTCGCCGCCGCCGAACAGCTCGACGAACAGGCGCTTGAAGTGGTTGTTGACGACCTCGAACGAGGTCAGGAGCCGCTCGCGCGCCTCTTTGTTGAGGCTCTGGATGCCCTGGCGCAGCCGCTTGATGGCTTCGACGAGGTCGTCGCGCTCGGTGACGAGGCCGGTATGCTGGGTCTCGACCTCGCGCAGCTCTTCCTCGGCGCGCAGGTTGACTGCGCCGAGGCGCTCGCGGTCGCGGCGCATCTTCTCGAGGTCTTCCTCGATGTCGTGCAGCGGCGGCAGCTCGGCGCCGGGTTCGATCTCGGCGAGGCCGGCAACGGCCTGCGGCTCGACCTCGAGCATGTCGCGGATCTCGCGCTCGACGTCCTCGAGCCGGCGCCGCGCACCCTCCATGCGCTCCTCGGCGCGGGCGGTGGCCTCGCGGGCGCTCGACAGTGCTTCGAGCGTCAGCTTCGCGACACGGTCGGTCTCCGCCATCGCGGTCTCCGCGGTGGCGAGCGCGTCGGCGGCCATGCGGCGGTCGTTCTCGGCGTATTCGATCTCGGTGATCAGCGCGCTGCGCTTCTCGGCGAACACGGAGGGCGCGTTCTCGAGCTCGCTGCGCTCGATCGTGAGTTCTGCGATGCGGGCCTGGATGGTGTCGATATGGGAGGCCGCGCTCTCCTTGCGGTTCTGCCACTCGGTGCGCTCGGCAAGGATCGCCTGCACGCGACGGTCGGCGAGCTCGGCCTCGCGTGCCAGCGCCTGCGCTTCGGCGCGGACCTGGGCGGCCATCCGGCGATGGCCTTCGATGTCGCTGCGGACGGCAGCGAGCCGGGTCTCGGTGTCCTCGCTCGACGGCAGCTCGCTGATGCCGGCTTCGGCGTATTCGTAGGCGGCCTCGGCTTCGGCGCGGTCGGCCGCGAGACGGCTGTGCGCTTCCGACAGCGTCGCCTTGCGTGCGGCGTGGCGGCTGATCTCGCGCTCGGCGGTGGCATGGCGCTCGCGCGCGACGTTGAGCTCGCGCTGCGCGGCGCGCCAGGCTTCGCGGCTGGCCCCTTCGGTGCTGGCCGCCATCTGTAGCTCGGACTCGGCATTCTCCAGCGCCTGACGCTTGATCTGGGCGTCGATGCGGGCCTGTTCCAGCTCGTTCTCGATGTCGACGAGGCGGGCGCGCTCGGCAAGCCGCCGGGCGGCTCCGGTCGGCGCGTGAGCGGCGGCGACGAAGCCGTCCCAGCGCCAGACGTCGCCCTCGGGCGAGACCAGCCGCTGGCCGGTCTTGAGCTGCGAGACCAGCTCGGCGCCGCGCTCGCGCGGCACCACGCCGATCTGCGCCAGGCGGCGCGCGAGTTCAGCCGGAGCCTGGACGTGGTTGGCGAGCGGCACGACGCCCTCGGGCAGCGCGGGATCGCCTTCGGTGTGTCCGACATTGGTCCAGCGCATCGGCGCGGATGGATCGATCGGTGCATCGAGATCGTCGCCCAGGGCGGCGCCGATCGCTTTTTCGAAACCCTTGTCGACGGTGATGCCGTCGATGATCGGCGGCCACAAATTCTTGGTCTCGCCGTTGACGATCTTGGAGATCGTGCGCGCCTCGGTCTCGAGCCGCTGCACGCGCTTGTCGGCTTCGACCAGCGGCGCGCGCGAGGATTCCAGCGTCTGGCGGGCGGCGACATGAGCGGCTTCGCTCGCCTGCGCGGCGGCTTCCGATGCGGCCAGCGTCTCCTCGGCGGTCTCGACCAGAGCGGTCAGCTCGTCGAGGTCGCCGAAGCCGCCGGTCTCCTGCGCGAGCTTCTGCTCTTCCGCGGCGACGTTCGCGATCTCCTGGTCCAGCCGGGCGAGCTTGTCGCGGTGGGTGCGGACGTTGGCCTCGAGCTGGTTGCGCTTGGCGGTGAGGTCGGCGAGCGCCGTGGTCAGCTCGGCGAAGCGCTGCTCGGTTTCGGTCAGCACCGCCTCGGCCTCGGCGACGCGCTCGTCCACACCGGAACGTTTCTCGACGCGCGACTTGATCTCTTCCTTGAGCTCGGCGTCTTCGGTGTCGAGCCGCTGCAGCGCGACGTCGGCGTCCATGGTCTGCTGCTGGGCGCGGGAGATGTCGCCCTCGAACTGGGCGAGGCGGCGCTCGAGCTCGGCGACGCGCTCCTTGGCACGCTCCTCCTCGCGGTCGAGCAATTCGCGGGCATTGGTCAGGCGCTGGAGACCGGCCGCGGCGCGCGCTTCGGCATCGCGCAGCGCCGGCATCTCGGCGGCGCGGATGGCCTGGATGCGGGCGGCTTCGGCCTGGTGCTGGGTGCGCTCGGCCATCTCGCGGACGGCGAGATCATGGGTCTGGCCGGACTCGTTGACGTCGGCATGGGCGCTGATCCAGCGCAGGTGGTAGAGCGTGGCCTCGGCCTTGCGGACCTTGGCGGCGACCTCGCGGTAGCGCACGGCCTGGCGGGCCTGCTTCTTCAGGCCTTCCATCTGGCCCGCGAGCTGGCCGATCACGTCCTCGACGCGGGTGAGGTTGGTTTCGGCTGCCTTCAGCCGCAGCTCGGCCTCGTGGCGGCGGGCGTGCAGGCCGGCGACACCGGCCGCGTCTTCCAGCACGCGGCGGCGCTGCTCGGGCTTGGCCTGGATGATCTCGCCGATCTTGCCCTGGTGGACGAGGGCGGGCGAGCGCGCGCCGGTGGCGGCGTCCGCGAACAGGATCTGCACGTCGCGGGCGCGGACGTCGCGGCCGTTGATGCGATAGACCGAGCCGGCCTCGCGCTCGATGCGGCGGGAGATTTCCAGAATCTGGCTGTCGTTCATCGCCGCCGGCGCGGTGCGATCGGCATTGTCGATCGTCATCGTCACTTCGGCGTGGTTGCGCGCGGGACGGTTGCCGGAGCCGGCGAAGATCACCGCGTCCATGTCGGCGGCGCGCAGCGATTTGTACGAGGTCTCGCCCATCGCCCAGCGCAGCGCCTCGACGAGATTCGACTTGCCGCAACCGTTGGGGCCGACCACGCCGGTCAGGCCGGGCTCGATGACGAAGTCCGTGGGCTCAACGAAGGACTTGAAGCCGTGAAGGCGCAGGCGGGTGATTTTCATAAGCACGCATCTCTGTTGGCAGGCGCGAATCCCGCTGCCGGGACAATACCATGGAAGGCAATGTCGCTGTCTGGGTGAGTCGCGCGAGGCGGCTCATGCGGCTGGACAATGGCCGTGGTGCGCCGCGAGGGCAACCGGCGAAAGCCGCTTTTCCCAAGGGATTTACGCCGGGAAAGATACGGCTTTGGATGCGCGAATCAGGACTGCGGCGTGCGAATCAGCTCTTCAGAAGCGGATTGATCTTCTTGGCGAATTCCTCGAACGAGGTGTCGCCCTTGATCTTCTCGCCGTTGATGAAGAAGGTCGGCGTCGAATCGACCTTCAACACGTCGCTGGCGTATTTCTGATCGGCGGCGATCTTGTCGAGCAGCGCCTGGTCCTTCAGGCAGGCCTCGACCTGCTGCTGCGTAAGGCCGGCCTGCTTGCCGATCCGAGTCAGGGTCTCGGTGGTGTTCTTCATCACCCAGTCGTTCTGCTGGCGAAACAGCATGTCGGTGACCGCGAAGTATTTCGGCGCATCGTCCTTGGCGATGCAGCGCGACAGCATCGAGCCGGCAGCGGCTTTGATGTCGAGCGGGAACTCGCGGAAGATGTACCGCACCTTGCCGGTGTCGATGTATTCCTTCTTGATCCTGGGGAACACCTGCTCGTTGAAGGCCGCGCAATGCGGGCAGGTCATCGAGGCGTATTCGGTGATCGTGACGGCGGCATCGTTGGGACCGAGCGCCATGTCGGGCAGCGACACCGGCTTGGCCACATCGGCGGCGGACTGCGCCATGGCTTCCGAGACGAGGCGCAACGGCGAGAGCCCGGCGAGCGCGGCAAGCCCGGTCAGCGACAGCATCGTGGTGAAGGCGCGGCGCGTGATGATCAAGGTCGGCTCCCGGGATTGGCAAGGTTCGCCCGAGGTTCCGCTCGGACGGCCTGTCGCTAGCTTGAAACGTCGATTGAGGCAATGGCGAGCGGCACGGACGGGTCCGGTTTGGCGGCGGAATGAAGCTCAATTTCGCTTGATGGCGGCCCCGAGCCGGGCCAGTGCCGTCTTCAATTCTTCATCTTCGATATCCGCCAAGCCGTCCGCCACCTTGGCCACAGCTGCGGGGTCCGGCGGGCCGGGCCGTTTCCGCGCCCGGGGCCGCGACAGGGGGGCCTGACGGAATGCCAGCTTGCCGACCGCGTGCCAGCCGAAGAAGCGGTTGACGCGCTCCAGGATGACGTCGGCGGAGTGCTGGATCTCCAGCGCCATCGGCCCCTCGACCCGCAGCACCAAGGTCGCCGGCTCCTGCGGCTGGCCCTCCACCGGGCGCGGCCATTGCATCTTGAGCGGCTCGGCATGGGCCGCGATCTCCGGCCCCGCGATCTGCGCCCACCGCGTCACCAGCTCGCGCGCGGCAAAACCCTGCTTGGCATAGGCCTCGGCAAAGACGTCGTCGAGCAGGATGCCGAGCGGCTTGGCGCTGATGGGACCGGGCTTGGGAGGGAATTTGGACATGGGCACCAGAACTAGGCTGCCGCGCGGGGCCGGATGGCCTTGAGGTCGCGGTCGATCTCGCGCCGTCGCTGCATCAGGTCGTAGTCCATCTGAAGCCCAAGGAAAAAGCCCTCCGACAGACCAAAATAGCGGGCGAGCCGCAGGTCGGTGTCCGCGGTGATGTCGCGCTTGCCGAGGACGATCTCGTTGATCCGCCGCGGCGGCACGCGAACGGCGCGCGCCAGCGCGTTCTGGCTGAGATCCATCGGTTTCAAAAACTCCTCCAGCAGGATCTCGCCCGGATGGGGATTGCGGAGCAGCCCGTTCCTAGGCGTGGTAGTCGACGATTTCGACATCTCTCGGTCCTCCGGCGTCCCAAACAAAACAGATGCGCCACTGATCGTTGATCCGGATCGAATGCTGACCTTGGCGGTCGGCTTTCAGGGCTTCGAGCCGGTTGCCCGGGGGAACCCCGAGATCGGCCAGCACGCGTGCTTGATTCAGCAAGCGCAGTTTTCGCAAGGCTGCGTTTTGAATGTCAGGCGGCAGTTTTCGACTTCGCCGCCCGGACCAGATCAACTCTGTCTCGGAGTTGGCGAAGCTCTGGATCATGATTGTGTATAACGCAAGGCGTTATAGTCTGCAACGGTCGGGTCTCGCTGGCCACAGGCGGAATCCTCCTCTAGTAAAGGCGAATGTCCTCCACGACCGCGCGCAAGAAGGAACGGAGCACGACGGCGAACTCGCCGGCTCGCCCCGCGCTCCTGCTCGCCTGGTACGACCGCCACCGTCGCCGCCTGCCCTGGCGCGCGGCCCCCGGTGAGACATCGGACCCCTACCGCGTCTGGCTGTCGGAAATCATGCTCCAGCAGACCACGGTGAAGGCGGTCGGTCCCTACTTCGAGAAGTTCGTGGAGCGCTGGCCCGACGTCACGGCGCTGGGGCGGGCCTCTCAGGATGACGTGCTGAGGATGTGGGCGGGGCTCGGCTATTATTCGCGCGCGCGCAATCTCTACGCCTGTGCGGTGACCGTGACGCGCGAGCATGGCGGCGTGTTTCCCTCCACGGAGGAAGGGCTGCGAGCGCTGCCGGGCATCGGCCCGTATACGGCAGCGGCGATCGCCGCGATCGCGTTCGACCGCCGCACCATGCCGGTCGACGGCAATATCGAGCGGGTGGTGTCGCGCCTGTTCGCGGTCGAGGAGGAATTGCCGCAGGCCAAGCCGCGGATCCAGCAACTGGCCGCGACGCTTCTCGCAGACTCCCGTGCAGGCGACAGCGCTCAGGCGTTGATGGATCTCGGCGCCTCGATCTGCACGCCGAAGAAGCCGGCCTGTTCGCTGTGTCCGCTGAACGAGGATTGCACGGCGCGCGCGCAGGGCACGCAGGAGACCTTTCCGCGCAAGGCGCCCAAGAAGAGTGGGGCGCTGCGTCGAGGTGCAGCGTTCGTTGTCACGCGCGGCGACGAGCTGCTCGTCCGCTCGAGGCCGGAAAAAGGGCTGCTCGGCGGCATGACCGAAGTGCCGGGCTCGGACTGGCGGGCCGGCCAGGACGATGCGGCGGCGAAGCAGCAGGCGCCGGAGCTGAAGGGGCTGTCGCGCTGGCAGCGCAAGGTGGGCGTCGTCACCCACGTCTTCACGCATTTTCCGCTGGAGCTGGTGGTCTACACGGCGCAGGCGGAGGCCCGCACCCGTGCGCCCGAGGGCATGCGCTGGGTGCCGATCGCGACACTCGCCGGGGAGGCGCTGCCCAATGTCATGCGCAAAGTGATTGCGCATGGATTGGGTCTCTAGGATCCATCCTGCTGACACCAGGCTGTCAGCAGACTTCCGCTACTCCAGGCAGGCAACGGAGGTTCGCATGGTCAAGACCGCGCTCGATAATTTTCGAAAGCCACCCTGCGCCGAGCTGTTGGGCTGGCGCCTGCTCGATGCCCGCCCGCAGGAGGGCTGGATCAGGCTCGGCTTCGAGGGCAAGCCGGAGTTCTGCAACCCCGCGGGCTTCATCCAGGGCGGCATGCTCTCGGCCATGCTCGACGACACCATGGGCCCGGCGGTGCTCGTGATGAGCGAGGGCCGGCTCTACACCACCACCATCAGCATGACCGTGAATTTCCTCGCGCCCGCAAAGCCCGGGCCGATCATCGGCGAGGCGAAGGTGACGCAGCTCGGCAAGACGATTGCGTTCGTCGAGGCCAAGCTGTTGGCGGAGGACGGCACGGTGCTGGCCACGGCAAGCGCGAGTGAGCGGTTGCTGGAAGCGGCGAGGGTGGTGGGGAAATAGTTTAGTGTTGCGCACTGCTCTTCCTTCTCCCCTTGTGGGAGAAGGTGGCGCGAAGCGCCGGATGAGGGGTTTCTCTCCGCGAGTCTAAACTGCGAGTTGGACTCGCGGAGAGATACCCCTCACCCGAGTGAGCCCGCGTCTACCGCATCGCTGCCCTCTCCCGCAAGGGGCGAGGGCACATCAACGGGCATCTCGCTTCGTGCGAGAGCGTCACGCCCTCGCGCTCGCCCCCGCACTCACGATCGGCGGCTTCGCATTCAGCGCCTCGACCTGGAATCCGGCCACGCGCTTGTAGTTCGCGGCGATGTCTTCCAGCTCCTTCTGCGACAGCACATCCGTCACGACCTTGTAACCATCCGGCGCGCGCTCCTCGACGAGCTGCATCACCTGCTCGGGCCCGTTCTTGCGGTTGAGCAGGACGAGGTCCGTGGTCGCGGGCCGCCGCTCGGCCTCATAGGCGAGCAGCGCGGCATGCGTCGGGCCATGCGCCAGGATCTCGCGCGCGATGACTCGGGCGTCGAGGATCGCCTGCGAGGCGCCATTCGATCCGATCGGATACATGGGATGCGCGGCATCCCCCATCAGCGTGACGCGGCCGAAGGTCCACTGCGACACCGGATCGCGATCGACCAGCGGATATTCATAGGCGTGCGGGCAGTTCTTGATCAGCCCGGGCACGTCGAGCCAGTCGAACGTCCAGCTCTCGAACCAGGGCAGGAACTCTTCCAGCCGCGCGGTGCGGTTATAGTCCTCGCGGCGCCACTGATAGGTCGGCGGCATGTGCCGTTCGGCGACCCAGTTGATCAGATGGTTGCCCGCCGCATCCGCTTCCTTCGAGATCGGATAGCAGACGAATTTCAGGATCTCGTGCCCGGCCATGATCATGGTGCGGCCGGTGAGGAAGGCCTTCGCGGGCGTGACGCCGCGCCAGAGGATGCGGCCGTTCCAGATCGGCGGTCCTTCGCCCGGATAGAGCTTTTCGCGGACGGCGGAATGGATGCCGTCGGCGGCGATCAGAATCGTGCCGTCGTAGGTCCCGGCGGCTTTGCCGGTCGCCTTGTCGATGAAATCGGCGCGCACGCCATCCGCCGTCTCGGTCCAGCCGGTCAGGTGATGGCTGGTGAGGATGTTCTCGCGGCCGAGCCGTTCGATCGCGGCGTCGAGCAGGAGCTGCTGCAGCGTGCCGCGATGGATCGAGAATTGCGGCCATTTGTACCCGGCCTCGAGCCCGCGCGGCTCGCTCCAGATCGGCTTGCCGTGCTTGGAGAAGTAGGCGAGTTCGCGGGTCCGCACGCCGCTGGCGTCCAGCCTGTCCAGCAGGCCGAGCTCGATCAGCTCGCGCACCGCATGCGGCAGCACGTTGATGCCGACGCCGAGCGGCTTCAGCTCGGCGACGCTTTCGAACACCTTTGCGGGAACGCCGATCTGGTGCAGGCTGAGCGCAAGCGTCAGTCCGCCGATGCCGCCACCGGCGATGAGTACCGTCATGACAAACCCCTCCCTATCGCAGGCGTCTTGGCACAGGCGGGCGGCGGTGGGCAACTGCGAAGAGAGTATCCTGCTATGGACCTCGGGGACGACAGCCGTTAACTTCCGGCTTTCCCATGAGGTCCGACATGCTCAAGCTCTACTACGCCACCGGCACCTGCGCGCTCGCCACCTACATCACCCTGGAGGAGGCCGGCGCCGACTACACGGCCGAACGGCTGAGCTTCAAGGACAACCAGCAGAACAGCCCGGACTATCTCGCCATCAACCCGAAGGGCCGTGTGCCGGCGCTGGTGACCGACCGCGGCGTCCTGACCGAGACGCCGGCGATGCTGGCCTATATCGCGCAAGTGTTTCCCAAGGCGAAGCTCGCGCCGCTCGACGATCCCTTCGACTTCGCCCAGGTGCAATCGTTCAACTCCTATCTCTGCTCGACCGTCCACATCAACCACGCCCACAAGATGCGGGGCGCGCGCTGGGCGACCGAAGAGAGCTCGTTTGCCGACATGAAGGCGATGGTCCCGAAGACCATGGCGGCCTGCTTCAAACTCATCGAGCAGAAGATGTTTCGGGGACCCTGGGTGATGGGCGAGCAGTTCACGATCTGCGATCCCTATCTCTACACGCTCTCGAACTGGCTCGAAGGCGACAGTGTCGACATCAATGCGACGCCGAAGATCGCGGACCATTTCAAGCGCATGTCGGATCGCGCCGCCGTGCGCAAGGTGATGGAAGCGCAGAAGGCGTAAGGGCGTAGCTCTTGTAAGGTGGGCAAAGGCGCAAAGCGCCGTGCCCACCATCTTTCCAAGCAATGAAGGAAGCGGTGGGCACGCTTCGCTTTACCCACTCTACGACAGCTACGAAGTTACGAAGCCTTCTTCTCCAGCTCGCGCCCGGTCTCCAGCATCAGCCGCCGCAGCCAGATCGAGCCGGGGTCCATCTGCGCGCGGGTCGGATGGAACATGAATTGCTCGTCGATCCCGGGGTCGAGCGGCGGCGTCACCGTGACGATGCCGAGCTGCTTCGATAGCGCGGCGATCAGCCGGCGCGGCACGAAGGCGACGAGGTCGGTGCGGGCGGCGACGTGCAGCGCCTCGAGATAGCCTGACACCACCAGCGAGATGTGCCGCTCGATGCCTTTGCTGCGCAGCCAGGTGTCGATCAGATCCTCGGCACTGCCGCGGATGATCACGCCGACATGACGCGCGGCCAGGAACGCCTCGCGCCGCTTCAGCTTCGCTCCCATCGGATGGCCGCGCCGCACCGCCAATGCGTCGCTGTCGGTATAGAGCAGCTGGCGGTGGAAGCCCTTGAAGGCGTTGCCGATCGAGATCACGAGGTCGATGGTGCGGGCGAATTCGGCATGGAAGATCGTCGATCCCCGCCATGGCACCACGTCGATGCGGACGTTGGGCGCGGCCTGCGTTACCTTCTCCATGAACCGCGGCATCAACAGCTCGACCGCGAGGTCCGGCATCATCAGGCGGAATTGCCGCTCGCTGCGCGCGGCGTCGAAATCCTCCGGCACGAACAGCCCGCGGACCTGGTCGAGTGCCTGGGCCAGCGGCGCGCGGAGCGCCTGAGCCCGCGGGGTCAGCTCCATCCGCGCGCCGGTGCGCACCAGGAGCTGATCGCCGAAGATGTCGCGCAGGCGCTGGAGCGCATGGCTCGTCGCCGGCTGCGAGAGTCCGATCCGAAGTGCGGCGCGGCTGACATTGGCTTCGCGCAGCAAGGCATCGAGCGCGGTCAGCAGGTTGAGGTCGAGCGAATTCAAATTCATGAAATGAATAGATATCATATTCGCTATCGATTTGAAGAATTTCGATCCTGCGTCGATGATCTTCCTGTTCTCAGCACAAGGAGATGCCGCCATGAACACGACCGCCAACAAGAAGCTGATGCAGGATATCTTTGCCGCCGCGGCCGATCCCGATCCGGCCGCGCGGGACCGAGCCCTGTTCGCCGCCAGCCTTGCCGACGACGCCAAATGGGTCGTGACCGGACAATATTCCTGGTCACGCACCTTCGCGGGGAGGGAGGCGATCCTCAACGATCTGCACGGCTATGTCCGCACCCGCCTGCGTGACCGCACGCGCACGACCGCTCACCGCTTCATCGCCGAGGGCGACATCGTCGTGGTGGAAGCCAAGGGCGACAACGTCACGCCGGACGGAGTGCGTTACGACAACGACTATTGCCTCGTGTTCCGCCTCGAGGACGGCAAGATCAAGGAGATCCGGGAATATTGCGACTCGATCCTGACCGAGAAGGCTCTCGGTCCTTTTCCGCAGGCTCCGGTGAGGGCTGTGAGCTGACTGGACTGAGCCGTGTTGCCTCCGCCGGCGGATCCCATCAGGCCGCGCCGGCGATGGTCGTGCGGGCCTGGCAGGCGTTGGTCGACTTGATCCGTATCAGGCGCGAACGGTCCCGAGCCCGGGATCGACTCGCTGCCATGACCGAGCGGGAACTTCTGGACCTGGGGATGACACGATCGGAGATCGCTTACGAGCTGCACAAGCCCCGCCGGCGAAGATAGGGCTCGGCCGGACACGGCAGGCGTCTCGCCCGCTTTTCGATGCCGGCGGAACTTTCGGGTTTCGCCGGCGTTTTCTTCGCTTCCGGGGCAATTGCGCCCCCGGCATCGTGCGCGCTCAGGAATTTCATGCTGGCTGGGGTTTCTAACGTTTCGATACAGGTTAACCGCAGCTTCCCCGGACTCCGCGAGCGACTGAGAGATGCGACTGCGGATGCGCACCGGGAACTCGATGCACGGCTTTCATCGTTCGATCTCACCGTCATGGCGGGCTATCGTCGCTTTCTTCAAGCCAGCGCCGGCGCGCTGCTTCCGCTCGAAGCTGCGCTCGAGCAGGCGGGCGTCTCCCGGATGTTTCCGGACTGGCCGGAGCGGTCGCGTCGCGCCGCGATCGCAGCCGACCTCGGACGGCTCGGCAGTGCCGCGCAATCCACCGTGCTCGTGCCGCCGCTGACGCCCGGTGGTGTGCTCGGCACGATGTATGTGCTGGAGGGCTCGCGGCTCGGAGCCAAGTATCTGCTGAAGCAGGTTGCGGATGCGGACGACCCCCGTATCAATGAAGCCACCAGCTATCTCAGCCATGGTGCAGGCAAGCGGCTCTGGCAGAGCTTCCTGTCGAAGCTTCAATGCGAAGCGGCTTGCGACGAGGATGAGGTGATCCAGGCGGCGCGCGCCGCCTTCGCCGCATTCGAGCAGGCGGCGGACCGCGCATGAACGAGGCGGTCAATCTCACCAATTGCGATCGCGAGCCGATCCACATTCCCGGCAGCACGCAGCCGTTCGGTTTCCTGCTCGCCGTGCTCTCGGATTTCACGATCTGCATGGCCTCGGACAATGTCGGCAGCTTCCTTGGCGTTGACGTTGCCGACCTGCTCCAGCGACCGTTGTCGAGCGTGATCTCGGAGGCAGCCGTCGAGACGATCCGCAGCCGTGTTGATCATCTTGGTGACCCGGACGCGACCGAACGGCTGTTCGGCGTGGAGCTGGAGCCGGGCAAGAGGCCCTTCGATCTTTCGATTCATCTTTCCGGCGTCTATCTGATCATCGAGGCGGAGCCGAGCGTCCACGAACCCGGCGTCAATTCCGGCGAGCTCGTGCGTTTGATGCTCGAACGGATCCGCAAGACGCGCGGCATGGCCGATCTCGCGCGGGAAGCGGCGCGCCAGCTCAAGGTGCTGACCGGCTTCGACCGGGTGATGGTCTATCAGTTTCACCCGGACGGATCGGGCGAGGTGATCGCCGAGACCGCGGAGGCGGGACTCGAGCCCTTCCTCGGCCTGCGTTATCCCGCATCCGACATCCCGCGGCAGGCCCGCGCCCTCTATCAGCGCAACTGGCTGCGCATCATCGCCGACGTCAACGCCGTGCCGGCGGCGCTGGTGTCCACGGCCACGCACAATGCCGGGCTGCTCGACCTCTCGATGAGCGTGCTGCGCTCGGTGTCGCCGATCCACATCGAATACCTGCGCAACATGGGGGTCGCCGCCTCGATGTCGGTGTCGATCCTGCGCGACGGCAAGCTGTGGGGTCTGTTTGCCTGCCATCATTATTCGCCGCGCTATATCTCGTTCGACAAGCGCACCGCATCCGAGCTGTTCGGGCAGATGTTCTCGTGGATCGTGGAGGACCGCGAGCGCGAGAGCGACGTTGCCTACGAGGCGCGTGCTCACCAGATCCAGGAACGGCTGATCGAGACCGCCGCGTCGCACGAGCATAGCCGGCGCGCGATCGTCGATTTCGTCGGCGATTACCGGAAGATGATCGAATGCGACGGCGTCGCAGTGTGGTCCGACAACAGGATCACGCTCCAGGGCGAGACGCCCACCGAGGACGAGGTCAAGGATCTCGTGGCTTTCATCAACCGGACCTCGCCGGGCCGAATTTTCGCCAGCGCCCAGATTGCTCAGGTCTATGCCGCCGGTCGTGCCTTTCGCGACCGCGCGGCGGGCTTTCTCGCCATCCCGATATCGAGGACGCCGCGCGACTGCCTGATCTTCTTCCGGCGCGAGGTTCTCCAGTCCGTGAAATGGGCCGGGGATCCCAACAAGGTCTACGATGAAGGTCCCAATGGTTCTCGGCTGACGCCGCGCAAGAGCTTCGAACTCTGGCAGGAGACGGTCGCGGGACAATCAAAACCGTGGTCGGCGTCGGACATCCGCATTGCCGAAAGCCTGCGCGTCACGCTGCTCGAGGTCATCCTGCAACTGTCGGACCTCGCCGCGCGCGAGCGACGCGGTGCCCAGGAGCGGCAGGAGCTGATGATCGCCGAGCTCAACCATCGCGTTCGCAACATCCTGAGCCTGGTTCGCGCCTTGGTGGCACAGAGCAAGGACACCGCGACCGGCGTGGAGGAATTCGCCAGCGTTCTCGGCGGCCGAATCCAGGCTCTGGCGCGCGCGCATGACCAGATCACCAACCTCAACTGGGCGCCGGTCGCGCTCCGGACGCTGGTCGAATCCGAGGCGGGCGCCTATCTCGGCGCGCGTGCCGATCGCATCAAGGTGGGTGGGCCCGACGTCGCGCTCGATCCCAAGGCGTTCGCGACGCTGGCGCTCGTCGTGCACGAGATGATGACCAATTCCGCCAAATACGGCGCGCTCGCCGATTCCACCGGCAGCGTCGAGGTGATCTGGCGGCTCGATCCGTCGTCGAGCCTCGTCATCGAATGGAAGGAGAGCGGCGGCCCGCCGGTGCAGCCGCCGTCGCGGCGCGGCTTCGGCACCACCATCATCGAACGCTCGGTGCCGTTCGATCTCAAGGGAGATGCCGAAATCCATTTCGACCTCCTGGGTGTGCAGGCGAAGTTCGTCATTCCGCCCAATTTCGTCCAGCTCCTGCCATCCATCGGAACCGCCACCATGCGCATCGAGGAACAGCAATCGGCCCGACCCAGGCTCTCCGACACGACGCTGATCGTCGAGGACAACCTGATCATCGCCATGGCCGCGGAGGTCATCCTGCTCGACCTCGGCGCCCGCCACGTCGACACCGCCGCGAGCGTCGACCAGGCGCTGCGCTCGATCGAGCGCACCCGACCAAGCTTTGCGCTGCTCGACCTCAACCTCGGCAACGAGAGCAGCATCAAGGTGGCGCAGAAGCTGAAGGAGATCGGCGTGCCCTTCATCTTCGCGACCGGCTATGGCGAGCGTGCGCCAATCCCCGTCGAGCTGGCTTCGGCGCCGGTGATCCAGAAGCCCTACACGCTGGAAGTGGTCGAGAACGCGCTCGGCAAATTGCAGGAGGCCGCCGCAGGGTAAAGCGTCCGATGCGAGCGTCATGCGGGGCCGCATGGCTTGGGCGGCCTTCGCATGCGGCTTTGCATGGCTGCCGATAATATCGGCAGCTTTTGCGCGTCACGATTCGACACGCGCGAATAAATTGAAGGTTCAATTAAGAAGTGTCCCCCATTGTGTCGCAGTGCAGCGTGGGTCGCCAGGACGCGACGTGCGGCTGCCTGGGTGGCCGTAGCGATCGCCGGAGTTGTTCGGCCCCTCGAATTCAATGCATCTGGGTGGACAGTGGGAATGCCGAAATTTCGTTTGCGGATCAGGGGACGCCTGTACGCAGGATTCATGGCCCTGGTGGCGGTCGGTCTGGTGATGGCAGTGGTGGCCGTCTGGAATTTGCGGGAGGTGCAGGATCAGGTCGCGAGACAATCAGCGCTCTCGGACAGCACGGCGCGGGTGCTGGAAATATCGGCCCATCTGCAGGCGATCCAGCGGGCCAATTTGCGCTACGTCTACGACGCCAACGAGTCTGCGATGAAAGAGGCGCAAGAGCGGGAAACTGCGGCGACCGAGCTGTTGCGGGTCGGCGTGAAGGGATCGCTCTCCGAGGAGCGGCGAGCGCTCTACAACGGCCTCATCGACGACATCGCCAAAATGCGACGCCTGCGTGACAATCTCGGCGACGCCGTCAACGATACGAGAACGGGCAAGGCGACGCTGCTGCCGAGCGGCGAGGAGCTGGCCACCAAGACGAACAAGCTCGTCGACGTGGCACGAGCCGCCGTCGATGAAGATACCGCGGCCCTCGTCGCCGATCTCGAATCGCGAATCCTGCTCGTGCGGATCGCAAACTGGCGTTTTCTGGCCCTTCGCGATGTGCAGGGTCCTGCGACCTTCAGGACGGGCGTCGACAGGGCATTACAACGGCTCGGGGCACTCGAAAAGAGCCCGCAGGCGGCGGTGTTGCGGGCCACGTTGGCGCCGGTGAAGACCTCGCTTGAAACCTACAAGACGGCGTTCGAGACGACCTCCGCAGCGATGCTTCAGGCGGACGAGATCTACAACAGGAATCTCGCGCCCCTGATCGTCGACAGCATCGGCAAGCTCAAGGTCGCGGAAACGACCCTGAAGAAGGACTACCAGGACTCGCGAAGCAATGCCGAAGCCGTGATCGCCGGCACGACCACCGTTCAGGAGATCGCCGGCGGGCTCGCCATTTTGTTCGGCGTCGTCGTCGCCTTCCTGATCGCCCGCAGCATCGTCGGTCCCCTGACCTCGATGACGGGTGCGATGGGGCGGCTTGCCGGCGGCAATCTCGATGTCGAGATTCCCGGCCGCGGCAGGGCCGACGAGATCGGCGACATGGCCAAGGCGATCCAGGTGTTCAAGGACAACATGATCGAGACCGAGCGCATGCGCGCCGAGCAGGCCGAGCTCGAGGCACGGCAGGCCGAGAACCGCAAGAAAGACATGGCCAGGCTCGCCGATCAGTTCGAGCAGGCGGTCGGAGAGATCGTCAACACGGTGTCGTCGGCCTCGAGCGAGCTCGAAGCCTCCGCAGGCACTTTGACCACGACCGCGGCGCGGGCCCAGGACCTCTCGACGGAGGTCGCCAGCGCGTCGCAGGAGGCCTCGGCCAATGTGCAGGCTGTCGCCTCTGCCACCGAGGAGCTCTCCTCGTCGGTATCCGAAATCGCCCGCCAGGTGCAGGAATCCGCCCGCATCGCCGCGGATGCCGTCGGTCAGGCGAGCAGGACCAACGCGCGCGTCGGCGCGCTCTCCAAGGCCGCCGCCCGGATCGGCGACGTGGTCGAGCTGATCAGCACCATCGCCGGCCAGACCAACCTTCTGGCGCTTAACGCCACCATCGAGGCGGCCCGCGCCGGCGAAGCCGGCCGCGGCTTTGCGGTGGTCGCCTCGGAAGTGAAGGCGCTCGCCGAGCAGACTGCGAAGGCCACCGGCGAGATCGCCCAACAGGTCTCCGGCATCCAGGCCGCGACGGAGGAGTCGGTCGGCTCGATCAGGGAGATCAGCAACACCATCGAGCGGCTGTCGGAGATTTCGTCGACGGTCGCCGCCGCCGTGGAGGAGCAGGGCGCGGCGACGCAGGAGATCTCCCGCAACGTCCAGCAGGCGGCCCAGGGCACGCAGCTGGTGTCGTCGAACATCGGCGACGTGCAGCGCGGTGCCTCCGAGACCGGCTCGGCCTCCTCGCAGGTGCTGTCGGCGGCGCGCTCGCTCTCGGCCGACAGCAACCGCCTCAAGCTCGAAGTGGCCAAGTTCCTGAACTCGGTCCACGCCGCCTGAAGTCTCGAACGCGACAGGCCACGCGCTTGCGCGTGGCCCCGAAGGGCGCGATCAGGCGACCTTGGTCGTCATGTGCTTGAACATGTTGCTGCGCGCCTCGTCGTCCATCTCGGCCTTGAAGGTGAACTTGTCCTTGAGCGCGATGGCGCGCGCGGCGGCCGGGCGCGCCGAGATCTCGTCGACCAGCCGCTTCACGTTCGGGTATCGCGCAAAGGCGTCGTCGCCGAGCTTGAACGGCACCATGCGCGCCCAGCCCCACAACGCCATGTCCACGATCGAATAATCGTCGCCGACCATGTAGCGGCGGCCTTTGAGGTGGTCGTCGAGAATCTTGTAGTGGCGATCGGTCTCGTACTGGTAGCGGTTATGGGCGTAGTCGTGGTTCTGGTCCTTCGGCGCGAAGTGCTTGAAGTGCACGGCCTGGCCCGAATAGGGGCCGACGCCGGTCGCGACGAACATCAGCCAGGACAGCAGCTCGGCGCGGTTCGAGGGCAGGAATTTGCCGGTCTTCTCGGCGAGATAGAGCAGGATCGCATTCGAGTCGAACACGATGGTGCCGTTGTCGTCGATGGCCGGCACCTTGCCGTTCGGATTGATCTTCAGAAATTCCGGCGTGAACTGCTCACCCTTGCGGGTGTCGATCTTTACCGGCTCGAAGGCCAGTCCGGACTCCTCCAGAAACAGTGCAACCTTGGTCGGGTTCGGCGATCCGTTGAAATAGAATTTGAGCATCGAGCGTCTCCCAGGTGTCTGTTGTGCGCGTGGACGCGGCGTGGTTCGGCGGCCCCTGTCTTGCCTGAATCCGTTGCGGGAGAGCAACCGGCGAGTTTGCCGGGCGGTATCTGCGCGGCACGCAGGTCAGGCGGCGTAACAAAGGCCGATGGCCGCCGTAATGACCATGGCCGCACCCGCCGCCTCCAGCCGAAGCCCGAGCCGCGCGGCCAGATGCATGTCGGAGGCCCGCGCCGCGCGCTCCGGTCCGCGGGCATAGCCGTGAACGATGACGTCGTGGTTGAAATTGTCGTGCGCCTCGTTGCTGCTGGCGAGACCGACGCAGATCACGAGCACGCCGAACAGAGCCAGGCCGAAAAATCCCAACAGTGCGATCAGGAACATCGGAAACATGCCGACCAGGAAGATCGGCAGCAGCGGCACCAGCAGCAATGTCTCGGACTGTCGTCGCATGGGAGCCGGCCCGGTCGGTGCGGGACTGATCGGGCGAGTCTAGTCCTGACGGAGGCGGCTTTCAACCGTGCCGTCATTCCGGGGGCGCGGCTGGCGCGAGCGAGGAATCCAATGGCACGTGCGACGTCGTTCGATGGATTCCGGGTTCTCGCTTTGCGAGCCCCGAAATGACGATCGAGCGGGGACCTACTCGGCCGCCATGCCGGCGCGGATCTCGGCACGCAGCTCGTCGATCAGCTTGAGGCCCTTCTTGGTCTCGACGTGCCAGAAGGTCCAGCCGTTGCAGGCCTGCGCGCCTTGCGCCACGGCGCCGATGCGGTGGATCGAGCCAACCTTGTCGCCCAGCATGATGGCGCCGTCGGCGCGCACCAGCGCACCCAGCTTCTTCTTGGCGTCGAACAGTTTCGTGCCGGGCATGATCATGCCGCGCTCGATCAGCTCGGAGAACGCGACCCGCGGCGCTTCGCGCGCGGTCATGAACGGGGCGAGGCTCTCTTCCGGCAGCGGCTCGACCGCGGCGATGCGCGCCTCGGCCGCCTTGGCGTAGGTCTTGTCGCGCTCGAAACCGATGTAGGAACGGCCGAGACGCTTTGCGACCGCGCCGGTCGTGCCGGTGCCGTTGAAAGGATCGATCACGAGATCGCCGGGCTTGGATGACGACAGCAGCACGCGCGCGAGCAGGCCTTCCGGCTTCTGCGTCGGATGTACTTTCTTGCCATCGGCGCCCTTGAGGCGCTCTTCGCCGGTGCAGAGCGGGATCAGCCAGTCGGACCGCGCCTGCACGTCCTCATTGGCGGCCTTCAGCGCCTCGTAGTTGAACGTATAGCCCTTGGCCTTCTCGTCGCGCGCGGCCCAGATCATGGTCTCGTGCGCGTTGGTGAACCGGCGGCCGCGGAAATTCGGCATCGGATTGGTCTTGCGCCAGACGATGTCGTTCAGGAGCCAGAAGCCGAGGTCCTGCATGATCGCGCCGACGCGGAAGATGTTGTGATAGGAGCCGATCACCCAGATCGTCGCCGACGGCTTCATGGCGCGGCGAGCGGCGAGCAGCCAGGCGCGGGTGAAATCGTCATAGGCGGCAAACGAATCGAACTTATCCCAGTCGTCGTTGACGGCATCGACATGGGATTCGTCGGGGCGCTTGAGATCGCCCTTGAGCTGGAGATTGTAGGGCGGGTCGGCGAACACGAGGTCGACCGAACCGGCCTGAAGCTTCGACATCTCGGCGACGCAATCGCCGAGAATGATGCGATGCGACGGAGACTCAAAATTTGTGCGGGGCGCCCTTGCAGACGCCCCGCGACGCGACTCTACCATGACTCAAGAACTCTGACTCAGGCGACGCTGTCGGCGACGCGGGACCAAACAACCGACTGGCCGTTACATTGAAGGGGCAAAGTAAAAATCGACTTAACCCGCTGCTTTTGTGAGCAGGCCTTGCGTCGTCGTTCGCGCGCGCGTCGCTGCGCGCATTCGCCGTATTTTACAGTGCATTTCGCCCTTGCTTGCGCTGCGGCAGCAATCATGGCCGCATCAAGGCTGCAAATTTCTCTCGGAAAAAACTGCTCGCCCCTCGGAAAAAATTGCTGGCATCGACATGCTGTCGCACTAGGCAATTTTTGCCGGCCACGATATTGATGAAATCAACGGAAATTTTACGTGTGTGGCGCGTTGAGCTTTCGCGCTCCTGCGCCCTCGAAACTGAATCAGGACCCCCAAGGGAAAGCCGCCATGCGTTACGATGACTTCCGCCGCAGCGACGACATCGAGGATCGTCGCGACGAAGGTGGCGGCTTTGGCGGCGGCGGCGGAGGCGGGTTCGGCCTGCCGATGGGCGGCGGCGGGCTCGGCATCGGCACCATCATCATCCTCGGCCTGGTCGGCTACGCCTTCGGCATCGACCCCCGCATCCTGATCGGCGGTGCCGAGATCCTCACCGGCGGCGGCCAGGCGCCGACTTATCAGACCGATCGCCAGGCGTCCTCCGGCAAGCGCGGCGCGCCGACCGACGAGATGGGCAGCATGATCTCCGGCATCCTCGGCGAGCTCGACGATCGCTGGACCGAAATCTTCCAGGCCAGCGGCCAGTCCTATACCGGTCCGAAGATCGTGCTGTTCCGCAACGCCACCAACGGCGGCCGCTGCGGCATGGCGCAGTCGGCGATGGGGCCGTTCTATTGTCCGCCGGATCGCACGATCTTCCTCGACACTTCGTTCTTCCGCGAGGTCGAGACGCGCTTTCGGGGCTGCTCCGGCAAGTCGGCGTGCAATTTCACCACCGCCTACATCATCGCGCACGAGGTCGGCCATCACATCCAGAACCTGCTCGGCATCATTCCGCGCGTGACGCGGCTCCAGCAGCAGGTCGGCTCGAAGGCCGAGGCGAATGCGCTCCAGGTGAAGGTGGAGTTGCAGGCCGACTGCCTGTCCGGCGTCTGGGTCAACCGCGAGGCGAAGAAGCGTCCGAACTTCCTGGAGCCCGGCGACATCGAGGCCGCGCTGACCACGGCGAGCGCGATCGGCGACGATACGCTGCAGCGCCAGTCGACGGGCCGCGTCGTGCCGGATTCCTTCACCCACGGCTCGGCGGCGCAACGCAAGCAATGGTTCATGACCGGCTACCAGCAGGGCACGGTGCAGGCGTGCAACACGTTCGGCGCCGGGGCGTTGTAACGGAGGTTTTGTGCGCCGGACGCCGCGTGAACTATGATGCGCGATTGCGCATCTGGGAATCCAGGAGTGAAGTTGTGGCCTCCATCGACGAGACGAAGCAGTTCATCCCGCTCAACATCGCGGTGCTCACCGTGTCGGACACGCGCGTGCTGGCCGACGACAAGTCCGGCCAGACGCTGGCCGATCGTCTCACCGCCGCCGGCCATCGTCTCGCCGCGCGCGAGATCGTCACCGACGACGTCGAGGCGATCCGCGCCGTGATCCGCCGCTGGATCGCGGATAGCGGCGTCGATGTCGTCATCACCACCGGAGGCACCGGTTTCACCGGCCGCGACGTGACGCCGGAGGCGATCGAGCCCCTGTTCGAGAAGCGCATGGACGGCTTCTCGATCGCGTTCCACATGCTGAGCCACGCCAAGATCGGCGCATCGACGATCCAGAGCCGCGCCACCGCCGGCGTCGCGGGCGCCACCTACATCTTCTGCCTGCCGGGTTCGCCCGGCGCCTGCCGCGACGGCTGGGACGGCATCCTTGCGGCTCAGCTCGACTATCGCACGCGTCCCTGCAATTTCGTCGAGATCATGCCGCGCCTGGACGAGCATTTGCGGCGGCCGAAGGCGCAGGGCGCGACGGTGTAAGGCGCGTTGTGCGGATGATGTCCAGTTGATCGAGGCACGGACTTCTTCCCTTCTCCCCTTGTGGGAGAAGGTGGCGCGAAGCGCCGGATGAGGGGTGCTATCCACATGCACTGACGCTCGCGGAGGCATACCCCTCACCCAAGCGAATCTGTGTCAGCCAACGGCGACGCCCATCAATGCGCACCTCGCCACGATGCGCATTTCGCCGGCAGCAAGCTCAGAGATCCCGTTCCCAGGTCTCGCCGACAAGATCCTGCCCGAAGCTGCGATGTGGCTCGGTGGCGACGAGCCTGAAACCGGCACTTTGATAGATGCCGCGCGCGGCCACCAGAATGCTCTGCGTCCACAGCGTCATCTTGCCGTAGCCCCGCTCGCGTGCGCCCTGAATGCATTGCTCGACCAGCGCGCGCCCGACACCGAGCCCCCGTGCTTTCTTCTCCACCAGCAACAGGCGCAGCTTCGCGATCTCGTCCGTGGCCTTGACCAGAAAGATCGAGCCGACCGGCTCGCCGCCCGCCTCCGCGATCCAGCAGTGCTCGCGCGTGGCGTCGTAGTTCTTGATGAACTGCGCGCAGATCTCGGCGACCAGCGCCTCGTAGCTGATGTCCCAGTCGTACTCCGCGGCATAGGCCATGGCCTGCCGGGAGATGACCCAACCCATGTCACCGACGCGATGGCTGCGCAGGATGAAAGCCGCGGGCTGGCTTCGACGTTGCTCCAGCATGGACTCGATGGTTGCCATGGCCTCCGTCAGCCGCGTCACGTCGCTGGCCGAAAGCCGAGCCAGCATGGCGGCGACCTCGTTCTGCGAGTTCAGGTTCAGCTTGGCGAAGGCCTGGCGGCCCTTGGTGGTGAGGCTGAGCTGGTATTGCCTGCGATCTGCGGGCAGGGGCCTTCGCGTGATCAGCCCCTTTTCATCGAAGCTCTGGACGATGCGGCTGAGATAGCCGGGGTCCAGACCCAGCTCGGCTCCGATCTCTTTTGCCGCGAGGTCGTCGCGATGCGCCAGTTCGTAGAGCACCCGGGCTTCGCTGAGCGAAAACGGGCTCTTTCCAAGGTGCTGGTCGAGTACACCGAGCTTGCGGGTATAGAAACGGTTGAAGGCGCGGACGGCTGCGATCTGGTCGTCGGCGACCTGTCCGGCCGCCGGGCTCGATGTCGAAGATTGGGAAGGCATGGGTCACCTCAATAATTGCCATTGTCAATTAATTGATTGACTTTGGCAAGTATCGGGTCGCTTCAACCGACCATGACGATCCGGCTGCGGAGCATGGTCCGGGAGGACCGGCCGAGCCGCCTGAGCAGCCGCGCCTCGGCATGGCGGGCTTGGGTCGGGTAATAGTGATCACGCGCGATCAGGAGCCCCTGATCGCCGAAAGGACCGACGAGCCTGCGCGCCACGGCCCGGAGAACATCGCGCAACGAGGTATTGGCGTAAGGTGAACGCGCGTAGCGGAACACTGCTGCTCGATCCCGGCCGCTGGTCGCGACGGCCTGGATGAACTGGGTGGTTTCCTCGATCCAGCCGGTCTCCAGCACGGCGCCGGCGGGCAGGAACATCAACCATGGCGACCGGGCCTGGAGCGCGCCGGCGGCGAGCGCAGCGCCTTGCGAGGGGCCCTCGAACCCGATGAAACGGCAGCCTGCGACGTCGGCAACCCGCTCGATGACCCCATTGCGGGTGCCGTCGACCAGAAGGACCTCCCGGATGACGCCTGCAGCAGCGCCGGGGACCAGCGCGGCCAGGGTTGCGACGGCCGTCTGCTCGACACCTTCGGTCGCAATGATGACGCTCAGCATGATTGAGGCTTCGGTGTCTGCACTTCGGGAGAAGCGTAGCGTGATATGATGTTGTCATAAACCCGTAGCGTTGCCGAGCGCAACTTTCCGGCGGTGCTACGGCGTGCGATGGTAAACCGCAGCCAGTCTTCGCAGCCAAATGTGTCATGCGCGGGCTGGTAATATTGCCGAATGTTTCGGCACACGCCCATCCTGACGGTATTAATCCGAAGCTTCATGGCGTCATTTCGCTGCGCGCCGTCGGTGGTCCTCTCAGAGGGAGATGCAGCTTGCAGGCAGGTGGAAAGAAGATGTGTGATCTTGGTGCCAGGGGAGGCCTCACATGAACGCCGACCAACTGCCCGTTGGCACGGCGTCGACGTCGCCGAAGCAGGAGGCTGTACCGACCTTGCGGATCCGGGCGCTGATGCTGGGCGACCGCATCAATGCGTCCGGCCTGGAGATCGGCACGCTGGTGTCCTCGACGCCGGCCGCCTTCCGCGTCCATGCCGGTCTTGCCGTGATCTTCCGCTACGGCGTCGTCGTGCTGATCGGGCTGCTACCGTCCGAGGAGAAGGTCCTGATCGACACCTTGAAGTCGCGCGTGACCGGAGAGTTCAGCCCGTACGAGGAGGAGATTGCGCAGGCGCAGCTGTGCAACGATGAAGCGGCAGAGGCGATCCAGCCGGGCGGACTGATTTGTCTCGCCAAATTCTCCGACGACCGGCTGCTGCTGGTCGCGGATGCGCTCGCCAAGAGCACGTCGCTGGCGCGCGACGAGCGCCGCGTCGCCGCGGTCTTCGACGTGATCGAGCCGTTTGCACGGGAGCTCGCCGAGCAGGGCCGCACACCGCCTGGCCGCAAGGGCATCCTGCAACTGATCGGAAGCGCGCTGCTGGTGCAGCAGCGCGTCGCCGGCCGCGTCGCCGTGGCCGAGAAACCCGACGTGCTCTGGGAAAAGCCCGAGCTCGACCGGCTCTATTCACGGCTCGAGGACGAGTACGAATTGAAGGAGCGCCTCGACACGCTCGAGCGCAAGCTCACGGCCATCTCGGAGACCGCCAACGCGCTCACCGACATCATCGACACCCGGCGCTCGCTCCGCCTCGAGATCGCGGTTGTGGTGCTGATCGTGATCGAGGTCGCGATCAGCTGCTTCCAGATCCTGACCGGCACTCACTGAGGCGCGGCGGCGCGCCGGCCATGTTGTTCCGATCGCGACTGCCACGCCGCGATTTCGGCAAGCTCGGCTTCCGGTCGTGTCCGGATCGTCTCGCAGCGTCCGAGATGAAGCTCTCCGGCGTCGCCCTCGATCGTAATCCACTCGCCTTCGGCAAGCGTGGCCTTGCCGAGCCGGGCTCGCTTCGCGACGGGATCGATCTCCAGCTCACGGCAGCCGACGACGCAGGGCTTGCCCATCTGCCGCGCCACCAGGGCCGCATGCGACGTGCGCGCACCGACCGACGTGACGATGCCGGCCGACAGGGCGAAGCCTGCGACGTCGGCCGTGCTGGTATCGGGACGCAGCAGGATGACCGGCTGGCCCGCCGCCGAGAGGCTCTGGGCGCCTTCGGACGAGAACGCCGCGCGTCCGATCGCGATGCCGCCGGAAGCGCCGATGCCTGTCGCTGCGGGTTTGCCCGGAGCAGCCAATCTGGTTTCGGTGAGCGAGGCGAGGTCGATCTCCGCAATCCGTCGCAATGCCTCGTCCTTCGAGATCAGGCCTTCATGCACGAGGTCGATCGCAATCCTGGCGGCGGCGCGCGGCGTCCGCTTGGCCGTGCGGGTCTGGAGGATCCAGAGCCTGCCGTTCTCGACCGTGAACTCGACGTCCTGGACGTCGGCGAACGCGTGCTCGAGCCGCCTCAGGACATCGCCGAGTTCTGCTTCGAGTTTCGGCAGCTCGCGGGAGATCGCCGCGGCCGTATCAGGTGCGCGTCGTCCGGAAACGACGTCTTCGCCCTGCGCATCGAGTACGAGGTCGACCATCGGGCTCCGCGCGCCCGTCGACGGATCGCGCGAGAATGCCACGCCCGCGCCGGAGGCAAGGCCGCCATTGCCGAAGACCATCGCCTGCACGGTCACGGCAGTGCCCTCGAGCGCGTCGAGGTGCTGGAGGCTTCGATAAGCCAGCGCACGCTCGCTCACCCAGGAGCGATAGACCGCTTGGGCAGCCGCCTCCAGCTGCGCGAAGGCGTCCTCCAGCCGGCCATCGGCGTGCTCCTCGATCAGCGCCAGCTCGCTGCCGGCGAGCCGCTCGAGCGCCTCGCTGTCGAGCTCACGGTCGCTGCCGGCGCCTTCGGCTGCGACGAGCTCCGAGATGCACGCGGCCAAGGCGGACCGGTCGAACTCGAGCACGGTCTCGCCAAAGCTCTCGAGGAAACGGCGCCGGCAATCCCAGGCGAGCCGCGGCCGTCCGGTCGCGCGGATCAGGCCGTGCACGGCATCGGGCGTGCAGCCGACATTGAGAACGGTGTCGAGCATGCCCGGCATCGATCGTGCCGCACCCGAGCGCACCGACACCAGGAGCGGCTGCCGGCGGTCACCGAAGCGCTTTCCGGTGGCATTCTCCAGGAACGAGATTCCCTCCTTCAAGCCATCGCGCAAGTGCCGCGTTGCGTGCGCATGGCCGGCGACGACGTCGGCGCAGAGCTTGACCGGGAGTACGAAGGCAGGCGGCACCGGCAAGCCCAGCGCGGCCATGCGGGCGAGATTGGCGGCCTTGGCGCCGATGTCTTCGGCCGGCCGCAGTTCGGCGGAGTCAGCGCCGATACGCACGATATGCATGGTGGCTTCCTCAAGCTGCGAGATCGATCATGATGTGACGGCGGAGCAGATGGCCGAACGCGGCGAAGCGGTCGGTGGCGCGCTCGACGGCGCGGGCGAGCTCGATCACCGACAGCGAGGTCGCGACGTCGAAGCCGCCGCAGAAGACCAGCGCGGTCGTCGCGCGTTCGCGGTCGTCGGCGGCATGCTCGGCGTCGATCAGGCGGGTCACGGCCGCGAGCGCGTCTTCTGAATCGGCGCGCCGCCCTTCCGGCACGTCGATCGATGCGGCGATCCCGCTCGCGGCCACTTCGGTCGCGGTCTCCGCCACTGCGCAAAGCTCGGCCAGCGATGCCAGCAAGGATGGATCGGTCGTTTGCGGCATCAGCGAGGCGATGAAGGCGGCCTGCTCCAGCTCGTCGACGGCCTCTTCGGCGCGATCGATCAACTGTCCGATCACCGGGCGGGCATTGAGGCGGTCGACCTCCTTGCGGCCCTCGAGTGCGATGCGATCGGCCTTCTGCTCGATCGCGCCGCAGCGTTGGGTCAGCAGATTGCCGTCGGCAGGCTGGCCGGCCCGCAACGCGGCGATATGGCGCGAGATGGCCGCGACGAGATCGTGGGCGAGGCCGATCTGACGCAGCACGGCGGCCAGCAGAGCCCCATCGACGCGATCCAGGTGCCGCATCAGATCGGCTTCGATCTGGTCGCGCACCGTCCTGACCGAGCGGCCCGCGAGCAGCGCCTCGGTGGCGGCGCGCAGAGACGCCTTCAGGAAATCGATTGCCGCGTTGCGGCCGAGCGCCTGATCGAGCCGCTCGCCGAAGCCGATCCGCGTGGGGGCGGCGTTCCGGACTGCGGAGCCAAGCAGATCGTTGCCCCCGAGTTCGAGGAAGCCGCGATGGCCGATCCGCTGACGCGCAGCCCATTCCAGGATGCGTGCCGCGTCCTCCTTGGCCACCCAGGTCCTGAGCAGCTTGCGGGCCTTGTTCCAGTCGATCAGAAACACCAGTGCGGCACCGACCGCCGCGAGGAATTCGTTGCGATCGGCGGCGTGTCCGGCGTGATACTGGCCGGTGACGAGATAGAACGAATTGTCTTCGCCGAGGCCGGCTGCGGTGTGACGATCGAGCCCGCTCCACGTCGCCGCGAAAGCGTCGAACAGCGAGATGAAGAATTTCGCCCGCGCGAGATGCACATCGGTGTAGGTGACGGTGACCGCGTTCTTCGTCACCGCGATCACGACGACATGGGCATCCGTGGTGCCGATGTCGTTCTGGATCAGCAGCCGGCTGCCGGCGCGTGTGGCCATGGTGTCGAGGCCTGGATGATTGAACTTGAGACTCCGCGTCGCGTTCAAGCCCTTCATGAAGGCAGCGACGGCCGGCCGGTCCTCGCTGTGCAGGCCGAAGACATGGGCGCCGTCGAGCGCTTCTTCCGAGCAGCTCGCCGCAAGCCTGTTGAGCTGCTTGTGCAGATCCATGACGAGGCGATGCAGGCTGTCGCCGCCTGCGTCAGCCACGCCGGTCAGGCGCGCGATGCGAGACGTCTCGATCTCGCCGGTGGGGTCGAGCAGGCCGGCCTTGCGGATCGTGTCGAGCCGCGCCTGCGCACTGTCGCCTTCGTTCTCCGCGCCGGCCCGGACCGCGCGGATCATGGTCGCTGCATCGTCCGCAATGTCGTGCATCAGCTTCGCAAGATCGGGCGCCGCGAGCCGGCCCTGTCCGATCAGATGGGCGCCGCCGATCAGCGCCGCGATCCCGGCGGGAGCGATGCCTGCAGTCTGACTTTCGACGCCAAGGTCGCTCGCTGGTCGGTTGGGCTCCTGCGCGTGCCGGGCCGCCGCCTGCAGTGCGCTCATCCGCACCTTGATCCGGTCATTGGCGGCGAGCCCTTCCGCCACCAGCGCGGGCAACAGGATGCTGCCTTGTCCGAGCTCTTCGATGATGTGGGTTTTCATGATCTGTCCGCATCCAGGATTGATGCGCTCTCTTTGCCGCGAAACCGCAGCGGCAGCATTGCGGCAGATCATTCATAAAAATGTCACGTGACGTGGCGTCCACGGATCAGAGCCGCGCAATGGCGCGCGATCGTCATCTCTTCGTCGGTCGGAATGACGAAGACATCGACGGCGCTGCCGTTGTCGTTGATGCGCTCGCGCGCGGCATCGTTCGCCGCGGTATCGATGCGCACGCCCATCCATGCGAGACGCTCGCCGATCGCGCCGCGGATGTCCCTGGCATGCTCGCCGATCCCGCCGGTGAAGATCAGGCAATCCAGACCGCCGAGCGTGGTCGCCATCATCGCGACAGCTTGCGCCGCACGGAAGGTGAAGAGATCGACCGCCTCTCGCGCCGCTACTTCGTCGCTCGCCAGCAACGTGCGCATGTCCGCGGAGATCCCGGAGACGCCGAGCAGGCCGGACTCGTGATAGAGAAGATGCTGGACCTCCTCGAGCGACATGTTCTCGTGTTGTTGCAGATAGAGCAGCACGCCGGGATCGATCGTGCCGCAGCGTGTGCCCATCACGAGGCCGTCGAGCGGCGTCAGCCCCATCGTGGTGTCGATGCTGCGGCCGTCGCGCAGCGCGCAGAGGCTTGCGCCATTGCCGAGATGCGCGATGACGGTGCGCTTGGCCGCGAGCTCCGGTGCGATCTCCGCGAGGCGCCCGGCGACATATTCGAAAGAGAGGCCGTGAAAGCCGTAGCGCCTGACGCCATGCGCCTCGAAGCGCCCGGGAATGGCGAAGCGGCTCGCCGGCGGCGCGAGGCCGTGGTGGAAGGCGGTGTCGAAGCACGCGATCTGCGTCAGCTCGGGCCGGATCGCCGCGAACGTGCGAACCGGCGCAAGGCAGCGCGGCTGGTGCAACGGCGCCAATGGCGTCAATGCCTCCAGCTTCGCGGTGATGTCGTCCGTCAGCGCGACCGGGCCTGAATGATCCGGCCCGCCGTGAACGATGCGGTGACCGACCGCCCGCAGGCTGCGTTCGCCGAACCGGTCCCCGATGAAGGCGAGCACCTCGGCGAACAGATGACCGCCGGCAGGGTCGGGCGCCTCCCTCCGCGTCTCGAACAAGTCTTCGCCGGCGGGGCTCTTCACCACGAGCCGGGGTCTTGCCTCGTGCTCGTCGAGCATACCCTTGCACAGCAGGGTGGGCTCGGGCGCCGAGATGTCGAACAGGCCAAACTTGATGCTCGACGATCCGGCGTTGAGCGCGAGCACGCTGTCCGACATCGCGTCAGTCTCCGGCTTCCGCGGGCGTGGTGCCGCCCGCGCTGTTGGGCCAGACCCAGTCCCGGATCTCCGGCATGTCCTCGCCGTGCTCGCGGACATAGCGGGCGTGTTCGATCAGCTTGTCGCGCAATTGCTGCTTCACATGCGCCGCCTTGGTCGCGAGTCCCGGCACGCGCGCGATCGCCTCGATTGCGAGATGGTAGCGGTCGAGCTCGTTGAGCACGACCATGTCGAACGGCGTCGTCGTGGTGCCTTCCTCGGCGAAGCCCCGCACATGCATGCCGCCATGATTGGTGCGGTTATAGGTCAGCCGGTGGATCAGATAGGGATAGCCGTGATAGGCGAAGATCACAGGCTTGTCCGACGTAAACAGGCCGTCGAAGTCGTGGTCGGAGAGGCCATGCGGATGCTGCTCCCTGGGTTGCAGCGTCATGAGGTCGACGACGTTGACGACGCGGATCTTCAGGTCCGGCAGCGCCTTGCGCAGGAGGTCGACGGCGGCGAGCGTCTCCAGCGTCGGCACGTCCCCGGCGCAGGCCATCACCACGTCGGGCTCGCCCTTTCCATCCTCCGTTCCGGCCCAGGTCCAGATGCCGATGCCGGCATCGCAGTGCGTCGCTGCGTCCTGCATCGAGAGCCATTGCGGCGCCGGCTGCTTGCCGGCGACGATGACGTTGATGCGGTTGTAGGTGCGCAGGCAGTGATCGGCGATCCACAACAGTGTGTTGGCATCCGGCGGGAAGTAGATGCGGACGATGTCGGCCTTCTTGTTGGCGACGAGATCGACGAAGCCGGGGTCCTGATGGCTGAAGCCGTTATGGTCCTGGCGCCAGACATGCGAGGTCAGCAGATAGTTGAGCGAGGCGATCGGGCGCCGCCACGGCAGCTCGCGCGCGACCTTCAGCCATTTGGCATGCTGATTGAACATGGAATCCACGATGTGGATGAAGGCCTCGTAGCAGGAGAAGAAGCCGTGCCGTCCGGTGAGCAGATAGCCCTCGAGCCAGCCCTGGCAGAGATGCTCGCTCAAGACCTCCATCACGCGGCCGTCTTGGGCAAGGTGCACGTCGTAGGATTCGATCGGCTCCATCCAGACGCGTTCGGTGGCCTCGAACACGGCATCCAGCCGGTTTGAAGCAGTCTCGTCCGGGCCCATGATGCGGAAATTGCGCTCTTGGGCGTTGAGGCGGATGACGTCGCGCAGGAATTTGCCGAGCTCGCGCGTCGCTTCGCCCATGGCGCCGCCGGGCTGCGGCACCTCGATTGCGAAGCTGCGGAAGTCCGGCAGCTTCAGTTCCCTCTTCAGGAGGCCACCATTGGCATGTGGGTTGGCGCCCATGCGCCTGACACCTTCGGGCGCGAGTGCTTGAAGCTCGGGAAAAAGAGCGCCGTTCGCGTCGAACAGTTTTTCGGGCTCATAGCTGCGCATCCAGTCTTCGAGCACTTTCAGGTGCGCCGGATTCTCGCGGCAGCCGCTGACCGGCACTTGATGCGCGCGCCAAAACCCCTCGACCTTCTTGCCGTCGACTTCCTTCGGTCCCGTCCAGCCCTTCGGGCTGCGCAGCACGATCATGGGCCAGCGCGGCCGCTGGACGCTTTCCCGCCCGTCGCGGGCATGCTGCTGGATCGAACGGATGCTGGCGAGCGCGACGTCGAGCGCGTCCGCCATGGTCTGGTGCATCAATTTGGGGTCGTCGCCCGCGACGAACAGCGGCTCATGGCCGAACCCGCGGAAGAGATCGCGGATCTCTTCGTCCCGCATCCGCCCGAGCACGGTTGGATTGGCGATCTTGTAGCCGTTGAGATGCAGGATCGGCAGCACGGCGCCGTCATGGGCCGGGTTCAGGAACTTGTTCGAATGCCAGGACGCCGCGAGCGGGCCGGTCTCGGCCTCGCCGTCGCCGACCACGCAGGCGACGATCAAATCAGGATTGTCGAAGGCCGCGCCATAGGCGTGCACCAACGCGTAGCCGAGCTCGCCGCCTTCGTGGATCGAGCCCGGCGTTTCCGGCGCCGCATGGCTCGGGATGCCGCCGGGGAAGGAGAACTGCCTGAACAGCTTGCGCAATCCCTCCGCATCGCGCGCGATATCGGGATAGATCTCGCTGTAGCTGCCTTCCAGATATGTGTTGGCGACCATGCCCGGGCCGCCATGGCCGGGACCGCAGACATAGATGACGTTGAGGTCCAGCGCGCGGATGGCGCGGTTGAGATGGGCGTAGATGAAGTTCAGCCCGGGCGTCGTGCCCCAATGTCCCAGCAAACGCGGCTTGATGTGCTCGGGCCGCAACGGCTCGCGCAGCAGCGGGTTGTCGAGCAGGTAGATTTGCCCGACCGAGAGGTAGTTGGCGGCGCGCCAATAGCGATCGAGCAGATCGAGATCGCTGCTCGCGGCAGCCGATTGTTGTTGATTTGTCATGTTGTTGCGACCCTTCACCCGGCGATCGTCACCAACCTTGTTCCGGCGCGATCGATCCGTCGCGGGATCAAATCGGAACGCGGTGACAACGGTGTTGCGTGATGTCAAAGGCGTGCGCCCGAACTTTGGGCGGTTACTGTGCATGGGTTTGTTTTCACGATTTTCGTTTGTGTTCTTGATTTGTTCCTTTCTCGTGTTATCTTGGCTCCATGAGTCCAGCATCTTCACATGCTCTCAAGCACCCGCCGGTCACGGCGCCCTCCGAGCCGGCGGGTGCGCCTTTAGATTTCCCCGAGCTTGGCGTCGCCATCGACCGCGTGCGCAGGCGAGGGCGGGGCGCACAATCCAATGCCAGCGGCCGCTATGAGGCCGAAGCCCGCGTCGCCTTCGACGATGGCTGGCAAAGCCTGGAAGAGCTGCCGCCGTTCAAGACCACGGTCGCAGTCGACACGTCGCGCAAGGTGATCACCCGAAACGACTCACCCGACATCGGCTTCGACCGCTCGATCAATCCCTATCGCGGCTGCGAGCACGGTTGCGTCTACTGCTTCGCGCGGCCGACCCACGCCTATCTCGGCCTGTCGCCGGGGCTCGACTTCGAGTCGAAACTGTTCGCCAAGCCCGAGGCGCCGGCGTTGCTGGAGAAGGAGCTCGCCGCCTCTGGCTACGAGCCGCGGATGATCGCGATCGGTACCAACACCGATCCCTATCAGCCCATCGAGCGCGAGCGGAAGATCATGCGCGGTATCCTCGAGGTGCTGGAACGCGCCGGCCATCCGGTCGGCATCGTCACCAAATCGGCGCTGGTGATGCGCGACATCGACATTCTCGCGCGCATGGCCAAGCGCAACCTCGCCAAGGTCGCGATCTCGGTGACCTCGCTCGATCCGAAGCTGGCGCGCACCATGGAGCCCCGGGCCTCGACGCCGCCGAAGCGGCTGGAGGCGCTGAAGTTGCTTTCGGAGGCCGGCATTCCCACCACCGTGATGGTTGCGCCCGTGATCCCCGCGCTCAACGATTCCGAGATCGAGCGCATCCTCGATGCCGCCGCCCATGCCGGCGTCAAGGAAGCCTCCTATGTGCTGCTGCGGCTGCCGCTGGAGGTGCGCGATCTCTTCCGCGAATGGCTGATGGCGAACTATCCGGACCGCTATCGCCACGTCTTCACCCTGATTCGCGACATGCGCGGCGGGCGCGACTACGATGCGAAATGGGGCGAGCGGATGAAGGGCACCGGCCCGATGGCCTGGACCATCGGCCGCCGGTTCGAGATCGCCTGCGACAGGCTCGGCCTCAACAAGCGGCGCGCCAGGCTGACCACGGATCACTTCGCGCGGCCGAAGCGGAACGGCGATCAGCTCAGCCTGTTCTGAGACGGGCAGAGCGAGCGAGGTCCAATCGAGGTGGGCGAGGATCGCCGGGTGCATCTGGCGGAGTAGGCGGCCGGCCTGAATAACGGGAATTATCCTGGGTTCCCGGTTGCGCTGGCGAAGCCCCTTGCGCACGATCCCGGCCATGATTCGGGACAAGTCCGCCAGGAACCCAGCCACAGACGCGCCGAAAACGGAGGCCGCGAAGAAGGCTGCGCCTGCCAAGGCGGCCAGGATGCTTGTGGCTAAGACGCCTGCGGCCAAGGCTCCGAAGGTTCCGGCCGGCAAGAAAGGCATCATTGCCATTGCTCCCCCGAGCTTTCGCCGCGAGCGCGCACTGATCAAGCGCGGCATCTGGCCGGTTGCCGGTTGCGACGAGGCCGGCCGCGGCCCGCTGGCGGGCCCCGTCGTGGCGGCGGCTGTGATTCTCGACCCCGACCGCATCCCGCGTGGCATCGATGATTCCAAGCGGCTGACCGCCGAGGAGCGCGAGAAGCTGTTCGACAAGATCTGCGCCACCGCGCAGGTCTCGGTCGCCGTCGCCTCGCCCTCGCGGATCGACCGCGACAACATCCTGCGTGCCTCGCTGTGGGCCCTGAAGCGCGCCGTGGTGGCGCTGCCCGAGCCGCCTAGGCACGTCTTCGTCGACGGCCGCGACCGGCTCGACACCGAATGCGATTGCGAAGCCGTGATCGGCGGCGACGGTATCGTGCTGTCGATCGCAGCGGCGTCCATCGTCGCCAAGGTGACGCGCGACCGGCTGATGTGCGCGCTCGCGCAGGATTGCCCCGGCTACGGCTTCGAGCAGCACAAGGGCTACGCCGTGCCCGAACATCTCGATGCGCTCGACCGGCTCGGCCCCTCCATTCACCACCGCAGCTTCTTCGCCCCCGTCGCCGCCGCCCGCGCCAAGCACATGCCCTGGACGGTCGAGCCGGTGCAGGACTTGTTCTCCGTCGCCGAGGTCGAGGTGCAGGTGGACGCCCAGATCGAGATCAGCGCTTCCACGAATCTTTAGAGCCGCCCCGCAGCTTCCGCCTTGTCATGGCCGGGACAAGCCCAGCCATGACGAGCTTGCCGCGCAACAGCCCTTGTGCGTCACTCCGCAAGAACGGGGAGAGGTTGCAGACCGACGTTGCCACGACGCGCAGTGCCCCTTATCAAAGTATTCGTGGGCGAATAGGGCCGGCTGGACGGTTGGCTGCATCTTTCGGACGTTGCATGCGGTTTACCTCCCTGGTCATCGAGCTCATTCGCGCCCGGCCGCGGCTGATCGTCTGGATCGCCGTGCTGCTCCAGGCCGCGATGTGGCTGTTCGTGGCGCTGGTGTTCTACCGCAGCCCGCCCGGCAACCTCGCGACGCTGCTGGCCTTCGGCAGGGAATACCAGGTCGGCACCGATCTCGGCCCGCCGCTGCCGGTCTGGCTCGCCGACATCGCCTATCGTGCCGCCGGCGGCCACATGCTGGGCGTCTATGTCCTCGCCCAGCTCTGCGAGATCGCGACCTTCATCGCACTCTACCATCTCTCCCGCGCCGTGATCGGCTCGCAGCAGGCGGTGCTCGCCGTGCTGCTGACCATGACGGTGCTGGCCTTCTCCTCGCCTGCGCTCGATTTCGGACCGCTTGTGCTGGCGCGGCCGCTCTGGGCGCTGTTGCTGCTGCATTCCTGGCAGATCATCGGCCAGCGCCGCGGCAATGCCTGGTTCGCCTGGTCGATCGAAGCAGGCCTCTTGCTGCTGACGACGCCCGCGGCGATCTTTCTGCTCGGGCTGATCGTCGTCTTCGCGGTCTCGACTGCCCGTGGCCGCAGGACGCTGCGCGGGCTCGATCCGCTGTTTGCACTGATCGTCGTCGCCGTGCTGGCGCTGCCCTACGCGGTCTGGCTGATGCGGGCCGAGACGCTGGTTCTCCCGACCCTGCCGCAGGTCGCCGAGTTGAACACTCGCGCTATTCACGCGGCGTGGCTGCTCGGCGGGCTCGTGCTCGGGGCGGCGGCGATCCCGGCCCTGACCTTTCTCAACAGCGGACTGTTCGCCGGCAAGGGCGAGGAGCCGCCGATCATCTACCGCCCGCCGGTCGAGCCGCTCGCGCGCAACTTCGTCTATTTCTTCGCGCTGGCCGCGCCGCTCGGCGCGGTGCTGGTCTCCGGCCTGCTGGGGCTCGACTCCGTCGTCGGCGGCGCCGGCGTCGTGCTGGTCATGTCGGGGCTCGCCGTGGTCGTCGCGGCCGGCGATCTCATCGCGATGCGCCGCGCGCGGATGCTGCGCATGGTATGGGCCGCCGCCGTTGTCGCACCCGCCGCCGGCGTGGTGCTCGCCGTCCTGTTCCTGCCCTGGACCGGCGCCAACGAGATTGCGACCTCGATGCCGGCGCGCGCGATCTCGGACTTCTTCGACGAGAGCTTTGCCCGTCGCACCAACCATCGCCTGCGCGCCGTCGCCGGCGAGACCCAGCTCGCCAGCCTGATCGCGCTGCATTCGGGGCGGCCGCATCTCTTCATCGACGCCAACCCCGCGCGCACGCCGTGGATGAATCAGACCAAGTTCAACGAAACAGGTGGCGTCGTCGTGTGGCGCGCATCCGACACCGCAGGCACGCCGCCACCGGAGATCCTCAGACGCTTCCCGGGTATCGTGCCGGAAGTCCCGCGCGCCTTCGAATGGCTGGTGACGGGCCGCCAGCAGCTGCTCCGCATCGGCTGGGCCATCGTGCGGCCGAAGGGGACTTAGGCCACGCACGTTGTCATTCCGGGGCTCGCGAAGCGAGAGCCCGGAATCCATCGAGCGGCAGAGTTGGTGGATGAATGGATTCCGGGCTCGCGGCTTTGCCGCGCCCCGGAATGACGCCGCGCATGTGGTTACGTCGCGCCTTGCGCCAACACCTTCGCGATCGACCGCAGATCCTGCCAGGCCAATCGCTTGTAGGATGGTGAGCGGAGCAGATAGGCCGGGTGAAACGTCGGCAGCGCGCGGATGGTGCGTCCACCCGTCTCGTAGTCGAACCAGCGTCCGCGGGTGCGCATGATGCCGTCGCGTGTTCCGAGCAAAGTCTGCGTCGAGGGATTGCCGAGCGTCACCAGCACGTCCGGATTCACGAGCTCGATATGGCGCTGGATGAAGGGCAGGCAGATTTGGGTCTCCTGCGGCGTGGGCGTGCGGTTGCCGGGTGGCCGCCAGGGGATGACGTTGGCGATGTAGGCGCTGGTCCGGTTGAGGCCGATCGCGCCGATCATGAGGTCGAGCAGCTTGCCGCTGCGTCCGACGAAGGGAAGTCCCTCGATATCCTCGTCGCGGCCCGGCGCCTCCCCGACGAACATGATCCTCGCCTGCGGATTGCCGTCGGCGAACACGAGCCGCGTTGCGGTGTGCTTCAGCGCGCAGCCCTCGAAATTCTGCATGAGCTCGCGCAGTACTTCCAGCGTCGGCGCGGTGCGCGCGGCCTCGCGCGCCGAGGCGATGGCGACGTCCGGTGCAGGCGCGGCTTCGCCCCGCATGATCGCGGGCGCTGCAACCGGCCGCGGTGCCTCGACTGGCGGCGCCGCGCGCGGGGCCGCCAGCGGCGCATCGATTTCCGCCAGGCGGTCTATCGGTTCCTCCGCGAGCGCGCAGTCGACACCGGCCTCCAGATAGAAGGCGAGCAGCTCTCGGACGGTGGGTGCGGGCTCGGGGATCATTTGGAAAGTCAGACTATTAGTTCACTTTAGGCCGCCTTGCACCCGGGCGAAACGCATTTCCGAGGTTGTCCTACCCGGAAAAATCGGAAACAAGGGGGCGCAAACGATGAAGGACCGTCTCGAGGGCTGAGATCAGATGAGCACCGAAGAACTTCCCCCGCGCGAATCCATGGAATTCGACGTCGTCATCGTCGGCGCCGGCCCCTCGGGTCTCGCCGCGGCGATCCGGCTGAAGCAGCTCAACGCCGATCTCAACGTGGTCGTGGTGGAGAAGGGCTCCGAGGTCGGCGCGCACATTCTCTCCGGCGCCGTGATCGATCCAGCCGGGCTCGACAAGCTCATTCCGGACTGGCGCGAGGATTCCGATTGTCCGCTGAAGACGCAGGTGAAGGACGACCGCTTCTTCTGGATGACCGGCGCCGGGGCGATCAAGCTGCCGAACTTCATCATGCCGCCGCTGATGCACAACCACCATTGCTACATCGGCTCGCTCGGCAATGTCTGCCGCTGGCTGGCGCGCAAGGCCGAGGCGCTCGGGGTCGAGATCTATCCGGGCTTCGCCGCCGCGGAGGTGCTCTATGACGAGGACGGCAGGGTCAAGGGCATCGCCACCGGCGACATGGGCGTCGGCCGCGACGGCAAGCCGAAGGACTCCTTCACCCGCGGCATGGAATTGCTCGGCAAGTACACGCTGTTCGCCGAAGGCGCCCGCGGCAGCCTGACCAAGCAGCTCATCAACAAATTCGCGCTGGATGCCAAGAGCGAGCCGCCGAAATTCGGCATCGGTCTCAAGGAAGTCTGGCAGATCGATCCCGCCAAGCACCAGAAGGGCTTGATCCAGCATTCCTTCGGCTGGCCGCTCGATATGAAGACCGGCGGCGGCTCGTTCCTCTATCACTACGACGATAATCTCGTCGCTGTCGGCTTCGTCGTGCATCTCAACTACGACGATCCCTACCTCTCGCCGTTCGACGAATTTCAGCGCTTCAAGACCCATCCCTCGATCCGCGGCACTTTCGAGGGCGCCAAGCGGCTCGCTTACGGCGCGCGCGCCATCACCGAGGGTGGTTATCAGTCGGTGCCGAGGCTCAGCTTCCCCGGCGGCGCGCTGATCGGCTGTGCTGCCGGCTTCGTCAACGTGCCGCGCATCAAGGGCGTGCATAATGCGATGGGCACCGGCATGCTCGCAGCCGAGCATGTCGCGGCCGCGCTTGCCGCCGATCGCAGCAATGACGAACTCGTCGAATACGAGGACGCTTGGCGGTCCTCGTCGGTCGGCAAGGATCTGTTCCTGGTCCGCAACGTCAAGCCGTTGTGGTCGAAGTTCGGGACGGTGCTCGGCGTCGCGCTGGGCGGTTTCGACATGTGGTGCAACACGCTGTTCGGCGCCTCGCTGTTCGGCACCCAGTCGCACGCCAAGCCTGATCGCGCCACGCTCGATCCAGCCAAGCAGCACGCGCCCAAGAACTACCCGAAGCCGGACGGCAAGATCTCGTTCGACAAGCTCTCGTCGGTGTTCCTGTCCAACACCAATCATGAGGAGGATCAGCCGATCCATCTGAAGGTGACCGACATGAACCTCCAGAAGACCTCGGAGCACGACGTGTACGCCGGTCCCTCGAACCGCTATTGCCCGGCCGGCGTCTATGAGTGGATCGAGGAGGGGGCTGGCCCGCGCTTCCAGATCAACGCCCAGAATTGCGTCCACTGCAAAACCTGCGACGTGAAGGACCCCAACGGCAACATCACCTGGGTTCCCCCGGAGGGCGGCGGCGGCCCGAATTACGAGGCGATGTGAGGCCGGGTCACGCCGGCGATTTGGCGCACGTTCGCGTGAGGATCCGGCTGCGGCCAGCCGCCGCGGCCACGATAAGGCCATAGTAGCGGCGTCTTGGGGCTGTTGCGGGCTTCACTTGGCCGATTTGGGGCAGTGCGGCGGGATCGCCCGGTCCGAATCCTTGCGGCGAAGCGCCAAAAGCGGCATTGTCGGCCCGACGGTTCCGGGTCCCGATGCCACCGGCCGCGTTCGCATGCGATACGGCCTTCCGCTGCAAACCCAGGCACTACCAACTCAAGGCGAGCCCTGATGTTTTCAAATCGTTTCAACCGCTGGACAGTTGCCGCCATCGCCCTCATGAGCACAGCGATCGCGACGGTCCCCGGCAAGGTCCTGGCGCAGACGCCGGATCATCCGGCCGACACGGCGGCACAGTTTCCGACCCGAAACGATCTGAAGTCGCTCACCGGTGCCGGCAGCTATCTCGCCGCCCGCCACGCCAGTGTCGAGCGTGACGCGGCGTCCGCCGCCGCATTCTACCGTTCGGCGCTCCGCACAGATCCCAAGAACAACGAGCTGCTCGACCGTGCCTTCATCTCGTCGGTCGCCGACGGCGACATCGAAGAGGCTGTCAAGCTCGCCGAACGCATCCTCACGATCGACAAGACCAACCGCGTCGCGCGTCTCGTCGTCGGCGTGCACGATCTCAAGCTGAAGAAGTACGCGGCCGCCCAGACCAACATCAACCAGTCGATCCGCGGCCCGATCACCGATCTCGTCGCCACGCTGCTGTCGGGCTGGGCCGCCTATGGTGCAGGCGATTCCAAGGGCGGCGTCGCCACCATCGACAAGCTGGCAGGTCCGGAATGGTATCCGCTGTTCAAGGACCTTCACACCGGCATGATCCTTGAGCTCGCCGGCAAGGAGAAGGACGCCGGCACCCGCTTCGAGCGCGCCTACAAGCTCGACGATTCCATGCTGCGCGTCACCGAGGCCTACGCGCGCTGGCTGTCGCGCAACAAGGATTCCGCCGCCGCAATCACAGTCTACCAGGCCTTCGACAAGAAGCTCGCGCGCCATCCGCTGATCCAGGAAGGCCTGCGTGAGACCAAGGCCGGCAAGAAGATGCCGCCACTGGTCGATTCCGCGCAGGCCGGCGCCGCTGAGGCGCTCTACGGCATCGGTGCCACGCTGACCCGCCGCGGCGGTGAGGATCTGGCGCTGGTCTACCTCCAGCTTGCACTCTATTTGCAGCCGAGCCATCCGCTGGCACTGCTTTCGCTCGCCGACCTCTATGAATCGGTGAAGCGGCCGAAGATGGCGATCAAGGTCTACGAGCGCGTGCCGGCCACCTCGCCGCTCAAGCGCAATGCACAGATCCAGCTCGCCATCGACCTCGATTCCGCCGACCGCACCGACGAGGCGATCAAGATCCTCAAGGGCGTCACGGCGGAAGATCCCAAGGATCTCGAAGCCATCATGGCGCTCGGCAACATCGAGCGCGGCCGCAAGAGGTTCGGCGACTGCGGCGCGACCTATTCGCAAGGCATCGAGGTGCTGCCGGCCGGCAACGACAAGGCCAACAGCGTCTGGTACTATTATCGCGGCATCTGCGAGGAGCGCTCGAAGCAGTGGTCCAAGGCCGAGGCCGACATGAAGAAGGCGCTGGAGCTCCAGCCTGACCAGCCTCACGTCCTCAACTATCTCGGCTATTCCTGGATCGACCAGGGCGTGAATCTCGACGAAGGCATGAAGATGATCAAGCGCGCCGTCGAGCAGCGTCCCGACGACGGCTACATCGTCGATTCCCTCGGCTGGGCCTACTACCGCATCGGCAACTACGAAGAGGCGGTGAAGCACCTCGAGCGCGCGATCGATCTCAAGCCCGAAGATCCCACCATCAACGACCATCTCGGCGACGCCTATTGGCGCGTCGGCCGCACGCTGGAAGCGAAATTCCAGTGGTCGCATGCGCGCGATCTCAAGCCCGAGCCGGAAGAATTGCCGAAGATCGAGGCCAAGATCGCCAACGGACTCGTCGACGACAATTCGAACTCTTCCGCGGCGCAGGCCGAGAAGAAGAAGGACGACGGCAAGGGCGGCTAGACCGGGTGAAGTTGGGGGCGTGTCGCCGATGCCGGCGTTGATTGAAGAGGGACGGGCGAAGGTCAATTTGAGCCTTCGCGTCGTCGGTCGTCGTGCCGACGGCTATCATGATCTCGAAAGCGTGGTTGCGTTCGCCGACTGTGCCGACCGGCTCACGCTGGAGCCGGGCGCACAGCTGAAGCTCACCACCACCGGACCACTGGCCGCGGCTTGCGGCGATACCGCCGACAATCTGGTGCTGAAAGCCGCCAGGCTTCTGGCCGAGGCGGTGCCGAACCTGAAGCTCGGTGCCTTCACGCTCGACAAGGTGCTGCCGGTTGCCGCCGGCATCGGCGGCGGCTCGGCCGATGCCGCGGCGGCGCTGCGGCTCCTGGCGCGTCTCAACGATCTGTCGCTCGATGATCCGCGCTTGCAGAAGGTCGCGCTCGCGACCGGCGCGGACGTCCCGGTGTGCCTCGTCTCGCGCGCCTGCGACATGACCGGCGTCGGCGAGCAGCTGTTGCCGCTCGCGCTGCCGAGCATGCCCTGCGTCATGGTCAATCCGCGCGTGCCGGTCGCCACAAAGGACGTGTTCCAGGCGCTGGGCCTGCGCAACGGCGAGCTTCTGGTCGGCGTCACCGACGTCATCCGCGCACCGGCCTGGCCGGAGAAGGGCGCCTCGATCGCCGATTGGGTCGAGGTTCTCGAAACGGTGGCCAACGACCTCGAAGCGCCTGCGATGCGCATCGAGCCTGTCATCGGCGAGGTCCTGGAAGCCTTGCGGGAATCCGCCGGCGTCAAGCTCGCGCGCATGTCGGGTTCGGGTGCCACGTGCTTTGCGATCTATGGCGCGCCTGCTGAAGCGCATGCCGCCGCCGAAAAGATCCGGCGCGGTCACCCCGGCTGGTGGGTGCATGCTGGGATGCTGAGCTAGATCCTTCTCCGACGACCCTGAGTAGCCCGGATGAGCGAAGCGACATCCGGGATTCCCTCGGCGTCCCGCATGTCGCTGCGCTCATGCGGGCTATGGATCGGGACTATCCCGCACCATCCTCGTCGAGCCCGAGAAACTGCCGGATCCTGCCCAATACCTCCTGCGGCTTGTCGTGCTGCAGCCAGTGTCCCGCGCCCGCGATGGTCTCGATGCGCGCCTGCGAGAAGTACCGCTCCAGACCTGCTGCCCTGGCGCCGCCCAGAAAACTTTCGCCCGCATTGAGCAGCAGCGTCGGGCAAGCGATGCGTGACCAGAGCTCGACGTGATCGTCCGGCCAGAGCCGGTGCGGCGCAGAGGCACGCTGGTAGGGATCGAACTTCCAGCTGTAGGTGCCGTCCTCGTTCTGCCGCGCGCCGTGGGTGGCGAGATGCATCGCGAGGTCGCGGGACAGCCGCTTGTTGTGAAGCACCATCTGCGCGGCGGCGTCCTCGAGGGTTGCATAGCGGCGCGGCGTGCGGTCGTGCAGCTTGTCGAGCTGGCCGACCCATTTGCCGATGCGCTCATGCGCCGGCGGCTTTGGCGTATCCGGCAACATGGTCACGCCGTCGAGAACGACAAGCTTCGCGACCTGCTCGGGGAACGAGCCCGAAAAGATCAGGCTGACCATGCCGCCCATCGAATGGCCGATGAGAGTGACTCGAGGCGCCGCGATGGTGCGGACGAGCCGCGTGAGATCGTAGACATATTCCGTCAGCGCGTAGCTTCCGCCCCGGGTCCAGTCGGAATCGCCATGACCGCGCAGGTCGGGTGCGAGCACGTGAAAATGCGGTTGTAGCGAGCGGGCGATGTGATCCCAGCTCCGGCAATGATCGCGGCCGCCATGGACCAGGAGGAGAGGTGGCGCGCCGTCATTGCCCCAGTCGGCGTAATGCAGCCGCAGGCCGTGCGATTCGTAGAAGCGGCTTTGCGGGGCGCTAGCCATTTGCCGGCCGCCGCGCCAGCGCAAGCGAGAGGCCGAGGCCGGCGATGAAGACGCCCGAGCTTTGGGTGAGGCGCCGCATCAAATGCGGCCGTCCGATCAGCTGCGAGCGTGTTGCGGAGGCCATCAGCACCACCACCACCACCACATCGGCGAGCGTGTTGAGCGCGACCGAGATCGCACCGAGCATGATGAATTGCAGCGTCGGGTTCGCTCCCGAGGGACCGAGGAACTGCGGAATGAAGGCGAGGAAGAACGCCGCGGTCTTCGGGTTCAGCGCCTCGACCAGCACGCCGTCGCGGAATGCGCGCTTGTCGCCGATCGGCTCGCTCTCAAGCGACAGCGCGCGGCCGGCGCTGCGAAACGTCTTGATGCCGAGCCACACGAGATAGAGCGCGCCGACGAATTTCACGGCGGCAAACAGCTCCGCGCTGGCAAGGATGATCGCGGAGATGCCGAGGCCGCCCGCGACCACGTGCACCAGCCCGCCCAGCGCCGTGCCTGCGGTCGATGCGAAACCGCTGCCGCGCCCCTCCGACAGGGTTCGTGCCGCCACGTAGAAAATGCCGGGGCCCGGAACGGCGGCAATCAGACAGGCTGCGGCCAGGAATAGCCAGAAGTTCGTTTCGAGGATCATCCTGTTTTCGTAGCGGAGCGACCGGCGATTGCAAGTCTTCTTCGCTCAGCCCATCCGGCGGAAGATCACGCTGGCGTTCACCCCGCCGAAGCCGAACCCGTTCGAGATGGCGTTTTGCATCGGCATCGCTCTCGCTGCGCCGGCAACGATGTCGATGCCATCAGCGCCGGGATCCGGATTCTCGAGATTGAGCGTCGGCGGCGCAATCTGGTCGCGCAAGGCAAGCACGGTGAAGATCGCCTCCAGGCCCCCGGCGGCGCCGAGCAGGTGGCCGGTGGCCGATTTGGTCGCGCTGACGGCAATGCCGCGGTTACGGCCGAACAGCGCCGCGATCGCGCCGAGCTCGCTCTCGTCGCCGGCCGGCGTCGAGGTCGCATGAGCGTTGAGGTGCTGCACATCCGCGGGCGAGAGATTTGCCTGCCGAAGCGCGATCTCCATGGCGCGGCGGGCGCCGTCGCCATCGGGCGGACCCGACGTCATGTGATAGGCGTCCGCGGTCGTGCCGTAGCCGACGATCTCCGCGATCGGCGTCGCGCCGCGCGCCAGTGCATGCTCCAGCGCCTCGATCACCAGCATGCCGGCGCCTTCACCCATCACGAAACCGTCGCGGTCGCGATCGAACGGCCGCGAGGCGCGCGCGGGCTCGTCGTTGAACCCGCTCGACAGTGCGCGTGCCGCGGCGAAGCCGCCGAGGCTGACGATGTCGATGCAGGCCTCCGCGCCGCCGCAGATCGCGACATCGGCTTCGCCGGCGCGGATCATGCGTGCGGCATCGCCGATCGCCTGCACGCCGGCGGCGCAGGCCGTGACCGGCGTGCCCAGTGCACCCTTGTAGCCGTATTTGATCGAGACCTGGCCGGCGGCGAGATTGGCGAGGAACGACGGGACCGTGAACGGCGAGAGCCGGCGCGCACCGCGATGCTCGGTGATGCGCACCGCCTCCGCCATCGCCGGAAAGCCGCCGATGCCGGAGGCGATGATCGTCGCAGTGCGCTCCAGCGCGCTCGCGTCCTGCGGCATCCATCTGGCTTGCGCGACGGCTTCCGCGGTGGCGAGCAGCGCGAACAGGATGAAGCGGTCCATCTTGCGCTGGTCCTTCGGCGCCGCGGCCTGCGCCGGATCGAAGCCGCCTTCGGCGTCATCGGCCTTGTCGGGCACGAGGCCGGCGATGCGTGCCGGCAGCGCCTCCGACCATTGCGGCAGCGGACGCAGCCCGCTTTGGCCGGCCAGCAGCCGCCGCCAGGACAATTCGACACCGCAGCCGAGCGGCGACACGGCGCCCATTCCCGTCACGACGATACGACGCATGTCAGTCTCCAGCCGGCGCAACGGCCGGGTTCATGGCTTTGAGCGAAGCGAGCCGCGCGCGCATGCCGCGGCTGGCGCGCGGCCCCGCGATGACGACCGCATTGGCGAGCGTGATCGGGCGCATGTCGGCGGCGTCGACCACGACCGGATCGAGCGGGCGTACGTCGCTCCGGTTCGCCAGCAGGATGGACTCCCCTTTGGGCGCGAGATGCTTGTTGCCCCAGGCGAGTAGCGCGACGATCACCGGAAAGAAATCCCGCGCCCTGTCCGTCAGCACATATTCGTATCGCGGCGGGCGCTCATGATAGCGGCGCCGGACGAACATGCCGCTCGCGGTGAGATGGGCGAGCCGACGCGACAGGATGTTCGGCGCGATGCCGAGGCTTTGCGAGAACTCGTCGAACTTCGTCGCGCCCTGAAACGCATCGCGCAGGATCAGGATGCTCCACCATTCGCCGACGGTCTCCACGGCGCGGCCGACGGGGCATTCCTGGATGGAGGGCGATTTGGGCTGCATATGCGGGAGATTAGGGCAGTAACTTTTAAAATGCAAGTTACTAGGCTGCGGGCCTGATCGCGCGGAACATGCGAGGCCCGGGCTCTGGTGATGAGATGAAGAGCAGTCGCTGGACACGGGAGCGAGCGGTGCCGTCGCGCCTTACGCCGTCATTGCGAGCGCAGCGAAGCAATCCAGGCCGTCTCCGCGGAGGGATTCTGGATTGCTTCGCTGCGCTCGCAATGACGTGTCGATGCAGTCGCGGACGCTACTCCAACAGCGTCGTCCCCGTGCGCAGTCGCGCACTAGGCCGGGACGACATCGTGGGAGGCAGTGTGCAGACCCTAATGCGATCGTGCCAGGCAGAACGCCACGACCTGCTCCAGCGCGCTCTTCATCGGCGAGGACGGGAACAGCGCGAGTGCGTCGACGGCCATGGCGCCGTAGTGCTGGGCGCGGCTCAGCGTATCCTCGAGCGCGCGGTGCTTGTTCATCAGGCCGATGGCGTGATCGAGATCGCCGTCGCCGATCTCGCCGCGCTCCAGCGCGCGGATCCAGAAGGCGCGCTCGGTGTCGTTGCCGCGGCGGAAGGCGAGCACGACCGGAAGGGTGATCTTGCCCTCGCGGAAATCGTCGCCGGTGTTCTTGCCGAGCTTGGCGCTCTTGCCGCCATAGTCGAGCACGTCGTCCACGAGCTGGAAGGCGATGCCGAGATTCATTCCGACCGAGCGGCAGGCGGTCTGCTCCGCCTTCGGGCGGTTGGCGATGACGGGCCCGACCTCGCAGGCGGCGGCGAACAATTCGGCGGTCTTGCCGCGGATCACGGCGAGATATTCGTCCTCGGTGGTCGCGGTGTTCTTGGCGGCGGCGAGCTGCATCACCTCGCCCTCGGCGATGGTCGCGGCTGCCGCGGAGAGGATGTCGAGCGCGCGGAGCGAGCCGACCTCGACCATCATGCGGAAGGCCTGCCCAAGCAGGAAGTCGCCGACCAGCACGCTGGCCTCGTTGCCCCAGAGCATCCGTGCCGACAGCTTGCCGCGCCGCATCTCGCTCTCGTCCACGACGTCGTCGTGGAGCAGGGTCGCGGTGTGCAGGAACTCGACGGAGGCCGCGAGCTTGATATGGCCGTCGCCGGTGTAGCCGGCGAGGTTGGCCATCGCGAGCGTCAGCATCGGCCGCAGCCGCTTACCCCCGGAGGAGATCAGATGGTTGGCAACCTCCGGGATCATGGTCACCTCGGAGCCGGTCCGCGACAGGATCGTGGCGTTGACGCGCTCCATGTCAGGGGCGACAAGGGCAACCAGCTCTTCGATCGACGCGCCGGGAGTTTCGAAAGGTACGATGACGGCCACGCCGGTCTCCAATATTTGCCCCGGAAGGGCTATTCTGATGGAAAGACAATAGAAACTGGCGACGGACGCGGCAAGACCTCGGAACCATGACATTTGCCGCATCCCCCTTTCAGGCAGGAGATCTGCGTTTGCGTGAACTGGTTCGGACCAACGACATGGTGCTGGTGTCGGCGATTGGCGCGCTGCTCGACGGTGCCAACATCCATCATCTGGTGCTGGACCAGAACATGAGCATCATCGAGGGCTCGCTCGGCATATTGCCGCGGCGGATCCTGGTTCATGAGGACGACGCCCAGGAGGCCCGCCAGCTGCTCACCGATGCCGGCCTCAGCCACGAACTGCGTGGCGATGATTGAGGCCGCAGACATTACCGAGGACGCCTTTCTCGGCGGGCAATTGCGGCTGAAACAGATGCGATCCGGCCATCGCGCCGGGCATGACGCCATCTTGCTTGCGGCGGCGACCGACGCGCTGGCGGGAGACCGCGTGGTCGATTTCGGCGCCGGCGTCGGCACGGCCGGATTGGCGCTGGCGCGTCGCATCCCCGGGATCAGGCTCAGCCTCGTCGAGATCGATCCGGAACTGGCCGAGCTCGCGCGCGGCAATGCGCAGGCGAATGCGATAGCCGCCGAGACGATCGTGCTCGACGTCACGGCCGAGCCGCAGGCCTTCGCGTCAAGCGGCCTTGCGCCCGACAGCGTCGACGTCGTGCTGATGAATCCGCCTTTCAACGATCCGGCCCGGCATCGCGGCTCGCCGGATCGGGCGCGTCATACCGCGCATGTGGCGACGGAGGAGACGCTGCATGCGTGGGTGCATGCGGCGCGGCGCGTCCTCCGATCGAATGGTGTGCTGACGTTGATCTGGCGTGCAGATGGAATCGGCGATGTTCTGGCGGCGCTGTCGCGCGGTTTCGGCAGCCTCTCGATCCTGCCGGTTCACGGCGAAGCGGAGCGGCCGGCGATCCGCGTGCTGGTGCGCGCGGTGAAAGGCGGCCGGGCCCCGACGCGATTGCTGCCGGGACTAATTCTCAACGACGGGTCGCGCTTGCTCAAGAACGATGTGACGGCAATTCTGGAGGGGAGAGCGGCGTTGCCGCTGGGGGAACCGTGACGGCTTACCGCGGAAGCGATTCCGGCTGTTGCTCTTGTGGCGTCGTCAGCCTGATCGCCATGAACAGCGCCCCGATCAGCAGCATCAGCAGGTAGATTTTCATGGTGTTCTCCGCTGCCTCATTGCAGCTTCCCAAGCGGAAATCTGCAAAACACGTTACGGGCACTTCCAATGACACTCGCGTGATAAGAAATGGTTAATCAGAGGTAACGGCATGGCCGAACAATTGAACGATCGAGAGAGTTCCGGCCTGGCCGACAAGCTCATGCAATATCTGCCGGCGCGCTTCCGGCCGGGCACGGCCGTGGTGCCGGTGGTGCGGCTGTCAGGGGTGATCGGTGCGGTGACGCCGCTGCGCCCCGGCTTGACGCTCGCCGGCGTCGCGCGGGTGCTCGAGCGCGCGTTCTCCTATCGCCACGCCAAGGCCGTGGCTCTGGTGATCAATTCTCCTGGCGGCTCGCCGGTGCAGTCGCGCCAGATCTACTTGCGCATCAAGCAGCTCGCGGCGGAGAAGAAGCTGCCGGTGCTCGTTTTCGTCGAGGACGTCGCGGCCTCCGGCGGCTACATGATCGCCTGCGCGGGCGACGAGATCATCTGCGATCCGTCCTCGATCCTCGGCTCGATCGGCGTGGTCGGCGGCAGTTTTGGCTTCCAGGAGGCGATCAGGCGGCTCGGCATCGAGCGGCGCCTCTATACTGCCGGCGAACACAAGGCGATGCTCGACCCCTTCCTTCCCGAAAATCCTGACGACGTCGCAAGGCTGAAGGCGATCCAGCGCGAGATCCACCAGATCTTCATTTCGCTGGTCAAGGAGAGCCGCGGCGCTCGCCTGAAGGGAGCGGACGACACGCTGTTCACGGGGGAATACTGGGCCGGCGACAGCGCCGTCGGCCTGGGGCTCGCCGACAGCATCGGCGATCTCCGCTCAACTCTTCGTGCCCGCTATGGCGAGAAGGTTCTCACCCCCGTGATCGCGCAGCCGACCGGGCTGCTCTCCGGCCTTTTGGGGCGGAAATCGCCCGGCGCGGGGCAGCTTTCAGCCCTGGAATCAATGGCCAGCCTGCCGGATGAGTTGATCTCGGCGGTCGAGACGCGCGCCATTTGGGCGAAATTCGGGTTCTAGGCGGCGCCGTGCCGCGCCATTTGGCCCCCGACCCTCCGATTGCGGCGCAGGCCCGTCTGCGCAACAATGCAAGTGGGGGCTGAGCACTAGACGAGGATCGACCGATGCCGCCGTTCGTCGCTTTCGCAGGCGTCCTGGGTGGGCTTGCCGTGGTCCGCTGGGCCTGCAAGACCGCCGTCAGGATCAACCAGGAGCTGGAGGAGATGCGCCTGTCGCGCGTCACTGAAGCCGCCCGCATGGGGGACATCCAGACGCTGAAGCGTGACCCCGTGACCGGAGCTTACCGGCCGGGTTAGGGGGGCTCTCCGCTCAATCGTCATTCCGGGGCTCGCGAAGCGAGAACCCGGGATCCATCGAACCACGGAGCAAGCGGCGCAATGGATTCCGGGCTCGCCCTGCGGGCGCCCCGGAATGACGGCCGAATCCGCCCCCTTCGCCTTGATTCCCATCCCCGCCGTCGATACGGTCCCGCGCGATTCAAAACCCCCCGCGAGAGCCCGATCTGACGATGGACGCCTCATTGCCCGCCCATATGCGCCCGGAACGCTCGTTCCAGGGCTTCATCCTCGCGCTCCAGCGGTTCTGGGCCGAGCAGGGCTGCGTGATCCTGCAGCCCTACGACATGGAGATGGGCGCCGGCACCTTCCATCCCGCGACCACGCTGCGCGCGCTCGGGCCAAAGCCCTGGAACGCGGCCTATGTGCAGCCCTCGCGTCGGCCCAAGGACGGCCGCTATGGCGAGAACCCGAACCGGCTGCAGCACTACTACCAGTTCCAGGTGATCATGAAGCCATCGCCGCCGAACCTTCAGGAGTTGTACCTGAAGTCGCTCGCCGCGATCGGCATCGATTCCGCCGTGCACGACATCCGCTTCGTCGAGGACGATTGGGAGAGCCCGACGCTGGGCGCGTGGGGTTTGGGCTGGGAATGCTGGTGCGACGGCATGGAGGTGAGTCAGTTCACCTACTTCCAGCAGGTCGCCGGCTTCGAATGCGCGCCGGTCGCAGGTGAGCTCACCTATGGCCTCGAGCGGCTCGCGATGTATGTGCAAGGCGTCGACCGCGTCTACGACCTCAACTTCAACGGACGCGAAGGCGATGCCAAGGTCACCTATGGCGACGTTTTCCTTCAGGCCGAGCGGGAATATTCGAAGCACAATTTTGAAGTCGCCGACACCGCGATGCTGTTCGAGCAGTTCAAGATGGCGGAGACGGCGTGCCGGAAATATCTCGACGCCGGCTGGAAGGACGATAAACGCGAGGCGCATCTGATGGCGCTGCCGGCCTATGACCAGTGCATCAAGGCCAGCCACGTCTTCAACCTGCTCGACGCGCGCGGTGTGATCTCCGTGACCGAGCGGCAGAGCTACATTCTTCGTGTGCGAGAGCTGGCCAAGGCCTGCGGCGAGGCCTGGATCCACACTGAAGCGGGCGGAGCGGCCTGATGCCCGATCTTTTGCTTGAACTTTTCTCCGAGGAAATCCCCGCGCGCATGCAGGCCAAGGCGGCCGACGATCTGCGCCGCATGGTCACCGACAAGCTCGTCGCCGAAGGCCTCGTCTACGAGGGCGCGAAGGCGTTCGCGACGCCGCGCCGCCTCGCGCTCACCGTGCACGGAATCCCTGCGCGCCAGCCCGACCTCAAGACCGAGCGTCGCGGACCGAAAGTGGGCGCGCCCGACGCGGCCGTGCAGGGCTTTCTGAAAGCGACAGGCCTCAAGTCGCTCGATGAAGCCAAGATCCAGCGCGACCCCAAGGGTGATTTCTACATCGGATTGATCGAGAAGCCCGGTCGCGACGCGATCGACGTGCTCGCGGAAATCCTGCCCGTCATCATCCGCACCTTCCCGTGGCCGAAATCGATGCGCTGGGGTGCTCGGTCCGGAAAACCCGGCTCGCTTAACTGGGTGCGCCCGCTGCATGCGATTACCGCAACCTTTGGGCTCGAGACCGAAGAGCCTGACGTCGTGAAGTTCGAGGTCGATGGCATCGAGGCCGGCCAGACCACTTACGGCCATCGCTTCCTCGCGCCCGCGGCTATTTCCGTACGCCGCTTCGAGGACTACGAAGCGAAATTGCTCGACGCCAAGGTCGTGCTCGATCCCGAGCGCCGCAAGGACGCGATCATCACCGACGCCAAGCAGCTCGCCTTTGCGCAGGGCTTCGAGCTGGTCGAGGACCAGAACCTGCTCGACGAGGTCGCCGGCCTCGTCGAATGGCCGGTCGTGCTGATGGGCTCGTTCGAGCCGGAGTTCCTGGCGACGCCCGCAGAGGTGATCCGCGCCACCATTCGCAACAACCAGAAGTGCTTCGTGGTGCGCGACCCCAAAACGGGCAAGCTCGCCAACAAGTTCATCCTGGTCGCCAACATCGAGGCCACCGACGGCGGCAAGACCATCATCGCCGGCAACGAGCGCGTGATCCGCGCGCGGTTGAGCGATGCGAAGTTCTTCTACGAGACCGATCTGAAGACCAAGCTCGAGGATCGGCTGCCGAAGTTCGATCAGATCGTGTTCCACGAGAAGCTCGGCACCCAGGCCGAACGCATCAAGCGCATCGAGCGCCTTGCCGCGGAGATCGCGCCGCTGGTCGGCGCCGACGTCGCAAAGACGACCCGTGCTGCGCATCTGGCGAAGGCGGATCTGCTGACCGAAGTCGTCGGCGAATTCCCTGAGGTCCAGGGCCTGATGGGCAAGTACTATGCGCTGGCGCAGGGCGAGGACGCCTCCGTCGCTGCCGCCTGCGAGGAGCACTACAAGCCGCAGGGCCCTGCCGATCGTGTGCCGACCGATCCGGTGAGCGTCGCGGTGGCGCTTGCCGACAAGCTCGATACATTGGTCGGCTTCTGGGCAATCGACGAGAAGCCGACGGGTAGCAAGGACCCCTATGCGCTGCGGCGCGCGGCACTCGGCGTGATCAGGCTGATTGCTGAGAACGCGTTGCGTCTGTCGCTCATGAAGGTGGCGGCGTCCGCACTCGCTGACTTGTCAGCAAAGTCGACCGACGCCCAGAAGCTTCCGGGCGACCTCCTCGCCTTCTTCGCCGATCGCCTCAAGGTCCAGCTGCGCGAGCAGGGCGCGCGGCACGATCTTGTCGACGCCGTGTTCGCGCTCGGCGGCCAGGATGATCTCCTGATGATCGTCCGCCGCGTCGAGGCGCTCGGCAAGTTCCTCGAGAGCGACGACGGCAAGAACCTGCTCGCCGGCACCAAGCGCGCCAGCAACATCCTCTCGATCGAGGAGAAGAAGGACAAGCGCAGCTTCGACGGCGCGCCGGATGCCGCGCTCTACAGCCTCGACGAGGAGAAGGCGCTGGCGAAAGCGATCGGCGAGGTGACGGCGGAAGCCGGCGCCGCCGTGGCCAAGGAGGACTTTGCCGCCGCCATGAGCGCGATGGCGAAGCTGCGTCCGCCGGTCGATGCATTCTTCGAGAAGGTTCGGGTCAACGACGACGATACGAAGGTGCGCGAGAACCGCCTGAAGCTGCTCAATGAGATCCGCAGCGCCACGCGCGCGGTGGCGGATTTCTCGAAGATCCAGGATTGAGCGCGTTTCGCGCGGCAAACACCAGCTGTCATTCCGGGCTCGCGCTTCACGCGCCCCGGAAGGACGGTGCTTAAAAAAATGCCCCGCCCGGCGGGGGGAGGACGGGCGGGGCCTGATGTCCGTTCAACACTGCTCGCGCCAGCCTGATTTGGCGCGCCGGACATCTAGTCGATCTCCGTCAGCCGATCAGTCCAGCACCTCGATGATGCGGCGCGAGCGCGGCTCGACCAGCACGGTCTCGCCGTTCACGACGGTGTAGCGATAGGTGGTGGCCCCGAAGCGTTGCGGCACGTCATAATAAGTGACGCCGCTTTCGGGTAAGGTGGTGCCGACCACCACGCGATCCGGAATCCGGAAGGGCGGCACACGTTGCTCGACGACATATTCACGGAAGGCCGGCCGATGTTCGACCGCAATGGTCGGGCCGCCGTCGATCACGGCGGGCGCGCGTCCGACCGTGACGCCGCTTTGCGCC